>NZ_JBWKFF010000070.1:0-1164 GCF_056434425.1 Streptomyces sp. NPDC044033 | reverse complement strand
GAGCCGTGCCCCACCGTTACCAGGGCCTGGGCCAGGGCCGGCGCCGTGCCCCCGAACACCACGCCGGCCAGTTGCTGGGCTAAGGAGATCGCGGTGTAGCGCACCCGGACCGGGAAGGCATCGACGAGCAGGGCGGCGATCACCGCGTAGACGACGGCGCTGGCGGACTCCACCCCGCACACCGCCAGCGTGATCCGGACCAGTGAACCGCTCCCCAGGGCCAGGACGGTGAGCGGAACCGCGAGCAGGTACAGAGCCAGCCCCAGGGCGCAGATCCGTGCGGCCCCCAAGCGTTGGGCGGCTATCGCCGCGGCGGGTTGGACCAGGAACCGGGTGACAGCCGCGCATAGCACCACGCCCAGTACCTTCTCCCGGGGGAAGCCGATGTGCACGGTCGCCCAGGACAGCACGAAGGTGCCGGCCAAATACGTCCCGGCAACCGGAACGGCACAGGCCCCGACGCACATTGCAATCTTCGGGAAGTGCCGCTGTAAGGTGTCGCGCACCGGGGCGGGGGCCACTCGCCCCTGTGCCGAGAGTCTCTCGAACTCCGGGGATTCGGGCACCTTCAGCCGTATGACCAGGCCGACGGCCGTGAGGACGGTGGACAGCAGGAAGGGGACCCGCCAACCCCAGGCCAGGAACTCGCCGTCGCCCAGTCGCGAGAACGGGAGGAAGACCGCGCTGGTCAGGATTGAGGCCAGCGGGGTCCCTTGCTGCACCATGGCCGTCAGGATCACCCGGCGTCCCTGCGGCGCGTGCTCGCCGGCCAGTAGCACCGCGCCGCCCCACTCGCCGCCCACTGCGATCCCTTGGACGAGCCGCAGAGCGCACAGCAGCACCGGAGCGATGACTCCCGCCTCCTCGTAACGAGGCAGCAGTCCGATGCCCGTGGTAGCCGCCCCCATCAGCACAAGTGTCGCCACCAGAGTGCGTTTTCGTCCGAGCCGGTCCCCGAAGTGGCCGAACAGCACGGCGCCGACAGGACGGCCTAGAAAGCCGACCCAGAATGTCGCGAACGATGCCAGCAGACCGGTGGCCTGCTGCGCTCCGGGAAAGAACAACTCTGGGAAGACCAGGCTGGATGCGGTGGAGAAGACGAAGAAGTCGTACCACTCGACCGTGGTTCCTAGCAGGCCGGCGAGTGCCGCCTTGTGGGCGGGG
>NZ_JBWKFF010000069.1:0-1292 GCF_056434425.1 Streptomyces sp. NPDC044033 | reverse complement strand
TCGATGTGGAAGTCGTCCCGGGCGAAGCCCTCATTTTGGCGGTGTTGGCGGGTGGGGTTGCTCCGGAGCGGCCCGGAGACGGTGACCCGGTGTTCACGGGTGGCTTGTTCCAGGTGGGGCAGGGAGGTGTAACCGGCGTCGACCAGGTGCTCGGCGGGCAGCAGCCCGCGGCGGGCCAGGCGGGTGTGGATGCCGGGCAGGACCTGGCTGTCGTGGGTGGTGGCCGCGGTGGTGGCCACGTCCGTGATCACGTTGGGGCCGTCGGGAGCACAGGTCTCGGTCAGATGAGCGGCGAACCCCTTCCAGCTGATGATGTGTCCGTGCCGTGCGTAGCGGGCCGAGGTGTCGTAGGGAGAGACGACCGCCCGGGACGAGGGCGGCAGCCCGGGCCCGCCTTCCTTTTCGGCGGTGCGCCAGCGAAGGTGTCCTGCGGCGTCACGGTGGTAGTTCTGCACCAGGATCTGCCGCAGGGCCTGGACGCGAGGGCCGGACGTGCGGTCTGTGCCGTGCCGGTAGAGGTGTTCCAGGAGCCGGGCGGCGTCGTGTCCGGTGGCGGGGACCCTGGTCTTGGGCTTGGTGGGGTTCTTGCCCAGGCGGACCGGTCGGCCGTAGCGGCGCCCCCCGTCGTCGTCGACCAGCTCGTCGAGCAGGTCAGGGGAGATGCCGGCGACTTCTTCGAGTGCGGCGCGGACCGCTTCGGTGATCAGTTCCAGGCGGGTCAGGTCGCGCACCGCCGCCAGGATGTGGGTGGAGTCGGTGCGCTGCGTGGTGCGCTCGCGGACCAGTCCGGCCTCCTTGAGACAAGCCAGCGCGAGATCCAGGAGGCGGTCAGCACGGTCGCCCTCGGTGAGACGGTCTCGGAAGTCGGCCAGCACGCTGTGGTGGAAGCCGGGATCGCCCAGCTCCATGGCCATGGCGTACTTGAAGTCGATGCGGCAGCGGACCGCCTCGGCCGCCTGCCGGTCCGACAGATCAAGCAGGAACTGCAGCACACAGACGGTAGCCAGTTGAGCAGGCGAGAGACCCGGGCGCCCGTCGCGCGGGTACCAGTCGGCGAAGTCCTCGTCGCACCACAGCCCATCGAGGCGGTTACGCACCCATATCGCCGTCGTACCGCCTGGGTTGCTCGCCCGCGCGATCTGTGCGGTCAGAGGCGGGACTTGCTCACCGGAACGGGGGCGAAGGGACAACGAGCACCTCGTCAGCTGCATCGATCGGCGGAACTACCCGAGCATGCCCGTTGATCATGCTGCCGCACCGGGAAACTCCAAGATCCCCGACAGAGTCAAGCT
>NZ_JBWKFF010000068.1:0-1323 GCF_056434425.1 Streptomyces sp. NPDC044033 | reverse complement strand
TGAGGTTCCCCCGAGATGCGAAAGATGCTGACAGCGGGTCAGATGGGACTCATGAGAGGACCCGTGACCATGGCTGCACCCCGGAAATACTCGCTGGAGTTGCGTGAGCGTGCGGTACGGATGTATCGCACCACCGAGCCGAAGCCCCAGATCAAGCAGCTGGCCGTCGATCTCGGTGTGCACCCCGAGGCCCTGCGCGGCTGGATCCGCCAGGCCGAGGCCGATGCCGGCGAGCGCGACGACCGTCTCACCAGCGACGAGCGCGCCGAGCTGGTGGCATTGCGCAAGGAGAACACCCAGCTCAAGCGGGCCAACGACGTCCTGCGGACGGCCTCGGCGTTTTTCGCGGCGCAACTCGACCCGACCCGGCCCAGGTGACGGCGCTCGTCGACGAGCATCCCCGCCTGGGAGTCGAGTGCGTACTTCGGGAACTCCATATCCCCTCCTCCACCTACTACCGCTGGCGTCGCGCAGAGAAGGAGCCCTGCGAACGGCGGCGTCGCGACGTCGAGCTGACCGAGCGGATCAAGGAGATCCACGCCGGCTCCGCCGGCGTCTACGGCTCACCGCGCGTGCACGCCGTGCTGAAACGCGAGGGCACCCCGGTGGGCCGCAAACGGGTCGAGCGCCTGATGCGTGAGGCCGACCTCGCGGGTGTGAGCCCGCGACGGAAGGGCCTCACGCGCCGCGATCCGAAGGCCACCCCGGCCCCGGACCTGGTCAACAGAGACTTCACCGCACCGGCGCCGAACCGGCTGTGGGTCACCGACCTCACGATGGTCTCCACCGGCGAGGGGCCGCTGTGGCTCTCCGCGATCCGCGACGCGTTCTCCCGCCGGGTGGTCGCGTGGGAGACCTCCGCCCGCGCGGACGCCGACCTGGTCCTGACTACGTTGGAGTACGCGCTCGCGTCCCGCGAGGTCGAGCCGGGCAAGCTCATTCACCACGCGGACCACGGCTGTCAATATACGTCCATCAAGCTCACAACCCGGCTTATGCGGGCGGGAGTTGAGGCGTCCATGGGTTCGGTCGGGGACTCGTACGACAACGCTCTCGCGGAGAACCTCTGGATGCTCATCAAAACCGAGGGCCTCCGCGGACGCACCTTCACCACCCGGGCCGAGGCCAACCTCGCGCTCTTCGAGTACATCGACGGCTTCTACAACTCGCGCCGCATCCAGGAACGGCTCGGCTTCCTCAGCCCGATCGAGTTCGAGGAGAAGCACTACACCAAGCAGGCGACGGCTGAACCGACGAACCTGGACATCCATCAACCCACTCTGACCAGCTGATCAGCACCTCCCGCACAGCGGGGGAACCTCA
>NZ_JBWKFF010000067.1:0-1774 GCF_056434425.1 Streptomyces sp. NPDC044033 | reverse complement strand
GGGGAAACCGCCGACGGCATGTCCGAAGCCAAGATCGGGCGCATCATTGAAGTCATGCGCCACGAGCGTTACCGCTTCCGTCCGGTACGACGCGTCTACATTCCGAAATCCAACGGAAAGACGCGCCCACTCGGCCTGCCGTCCTGGTCGGATAAACTCGTCGGTGAAGTGATCCGCCTCCTGTTGGAGGCATATTACGAACCACGATTCTCCGGCCGCTCCCACGGCTTCCGCCCCGGCCGGGGCTGTCACACGGCACTGTCCGAGGTGACACACAACTGGACCGGGACAACCTGGTTTATCGAAGGAGACATCTCCGACTGCTTCGGCTCGCTCGACCACGAGGTCCTGCTGGCGATCATGTCGGAGAAGATCCACGACAACCGGTTCCTCCGCCTCATCCGACAGATGCTGAAGGCGGGATACCTGGAGGACTGGAAATGGCATGCCACATTGTCGGGCTCCCCGCAAGGCGGCGTACTCTCTCCTCTCCTGTCCAACATCTACATGGACCGGCTGGACACGTTTGTTGAGACAGTTCTCATCCCGGAATACACCCGAGGGGCAAGCCGACGAAAGAATCCGGCTTACAGGGAGCTGGAGAATGCAATCTTGGCTACCCGGAAGCGGCTCGCATACAGAAAGGAGAACACCGAGACCACTCAAGTCCGCCAATGGCGCCAGGAGTTGCGCCGCCATCCGGCCGGAGATCCACACGATCCGGACTATCGGCGGCTACGCTATATCCGCTACGCGGACGATCATCTCCTCGGGTTCATCGGGCCCAAGGCCGAAGCCGAGGCTATCAAAGAGCGCCTGGCCAGATTCCTGCGCGACGACCTCAGGTTGGAATTGAACCAGAACAAGACGCTGATCACGCATGGCCGCACCCAGGCGGCCCGCTTCCTCGGCTACGAGATCACGGTTCAGCATGCCGACGAAAAAATCTCCCGGGGAGGCCGCGTCAACCGCGGTCTCCGCTCCATCAACGGGAAGATCCGACTCAGCGTGCCCAAGGACGTGATCAAGGCCAAATGTGCCCCGTTCCTCCGCCGTGGCAAACCCACGCACCTGCTCCCACTGACGAGTTGCACACCCTTCGACATCGTCAGTCTCTACGGAGCTCAATACCGGGGCATCGTTCAGTATTACCTGCTTGCCGGCGACGTCTGGAAACTCGACCGGCTCAAGGGGGTCATGCTGACCTCCATGCTCAAGACCCTGGCCGCCCGGCACCGGTCAAGGGTGACCACGATGGCCAATCGCTACAAGACGACCATCAGAACACCCCAAGGACCACGCAGGTGCTTCGAAGCCAGGATCGAACGCAAAGGCAGGAAACCACTGATCGCACGGTTCGGTGGCATTCCCCTCACCCGGAAACGGACGGCCGTCCTCGACGATCTTCCGTCCACCATGTCCACCCCCCGCAGCCGCCCGCGCGGCAGTCAACTGATCGACCGGCTCCAACGCGGTTGGTGCGAACTCTGCGAGAACCGGACTGAGGTGCAGGTACACCAGGTTCCCTCGCTCGCCGAGCTACGCGGCCAGGGAGAACAGTCCCCATGGGCGCAACTGATGCTCAAGAAACGGCGCAGAACCCTTGTGGTCTGCCCGCCTTGCCACGGAAGCATCCATGTGTGACCCGGGTGAACAACACGCAGCAGTCACTGGAGAGCCCGCTGCATCGAAAGGGTGCACGGCGGGTTCGGGCCGGGGGCCACTGGAAAAGGACCCGCACAGCGGAAACCTCGCCAGTGGCCTACCGGTACTC
>NZ_JBWKFF010000066.1:0-2262 GCF_056434425.1 Streptomyces sp. NPDC044033 | reverse complement strand
GGCACGAAGGTGTCGTCGCCGTTCAAACCGCGTGCGACCACCGGGTCGTGTCAGAGGCGGGCTCTACAGTCAGCAGTGACCGTCGAACCCCTGAGGGAAGGAGCGAGTCCGCTGCGTCTGGGCCCAGATATTTCAGCGCCACGCCGGGACGAAACCCACGACCGGAGGTCCGCTGAAAAACCGACAGCACAGGCGCCCGGCGCAATAGCCCTGGCCTGCGGCTTTACCCTGGGGCCCTCATCGCCCCTACGAGGGGTACCAACCGGATGACGGGCGCGTGAGGAGACCGCCCCGCCGGCGTCTTCATCGCCCCTACGAGGGGTACCAACGTCTCGGCTCGCAGCTCGGGATTGGTCAGAGTGCTGCCTCGTGCCCCTCCCGACGCGGGTGGCGGCCCCTTTTACCTTTTCCCCCAAAGGTCGGTACATATCTGGATTTGATGTCAGCATGGCCCGCGCCCAGTGTATGGGGCCCAGGGCATGTCGTGATCGTTCCAGTTCGACGGCGACTCCTTCGAACTCCCACTGAGATCGGGCACCGCACGGTACGCGTTCTCCGAGGCATCGGCGACGACGACCTCGACGGACTGCTGAGCGAGTAGCAGTTCAAGCTCTTCGCGGAGCGCGACGTGACGCTGCAGGGCGTCGCCGCGACCCTGGCGGCGTACGGCAAGGAAGCCTTCCTGAAACAGGGGGGCCGTGTGTTGCGTAGGCGAGGCGCTCAAGGGGCGCGGCGAACGGGCAGGCGTCATGGCCGTAGTCTCGGCGCAGTTCGACGCGAACGACGTGCAGGTCCGGGTCGTTGGTGCGGCCTGTGCGGCGGCATCGCACGACGCGGTCGATGAGCTGGTCCGTCGTGAGACCAGCGTAGGAATGCTCGGGTTGCCGGTCGGCGGGGCGCGGACTGGAGCCTGTCGTGGGCTGAGCTCGTCCGGTCACTCTGGCCGCTGCCGCGACGTCGCCGGTGGCCGCGCCCGGCTTCCTTGGCTGTTCGAGTCCCAGCGTTGCGGCGACTGCTGGGAGAATGGTCCGATCGGGGGTGGCGGGGTCGCCGCCAGGTGATCGACGCGATCGTGTTCAAGGAGCGGTGCTGCTACTTGATGCGTTTGAATTCGTGGAACTGGCAGCTGTCGGGGTCGCCGGCAGTCCTGTACAAGTGGGGGTTCTCGCGGCTGCCCGCGACGGCGAAATTCCCGCCCGGTAGCGCCAGGTCATCCTTGGCGAGGTTTCCATACGGTGTGGTGTGCGAGCCGGGCCGGACTCGCCAGGTGCCCTGCTGGGGCCCTTGCCGGTCAGGCTGGAGGTCGCCGAAGGTGTCGTACTCCGGCCAGTCGGCGGCTCGCGTCGTCCCGTCCGCCTTCAACTCCAGCTCTCCGGAGGGCGAGCCGGTGTAGTGACCGACCAGGTCCTGCTCAGTCAGTCCCTTGGGCCAGGCCCCTTCGGGCCCGCAGGAAGAGAATCGGGCGCATCCGGCCGACGTCGCGGACGTAGCCACAACCAGTGAACAAGCCACGACCACGGCTTTCCAGCGCATCACATTTCCCCCGAGCGATCAGCCAGGCAGGCGGAATCAGTCTCTCAGAGGCGACATCACGGACAGCAGTGAGGGTGTTCGTTCGGCCTGCGTCTGCGGAGGCCCGGCCTCCCAGCCGACGTTCTGGCCGATGTCGTGGCCGCCTGGGCATGGCCGGCCGTCGACAGGGCAGAGCGCTTCGGGCCCCGCCCAACACCAAGGTCACATATTCTCTGCTTGCTCTGCTCCTCGTAGAGGGATGCCGGAAGGCTGTGTGGTTGGGGGCCCCTCGTAGGGGCGATGAATGCGGAGCGCACAACGATCTAGCAAACGCACCAGTTGTTATCCCTCGTGGGGGATGAGGTGCGTGATGCTACCGGTCCGTGACGGTGAGGGCTTCCTTCCGCCCGGCTTAATGACTGTGATGATGAACGGTCACGTGCGAGTTGAAAATCTGCACTGGACCGTTCGGCGTTCGAGGGCTGCTGCAACGTTCGCAAAGAGATGCGGGAACTGCTTGACGTGCCTGTTGGCCCCAGGCGCCGAATGCTGCTGCGAACTCTGGGTCGGCGTGGGCTCGGTCAGTCAGGGTTCTGCTTAGTGCGGCGGCTCGCTGCGGGTCTCCGGGCTGTTCTTCTAGGGCCTGTGTGGAGTGGTGATCTCGTGGGGTCCCCGGTCTGGGAGGGTCGGGGGTCTTGGGGTACAACGGTGGGGTGTCTCGACCTCAACTTTCGGATGCTGAGTGGGAGT
>NZ_JBWKFF010000065.1:0-2429 GCF_056434425.1 Streptomyces sp. NPDC044033 | reverse complement strand
CCATTCCGGACATCATTCCGTCGCCTCGGCTGCGGCCCGCGCCGCCCCCTGCAGCGCCTCCCCGACCCCCCCCCCCCCCCCCCCCCCCTCCCCTTTCCCCCCCACCCCCCCCCCCCCCCCCCCCCCCCCCCCCCCCTCCCCCCCCCCCCCCCCCCCGAGGCTGTGCGCGACAGGTGCGGCAGGGCCGGGGGTCAGGCGGCCACGGCCACCGCGTCCGAAGACTCCGGCACCTGCGCCTGCGCCGCCTGCGCCCGCAGCGGGTTGTCCTGCTGCGCGGACAGCCGCCGCCCCATCCACAGCGCCAGCGCGCTGATCCCGAGCGAGCACACGACCAGCATCGCTATATAAGCGACGTACATACCGCCCCCGGCCATCAGCCCGCCGACGGCCGGACCGATCGCCAGCGCGAGCTGCTTCACCAGAGCGAAGGCCGAGTTGTACTGACCGACCAGCCGCGACGGTGCCAGGTCGGCCACCAGCGGCGCCATCGTCGGCGACAGCATCGACTCGCCCAGCCCGAAGAGCGCGTACGTCGAGATGAGCAGCGTGGTGGCGACGGCCTGCGCCCCGTGCACCAGGCCGGAGACCCCGGCCGCGATCCACGCCACGGTCCAGACCAGCCCGACCAGCGCTATGACCCGGCTGCGCCGCCGCCGCTCGACGAGCTTCAGCACGACGAACTGCGCCAGCACGATGGCGGCCGTGTTGGCGGCCAGCGCCACGCCCAGCGTCGCGGGGGAGATCCGGGTGACCTCGACGGCGTACGCGGACAGGCCCGACTCGAACTGCCCGTAGCAGGCGAAGAACATCACGAAGCCCAGCACGCACAGCTGCACCATCGCCCGGTCCGAGAGCAGCGTCCGCCAGCCGCCCTTGGCGGCCTCCTGCGGCACCGAGTCCTCGACCTTCGACGTGCTCGGCAGCCGTACGGTCGCGAGGATCGCGCCCAGCACCAGGAACATCGCGGACTCGATCGCGAACAGCCGCACGAAGCTCGACGGGTCCGAGGTGTCCACGAGCTGACCGCCGAGCAGTCCGCCGACGCCGAGCCCCAGGTTGTTCAGGAAGAACTGCATCGCGAAGGAGCGCGACCGGGTGGCCGGGGTGGAGCACCACACGATCATGGTGGCCAGGGCCGGCTGGATGACCGCGATACCCGCGCCCAGCGCGGCCGCGGCGGCGATGGCCAGCGGCTCGGTCTGGGCGAGCCCGAGCCCCATCGAACCGATGGCGGCGGCGACCGTACCGACGACGGCGACAGGCAGCGGACCCCGCCGGTCGATGGCCCAGCCGGTGAAGGGCAGCACGGCGAGCGCGGCCACGGCGAACGTCGCGAGCACGATGCCTGCCGTGCTCGCGCCGAGATCCCGCACCTGAGACACATAGATGAACAGGAAGGGGACGGTGAAGCCGTTGCCGAACGCACTCAGTGCGTTGCCCAGCTGGATCCGGCGCAGCGCTGCGCCCATCGCGGTGGTCACGCTCACCTCCTAGATAGTGAGAGTGGAGAAGGGAAGGGGGGAGAGTCCAAGCCTGAAGACTTCAACTCTAAAGTTCGAAGCTAAAGAGTACATATCAAAGGGCTTTAACGCCAATCACACGTGTCATACTGCGGCGCATGGCTGACACCCCCGGCCCTCCAGAGCCGAGCCTCGACGAGCAGATCGCTGCGTACCAGCGAGAGTTCCACGACCTAGATCCGCAGGTGGAGAAGGTCGTCTCGGCCCTGAGCCGCCTCAACCGCCGCATGAACGTCGCGTACGGGCGACAGACCGCCGACCTCGGCATCAGCAACACCGAGTGGGAGGTGCTCAAGGCCCTCGTACTGGCCGGCGAGCCCTACCGCCTGGGCCCCGGTGAACTCGCGAAGCGCCTCGGACTGACCCCGGCGGCCATGACCCACCGCATCGACCGGATGGTGGGGGAGGGGCTGGTCACGCGGGAGCGCGACGAGAACAACCGGGTCCGCGTCATCATCGGCATTACGAGCGAAGGCCGCAGCAAGTGGCTGGAAGCGATGCGGATGGCGACCATCTTCGAGGGCGACCTGCTCCAGGACCTCTCGGGCGACGAGCGCGCGGTGCTCGGCGAGATGCTGACCCGGCTGCTGCGCCGCGTGGAGGACGCCCAGCCGGACGCCGGCGGGCGCCTGAACGACCTGGACTGAACGACCTGGACTGAGGGTGACCGGGGCGGGTTGACACAGCCAGGGGCCGTCCGTAGTGTTCTCCGAGTTGCCACGGAGCCGTAACGGTTCTTCGGTAGCCACTTGAGCCGCACCGGCGGCAAATCACTACAGCACGGCCCCTGAACGGGAACGATTTCGGCATGCCGGAATTCGGACCACGGACTCGATTATGAGTCACCAGGGAAATCCGCTAAAGTAGTGACCACGCCGGAAGGCGCGAGAAACCCCCTCCAACGGGGAC
>NZ_JBWKFF010000064.1:0-3732 GCF_056434425.1 Streptomyces sp. NPDC044033 | reverse complement strand
GCATTGGT
Source organism: Streptomyces sp. NPDC044033 (assembly GCF_056434425.1). NCBI lineage: Bacteria > Bacillati > Actinomycetota > Actinomycetes > Kitasatosporales > Streptomycetaceae > Streptomyces > Streptomyces sp. NPDC044033. Next base: position 3,724 of record NZ_JBWKFF010000064.1, on the reverse strand, counting down.
CAGTTCATGCCGCCGCACCATGCCGGGCTCCTGCCCGAAACCACGGCAGATCCACCACCCGGACAAGAACCATCAGACACTGCCTAGGGGCGAACCGGCGCTGTCAAGCGGGCGGAAGTGAGGGGCGTGGGGGTCGGGTGTGATCCACTCGGGTGCGAGGACGTAGATGCCTCGCCCGGTGCGGCGAAGGATTCCCTCGCGGACCCAGCGCCCCAGTTCCGCACGTAGCCCTTGGGTATCGTGCGGCCCGATACCGCGGGCAATTTCACATGCGCGCCAGGTGCGGAGAGAGTCGGTGCGCAACAGTTGCAGCGTGCGGTCGCGACGTCCGTCATTCCCGGGCTTGGCAGACGAGTGGATGGTCACGACGATGCTGGTGATCGAGGAAGCCCCGAGGACTTGCGCCTGGCCGGGTGGTGCAGCGTAGCGGGAGATCGGGCACTTGACGCGGCGCGGATTGACGCGCGGTCGGCGGGGCGGGAGCAGATGGTGCAGCAGGGCCGATGTGATGCGCCCTGGACCGGAATCGGGCAGCACATCGGCCGCGGCGATGAGCTGGTCCTTGACGGTCTCCAGGGCGACGGTGAAGGAAGCCCGGTCCGGATCCGTGCCAGGGGCCGTCTCCACGGCCTCGACCATGGCCCGGCGTAATGCCTGGTAGACGGTCAGGTGAGCCCAGAGTTCCTGCTGGATGCCCGCCGCGTCTTGGGAGCGCAGCACCATGCCGTGTTGCAACGTGTGACGGAGCGAGTAGAAAGCCGATTCGATCTCCCACCGCTCGTGAGAGAGGTCCACCAACTCGGCTGCGGGGTATCGGCGGTGATCGGTGAGCGTGGTTGCCAGTCGGTAATGACCTTCCAGCCGCAGTCCTTTGGCGGTCGTCACTGCGATGTGCGCGTCGATAATCCTCAGCCGGGTCCCGTTGATCCTGGTCAGGAACGTTTCGTCCGGCAGCAGCGCCCAGCGGGCGGGCGTCCTGGTTCCCTTGAGCCGTACCAGTAACTGTGCGCCGGTGGCCGCGGCCTTCGCAAGGAAGTCATCGGAGTCGAAGCCCCGGTCGTTCAGCAGCAGCATGCCGTCGTCCAGCAGCGGCAGCAATTGCTCGGCGTAGCCGGTCTCCTTCTCTGGCGTCGGCCCGAAGACAGTGCCGAGCAGAGCCCGGGTACCGGTCTCGCACAGCGCCATGATCTTCAGTATCGGATACCCGTCCGTGCCATAGCGGTGCTTGTGCTTGCCCAGCCAGGCGCAGACTCGCGGCCGGTCAGGCGCCTTGGTGGAGCTGCAGCCGTCGAATGCGACCGTCCGCCAGCATCGGTAGCGCACCCCGGGCGTGATCGGCTGCGCCACGGGGCCGGCCAGCGTTTCGAACAGTGACTGGAACGGCGCGACGCCCAGCCGTCGGCGGACGTCCCGCAGCGCCTTCTCCGAAGGGCTCCGTGAGAGAAGCCCGTGAAGCCCACAAGTGAGCTTGTCCCACACACGCACGTACCCCAGCTGCGGAAAGAGCGCCAGGGCCAGCACGAAGTACACCCCCACTCTCGACGGCAGCAGTCGCAGCCTCCGCTGTGCGCCGCCGGTGCGTTCCAGCACGTCATCGACGAGTTCGAAAGGCAAGTGCCGGGTCAGCTCACCGAGATGCCCTGGAGCAAAGACACCGTCGGCGACAGTGATGGACGACGTGAACGTGACGGTGGAACACTGAACGGGCAACGGGGCTCCTTCAAGCAGGAAGACCTTGGTCGGCTTCCTCGCTCTATCAGGTGCCCCGTTGCTGTGACCTGCACTTCCCTAAAAATCCCCGATCCGCTTGACAACGCCGGTTCGCCCCTAACTCCGTGGTCTTGGAGTATTTCCGGGGTGCAGCCATGGTCACGGGTCCTCTCATGAGTCCCATCTGACCCGCTGTCAGCATCTTTCGCATCTCGGGGGAACCTCAGTCGGCCGCCGCTTGGTGGGAGAGGTCGTCGAGGAAGATGGTGTGCCGCCAGCTGCCGCGCCGGACGGTCAGCCGTCCGGCGGCGAGGTCGAGGTCCCTGTGCAGGAGAACCGGGATGGTGGTGCCGACGAGGGCATGGACGGCGACCAGGACGACGATGAAACGTTCGAAGGGGTTGCCGGCCTGATCGAGAATGCCTTGGAGACGGTCCGAGGGGACGGAGCCGGGCAGGGTCTGGATGCCGCCGAAGATCAAGCCTCGGGTGGGGTCCCGAAAAACCACACGCTCTTGCTTCAGAGCCCGGAACAGGTTCCGCAGCACGATGTGGATCAGACGCCCAGGGTTGCCCTCCCGGGTTTTGATCGCGTCCTTGACGTCCTGGTTGGTGATCTCCCGCAGGCTGGTGACGCGGGCGGCCCAGCCGTCCAGGATCGGCCCGACGGGGTGGAAGTAGCGGCGGATGCTGTGGTGGCTGCGAGCGGTGTGCTCTCGGCGGCCTTCGCCGCGCATGACCTTCACCCAGACCCGGAGTTCATCGGCGATCGTCTCGGGATAGCTCGCGATGATCTGCTCGATGACCCGCAGGTCATAGTTCTTGCGCCGCTCGATGCTTGGGATGAGCAGACCTCGGGGTTCGAGGAACTGAACGACACGCTTAGCCGACAGACCAGCCCTGAGTTGAGCAAGGTTGTACACGTCCTCCTCCTGGATCGGCGCGGCCGCGCCGATCCAGGCCAGGAGAATCTTCAGGGTCCGTACGGTCTCGGATCGGGGGACTTCTTCCCACTGCTGGCTGCGGGCGAGTTCAATAAGTTCGTCAAGAAGTCGCTGATCACCGTTGGTGAGGCGGAACCGCTCGTGGTCGCGTTGATGAGCCGCCGGCCTCCAGTCGCGTGTCACCGCGAACAGGACTTCCTGACCAGCAGCTACCAGGTGCGGGGAAAGCGGCCGCTGCGGGAGCCTGATGGCCACAGCAGCGCGATCCCGGGACGGGTGCGAGCTGACCGGCTGATAGCCGAGTTCGCCGTCCAAGACACGGAGTTTGGGGCCGAAGGCCTCGCCGAACCACAGCTGCGTCGACGGGGCGACGCCGGGCTGCGGCCCATGACTGCGCAGGTGGATCAGGCAGGCCCGGCAGAAGTCGTGCCGCCCCAGCGGCAGGCCCGGCCGGCGGCAGCGCTCGCACTGACCGATCGGATGCAGCCTTCCCCGGTTGCTCCGCCAGGTCCTGCATGCCTGACAGCGGGTCTGACGGATTGCGGCAATCCAGGCTCCGCAGTCCTCGCAAGACCTTCCCGACGGGGGCGACGGAGGCGGCGGAGGCGTCTTGACTCCTGGCTTCCACTCCCGCCGGGGCCCGCGGCGGAATGTCACTGCGGTGCGGGATGTTTTCAGTCTCGGGGTAGCCTCAACCGCAGGTAAAGCAGTCATCAACCCCATTGATTTAAAAGCAACTTGGGGACGCGCTCGCAACATGCCTGCTTGTCGCAGAACGTCTGCGGCGGGCAGCATGTAGTACTGGAGATCGTCCAGAGCCTCCTCCGCGACCAGGTCGAGGCCGTCGGCGTCCCGCACTGCCAGTGCGAGCCGGACCATCTGCTGGAGTTGCCGCAGCCACGGTTTGCTGTAGGAGTGCTCGGCGGCGTAGGCAGCCATGACCGGCACCAGTTCGTCGTAGCCGTCCAGCGGCCGGTGAGGTTCCCCCGAGATGCGAAAGATGCTGACAGCGGGTCAGATGGGACTCATGAGAGGACCCGTGACCATGGCTGCACCCCGGAAATACTCGCT
>NZ_JBWKFF010000063.1:0-3747 GCF_056434425.1 Streptomyces sp. NPDC044033 | reverse complement strand
GCCCACCACCATCGGGATACCGCATACCTCCGGCTTACCGCACACGACCTCAACCGTCAGCAGGGCCAGAACCCCCACAGTTAATGATCTCTAGCAGCGCTTCGATCTTGGCGGCGTACTCTACGGCTTCCACTCGTTCCGCCTCCTCGCCGTCGATCGGCCGCTGCATGAGCTGCACCTGTGGCGCACGGATGGACCGCATCACCGACCTCCAGACGGCGCACCTTCACCAGCTCGCCGCGCTCCCGACGGCCGCCCGCCCGGCCGGCACCCAGGTCAGGCCCGCCGGATGCTCCAGTACCGCGTCCAGCAGCTCGGCACGCGCAGACGGTCAGCGATGCCCGCATCCGCAGGATGCTGAGTCCGTGGCCGACCCTACTCAGCGTCCTGTGCCTCGATGAGGTCGAGATCGCGGACGCAGAAACCGTGGTGCTCGAAGGTCTCGTTGAGCACCGTGCCGAGGCACTGGCGCACCAAGCGGCCCCGGGCGTACGGCGGCCAGACATCGTCGTCGGGCACCGGCGCTCGCGCTGCGAGCTGTACAGCGGTGACCTCGTCGAGCCAGGCCTCGAGCTCGGCGGCCTGTGCGTCACGCACGCTCACGATCTCGTCGAGGGCCGGATCGAGCGAGAGGTCAAGCCCGTGCGCTCCACGGTAGGGCTCGATGGTCGTCCCGATGCCCATCGGCGTGAATAGCTCCGTCGAGCCCAGGCAGCAGCGGCGGAACCACGAGTCGTGGACGAAGACCAGGTGGCGCATCGTCTGCACTGCCGACCACTCCTCGTTCACGCTGCGGCGCTCGATGCCGGGCGTACAGCGGATTCGCGAACGAGGCCGTCGACATGGCCCAGGGCGCCTTCAACCGGGCGAAGCGGCAGGCGGCTCCCGGGTGCTGGCCTTCACCAAACTCATTGAGGCCCGTGCCCACGCCCGCGAGAACGACCCCCGGGCCGCCTTCCGGTCCCTGGCAGCCTCGGAGAACCTCCTGGACCAGGCGAAGGCCGACAGCGGCGACGAACCCGCGTGGATCGACTTCTACGTGCACTCCCGGATGTCCGCCGACGCCGCCGAGATCTGCCGCGACCTGAAGAACCCCAAGATGGCCCTGACCTGGAACAAGCAGGCCACTGCCATGGCCCCCCGGGACCTTCACCCGTTCCGTCGGAATGCGGCTCGCCATAGGGGGAACCGCCCACCTCCAGGCCCGCGACCTCGACCACGGCCTCGAACTCGGCAACCGGTCCGTCGACATCCTCGCCCGCGTCCAGTCCACCCGGGCCAAGGACTACGTTGCCCAATTCAACGCAGCCCTGGCCCCTGGGCGCGCGAACCGGCCGTCCGCGAGTTCGTCCAGCGAACCCGCAGGGAGCTCGGCATCGCCGCCTCACGGTTCAACCGGCGGGCAGCTGAGAGGCATGAAAAGATCCGCCCACCGAATGGTGGGCGGATCGGTTTGCCTTGCCGACGTTTTGTTATGTCGATATTTCCCACGGGCCGGCCGTGCTGATCTGTATATACCCGGGCCCAGGGATTCTCAAGGTTCCCCGAATGGATCCGGAATCCAGCAGCTCTGTAACCTTTTCCCCGGTCCATGAAATGTGGACAATGTTTATTCCCTGATCAGCTTTTCGCTGATCGAATGAGTACCCGATGGAATGAACCCCCGCAGGGCACTGCAGCGCATCTGCGGCTTCGCCTTTGATGGTGCCTGACAGTGTTCGCGCCGTGTTAGCTGGCAATGCGCGCAGGCGCCAGCGAGAGATTCCACCTCCACTCTCCGTGCCGGCCTTCCGTTCGACATGGACGTGGGTGTATTTCGGCTCAAGTAGAAATCGGTATGGCTTCCTTCCCCACGTCGATACCGCCAGAGGGCCTCGCGCTTCACGTTCCGGCGTTTTGGTGACCCCGGATGCAAAGAATGAGCTGGTCCACCCCAGGGAGCGTATTTCCACAAGTGTTGGCTGCCCGGGGGTGTGATTGATCTCCACTTCACGGCTTCGCCATCCTTGATAGGGAATTTCCTCTTTCATCCAGTTTCTCCCCTATTTTGAGCTTTCAACGCCCCATGTTAAAGGCCGCGCTGAGCGGGCCCGCCGGGATGAGGCCCGTGCGGCTGCTCAGGAGCGGGCGGAACACGAGCGGGCGGCCGCGGCGGCCGCTGACGCGCTGCGCCAGGTGCTGGCGTGTGCGGACTGCGGGCAGCAGCGGGCGGCCGGGCTGTGCGGTTACCGGCGCCGGACCGAGGCCCTGATCGCGGAGGCCGGCCTGGTCGCCGCGACCTGGTCCGCCGACCTGACCGACCGGGCCGACGTCGACGCCGTCACCGACCACGTCCGGGCATCGTTGGCGGAGGACATCACGCGGGCGCAGGGCAAGTTCATGGCGATGGTGGAGCCGGGCGAGCTGGACGCGGACCCGGTCGCGGCAGCGGCCGCCCTCGCCGCCCTCCAGACGGTGGAGCAGGCGCTGCCGGAGTACCGCGGCAGCGCGCTCGGGTGGCTGGGGCGGACCGAGGAGGCCGAAGCGGAGGCCCGCCGGGCGTACAAGACCGAGCAGCACCGGCGCTGGCCCGGTTCCTGCGCGAGCTCCTCGACGTGCACGGCGTCACCCTGCGACAGCTGCAGGACGCGGTGCCGTACGCAAAGTCGACGATCAGCGACAACCTCAGCGGAAAGGTACCCCCGAAGGCATTCGTCGACGCGGTGGTCACCAAGAAGCGCAAACGGGCCCCGGACCTCGAGCGGGAACGCCTCGGCGCGCATCAGTTGGCGCTGCTCCTGCTGCGCCTGGTGACCCGCCTCCAGGAAGACCTGGAGGCCCTGTCCGCGGCGCCGGCCGCCGCCCGGGAAGAGGTCGAGGCCATGACCGCGCAGCTGCACATGGCAAAGCAGGAGCTGGAGCTGGCCCGCCGGGCCCGGCACGAGGCCGAACTCCTCGCCGCCCGGGCCCAGGACCGGGCGGCCGGCCTCCAGGCGGAACTCGCCCGGCTGCGCACCGCGATGCCCTCCGGCATCAACGCCGTGGCCGGGCCGCACACGCTGCCGGCGGAGCTGCAGGAGGAAGTACTTCCTCGCCGACGTCGGCCGCGCCCTGCGGACGGCGGAAGGCTTCCTGCAAGAAGGAGTCCGGCGCCGCGAGCGCATCGCGGCCGACCTGCCGGCCCCGGTCGCCGGCGCGGGCATCCGGCCGGAGGTGTGGCAGGGCATCGCGCTGTTCACCGGCCGGGCGCTGGGCGGTCTGCTGATGATGGGCGGCGCGATGCTCGACTTCGCGATCGTCACCTGTTTCGGCCGCCACTCCAGCGGCTTTGTGCGGTGCTGCTGGTCGACCCGTGGGATCTGTACTTCGACTACTGGCCCGCGGTGCGGGCGAAGCTGCGGCGCCAGCCGGGCCGGTTCAGCTGGACCATCAACCTCAACGACGTCTTCAGCCGCCTCTGCCGGCTCGCCTGGGGCCTGGCGGCGGCCGGCGCGGCGGTGCTGTGCGCGGCGACCGTGTTCTGGTGGCCGCCGTGGCTGCTGCTGGCCACCGTGCCCGCGGCCCTCTACCTGTGGGCGGGCACCGTCCGCAGCAACAGCATCCCGCTGGTCAACGTGATGCTGCACCTGACCAGGCAGGTGGCCCGGCTGTTCCCCGGCACCCCGCTCGCCCGCGCCTTGCGGCATCGAGACCGCCCACGCCGCGGCGCCCGCCTCCAGGCCGGCGACCGAGCGCTGAACCGTCCGTACGGTTGCCGTCGGCCGGAGC
>NZ_JBWKFF010000062.1:0-3858 GCF_056434425.1 Streptomyces sp. NPDC044033 | reverse complement strand
GAACACCGGGTCACCGTCTCCGGGCCGCTCCGGAGCAACCCCACCCGCCAACACCGCCAAAATGAGGGCTTCGCCCGGGACGACTTCCACATCGACTACGACAAGCAGCAGGTCACCTGTCCCCAGGGCCAGGTCAGCGCGGGCTGGCACGGCCCCTACCTGACCTCCTCGCCCACCGCGGCCCCGCTGATCGTGGCCCGGTTCACCAAGAGCCAGTGCCGCCCCTGCCCGGCCCGCACCCAGTGCACCAGCACCGCCGACAATGTCCGCACCGTGGGATTTCCCCCGCGAGAGCTCCGCGACCTGCAACTCCGCGTCCGCACGGAACAACAGACGCCCGAGTGGAAGGCCCGCTATGCGGTCCGCTCCGGAGTGGAGGGCACGGTCAACGAGTTCGCCCACGGGCACGGCATGCGGCGCTGCCGCTACCGAGGACAGGGGAAGGCCCACACCCAGCACGTCCTGACGGCCATCGCCGTCAACATCGAGCGCCTCAGCCAACTGCCACCAACCGAGGAAGCACCCGCACCCCGCCGACCAACCGCCTTCCAGAACTACCTCGACCAGCGCGAGATGCCCCGGCCGAAGTCCTGGCGAACCCTGGGCACCTGACCTCGACGGCTCCAAGATCCCCGACAGAGTCAAGCTCAGTAAAGCCTCCGGTCCCGCCTCCGCCGCCCTTGCCCACGGTGACCGAGTAGTTCTGCAGAGCGCTGACCCCGTGCAGTCGGCACTGGATGTAGGTGCCGTTGCTGCCTCCCGCTCCTCCGCCCCCAGGTCCTTCGGGGTCGACGTGGCCAGGGATACCGCTGGTGGCGCCTCCGCCTCCGCCTCCGCCCCCGGCACCGGCACCGGCACCGGCACCGGCACCCCAGACCTGCGCGGTGAGCGTGGTGACCCCGGCCGGCACCGTGAAGGTGCTGTTGGTGGTGAACGTGCGGGATCCGGCCGCGGGCGCGGCCGGGGCGGGCGGGGCAGCGCTGCCCAGGCCGGCGGCCGCCACCATCACGACCACCGCGGCCCTGCTCAGTCGCCCGGCAAGCTGATGCCCGCCCCTGCCCGATGATGCCGTTTGTGGAACGTTCATGAACGAATCCTCCTTCGCAACGGCCCCCGTGGGCCGCTTCTTTTTTTCCGCCGAACCGGCCATCCGAACCTGGGTCGGACCCGACACCACCCCCACATGTGTGAGGTGAGTACCGACGTTCACCCCGCCCAGGGATGCGGGCGGGTGAAGGGCGGCATGGGCGGGGCGGCGGCGGCCTGGCCTGGTCCTTGACACCGGCCTGTACACGCTGCCCGAGAACGTCAGCCAGCCGGCAGGGGTCCACCCGGTCCCAAAATCCCTGGACGATGGGTTTGCGTATCCGCGCAGTGTCATCGGATCAACAGCTGGCCGGCCACCTCCTGCAGAGCGGGAAGAAGCCGCAGCGCAGCGGCCGGGGGCGCTGGGGAACTTCGTGGCGCCGGGGAGGCCGGCGCCGCCGCACTGGTTGAGCGCACTGCCGGGAGGGATACCGAGCATGTTGCTGCCGGCCGCGCCGCTACCCGCAGTCCTCGCACCGTCTGCATGGGCTCCGTGGTGGTTGCCGCGGCTGGTGACGAAGGCGGGTGACAGGAAGTCACCGATCCCACCCGCGGTGGCCGGCGCGGGCAGGATGATCGCGCCGGTGACGGCAGTGGAGGTGAGAGCAAGCGCGGTCAGCGCGCGGCGGTGAGTCACGGCTGCTCACCAAGCCTCACCGCGAGGGTAGTAACGCCCTGGTCCGTCGCCTGGAATGACGGGCGGGTTCTGCATCATCCCGGGGTGAGCCGTGCGTACCTGGGTCGCCCTTCCCCGGCCGGTCAACGGCATCCCTGCGGGCTGCCGGCAGTGGGCCGGCTAGGTGCTGCCCAACGGCTACGGGAGCCTGTTCACAGGCGGCGGGCGGCGGTACGGACCCCGGTGCCGCCCCGGTCCGGACGGCGTGATCTCACCGGGGCGGCGAACGAGCTCAGATGTCTGCCTTGTTGTCCTGCTCCCGCGCACGGGCCACGGCGGCGGGGACGAGAGCGGCGTCGCGGCCGCCGGACGGCGCTTCCGCTGGCCCTCCTGTCAGCGTGCCGGTCTGCGGGGCGCGGGTGGTGGTGTTCTGGCAGTTGAGGGGGGTGTTGCCCTGGACGTTGCACTGGTTGGTTCCGGGGCCGCCGTCAACGGTTCCGGTGTTGTCGGGCACGGTGATCGAGTCGTTGCCCGCGCCTCCCAGGACCGTGGCGACCGCCCCATTGTCGCTCACGGTGATGGTGTCGTTTCCGGCGTTACCGGTGACGAGATCCTCGTTTCCTCCAACGTTGATTGTGTCGCTGCCGGCACCGCCGTCGACGGCCGCGGCGTTGCTATCCACCGTGATCTTGTCGTCACCGGAGCTTCCGGTGACGCGCGCGTCGCCCTCGATGTTCGTAGTGACGTCGATGGTGTCGGTGCCGGGGCCGCCATCGACAGCGCTGGCGTTAACGCGCACAGTGAGCTTGTCGCTGCCGATTCCTCCCCGGACGGTGCCGAGGTTCCTTCCGCCGAACTCGGTCACCTCGGCGACACTGATGGTGTCGTCGCCTCCATCGCCGTTGACGAGGCCACCGACGTCAATACTGCCCTTGGGGATGTCGATGGTGTCGTCACTGTCGGAGAGGCCCCCGAGGAGGGCGCCTGCGCCGCGGATCTCACCCTGGCGCAGGGCAAAACCGCTCTCCGATCCCCGGGTACCGCCGCTGATGGTGATCCGGTCGCTTCCGCCACCGCCCTGGACACTGCCGCCGTCGACGCCCTCTCCCCCCAAGCCGCCTGCCGTGGCTGAGTCGCCGCCGCTGATACCGATGGTGTCGTCGCCGCCGTCGCCCGCGACGGTGCCGGTCACGCCGGTGCCGCCAGGGAGGTCTTCCTCGGTCGCGTTGCCGCCGGTGACGGTGATGCTGTCGTTGCCATCGAGGAGAGGACCGAGCACAGGGGCCCCGCCGCGTACCGTTCCCGTGACGCCGAACCTCGCGTTGAGCGGGGTTCCCCCTGTGACGGGGGGCATGGTGATGGTGATGGTGTCGGCTCCAGCGCCACCGTAGAGGGACCCGCCGACCGTCCCGGCACCCACGATGCGGCCGGTGACAGTGATCTGATCGTTTCCGCCGCCACCGTTCACGACGGTGTCGACGGCCACACCGGCCGTACAGACGATGATGTCGTTCCCCGGTCCGCCGGTGATCAGCGTCGAGGTGACGGAACTGCCGTTGATGGTGCAGGTGGTGGCGGCATGCGCGGCCGGGGCGAGCACCACCAGACCGGCTGCCATCACCCCCAGCGTCATGCCGAGAGCGGTCACACGTGCGGGGGCACGAGACATGAAAAGCTCCTTCCGCTTTTTCCGGCCCGTCGGCGAGGCAGCGGCGCGGCGACCCTCGGAGACAACCCGCCACCGGCCCGAAGGCCCAGGCTTCCGCGATACGGCCCCAGTCGTCCCGACACCACGCTGTGCGGGCATACCGGACACCTCATACGTGCCCTCGCCCCTCCCGGCCACGCCACTCACACGAGTGAACAAGCCCCCGTCCCAGCCCCTTTGCGCGATTCAACGCACCCGCTCATCGCGCACCGGCCCGAGGAGTTCCGGCATGTGATCCCGCGGTTTGGGAACCGCACCTCCGCGCCTGCGCCACACTGGGCGAACGGCCCGGAAGCCTGAGCCGTCACCTGCCCCGCGATGTGTCGTTGGGGGGCTATGACTAGTGCCGCGTCAGACGTTGTTGTCTTTCCGGACTTGAGGGCCGCGTTTCCGCTGGTCGGGCATAGGGCGGGTGATCCCGTGGGAGTTGTGGCCTGTCGTGCTGTCA
>NZ_JBWKFF010000061.1:0-4306 GCF_056434425.1 Streptomyces sp. NPDC044033 | reverse complement strand
CCACCCCCCCGCACGTCTCCCTCTCTTTCTCCCCTCTCTTTTCCCCCCCCCCCCCCCCCCCCCCCCGCCTCCCCCCCCCCCCCCCCCCCCCCCCCCCCCCCCCCGCCTGCGGCCCCTCGATGTCTTTCGGCGCCAGGTTGAGGATGCTGTCGATGGCTCCCCGGCAGCAGGACTGGGACACCTCGTACGGGGCGTGCCACCGGCCGGGATCGGACAGGACCGCCGCCGCATCCCGCAGGAGATTCAACGCCCGCTCCCCGTGCGGCCCTTGGGCAGTCAAAGCCGTGGCCAGTTCAGCGGAGACAACGAACCCAGCCGCCTGGCCGGCATTGCCGACCGTAGAGTCGTTCGCGACAGTCACCCTGCCACCGTAGCGGCCTCGTGACCACGGCGACCGCTCCTGGCGGGCCGGACACCGGGCCGAGCGATCCGCCGTGTCCACCGAGGGCCCCAGGTGGGCGCCGGGCAACTCAACCCTCGGCACACAAGACGCCCACCGACCTTCCTCGGAGGTGTGCCGCGGCAGCCTCGAGAGGCGGCCAACGGCTATGGTCGGGTCGTGGACGGGCGACCAAGGCAGGGTTCATGCAGTTTGCTAGGTGTCCCGTGTGCGACCTTCTCCCGCTGAGCGGCCCAGGCGCACGGCCCACCTTCTTCCCGATCTCTGTGCCGCCCTTCACCAAGCAGACCCCGGCGACACGACAGCGTGTCCATGCGCGAGTGGTGCAGGAGATGCGAAAGACCGCCAGCAGCCGCGAAGATCCTCGAACCTGGCAGGGGCTTTCCATCTGCGCCACGGTGGTCGCCGTGCAGGAACACAGGCGCAAGACCATCGATGCAGACAACGCCGCAAAGGCCATTCTCGACACTTTGCAAGGCACAGTGATTGTCAATGACGACGCCATCCAACACGTGTCGGCATACCGGGTGAAGTCCCCGGCAACCCGGGGCTACTACCTCATCGGGCTCCGCCCTGTGTATCCGCTCGAGCTCGACGTGGTGGATCCGTCGGCGCAGAGCAAAGACGTGAGCATACTGATGGGGCTTCAGGAGGACTGAGGTCACAGCAGAGCGCGCCGTGCGCAGGAGGCAGGGCAGCAGACAGGCTGGACGGCCGCTTCAGTAAGGCACGTTGGAGTCACGTTGCTGGGCGGGGCGCGGAAGGAGTGCCGTCTGGTTCGAGGCCGTGTGGCCATAGCTGCTGCCACAGGGGTTTGCTTTGGTGGCTGGTGTAGGCCTCTCCGCGGTCGAGTGCCTCGCGGGCGGTACGAGCGGCCCCTTCGGTGTCGTTGGCCTCATGCTGGAAGCGGGCGATGGTGGCCAGGGCTCTTGGATGCCCGTACTGGGCGGCTGCTTCCCACAGGTCGAGGGCGCGATCCTTGTCTCCGGTCCTTTCGCGGTGCGCGGCGAGGTCGGCGAGTGTGCTGGTGATCCCGTATTCGGCGGCCGCCCGAGCATAGTGTTCGGCCTGGTCGAAGAGGGCATCGTCTTCGCGCATCATGGCCAGGCGGCTCAGACAGTAAGAGGCGCCGTTGGCCGCAGCTTGGTGAGCTAGGTCGGATGCCTCGACGGTCAGTCCGGCGCGTTCGTGCTGTAGAGCGATGTCGGCCAGGGCGTCGGGCTGGCAGCAGGCCGCAGCCTCGAGGGCCAAGGCCGCGGCCTGCTCGTAGTCCGACGTCTCGGCGGCCGAGAGCGCGAGGTCAGCCAGGGCCTGGCAGGTGAGGTGCTCTGCGGGCCAGATATCGGAGTCATCGATCCAGCCGAATGCATCGGACTGGTCCTCAGCAGCAAGGCTCGGTTCATGCCACGGCAGTGCACCGGCACGCTCTTCAAGCAGCCGGGCATAGCGCAACCGCCATCGGGCCTCGGCTGCTCTTGCCAGTGCGAGGACGTCGGCGCGGCCTGGCAGATGACGCAGGGCCGCGTTCCAAAAGGAAGTCGGCGGACACAGGTCACTGCGTGTCCGCCGTCCGTGCTGCTCCATATAGTCGGCCAGCCGAACACAGCTTTCTGTAGGGGCACTGCCTGGCCTGGGACGCGCCCGCCGCAGGAGCGCCGCGTCACCGTGGACCGAGCGTTCGGTGTAGGTGAGGGTATTGCTGAGCCAGTTGTCGGTCAGCGACTCGAACACGGACCCCGGTAGGTAACCGACGGCTGCTTCCTCGAGGAACGAGACGGGTATATCTATCCCGCATCCGAGACGGCGGGCGTCCATGGCGGCGTTGAGGACGGCCCGGGCGGCAAGACCGGCATGTTCGTACCGCTCCAGGAGTGCCGGGACACCGGCAAGGAACTGGGTGATCCGACGGTCGGCGGCCCCGACAAGGGCGTACGCGAGACGTTCGTCTACGGCGGCGGCGCTGCGAACGGCGATGAGGTCGAGGTCGGTGAACGCGTCGGGTACATGTACTTGCCTGCCGGCGAGCAACGGTCGAATCTGGGCGTTCGGGTCTTCTCCGGAACGAGAGGGGAGAGCTGTCAGCAGGTCCCAGTGCACCGGCCATAAGGTGCCCAGGATCAGGATCGGGGCTCGGCGGGTGTCGGCCAACAGAGTGCGCAGGGCGGCCGCGATCCGTTCTCCGAACTGAGGAGAGGCCAGGTAATGTTGCGCCTCGTTGAGCCAGACCACTGTCTTAGGCCCCACTGCGGCCAGGCCAGCTAGGGCGGCGTCGGCGCGCGTGGGATCAAAGGGGTGCCATAACCGCCACTCCTCGGTGTCCAGAGCCTGTATCGCCTCCCAGCACGCACGGGTCTTACCGGTAGAGGATTCGCCCACGAGCACACACAACTGGCTCCTGCCCGCGCGTGCGGCCTCGACGATGTGCTGCAGATGAGCATCGTGCTCGCGCGGCACATAGGTCGGCAGTACCTCTTGTGCCGAGGTGAGGTGGATCGCGTGATGCACTTCCAGGTCGAGCGGATGGCAGGCGCCGATGGGGCGGGTGGCCAGTTCCCCTCGGACCGTGTCGCTATTGGGAGGGCCGACGGACGGGAGAACGTAGACATGCGTGATGGCATTGCGGTCGCCGGTGACGACTGCACCGACGTCTCCGCCCGCAGCCACCGACTGTTTGTCCGCCCGTACCTGACTGCCTGAGCCGCGAGGGCCGTTGCCGCTGACGGTGTGAGTGCCGTCCCGGCGTGGCCACACCGACGGGGGAGTCATGTGCGGTTCCCGTCTCCGGTAATGACCTCATCGACATCGCCCGCGGCGGCGGTACTGCCCGCCCCCGAAGCCTGCACGTTGCCGATGGCTGGCGGGGCGCGGTGCGCTGCCGCGTTCGGCGTCACCTCATTGTGATCGCCGACGATGACACGACCTACATGCCCTCCCGAGGCAACGCCCCCGTCACGGGCCCCGACCGACAACTGGCGGGGGCCGGCGAGAGCCCAGATCGAGACCGCCAGGCCAACCAGCCCTCCCATTGCACCCAGAACGCTGCCTAGCCGGTCTGCGGTTTCCAGGTCCATAAAGACGGCCACTGAACCCAGACTGACGGCCGCCACCCCACACACGGCTGCGCACGCCATGAGCGTGTGTCTCCTCCACCCCTGCATAGCACCATCAAACTTCCGATCGACGGTCGATGTGGACGAAACCGAGCTTCAAAGCCAGCTGCTGCAGCAGGAGTAGGGAAACAAGCGACCCGGGCAGGGCGGCGTTGCCGACTGCGAGCGCATCGCCGATGCAGCGCAGTAAGCCTTCAGGGACATGCTTCGCTGAACGGAAAGCGCAGGTGGCTGTACGGAGTTGGGCTCGGGCAATGCAGAGGGCCTGGGGCGTCCGCTTCGGAATCGGGGCGCCAGTGAGCACGGCTTATGCCGCTCTGGAAGGGCCTGGCCTCTCCGGCCGAACGGGAGGGATCTTCGCATAACCGGAACACTGTGTATATGAGCCGGTACCTGATCGTGGTCCAAGACGGCGGCGCGTGGCCCGCTGCCGTCGCGCCGTGGCGGTAAAAACGTGTAGGCCCTGGCCGGTCACCTGCACCCGCGCTGCTCGCGCTCCCCAGATAGCGGTCCGTTCCGGGAAACCGTCAACTGGACCTCGGCAAGGCCCTGCCCACGGGCGTTGCGTGCGCGTCCCAGGTGGTGATGCGCTGCATCAGTACGCAGGCCAGGCACCGCCCTCTCCGTCGTCCGAGGTTGTGCCCACGGCACGCTGGGCTGGACCCCCGCGTGGTGCTCGACGCGACGGAAGAGAGCGGGTCGCTAGAGGTCATTAATGGTTGGGGTTACGGGGGTTCGAGGTCCAAGCCGGTCTTGGCGAGGTAGCCCTCGACGAGGCCGGGATGGTGCTGCATTC
>NZ_JBWKFF010000060.1:0-4547 GCF_056434425.1 Streptomyces sp. NPDC044033 | reverse complement strand
ACTGGTATGCGGGGGGCGGCGTCTTCTTCGGCCGAGCAGTCGCCAAGACCCACGACAGCACCCCCCCCCTGCCCCTCCCGGCCGTGCCCTCCCCCCCGCCCCGCCGGCCCCGCCGGGCCGCCTTCAGCCGACGGCCACCGCCGCGAGCACGTCCGCCACGATGGCCGCGCCGTTCAGCGTCAGCACCGACTCCGGGTGGAACTGCACCCCCGCGAACCCCGCCCCGCGCAGCGCGTGCACATCGCCGCTCGCCGCGTCCCGGCTCAGCTCGACGCGGTGCATCGCCAGCTCCACCTCGGCCCGGTCGGTGCAGCGCGCCGTGAACGTGTTGTAGAAGCCGACCGTCTCCGCCCGGCCGAAGTAGTCGATCCGCTCCTGAGCCCCCTGGTACGGCACCGCCTTGCGCGCGATCTCCAGCCCCAGCTCCGCCGCGATCAGCTCATGGCCCAGGCACACCCCCAGCACCCCGTGCCGGTGCCCGCGCAGCAACTCCGCGGTGAGCGGGCGCAGGAAGCGCATCTTCGCGTCGGCGGTGTCCGACGGGTCGCCCGGGCCGGGCCCCAGCACCACCGGCCCCTCGTGCGCCAGCGCCGCCGCCCGCACCCCCGGCTCGTCATAGCGCCGCACGGTCACCTGGAACCCCGAGGACCGCAGCAGATGCGCGAGCATCGCGGTGAAGGTGTCCTCGGCGTCGATCACCAGCGCGTGCCCGGCCGGCCCGCCGTCCCGTTCGAGCGTCTGCATCCGCAGCCAGAACGGCGCGAGGTCGCCGCGCCGGGCGTCCAGGGCGGCCCGTACCCGAGGATCGTCCGCCAGCCGCGCCGCCGGCGCCGCGGTGCCGCGTACGGGCGCCGGCCGCACCCCGAGCGCCGCCAGCACCCCCGCGGCCTTGGCGTGCGTCTCGGCGACCTCGGCGCGCGGGTCGGAGCGGCGTACGAGCGTGGCGCCCACCGACACCTTCAGCGCGCCGTGCCGGTCGATGTCCGCGGTCCGGATCAGGATCGGCGAGTCCAGCGTCTGCGCGCCGCCCGGGTCCCGGCCGATGAGGGCCAGCGCCCCGGCGTAGTAGCCGCGCCCGTGGCGCTCGTGCCGCTGGATGACCCGGCAGGCGTTCTGCACGGGCGAGCCGGTGACGGTCGCCGCGAACATCGTCTCCCGCAGCACGTCCCGCACGTCCCGCGAGGTCCGCCCCCGCAACTCGTACTCGGTGTGCGCGAGGTGGGCCATCTCCTTGAGCCGCGGCCCGACTACGACGCCGCCCATGTCGCCGACGGTGCACATCATCTTCAGCTCCTCGTCCACGACCATCGACAGCTCCTCCACCTCCTTGCGGTCGTGCAGGAACGCCAGCAGCCCGTCGCCGTCGGGGCCTTCGGACGGGTAGCGGTAGGTGCCGCTGATCGGGTTCATCACGACGGTCCCGCCGGACATCCGCACATGCACCTCGGGGCTGGCGCCCACCAGCGTCCGCTCCGGGGTGTGCACGACGTAGGTCCAGTAGGCGCCGCGCTCGCCGGCCAGCAGCCGCCGGAAGAGGGCGAGCGCGTCGGCGGCGGAGAAGCCGTCGATCCGGCCGTCGAAGGTGCGCCGGATGACGAAGTTGGCGCCCTCGCCCGTCCCGATCTCGTCCTCGACGACCCGCTCGACGATCCGCGCGTACTCCTCGTCGCTCACGTCGAACCGCCCGTCCTCGACCCGTACCCCGTGCGCGGGCAGGGCGGCCAGGGCGTCGGCGAGCGGCAGTTCGTGGGACTCCTCGGGGAGCAGTACCGACAGCGGTGTCCCGTCGTCGCGCACGTCGAAGCCCCGCTCGCGGATCTGCCGGAACGGCACCAGCGCGAGTGCGTCGTGCACCGGGCCGCCCGCGCCGGGCGCCCCGGCGGGCAGGGGGATGTCCGTCAGGCGTTCGGCCTCGACGACCGGCCCGAGGAGGAGTTCGACGGAGTCGTCGGCGCGGCCCGGTGTGCGGCGGTGCAGCAGGGCGAACGGCGGGCAGTCGTCGCCGGTCAGCCGTTCCACGAGAGCGGCGGTGTCGCGATGCATGGCGGGGTTCCTTCTGTCTGAGGAGGAACGGCCGTGGAACGCACGGAAGGCCGCCCCTCGGGCGGCCTTCGCGAAGTCGTGGTGTGCGCGCGATCAGTGGGCCGCCGAGTGAGCGGTCCACCACCAAGCCTGGTTCGAATGCGTCAGCATCGAGTGCGCGAACATGCCAGGCACCCTACCCGACGGGCCGGCCCGGAGCGCGGTGTCCGGGCCGGCCGTCCGCGGCGGGGCCGGTCAGTTCCAGGGGTTGGCCGGCTGGTCATTGATCGCTGTCCAGAACCGGGTGTTCTTCGGCAGATTGCCGTAGGCCCAGAAGGCCCAGCCGCCCGAGTACTGGAGATCGGGGCCGTAGCGGCCGTCATGGAACTCGGCCATCCGCCAGCCCGCGCCGAAGGCCGCCGCGCACACGCTGTCGGCGGCGGCGCGGCTGTTGAGTCGGGAGCCCTTGACGGGCTGGCTCGCCGCGACGGTGCCCTGTGCCCAGCCCCCGTAGAAGTCCGGGGTCAGCCCGTCCGGCACCGGGCTGCCGTCGACTCTCAGGCAGAGCACCGGCAGCAGGGCGGTGGCCGGGGTGTCGCCCTTGTACGGGTCGCTCGGTGTACCGCCGGGGCCGCCGACCATGACGCTGCCGTCGGGCCCGGCGGCGATCCGCGCCCAGGTCACCCCCGGGTGGGTGGCCGGCGGCGCGGCCTCGGCGGGGGCGGCGGACAGCGACAGCAGCACGGCGGCGGCCGCGGCGGCGGTCAGGGCGGTGGACCTGCGGAAGATCTTCACGGTCACTCCCTCGGGAGACGGCGGCCCCGGCCGCGGCGCGGCCGGGGCGGGGAAGAGACTTACAGATCCGGTCACGCCCTGCCCACAACCTCTTCACGGAACGGTCATAACCGGCCATGGGTCGGGCTTCCGCGCACCCGGCCCCCGGAGGCGGAGGGCGGGCCGGGCGCGTACGGCGTGTCGGCCGTCTCATCTTCCGGGCGCGGGGATAACGCACCGCTCCGACCACGTAACCTGTGGCGGGTGACCGTGAACGCTGAAACCCACGCCGGTGGCAACACCTGGCGCTCCCTTCCCGCGGCGCAGCAGCCTGACTGGCCGGACCAAGAGGCTCTGCGCGATGTGATCGCGGAGCTTGAGTCCTATCCGCCACTCGTCTTCGCGGGCGAGTGCGACCAGCTGCGCCAGCGCCTGGGAGCCGTCGCCCGTGGCGAGGCGTTCCTGCTCCAGGGCGGCGACTGCGCCGAGGCGTTCGACGCCGTCGGCGCCGACCAGATCCGCAACAAGCTCAAGACGCTGCTCCAGATGGGCGCCGTGCTGACCTACGCCGGGTCGGTGCCGGTGGTCAAGGTCGGCCGGATCGCGGGCCAGTACAGCAAGCCCCGCTCGAAGCCGACCGAGACCCGCGACGGGGTGACCCTGCCGACGTACCGCGGCGACTCCGTCAACGGCTTCGAGTTCACCGAGGCGGAGCGCATCCCGGACCCGCAGCGGCTCAAGCGGATGTACCACGCCTCCGCCGCGACGCTGAACCTCGTACGGGCCTTCACCACCGGCGGCTACGCGGACCTGCGCCAGGTGCACGCCTGGAACCAGGACTTCGTGAAGTCCTCGCCCTCCGGGCAGCGTTACGAGGCGCTCGCCCGCGAGATCGACCGGGCGATGAACTTCATGAACGCCTGCGGGGTGGACCCGGAGGAGTTCAAGACCGTCGAGTTCTACGCCTCGCACGAGGCGCTCGTCCTCGACTACGAGTCCGCGCTGACCCGCGTCGACTCGCGGACCGGCGACCTCTACGACGTGTCGGGCCACATGGTCTGGATCGGTGAGCGCACCCGCCAGCTGGACGGCGCGCACCTGGAGTTCGCCTCCAAGATCCGCAACCCCATCGGCGTCAAGCTCGGCCCGACGACCACCCCGGAAGAGGCGCTGACCCTCATCGAGCGGCTCGACCCGGAGCGCGAGCCGGGCCGGCTCACCTTCATCACCAGGATGGGGGCGGACAAGGTCCGCGACCGGCTGCCGACCCTGGTGGAGAAGGTCACGGCGTCCGGCGCGCAGGTCGCGTGGATCTGCGACCCGATGCACGGCAACACGTTCGAGGCGGCCTCGGGCCACAAGACCCGCCGCTTCGACGACGTGCTGGACGAGGTCAAGGGCTTCTTCGAGGTGCACAAGGGCCTGGGCACCCACCCGGGCGGCATCCACGTCGAGCTGACCGGCGACGATGTCACGGAGTGCGTGGGCGGCGGCGACGAGATCTTCGTCGACGACCTGCACCAGCGCTACGAGACGGCCTGCGACCCGCGGCTCAACCGCAGCCAGTCGCTGGACCTGGCGTTCCTCGTCGCGGAGATGTACCGGGACCAGTAGACATCCGAATGACGGACGGTGGGGGGGGGGGGGGGGGGGGGGGGCCCCCCCCTGGTTGTCGCGGACCGCTCAAACCAGTAAAGGGAAGGGGACCCCACAACACCACCCTAGGTGGTGGACAGCGGGTTACCCTCATC
>NZ_JBWKFF010000059.1:0-1195 GCF_056434425.1 Streptomyces sp. NPDC044033 | reverse complement strand
CTGAGCTGGGGGTGGCCGCAGAGACCAGCGAGAAGCGACTGTTTACTAAAAACACAGGTCCGTGCGAAGCCGTAAGGCGATGTATACGGACTGACGCCTGCCCGGTGCTGGAACGTTAAGGGGACCGGTTAGCTGACTTTCGGGTCGGCGAGGCTGAGAACTTAAGCGCCAGTAAACGGCGGTGGTAACTATAACCATCCTAAGGTAGCGAAATTCCTTGTCGGGTAAGTTCCGACCTGCACGAATGGCGTAACGACTTCTCGACTGTCTCAACCATAGGCCCGGTGAAATTGCACTACGAGTAAAGATGCTCGTTTCGCGCAGCAGGACGGAAAGACCCCGGGACCTTTACTATAGCTTGATATTGGTGTTCGGTTCGGCTTGTGTAGGATAGGTGGGAGACTGTGAAGCTATGGCGCCAGCCGTGGTGGAGTCGTCGTTGAAATACCACTCTGGTCGTGCTGGATGTCTAACCTGGGTCCGTGATCCGGATCAGGGACAGTGTCTGGTGGGTAGTTTAACTGGGGCGGTTGCCTCCTAAAGAGTAACGGAGGCGCCCAAAGGTTCCCTCAGCCTGGTTGGCAATCAGGTGTTGAGTGTAAGTGCACAAGGGAGCTTGACTGTGAGACCGACGGGTCGAGCAGGGACGAAAGTCGGGACTAGTGATCCGGCGGTGGCTTGTGGAAGCGCCGTCGCTCAACGGATAAAAGGTACCCCGGGGATAACAGGCTGATCTTCCCCAAGAGTCCATATCGACGGGATGGTTTGGCACCTCGATGTCGGCTCGTCGCATCCTGGGGCTGGAGTCGGTCCCAAGGGTTGGGCTGTTCGCCCATTAAAGCGGTACGCGAGCTGGGTTTAGAACGTCGTGAGACAGTTCGGTCCCTATCCGCTGTGCGCGTAGGAGTCTTGAGAAGGGCTGTCCCTAGTACGAGAGGACCGGGACGGACGAACCTCTGGTGTGCCAGTTGTCCTGCCAAGGGCATGGCTGGTTGGCTACGTTCGGAAAGGATAACCGCTGAAAGCATCTAAGCGGGAAGCCTGCTTCGAGATGAGGGCTCCCACCAACTTGATTGGTTAAGGCTCCCAGTAGACGACTGGGTTGATAGGCCAGATATGGAAGCGCCGTAAGGTGTGGAGTTGACTGGTACTAATAGGCCGAGGGCTTGTCCTCAGTTGCTCGCGTCCACTGTGT
>NZ_JBWKFF010000058.1:0-5033 GCF_056434425.1 Streptomyces sp. NPDC044033 | reverse complement strand
CTGGTCGTTCGTGTAGATGTCGCAATCCACACCGAACCCGGAAGGCCCTCACTCATTCAAGATCACCCAGCCGTGATCACTGTCACCAACCTCCCCGGACAGAACAACTAGGCATCGAAGCCCAAGGCACCGTGCTGCACTACCCCAAAACCCGCCGGACCCACCGCTTCCCCCATACCTCGCAAGGCACCGCCCAAGCTGAAGCGGACATCACCGAGGCCCTCGCCATCGTCGTCGCCCCGGCCTCGCCCGAACGGCTCGCCCGCAGTCGGTGCCGCGGATGCAGCTTCACCGACTACTGCTGGACGGAATGACCATGCCCGCCGCCACCCGGACCTACTGGCTCACCTCCCCTTCCCGGATCCGCCGCAAAGATGAATCCCTCGTCATCGAACGCGACTCCGCACCCGACGTCCACATCCCCGTCACCGACGTGTTCTCATCGCCCCTACGAGGGGCACCAACCTGTTGGGCGTGCTGCGCCGCTGGTGGCTGCGGGCCCGGCTGTACGCCGGCCCCCTGCCCGAGGAGGCCCGCACCGCCGTCGGAGCGGGGCGCGCGCCCGGGTGCCCGGCGTCTGCGGTGGTTCGCGAGGCCGTTGCCGTCCGTGAGGCTCAGGAGCATTGAGCGACGAACCTCTCGGGCACGGCGACGAGGGTGAAGAGGAAGAGGACCGCATCTGGCTTGCGCTGGCTGTCTTCCCGCTGCTGGCCCCGGCGTGTCGGCGTCCGTGTTCTCGGCCGTGGTGAACCTGCTCGCCGAGCTCCGCGCCGATGCCGTTCCCCCGCTGGTGCAGCCGGTCCTGGGGCGGCCGGGCTGGTACTCGGCACCGCTCGCCCGGGACATCGGGCTCGCCGAGTACTACGTCGGCACCACCGAACCGGGCGCGGACGGACCGGACATCTACGTCGCCCGGATCGTGATCTCAGACGACTGGCCCGACTTCTGACACCCCGCGAACCCGAACCCCATCCGTCCGCGGCAGTCGTACGCGCCGATTGCCTCTCTGCGTTCTTGATGCCGTCGGGCGGGCGGTCCGCGTACCGTACGGGCAGGAAGAAGGAGGAGGTCCGGATGGATGCCATCCTCAAGACCGTCATCGGCGGGGAACTCGTGGAGATCCCCGGCACCATGGACATCCGCGCCGCGCTTCACCCCGAGCGGAGGGACGAGTTCGACCACGAGATCGAGCATGCCCCGGCCACCGACCTGCCTCTCGTCCTGGTCCGCTGGGCTCTGGCCGGGACCGGCGCCGAGGAGGAGGACGAGGCGCTCTTCGAGCGCCTGGCCCGCGGCGAGGACATCGGCGCCCACGAGATGCCCCGGCCGCTGCGAGCCGGCTTCGACGCCGGCATGCAACGCCTTGCGGCCGATCCGTACGGCCACGGCTCCGCGCCGGTCAAAGGTGACCGCGACCGGCGGGAGACCGCGGTCAGCGTCACCGTCGTCCGCTACACGTCAGCGCCGACGTCCTGATCGTCACCGTCGTCCGCACCGTGTACATCTGACCCCGCTGCCTGCTCTGCCCTCTTCTTGCAGCTACGACGGCTGCGCCGAGACACCGGTGAAGATGCGCGACAGGGCCCCGCCCGGCTTCACCAAACCCTTGCTGCGCACCGGGCCGTCGCGCCTCCGAGCCGCGCCGCCCCCCATCGCGGAGGCCGTGGAGCGGCAGATCAGGGCGATGCGCGCGCTCAGCCCCCGGGCGTTCCCCGAGCCGGAGTTGGCCGACGACCAGTCGGCCCCGATCGAGCAGGCTCGCGTGCAGCGCCGTCGTCAGGCCGCCGCCCGTGAGGCCCAGGAGCGTTGAGCGACGAGTTCCCCGGGCCCGGCGACGACGAAGAAGGGGAGGGCCGCATCCAGCTTGTGCCGGCCGTCTTCCCGCTGCTCGCCCCCGGCGTGTCGGCGTCCGTGTTCTCGGCCGTGGTGAACCTGCTCGCCGAACTCCGCGTCCATGCCGTTCCCCCGCTGGCGCAGCCGGACTCCGGGCGGCCGGGCTGGTACTCGACGCCGCTCGCCCGTGACATATGCGGCATCCCGGGACTTCTTCTGG
Organism: Streptomyces sp. NPDC044033; assembly: GCF_056434425.1. Taxonomy (NCBI): domain Bacteria; kingdom Bacillati; phylum Actinomycetota; class Actinomycetes; order Kitasatosporales; family Streptomycetaceae; genus Streptomyces; species Streptomyces sp. NPDC044033. Next base: position 2,980 of record NZ_JBWKFF010000058.1, on the reverse strand, counting down.
GCCTTGCCGAGTCTCCACCCTCGTGGCCAGGGGGGTTCCTCTGTTTGATGTCATCGCGTGGTCTGACGTGATTTCGGGATTTCTGAAGTGTTCCCACTGTGTCTGACCAGTCCACCGTCAGGGTGAAGGTGAGGGGCGTGGGTCAGTGGTGGGCGGTTGTCACCCTGCGGTCCCGAAGGGGCGGGCTGCGTGGTGAGGGGCGGGAACCGTCCACCTCTCCCATTCGTCACCGTATGCAAACGTCTAGTTTCACAAGGTGAGGGTGGTGGGCGATGGAGCCGGTATCGGTGGGGCTGCTGACGACGCTGGCGGGGGGGGCGGCGGGGAGGCGTGGGCGGAGCTGAGTGCGCTGGTGCGGCGCCCGTTCCGCCGGGATGGCGGCGGGCAGGCCGCGGTGGATGAGGACTTCCGTACCCATCTTGCGGCTTGGCAGGAGCAGGCCAAACTGGTGCGCACCGGGGACGGTGCGGTGCCGAACACCGTCAGCGGCGGTACCCAGAACGGGCCGGTCGTACAGGGTCGGGGCTTCTCCAACCTGACCATCACCACCCCGCCCCTGCCCACTGCGCCGCCCTCCTCCGGTGTTCCCGGTGACAGCGCAGCCAACTCGACGCGGTGACCGGCGTGAGCGACGCCCGTAACGGCGGCGGGACCAGCAACACGATCACCGGTGGGATCTTCTTCCACGCGGTCGTCCAGGGCCGGGTCCCGCCGGCGACAGTGCCAGGTGTTCGCGTCGGCCGGACCGAGATCGAGGGCGCCCGTCCTCTTGCCGCTCGATTTCAGATCTGACAACAACTGATCGGCTTCGTAAGGAGTTTCTGCGTGACCGCTGAGGTGCCATAGGCTGCCGGACAGTGAACGGGGGACGGGATGAGCGGCAGCGGCACAGAAAGGTCCGGCTCGGGAGCTGGCCCGGGAAATCACGGCCCGGGGAAGTGTGCCCCGGCAAAAGACGGCACGGTCGACAACCGGATCTCCGGCGGACGCGCGCATAACGTCGTGCAGAGCGGAACCATCTCCAGCCTGACCTTTACCGAGGCGCCGCTGCGTCGCCATTTCCCGCCGGTGCTCATCTCTGTGGCGTTCCTCGTCGTCATGGGCGTTGTAGGCGGAGTTTTGATTGCGGTCCTCAACCACCGGACACCCTCGGCGGAGCATCAAGCGCTCACAAACCGTCCCGTCGTCGCGCCGCAACCGAGTCCAGCCGATGTGCGGACTACCCCGCCGCCCTCCGCCCCTTCTACGGCGCCCGGGGGGAGTGGCCGAGCCCGGAAGGGGAGCTACGCGACCGGGAGGCCAGGGCGAGCGCATGAGCTCCAGGGAAGGGACGGCGCGGAAGTCTCAGCCGTCGCCAGCTGAACCGTCCGCGAAGCCGAACCCGTCACCGGCCACCGCGTGGAAAATCGTGGCGCAGGAGGAAACGAGACTTGGGCAGGAGAAGATCAACAGCAGGGCGTGCGGCAACTATTCGCTGTGCGCATACCGCCGGGCGGGGCATCAAGGACGGTACGACTTTCCCGCTCCGGACAGCGGCCCGCCAGGGAAAACCTGCTACAGCTTCCCGAGCGGCGACCCCGGTTTCGTCTCCGTGTTCAATGGCCGTGGATATTCATACTGGGCTTACGAGAAGCCGAAGTGCGGAGGGCAAAGGCAGCTCATCAGAGCCATAACCACAGATCATCAGGAGCTCGACATCGTCTTCCGGTCCTACGTGAAGGCTTAGCTGTCTGTGGGGCCGGCGCGAGGGGCCCCGGGGCGGGGGCCGGGCCGAAGTACGAGTTCGTGTTCATGGACCGGCTGCTGGCGCGTTGGTGCACCTGCGGGCCGGGCTCACTTACGCGGCATTCGGGGTGATCTACGAGGTGGCCTCATCCACCATCGGTTGCGCGATCAGTGAGATCCGCCCGCCGGCCCCCGTCGGTGAGCGCTTTGTGAGGTCGTGCTGGGCATCGTGGTGAGCGGTGATACTTCTGGCCGGTCCTCGGCAAAGGAGTTGCGGGGTCTTCTTCCATCGCGCGGCCGGGCGTTCACGGGCCCGCGCATATGGCATCCGGATCACGCTGCCGGGTCAAGGAGGCACAACGGGAGGCAGCGTGACCCGCCGTCACGTCGGCCCCAGCGACGGAGCGTCGCACGTTGCGGAGGCCGGCGGTCCCCGCGGGACGGAGTCGCCACCACTCTTGTATTCGTGGCTGGCACGGCACCGACGAGCCGACCGACCCGACCCGGCCCGGCCCGGCTCCCGGCGGGCGGCGGGCCACCCGAGCCGGCAGGGCGGGCGGCGGCAGGCACCGGCCGGGTGCGGTTCCCGCTCGTGCGCTGGGTGCTCGCACCGCGCACGGCACGGCAGGTGGCCGCCTGGCCGCCGGCTTCGGGCCGGGCTCGGACGCCGTCTGAGGTGCGGGCGTTTGCGGGATCACTCGCTGTCGGGATCGGTGTCGCTCGGGTGGGCGCCCGTGAGCTCCCATTCCAGCATCCGCATCCGTTCGACCTCCCGGCGACCACCTCGGCGTCGAACTCCTCGCCGGGACCGATGTCGGCGGCAGCGAGGTAGGCGTCGATCCGGCTCTCGTCGCCGCTGGTGACGAAACGGCGGCAAGCGAGCCCGTACTTGATCCGGGCGGCGCTGATGTCAGGGAAGTTCGCGATCAGCGCCAGAACGGCCTCGACGTCCAAGGGGGCCGGGGCGAAGGTCAGGTAGAGGGTGCCGAGGCCGTACTCGTAGGGGCGGTGCGTCACGCCCGGTCCAACGGTCCTGCAGCCCGCAAGCGGGTCTGCCGTACGGGTGACTCCCCACTCCGCGACGCAGGCTTCCAAACCTTTAAGTGCAGGTTCCCATGTGGTGCGTGGCCATCGCGCGTTGCGCAGCCTACCGTGCCGTCCTAGGGCCTGTGTGGAGTTGCGATCATGCTTGTGATCCGAGGTGTTGGATCCAAAGGAGCCCGGCGCATAATTCGAGTCCGGCCTGATAGCTTTC
>NZ_JBWKFF010000057.1:0-5206 GCF_056434425.1 Streptomyces sp. NPDC044033 | reverse complement strand
ACCGCGATCTCCTTAGCCCAGCAACTGGCCGGCGTGGTGTTCGGGGGCACGGCGCCGGCCCTGGCCCAGGCCCTGGTAACGGTGGGGCACGGCTCCCTGTGGCCGGTGGCGCTCTATCAGGCGTTCCTGGCCGTCCTGTCAGCCTGCTGCCTGCCGGCTCTGGCGTCCACCCGCCGGACGGCAACCAACGCACCAGGCTAGTTTCCCTGGGGCAACGTCATGGGCCGGGTTAGACTCTCTCCCTCTTGGCAGAGGCCGAGCTGGCTCCTGCCTCCATCAAAAGACCTCTGTCGGGAAGGGCGCGAGATGCCCAGTAAAGGATCGGCACGCGGCGAGGACGACCGTCCGCTGCTCCTGCAACTCGAGCAGCGCCTCAACAAGCTGATCGAGACACTCTATCCCGACGAACGCGCCCGTCCCGGTTACGCGCGGCTCGCCAAGGAGATCCGCGAGGCGACCGGAGGAACGATTTCCGCCACCTATCTCTGGGAACTAGCCACCGGAAGGAAACACAACCCCACACTGGAACAGCTGGATATTCTCGCGCAGTTTTTCGGAGTACCACCCGAATATTTCCTCAACGACGAGGTGTCGGAACGGGTCAATGCCCAGCTAACACTGGCCACCGCACTGCGCGACACCAAGGTTCGCAGTCTGGCGCTGCGCGCCGAAGGACTCTCACCCGCCAGCCTGGACGCCCTACTCACCATGGTCGACGAGGCTCGCAAACTACAAAACCTCTCGGCGATCGACCAACCGGTTCCCCCCGCAGCGGGATCCCACGACTGAGACGGCATTCCCCTCTGAATACCCGAACGGGCCGGGTCCGTTGTTACATCACTGGCATGCCGGATCGCACACGGCCCGAAAGCAACCAGTTTTTCCATAGCAGGCTACTGGGAGACACGTGCTGAAGAAGTACGCTCGATTACATCAACGTTGCCAATCGGTTTTGGACCAACTCAATGTGCCACGTCCCTTTGCCATCGATACTTTGTGCCAGGAACTGTCTGCCCAGCGGAGACGTCCGTTGCATCTGCATCCACTGCCGCTGCAGGCCGCCCGGAACAGCATCTGCGGCATATGGCTCGCCACTGAGACCGATGACCACATCTTTTTCGAGCAGCGCACCAGCCGCGTGCACCAGGAGCACATCCTGCTGCACGAGATCGGGCACATGCTGTTCGACCACAGCGGCACGGACCTGGGCCGCGGCCAGGCTTCCCAGGCCCTTCTCCCCGACCTGAACCCACAGCTGGTGCAACGACTGCTCGGCCGCACCAGCTACACCAACCGCCAGGAACAGGAGGCGGAGATGCTTGCCAGCCTACTGCGCATCCACGCTTCACCGGCCGCCGTCAGAGCTCCGCACGGCGTGCTGGACCGGCTGGAAGCCGCACTGGGGGCGCGTGCCGCGGATGAACGCTGAGCCCTTCAGCGCGCTGATCTGGTTCAACTACATTTGCATGGGCTGCCTATGCCTGGCTCTGGCATTGCGTGGCTCCGCTGCTCTGCGTACCCCCGAGCAGCGCGGACTGTGGTTGGCCGTGGCCACCGCCACGGTGGCCATGATGCTCACGCTCCCCACCGCGACCCAACTCGCTCTCCAGGCCACTGGAGGGTTCCACTCCATCGCCCTGGCACGGAACCTGATCGGAGTGCTCTCGGCGGGCGCAGTGCTGTACTTCGTCTCGGCGACCTTCGGCGGCCGATTACGTCTGAGCGTGTGCTACGTGACGGGCCTGGTCATGGCGTCCCTGCTGGCTCTGGATTTCCTGGCTCCACCGCACCAGGAACACGCCGTAGCAGGCCATGGTGCGCTGACTCCGTCCACTGCCTACTGGCTCGTCTTGGTTGTGGACCATCTCGCCGCGGACATCTCCTGCATCTTCCTGTGCCGCCAGTACAGCAGACGCACGGCCAACCCTGTCCTCAAGGCGAGCTTACGGATGTTCGGAATCGGCACCGCGTTTTCCTTCTTGTTCTGGTTCTGCCAGCTCATCAGCCTGCTGTTCCGCACCGATCGGCCGCTGCCGTACCTCCCGTACGTCATGGACTTGCACGGGCTGCTACGCGCGATCGCCCTCTTGGCGCCCTCGCTGTGGACCGTGCGAGGCACCGTCGCGGAGATCCGTACCATCTGGTGCCTGTGGCCGCTGTGGCGCGACCTGGTACAGGCCGTGCCGAACGTCGCGTTCCTCAAACCCCGCCACCGACTGCTCGAGATCGTGTGGCCGCAAGCATCCTGGCGACTGCTGGCCTACCGCAAAATCATCGAGACCCGGGATGCCATCCTCATCCTCAACGACTATGTGGCCGCCGGTACATGGACTCGCGCGCGCCACCATGTGGCCACTGTGGGTGTCGCTCACGCCAAAGTCGATGCAACCGTGCTCGCGTGCGTGATGGCAGGGGCACGCAGCGCCAAGTTCGCCGGCCTACCTCACCAGCAGCCCCCCGACACTCTCGTCAACTTCGACAAGAGCGACCTCGCAAGCGAGAAGGCATTCCTCCTCGACATGGCGCGAGCGTACACCTCGACCCCAGCCCGGAATTTCGCGATCCATCCACACACATCCGACAGGAAGTGAGGGCGCCGCCAAGTTACTGGTGGGATAGGTGAATTGGGGCATGCTGGTGGTGCTCGGTACGTGCCGGGCACCTGGGGCAGGCGTGCGCGTGTGCCGCGGTGACGGTCTTCCAGATGCGGAATCGGTGGATCATCTCGGAGTGGTAGTCACTGACTGTCCTCAGGGGGCGTCGGGGGCGGAAGCGGGGGGAGAGCCTTGAGAAGGCGACGAGGAACCGCTGGGCCGCTCCGCTGGAGCGGAAGCCCTTCATGGCGTGTTCGTGTTGCCTGGTGGGCTGGTGGCTGTTCTCCGCCCCGTTGTTCAAGTACTTCGAGGAGCGGTACTCGGCCGAGGGCATGCCGCGCGGTGGGCGGCGCCGCAGCTGCGGAGCTTGTCGGCCACGAGCACCCGGGGCCCGTACATGAGGCCCTCGGGGAACTTACGGAAGCACCGCTTCGCGGCACGGGTGTCTCGCTTGTTCTGGACGACGATGTCGAGGATGTTGCTGTCCTGGTCGACCGCGCGCCACAGGTAGCGCATCCGGTCGTTGACCTTGATGAACACCTCGTCCAGATACCACATTCATCGCGCGGGCGACCAAGAACCTGACAGCGCCTTCCGGGGCCTTGGCTCCGCCACGGGCCCTGTGGAACGGGTCTGTCCGGTAGTCCGCTACAGGCGCGGGGCGCGTGCCTCGATCCGGTGGTCGAAGGCGGCACCGCCGACGCCGACCGTGGTCACCCAGCCGTCGACGGTGAGGACGGCTCCGTTGACGTAGGACGCTGCGGGCGACAGCAGCCAGTCGATCGCCGCGGCGACCTCCTCCGGATCCCCCGGCCGCCCGGCGGGAGTCAGCCGGTTCGCCTCCTCGTACGCCTGCCCTCACTACCAGTTGACACAAGGAACACCCGCAGCAACAGAAACAGAGCAACAGCAGCGACAAAGCTGCTGCGATGCGAGGAAGTTTCCCACTCCCTCACCCAGAGGTCCCCGCACGCAACCAGCACCAACACCCGCCACCCAGCGAAGGACCAGCTCACGAAGCCTCCTCCCCGTACGCGCGGGGGTCACGCCACGTCCTCGGGCACGAACCGTGCGCGGGGCACCTCGTCCCCGCATGGGCGGGGAGTCACGCCCGGAAGCCGCCGGCCCCGTCATGGCTGTTGAACTCGTCCCCACACAACACAGGGGGTCATGCACGGACTGCGGTCAGCCGCTTCTTCGCGAACCCCTCATCTTCCACGGGGGGCACGCCTTCACCGAGAAACCGGAGAGGCGAACAAGATCGGCTCCTATTGGAACTCGCGCGAACTTGTCCTGCGGTTTCGCGCTTGATGTCCAGTCACCCCGCCCATTAGCCATCCAGGCGAGCCCTCATCACCGCAGGCCATCCGCCGCATCGGCAGGACACCCCAACGCGAACGTCCTTGGACACTTTGGTGCGCGTCAGCACCTGGATCTCCTCGATGCGCGGGAGGGAGTCCAAAGTGACGAACACGGTCGCCCGCTCATTCTTCTTGGCGCGCTGGGCCAGCCAGTACGCCAGGTACTCCCCCGACCCCGTGCTGCTCGCGCCTGCCTCGGCCAGCACGGGGTGCTTGTCCGCGCTCAGCGACGACACCGCCATCAACGACTCCCTGCGCCCGTCCGCGCGGGCCGCTGTCGCCCACTGGCCGATCAGGTCCCGGGACGGCACCACCACCAGTAGAAACCGGATGTCCAGGGCTTCGGCCGTGCGCAGGGCGATCAGCGTCTTGCCCGTCCCGCACGCCGACACCATGTGCCCACGGCTCCCGGGCTTCCTCAGACCACGTACCCCGCTGTCCACCGCATGCTGCTGATCGGGGCGCAGCGTCCGGCGGGGAGCGGGGGTTGTCTGAGACGTTGTTGTGGGCGTGGGTTCGGGGCTGGCAGGCATCACGGGCAATCTCGGCTCACGACAGCAACGGACATGCCTCATCCTCCTCCCCCACTCGGCATCGCCCGCGCGGGGCGTATCTACGGCTTGGTCCGCACTGGCAAGGGTGTTGGGTGTCGGCCGAAGCTGGCTTCGTTCATGGGTGTCGGTCCAGTACGGGGTTCCAGGCGAACCAGTCCAGTGCCTCGGCGCCCAGTTCGTAGGGGGCGTTCAGGAGCGCTCGTTCCACCTCGGGCAGGTCGTCGTGGACTACGGCAGGTGCCCGTTTTAGGATCTCGGAGAAGTCGATCTCGTAGTCCCTGAGGCGTTCCACGAACCCGGGGTCTTGCCCCCGGAGACGGTCCATGGCCGCGTGTACGCGCGGCTCCCACGCGGGCATCCCGAAGTGGTCCCAGGCACCGAAGCCGTGAAGTGCGGCGAGGAGGAAGAAGTCCTCTTGGGGGAACTCTTCTTGTAGGTGCATCAGATAGTCGATGCGTTTCTTGGCGTGTTTCTTAATCTCACCGAGCGCGCCGTACCCGAACTGGGTCAGTGTGCCGGACGTGCCGGGCCAGACGAACTCGCGATCCAGTATGCGTTTCTCAAACCGCAGAAGCGCATACTGGTCGGTGCTGTTCAGCGCTTCTAGAGGTCATTAATGGTTGGGGTTACGGGGGTTCGAGGTCCAAGCCGGTCTTGGCGAGGTAGCCCTCGACGAGGCCGGGATGGTGCTGCATTC
>NZ_JBWKFF010000056.1:0-5250 GCF_056434425.1 Streptomyces sp. NPDC044033 | reverse complement strand
CTCGTCAGCTGCATCGATCGGCGGAACTACCCGAGCATGCCCGTTGATCATGCTGCCGCACCGGGAAACTCCAAGATCCCCGACAGAGTCAAGCTTACGTTTCACGCCACCAAAGCGACTACCGCCAGTAGGAGTCACTGGAACTTCGCCTGATCATTTCCTGAGGATTGACAACAGGCACTCTTCCGGATGGGTATTCGCGCCCGTGCTCCCGCCACCAGCACCGGACCTGATCCGCCCCGGGCTGCCCACAAGGCAGCCCTGATCGCTCTCATCGCCGTCATCGCGCTGGTCCCGGCCGCGGTATCCATGTGCCTCCACCGGGCCGGACTCCGGATGTCGTCACCGATGCTGAATCCGCTGGGCGGTCGGTGGTGCCTCGCCGCTGTGCTCTTGGTGCGTCTTTGGCGGCGCTGTCACCAGGTGAGCACGACTCGGCCGCCTGCTCCGCCGCCGCCTCCGCCGCCGCCTGAGCCGATGAAAGCCATGTTCGCGCCGCCAGGGCCACCCGGTCCGCCAGTGCCGCCGGCACCGTTACCGGTGGTACCGGGACTGCCGTTCCTGTTGAAGGTGCCGCCGGCTCCGCCGGCGCCGCCGCCGTCAGGGCCCTGACCGCCATTGTTGGGCCCGGCGCTGCCGTCGCCGCCGCCACCACCTCCTCCTCCGCCTCCGAAGCCGCCGAAACTGGTGCCGCCTTGACCACCATTTCCACCCGCGTAGCCGGATCTTCCTTCCAGATTGAAGCTGGTGTCCACCATGTTCAGGACGGTGGCGGTGACTGTGCCGATTCCGAGGCACGTGGTGGCGCCCGCGGTGGCGGGATTTTCTGCGCCGAAAAAGAGACGGCCACCGGGCAGGCCGCCGGCTGGACCGCCGGTTGCCGCTACGGCGGCGGTGGCGATGCCGATGTGTCGCAGGCTGCTGGGACCTCCGGGATCGCCGGCGGTGCCTGACCCGTCCAACGTGTTGAAGTCGCCCCCCTCTCCGCCCACGCCGCCGTGACCGACACGGACGGCGTAGCGCTGGGATCCGCTGACCCCGTCCAGTCGGCACTGGATGTAGGTCCCGTTGGTTCCCCCGGCTCCTCCTCCACCGCGTGGAGGGTTCGGCTGGCCGACGACACCTCCTGATGCGCCGCCGCCTCCGGCACCGGCTCCGGCGCCCCAGACCTGCACGGTGAGCGTGGTGACCCCGGCCGGCACCGTGAAGGTGCCGTTGGTGGTGAAGGTCTGGGATCCGGCAGCGTAGGCCGCCGGCGCGACGCCGACGGCACCGGTCAGACCACCGGCCGTTACAGCCATGACCACCGCGGCCCGGCCCAGCCGTCTGGCAAGCGGATACCTGCCCGGGCTTGATGAGGTCGTGTTCGCAGCCTTCATATGCCATTCCCCCTTCGGGGCTCGTCCTGTGGATGGAGGAATGCCCTCGCGCAAGTCGCCACACCCAATAGCAGGGGCAACACCACCCGTACGGGTGACGGGGGCTCATGCGGTCGGCCAGTACCGAGCAACACTGCGAGGCGGGATGCTGTCCGCGACCGGCGGCCGGGGCTCAGGCACGGGTCCCGCCGCGACCAGGGTGTTCAACTGACGCGAGCAGGTGAGGTCAGGGAACCCGCGCGGGGCAGGGATCGGGCGAACGGACCGGGTGCGCCCGCCGGTACGCCTCTGGGCTGCCGGGCAGTTTCGGTGCGTGCGGTGACCGCTCGGCCCGCTCCTCGTTGACCGGGCATGACCATGCGCAGCACGGCAGCGGTGCTCGGAATTACAGCGGCAGGAGTCGGGGCCGGGCTGGCAGCAGCCGCCCCCGCCTGGGCCGGCGGGATCATCGTCATCGCGTCCCCGTCACATGACAACAGCTGTGCGAATCTCGGAACCGCGGGGCGAAGCGGTGGGGATACGGCACACGGAAGCGGCACGGCGGGAGGACTTCTGGCTGCGCTGCCTGTCACCAGTCCGCTGAACCATTGCGGCGGGGCAGACCTTCCGCTGCAGAACGGACAGCAAGCGACAGAGTCAGGTCTCCTTATTCCCGATACCGCCAAGGAAAAGCCCGAGGAGGCTGAGACTATCGCCATCGGGCCGGGAAGGCCCGGCACCCCGGCCCTGTGACAGGCGGCTGAATGAAACCCCCTCGGGTGCGCCAGTCCATGGCCTGGGACCGGATCCACCCCCGCCTGACCACTCCCGGGCAGGCAATCGCACCGTGGCGTAAGTGCGTTGGCAGCGGTGGCGTCCTGGCGAAAGCCCCTGGGACTGCGCGACGTCGGGTTCGGGGCGGCCAGCAGAGGCTTCAGCCTGTACGGGTACGGCGTCACCGCCTCCAATACGATTGACCGCTGAACTCGCCTCTGCGCGCTGAAGACAACGGAGGTCAGCCGGTGGACGGACGGTAGATCACGTCCTGGAGGACATCGCTGTAGTAGATGTTCTGCTCTGCGGTGGCAAGCTTTAGCGCTCCGAGTGCTTGGCGGTACAGCGGGAGGTCGGCGCCGCCGCGCTGGTTGAGCGCACTTCCCAGAGGCAGGCCAAGCACGTTGCCGTTGGCCGTACCGGTGTCTGCGGTCGTCGCACCGGCTGCGTGGGACCCGTACCGGTTGGCGCAGTCGGTTCCGAACGCAAGTGAGAGGAAATCACCGACCCCGCTGGCAGAAGCGGGAGCCGCGGTGCTGACGGCGGCGGCGGTGAGAGCGAGCACGGTCCACGTGCGGCGGCTAGTGCCGCGTCAGGCAACGTTTGCCCTGTCGACGATGGCGCGTAGGCGCTGGTCGTCGGCGTGGCGGTTTCGCCAGATAACGTAGCGGCGGATCATGCTGCCCTGTTCTTTGTGGTCGGCGTGGTCGGTGCCGTCGAGGGTGAAGTAGCGCAGGGCGGTGAACTGGGCCTCGATCCGGTTGAGCCAGGAGGAGTTCGTCGGGGTGTAGGCGATCTCGACATTGTTCGCGGCCGCCCAGCTGCCGACTCGCTGGCACCGCTTCGTGGTCAGGTGCGGGGAGAAGTTGTCGGCCACGATCGCGATCCGCACCGTCGGTGGATAGAGCGAGCGCAGGTAGCGGCAGAACTCCAGGAACTGGGTCCGCTTCTTGATCGGTTTGATGTGGCCGTAGAGCTTGTCCTTGGCCAGGTCCAGGGCGGCGAACAGGTGCCGGACCCCTCCGTAGCGGTTGTAGGTGGCCCGCCTTCGGCGGCGGGGGGCACGGTCGGGGTCCTTGTGTCTGCCGCCGCGCTCGGCCCACTGCCGACCTGGGTGCGGCATCAGATTGAGCGGTCCGAACTCGTCTATGCAGAAGACGACTTCGGGCTCATCGGCCTCGGGTGTCACCTCACCGTCGGCGATCGCGTACAGGTGCTCGACCCGGGCCTTCTTCGCCCCGTAGTCCGGATCACGGGAGGCCTTCCACGTCTTCAGCCGTTGAAACGAGACGCCTTCCTCGCGGAGCAGGATGCGCGGGCCCTCGTGGCTGATGTCGTCGACCACCCCCTCGGCAACCAGGAACTCCGCCAGCTTGGACAGGCTCCAGGTCGAGAACGGCAGGTCGTGCTCGGTCGGCTTGGACTTCGCGATCTTCTTGATCTCACGCCGCTCGGGCAGCGTGAACGTCCTGGGCCGGCCGCCCTTGTACTTCGGATACAGCGCGTCGAAGCCGTCTGTGTTGAAGTTGTGGATCACGTCCCTAACCCGGTCGTCGCTGGTGAACGACACCTCCGCGATCCTCGCCACCGGCATGCCCTGCGCGGACAGCAGCACCATCTGGGCCCGTCGCCAGGTCACCACCGACCCAGTACCCCTGTGGATGATCCGCAGCAGCCGCCTGCCCTCGTCATCGTCGATCTCGCCTACGCGTAGTCGTTCTGCCACCCGGACAGGGTGACAACCACGCACAGCCCGACACAGCACCGGGACGGCGCGCCACCAGCCCCTTCCCGCGGACAGGAAAACCGAGGCCCGCCATTCACAAGCGCGCAACCGTTCAACGCGTTCACGCCTCCACTGCCAGGTGGAGGTTCCGCCACGGCGGAATCTGCTGCTGAATTGGAGCTGTCCAGTCGCTTGCAAGGCCGCGACCAACACTTGCTCGGAGGTGGCTGTCCGTGCCCACGACCCTGTCTGCCCTGCCGGTCGAGATCCGTTATCCCCAGCAGTGGGCCATCCCTCCACGCCAAGGGCTCGCCGAGCACCTCGACGAAGTCGCGATCGGCTGGCTCGCCCGGTGCGGATTGCTCGACCGTCCTGAAAATCGTTGTAACGCCGAGAGCTGCCATCTGGGCCAGGCGGTGGAACGCAGCAACCCCACCGCGGACTCCACCCAGCGGCTTGCCTTCTACGCGAAGTTCCTCGGAATGTGGTTCCTCTACGAGGACAGCATCGAGGGACTCGGCACCAAGGGGCACGACCCGAGGCTGATCTCCCGGGCTCTCACCGGCTTCTGGCAGGGGCCAGTACCTGCGAGCGGTCCCATGCGGCACTGGGTGGAACTTGGCTCCGAGATTGCGGAGACCATGAGTCCCACATGGCGCCGACGCTTCGGAGCCCGCTATGAGGCATGGCAGCACTCCGTTGCCGACGAGGCCGAACTCTTCCGCAGTGAGGGCCTGGAGCCAAGCCTGAACGCGTATCTAACGGTGCGGCTGCACACTCTGGGCATGTACACCGCCACCGACATGATCGAGTACACCCAGGGCCGGGAGCTTCCGGGCGAAGTATTTGCAGATCCGGATGTAATGGAGATCTACCGAATCATCAGCACCGCCTGCCTGATCGACAATGACCTGTACTGCCTGACCAAGGACCGGGCCCACGGATTCCCCAACCTTGTCTACGTCGTCGCCCGAGAACACAGCCTGTCCGAGGCGGACAGTGTCCGGTGGATCCTCGAATGGCACGACCACCTCATCGACCGCTTCGCCCTGGTGGAACGGCGACTTCGTGAGGAACGGTCCGAGCTGGACATCGACTGGTGGCTGGACTGTGTCCACCACATGATGACCGGCCTCGGTGACTGGACCCACAACGCCCCCCGCTACCAGACCGAGCACATGACTAAGGAAGGCGACAGGCTGAGCCTGAGGATCGCCCTCCGATAGCCCATCTGATGAAACCGCCACGCCGACGACCAGCGCCTACGCGCCATCGTCGACAGGGCAAACGTTGCCTGAGTAGCTGTTGTCGTTCCGATCTTGAGGGGTGTGCGTCGAACGGGAGTCTCGATCGGGTGATCGCCGCTGGTCGCGGGCATGAAGGCAGGGCCTC
>NZ_JBWKFF010000055.1:0-5285 GCF_056434425.1 Streptomyces sp. NPDC044033 | reverse complement strand
GGGTCCTCATCGCCTCTGAGGGGGGGTGCCAACGGCGAGTGCGTCGTACTGGTCCTGCCGGTTGAGCACGCCATACCGACGGGTCGAGTCGGTCGCTGCGGAGGTGTTCGCAGTGGTTCAGGCGGTGGGGTGTCCGGCGGCTTTGCCGGTGGCGTCCCGTCGCATGGCGGTCAGGCTCAGGTCCGCCATGCGGGGTGTGAAGGTGACGTTGAGTTCGTAGGACGGGTGGATCAGGCCTCGCTCGCAGGTCTCTGCCAGGTAGACCGTGCAGGGGGCGGGGGAGGCGGGGTTGACGCCGATCTCTCCTTTGGGGAGGAAGCCGTTGAAGGGCGTCGCGATCTGGTGGTGGTTCCAGTAGTTCCAGGCCCGCAGGGCTTTGGCCTGCTCGAAGACGAGGTAGAGCTGCGGATAGCGCTGGAGCATGCGCATCTCGCGGAAGAGGGTCTGCCCCAGCAGGGAGGGCGCGGTCCGGGCGAGGCTGTCGAAGTCCTGGTCGCGGTAGGTGAAGGTGGTGGCGTCCTGGCCGGGGTCGAGGGTGACGGTGGTGAGCAGGTGGGAGAGGCGGTCTCTGGTGTACAGGGCTGCTCCGGGGGCGAGAGCGGGCTCGATGCCGGCGATCAGGTCGTGCAGGTGCTGGTGTCCAGGGCGGAAGCGGGAGAGGTCGAACAGTTTGTCCATGCCGTGGACCGCGGAGAACGCCAGGCGCTTGTAGAGGCGGTTGTTCATCTCGCCGGCCTGTGCGCACGCCGTCGTCTCGGGGCTGGTGGAGTGGAGCATCAGGTATTCCGACAGCACCTCGAAGTACACGTAGCCGAGGAACGGCAGGTCCGGAACGGTGGCGGCGAGCCGGTCCACGAACGTGTCCGGCGTCGTGCGGTGCCCGGTGGCGTTCGCCAGGGCCAGGCCCAGGAAGGGGGCGGCTTCGCGGATCTGGTGCAGCACTCGTGCGCGCAGCTGGAGGTCCTCGGTCTCGGTGAGGAAGCTGCGGTGGTCGAGGTAGGTGTTCAGGTGGACGCGGCCGAGCCGCAGGTAGTCGATGCCTTTGGCCGGGTGCGGGGTGGTGGGCGTGGTCTCGATGATCAAGGTTTGGGTGTGCGGTTTGGTCTGCAGCAGGTAGGCGCCGAGGTTGTGCGGGCGAAGGCCGGCGGGGGTCTCGGTCAGCGGCGAGCAGTACAACGCAGCGAGCAGGCATCCGGAGGAGGCGTAGAGCCGGCCGCTGGCGCGGATGGCGTCCAGGGCCGTCGTGGTGTGCAGCAGGTGGATCGGCCGGCCGCTGGTGAGCGTCTGGGTCATGGCGTTGTGGGTGAGCAGGTGGCCGTTGGGGGTGTCGTGCTGTAGTCGGCGGCGCCAGTCGTTCTCGCTCGCGGCGCATCCGGCCGGGGCGGGGCGGGTGCAGGGTTGGGTGTAGTCGGTGTGGGCGTCGTCGAGGTCGGTGTCCACGGGAGATCTCCTACTGGTCGGGGGCCGGGAAGCGTTGGGCGCCGGCGAGAGCGTGCCGGGGTGGGTTGTCGTGGCGGCCTGCTCGCTGCGCACGACGAAGCGAAGGCGCCGGTGGTGTGCTGGAAGCCGCGGTCGGGGCGGGACAGCGCCGCTGGAGCAGCAGCCGGGGTGGTCCGGGAGCCGGCCTGGGGTTGGTCAGTAGGCGCGCTGGCGCTCGTTCGGGCAGTCCCGGCCTGGCTGGCGCGGGCAGGGGTTCCGGGCGTGGGAAGCTGGGGCGGCATCGGAATTCGCCGGACGGTTGTCCGTAATCCACCCAAGCGTCACCGGATGCATCGGCCGGTGGGCCGGGAGGCGGGTTCATGCGGGCAGACGCGGCGGGGCCGGGTGCGGTCGGTCATGGCGTTCTTCACACGGATGGGTACGGAGCAGGCGTGAAGCTGGGCGTGGCGATCCTGACGATGGGCACCCGGCCCGAGGAGCTGGCGGAGCTGCTGGCGTCGGTTCGTGTGCAGACGGCTGAGGCCGCGCGGACGGTGGTGGTGGCCAACGGGTGTGCTACGCCCAAGGTGCCGCCATGGGTCGAGACGGTGCAGCTGGAGGAGAACCGGGGAGTGACCGGCGGCCGCAACGCCGCCCTGGCGCACCTGGGGGACATGGACCTGGTGCTGGACCTGGACGACGACGGGCTGCTGGTCTCCGACGACGTCTTCGCCACGATCACCTCCCTGTACGACGCCGACAAGAATCTGGGCATTGTCGGGTTCCGCATCGCGGATGAGACCGGGCTGACCCAGCGCCGCCACGTGCCCCGGCTGCGGGCCGGTGACCCGATGCGCGGCGGCCTGGTGACCGGCTTCCTCGGCGGAGCCCACGTCCTGTCCGTGAAGATGCTGCAGGAGGTCGGCCCGTGGCCGGAGGCGTTCTTCTTCGCGCACGAGGAGACCGACCTGGCCTGGCGGGCGATCGACGCGGGATGGCAGGTGCGCTACGCGCCGCAGCTGCTGCTCCAGCATCCGCGTACGTCCCCGGCCCGGCACGCGTTCTTCTACCAGGTCAACGCCCGCAACCGGGTCTACCTGGCACGCCGTCACCTGCCCGCGGTGCTCGTCCCGGTCTACCTGGGAGTGTGGGTGGCCCTGACCCTGGCCCGCACCCGCAGCCTCGTCGGGATGCGGGCCTGGTTCGCAGGCTTCGCCGAGGGCTGGCGCACCGAGTGCGGGCACCGGAAGCCGATGCGCTGGCGCACCGTGTTCCGGCTGGCCCGCCTCGGCCGCCCCCCGGTGATCTGACCCCCTCACGCCGCGGCCTCGGTGCGCAACCACGCCGGAATCGCCTCCGGGGTCCGCTGCAGCCACGCCAGGTAGCGGCTCACCCCCTCCTCGATGCCCACGCGCGGAGCCCAGTCCAGCACCTGGCGCATGCGGGTGGTGTCGGCGCAGGCGCCGAGCGGATCACCCGACGGCCTCGGGGTCTCGAGGATCCGCGCACCGGGATGACGGCGGCGTACCAGGTCGGCGATCTGCCGGATGGAGGTGGCGCGGCCGGTGCCGACGTTGAGCGTCGTACGGTGGGCGCGCTCGGTCACGGCCGACAGCAAGGTCGCGTCCGCGACGTCGTCGACGTGCACGAAGTCCCGGACCTGGCAGCCGCCGCCGTTGAGGTGCAGCGGCAGGCCGAGCGCGGCCCGCATCGCGAACCAGGCCACCACCCAGCTGTGGCTGTTCTCCTTGACCACCTGCGGCTGTCCGTAGACGGAGAAGTACCGCACGATCGCGTACGAGTCGTGCCCGCCGCCCAGGACCAGGACGGTCTGGTGCTCGCCCCACAGTTTGGTGTTGGCGTAGACCGACCCGGGGGTGAGCGCGTCCTCTTCGCTGAACCGGGCCTCCGCTTCCGCCGAGCCGTGGCCGAGGCCGTAGACGCTGGCCGAGGAGACGAAGACCAGCCGCCTCAGCGTGCCGTTGTGCCGGGCCGCGGCATCCAGCACGGTCTGGGTGCCGCGGATATTGGCCTCCAGTGCCGCCGACGGATTGCGGGTGCACTCCGCGACGTCGGCCAGCGCCGCGGCATGGATGACGTATTCGCTGCGCGAGACCAGGTCGTCCATCAGCGCGGCGTCGGTGATGTCGCCGGCGACGACGTCCGGGTCGCCGGGCGAGATGTCGAACACGCGGGAGTAGACGCGGCTGCCGTAGGCGTCCAGCCGGCCCACGGCCAGCGGCTTGGCGCCCAGCGCGCGGAGCCTGTGCACGATGCGGCTGCCGACCAGCCCGAAGCCTCCGCTCACCATGACGGTGGCGCCGGACAGATCAGCGAAGCGATCCCTGGTGTCCACGCGAGACCAGCCCTTCTCGACGGCGCCCCGCGGCTGCGCGGTGTCACGCCGTCGAGGACACCACCGGAACACGCCGTGCCCCAGGGGACGGCTGTGTGGCCGATGTGTGGCCGCCGTCGGCGAGGTCTCCTCAACCCCGCCCTGGGTACGGGATGGTGGACGCGGCAGCGTCGGTAGGTGAGGGGGTGAGATGGAGCTGGACCGTCACCCGCTGGCGCACCTGCGCCGCGATCACCACTGGTCGATGGACGACCTCGCCCGGCTGCTCCGAGAGCAGGCCCGCAGGCGCGGCCTGCGCAGCGGCATCGACCGCAACCGGATCTGGCTCTGGGAGACCGGCGCCATCACACCGAGCAGGGAGAGCCAGTCGCTGCTGGCCGACGTTCTCGACGTCCCCGCCGCCGCGCTCGAACAGCTCCCGTGGCCCCACTGGCTGCCCGCCTTCGACCAGCCCGCCCCCTTCACCCCCGCGGGAAGCCGGGCCGCCCTGAGAGAGGTGCAGATCACCCGCATGGACCGACGATCCTTCCTGGTACTCAGCAGCAGCACCCTCATCAACGTCGCCGCCGACTGGGCCCGCATCGAACCACGCCACCTCTCCCAAGCCCTCGACGGACACCCCCTCGACGAAGAACTCCTGACCTGGCTTGAGCAGCGCTCCGGCGAACTGCGCGCCCTCGCCGCCGGAGCGCACCCGCAGGTGTCCCCTCTCATCGACGCCCACCTGCACACCGCCATCGACCTGATCACCCAGGACCGCTACACCCCGGCAGCAGGACGCCGCCTCCACGCCGTGGCCGCCGGCCTCGCCCACTGCGCAGCATGGCTGCGCTTCGACGCCGACCGCCACGCCGACGCCCAACGCCACTGGCAAGCAGCCGTCCACGCCGCCCACCAGGCCGGCGACCGCGACCTCGCCGCCGTCGCCCTCTCCGACCTCGCCTACCAGGCCACCTGGCTCTCAAGGCCCGCCGACGCACTCCGCATCCTGGAACACGCCCGCTCCCGCACCCACACGGCGGCCGCCCGCGCCCTGCTCGACGTACGCCGCGCACGAGCCTGCGCCGTACTCCAGGACCCCCACGGAACCCAGCGCGCGCTGACATCCGCCGAAAGCGAACTGCACCGGATCCGCCCCCACGACACACCCCCCGTCATCGCCTGGATGTCGATCGCAGACCTCAACGCCGACGCCGGACGCTGCTGGCTCGACCTCGGCGACCCCCACCGCGCCGCC
Organism: Streptomyces sp. NPDC044033; assembly: GCF_056434425.1. NCBI lineage: Bacteria > Bacillati > Actinomycetota > Actinomycetes > Kitasatosporales > Streptomycetaceae > Streptomyces > Streptomyces sp. NPDC044033. The sequence goes on along the minus strand of NZ_JBWKFF010000055.1, from coordinate 273 downwards.
ACCGCGATCGACTCCGGACTGAACGAACTCGATCCACGCCGCTCCCGCACCAAAGCCGTCTTCCTGACCTACCGGGCCGAAGGCGCACTCCACCACCGCGACGCAACCGCCGCCGCGGCAGATGCCCGCGCCGCCCTCGACACCGCCCTCGACTCCCGGGCCACGCGCTGCATCGACCTCGCCTCCGCACTCATCCGCCGCCTGGACCACCGGACCGAACAGCCGATGACCGAACTGCGCGAATACGCCCGGCAACGCCTCGCCGGATGATCC
>NZ_JBWKFF010000054.1:0-5512 GCF_056434425.1 Streptomyces sp. NPDC044033 | reverse complement strand
CAGTGGCTACACACCTACAATCACCACCGCGGACACACCGCGCTCAAGGGCCAACCACCCGCCAGCCGCGTCCCCAACCTCACGGGTCGGTACAGGCGGTGGCTACGGGCAGGTTGTGGGCGGTGGCGGTGGTGTGCAGCCAGGCCAGCAGGGCGGCGGCGGCCGGTGGTGAGAGCGGGGTGAAGCGGTCGTGCAGTTCGTGCGGGTCGCTGGGGCCGTAGAGGCACTGCAGGTCCCGGCCGCTGTCGCCGGTCAGGGGACGGTGGTGGGTGGCGACCGCGGCGGCGACCCACGGCAGCAGATCCGGGTCGTCGACCAGGGACGGGAGGAAGCCGAGGGAGAGGACTTCGTGGCGCTCCCCCCAGCCGCGGATCCGGCCGTGGAGCATGTCCTGGAAGCCGTCGGGGAGTTTGCCCGCATCATGGGTCAGCGCGGCCAGCGCGACCGCGGTCCAGAACTGGTCGCCGAGGACGGTCCCGGTGACGTCCAGCCGGCCCACCCGCCGCCGCAGGGCGCCGGTGGCGGTGAGGGTGGCCAGCAGGTGGTCGGTCAGCGGTTCCGCCGGACGCTGTGGGGACGCGCTCTTCGCCAGGAACCCGGCCAGCGGACGTCCATCAGCCGCAGGCGCCTTCCCGCTCCGTGGCCTCATGAGGTGAGGCCGGCCGGGTGCGGGGAGCCGAGAGGGATCAGGGCCTGGCCGTCGGCCGTCGACCAGCTGCCGGGCACGGGGGCCGGGGCGCGGCCGGTGGCGTCGAACCGGAACGAGCCCCAGCGGATGTCTCCCCGGTCCACGCCGATCGCGGCCGGCATGCGCAGCAGTGTCCCGAGCGCCCCGTCGGCCGATGCGGGCACCACCGCCGGCCCCTGGGCGCCGGGGGTCTCCAGAACCGGGACCTGGCGCAGAGCGAGGCCGACGAGGTCCTGGCTGCGGCCCAGCCGCAGCGGCCAGCGCGGACGCCGCAGCCGGGCCCGCCACAGGTCCAGGTCGTCGAAAAGCCACAGGCGCAGCGTGGCGGCGGCGAGGAACTCCCGGTGGCGCGGGGCGGGCGTGGACGCCCGACCCGTGGCGTCCAGGGGGTGGTAGGTCTCCAGGTCGGTGCCGTGTCCACACGCGTGGAAGGTCATGGCGAAACCCAGACCGGGATCGACGGCCTCCCAGCCGCCGGCACTGGCGGCGAGCATCCCGCCGACCGTCGACGGCGGCGGGCACGGCAGGGTGACCTGCACCCCGGAGTAGAGCGGGTTGCGGAAGGAGACGACGGGCGCGGTGACGGTCACCTCCAGCGCCGTCCGCTCCCCGGGCCCGCCGGAGCCGGTCATCACTGCGGGTCCTCGAACCAGCCGTCGTGCGCGCCCGCCTCGATGCCCGCGGCCAGCCCGGTGAGCACGGTGCGGGGGTGACCCAGAACAATCCGGCCCGCGGCGATGAGGTCCTCCAGCTCCCGGGCGGCCCGCTCCCGCTGGTCGCCGAGGAAGCCGGGGGCCCAGCCGATCCGCACCGGACCGTCCAGCTCGTCGGCCCACGCGCCGAGCTCCTCGCGCAGCACATCGGTGGAGAACTCCGGCTTCCCGTCCCGCGCCACGAGCACCCGGGTGAACGGATTGACGCCGCCCCTGAGCGGGGCCAGCAGCACCAGGGCCGGGGTGCGGTCACCGTAGTGCAGGGCCTGCTTCGCGCCGCCGCGCAGCGCCGCCAGACTCCGCAGCAGCAGCGCGATGCGGCGCCGCCGCTCGGCCAGCGGCAGCCGCACCGCCGCCGTACCGCGAAAGAGCATCTCCTGTGCCCCGGCGGCCACGGCCTCCTCGGCCGCCGGACCGCTCAATGCGACCCGCAGGCCACTGCCGTCGGTCTCGAACACCCCCGCCCGCGCCACGTCCAGCAGCACATCGCCGGCCAGCACGGACGAGTACAGCTGGTGCTGGTGGATGACCGGGTGCTCACCGGCCGGGAAGTCGCGGCTCATCGTGCCGAAGTCCAGCGCGGGACGCTGCGGCACCACGGACACCAGGGTGCCGGTCGCCAGCACCGTGTCCCGCTGGTACGACTCCTTCTTGACCGCCACCATGTAGCCGAACAGGTCGTCGTCGAGAAACCGGTCCGGGCGCCCCGCGGTGTACGCCTGCTGGCCGGCCCCCTTGCCGGAACGGGTCACCGACGAGCGCGGCTCACCGGCGGGCAGCGAGTCCCGCAGCCACCGGCGAAACGCCTGCGCCGACACATAGGGATAACTCTCGCGCCCCACCCGCAGCACCTTGACCTTGCCGATGTTGTCCTCGCCCTCCCCGTTGTTCGGGGCCCCGGCCACCACATCCTGCACGATCTTCCCGACCAGAAAGCTCACTGGTCCCCCTCCTCGTCCTCGTTCTCGGTGAGAAACTTCCGGTCCACCGCGTCCAGCTCGGACAGGACCTCCTCCGACGACTTGCCGTCCTCGGCCACCCAGCCCAGCCGGGCCAGCTCCTCCAGCACCGCCACCAGCAGCAGATCCCGGTGCAGCCACGCCGGATTGTCCGCACCCGGATCGAACAGCAGCACATAGCCCCGCTCACCGACCAGCAACGGCCCCTGACCCTCCGCCGGCCCCCGCCCCGCCCACGCCACACCCTGCTTCGTCAGCCAACTGCGCAGCTGCCGCGGGTCCCGCAAGGAGCGCCGCAAGTCACCGAGCGGACTCCGGCTGCCCTGCTCGGCCACCAGGCCCGCAATCCGCTGACCAGTGCTCCGGATCTCCGCCAGGTCCTTCTCGTTCACCTGCATCACCTCAGTCGCGAAAGACATCAAAAGCTCCGCCGCCCGGGCCACCGCCCCCAGATCCGGCCCCGGCCCCGCCACCAGCACGGCCAGGCCACGCACCCCCGTGGACACCACCCGGGCCGGATCACGGAACGCGTTCCTTGCCAGCCCCACCAGCCCCGGCGTCTTCCCGGTCACATGCGCCCGCGCCACCACACCGAACCCCACCCGCAGCCCGGACAGCCGGCTGGTACGGCGCAACCACTCCGCCAGCGGCTGCGACAGGCTGTACGCATCCAGGAGCTGCCCGCGGTTGTTGTTGTTGAACACCAGCAGCTCCACCCCCTCTGACAACCGGCCGCCATAAGCCCGCAACGCCCGCAGCGCCACCAGCTCCCGCGGCTCCGCCTGCTTGCGCCGCTCGTCCCCGCTCAGCGCCAGCTGCCGGTTACGGGCCGCCTGCCGCCCCACCACCTGCGCCATGAACGGCTCGTGCCAGCTGTGCACCGCCACCGACGACCCGCCGCTCAGCTGACACCCGAACGGCAACGCGTAGAAACACGCCAGACACGGCCAGCACAACGCCATCCCCTCATGACCCCGCGGCGTCGTGTTCCGGTACGCCTCGCTCTCGGCCAGCACCACATCCTTCTTGCCGTAGAACCCCGCCGCCCCACGCCCGCACAACACACACCCCACCCCCGCCACCCCGGCCCCCGGCGGCCGCATCCAGGCCCCCACCGCCTCCCGCACATCCTCATCCGACTTCGCCCGCCCCTCGGCGTTCCGCCCCCTACGCCGCAGCGGATGGTTCATCGGCGAATTCGGGAAGAACGACAGACTCACCTTCTGCCAGAACCCGTCCACCGCCCCGCTCTCCCGCAAAGCCGCCCGCCCCGCATGCCGCACCACCTCCGCCACCGCACCCTCAAACCCCTCCCGACCCAACCGCTCCGGCTCCCGCTCCCCAGCCAGAGCCGCCAGCGCATACGCACCGACCCGCTGCAGCGGATGCGCCGTCAACCGCACCCCACCGAACACCAGCCCCTCACCCCCCACGGCACTCACGCACCCACCCACCCGAAACCCGCAGCATTCGCCTGCCCCAGCCCCCAGCTCCACAAAGCCCGCAACGTCCCCGGCGGACCCGACAGCTCCACCTCCACCGCCGCCCCCGGCTTCAGCCCGCCCCCCACCGCAAACGAACGCTTCGGCCCGACCCAGGACACCGCCTCCAGCTCCACCCCCGGATCCAGCCCCAGCGTCTCCGCCTTCCGCCGCAAATTCCCCTGCACATACACCGGCCACTCCGGCTCCGCCGGCAACACCCACGCCTGCCGCGACACCCGCTCCCCCAACCCGTCCCGCCCCGACCCCTTCATCACCACCGGCGTCGCCATACGCCACCGCACCCGACCCCCGACGAACCCCGGCGGCTCCACCACCTCAAGCCCCACCACCCGCAAAGCAACCCCACCCCAGTCCAACAACTCCCGCTCCCCCAACCCCACCGCCAACGCCTCCACCACCTCCGGCAACGGACTGCCGAACTCCACCACCCCACGCCCACCCACCGCATACCGGCCCCGCTGCCGCCGCGCCGACGCAAACACCGGAGCACCATGACCGAACGGCACCAACCCGTACGGCCCCCACCCCTCCTCATGCAACCGACACCCCAACCCAGGAGCCACCCGCCCCAGCACGTCATAGACCAGACCACGCCCCGGCGACAGCACACTCGCCCACGGCAGTTCCAACGCCTGGGTCGCTACCACCACTTGCAACCGCATATCGATCCTCCACACCCGCGCCAAGCCCGCACGACTCACCCGGCCGTACGTCAACGACGAACGGGTCACACAGCAAAATAGAGGCACCCGCTGACAACAGCTCTAATGCGCAGGTCAGACTCACTGGGACACCCCTCCTCCGCCCAACTCACCGAAACGCAGGTCGTGGTGAGTTTGATAGATAGGTTTTACTGCCTCTCCCTGAGACTGTCTCCGCGAGAAGGAAATGATCATGGACCCCATCACGACGCTCCTCCTCGAGGTAGCGTCCGGCGCGGCAGGCCAGATCGGCATTGACCTTTGGACGGCCTTGCGCGAGCTACTGACACGCTCCCCCACCCCCCTCGCCAGCAACGACTCACTGGCTGACAGAGGTACGGCCGTGGCGAAACTCGACGCGCTAGGGCCTGTGTGGAGTTGCGATCATGCTTGTGATCCGAGGTGTTGGATCCAAAGGAGCCCGGCGCATAATTCGAGTCCGGCCTGATAGCTTTCAGGCTTTTTGTCGTAGCGGACGGCGAGGCCGCGCCAGTCCTTGATCTTGTTGATGGTGCGTTCGACGCTGTTGCGGAGCTTGTACAGCTGCTTGCCCCAGGTGACGGGCCGTCCGCCGCGTGAGCCGCGGTTCTCGCGGTGGGCGGCCTGGTCCCTCTTCTCGGGGATGACCGCTTTGATCCCACGTTTGCGCAGGTGGACACGGTTCTGGCGGGACGAGTACGCCTTATCGCCCGCGACTGCGCCGGGCCGGGTGCGGGGCCGGCCCACCGGGCCGGGGACACGGATGCCGTTCAGGACGGGGATGAACTGCGGACTGTCCCCGGCCTGCCCCGCAGTGATGTTGAGCGAGAGGGGCAGGCACTGCGGCACACAGGACAGGTGCGTCTTCGTGGTCAGTCCGCCGCGGGAACGTCCCAGGCCGGCGGCGGCGAGTCGGGCCTTGCGGCGACGCCTCACGCGTCGTCGCTCTTCCCGCTCCGGGTCCAGT
>NZ_JBWKFF010000053.1:0-5882 GCF_056434425.1 Streptomyces sp. NPDC044033 | reverse complement strand
AGCGAGTATTTCCGGGGTGCAGCCATGGTCACGGGTCCTCTCATGAGTCCCATCTGACCCGCTGTCAGCATCTTTCGCATCTCGGGGGAACCTCAGCCACGCTCCGACGATCCTGATCAGCCGCAGCGGGAATTCATGTCTGACCAGCGCACTCCGGCACAGATATGCGGCGCGGATTCGTGTCGCCGACGGCTGCGGCGCCAAGCCGACCGTACGAGGCGCTCGGGCCCCACGGACCAGTCGGCGAAGGTTGGCGGCCCGTATGGACCGCGGCCGAGTCGCTCTGCCACCACCACACGGTGGCGAGGCGGTCGTCGCTCGGCTCGCCTGTCATGCCGGCGACGATCGCCGCACTGCGGAACAGAGCCGTGCGGCGGGAGATGTGCGCTGTCTCGCGTCGTTCTCCATGTTGTCGTTGTGTGCTTCGGCGAAGTTGAAGGCCGTCAGTACCGCAATCACACTGGGCTCACCAGGTAACTGTGCTTGCGCTATCAGCCCTTGCGGCCCGTGGCAGAGGCAAAGCCCAGCCAGGTGTGGCGGTTGCCCCACCAGCACCAGCCGACTTTCGGGGCGTTGCGTCGTTCGCGGCCGTCTCGCCCTGTGCCGTTGCTGATCCAGATCGCCGGGGTACGGGAGTCCAGGGCGCCGTTGGCCTTGCGCAGCCGGGACCCGATGGTCATGAAGCAGCGGTTTCGCTCAAGGGCCGCCGGCTGCTGGAGTACCCAGTGGATGCCTTCGGTGAGCAGCAACGGGGTGCGGCCCTCTTCGGTGAGGGCGGGCAGCGCTTCCTGCGGGCTCCAGTTGGCCATACGGTCGCCGCGGTCGATGCCGGTGACGAGGTAGAGAGGACCATCGGGCAGCTCGACGGAGCAGGGGGTGAACTGGTCGACGTCGGGCATGTCGGTGACGACGAATCCGGGCTTGCCATCACGGCGGAGCAGCGGCGCGAGGGCGGAGGCGGGGACGCGGCCCGGGTGGATGGCGAGCAGGGCGTGGCTGTCTTCGCGGTCGGAGTCCTCTGAGAAGTCCTCTGAGAAGTCCTCTGCGAAAGCGCGCAGCTCGTCAGCGGGAATTCTTGCGAGCTCGTGCACTCCGAGTTCGATCAGTCGTACTGCCTGGGTGGCGAGCGAGGGGAGAGGGGGCACGGTGACGGTGGACAACGTATCGGGCAAGGCACTCCCCAGTTTCACGGCTCGAAGCAGCGGGTCTGAGATGCAACGAGACGGCCCACCGGAGTGTTCCCGGCGAGGCGATGTCGCGACAGACGAAGCCCGAAAAAGCCACTGGTGGAGCTCGGGGCTCGGCTGGTAGACGACGGCGGGGTTACGCCAGGGTTGCCGTCGCCGGCGTCGGGTCCGACGTGAACAAGCACGTCGTGGGCTCCCCGCAATGGTGCGTCACCGACTCTGGAGCGTTCTTTAACGGCTCCGCCCCCGCCCCTGACTCCGACCCCGCCATGACCGGTTTGAGAGGTCTGTGCAGGGCGGCGGGCTGACAGCCGGGCGGCCGACACAGCCGTGCCGACTATCGCCTCCTCATGCATGTCGTGATCAACGCTGTCCTCGGTGTCACGGGCTGCTCGGGACGCCGAGGATGTCCGCATCGGCTACCCAAGCGTCAGCTCGTGAGTGCCTCGTGCGGGAAGGACGAGGTGACGACGCGACTGGCGAACTTCCACTGGCCCGCGACCCGGACGTAGCGATCGCTGTACGTGACGTGGGCGCGCGCGTAACTGCCATCGGTCTTCACAATCTCGACGAGACAGTTGACCCTGCCTTCACCATGCTCACCCTCGATGCTGGTGATCAGGTGGTTGAACATCATGTGGACGACGTTCGTGGAGTTGGCCATGAGGGTGTCGCGGAAGAAGACGCGGATCGCCTCGCGGCCTTCGAACAAGCCGAGGCCGGTTTCGGTCTCGTCCAGGGTGCCGTCCTCGGCCCAACAGTCGACGGACTCGTCAAGCTGCCCGGAGTCGAAAGCAATCGCGTAGCGGCTATTGAGGTCCTGGATCTCTGCACGGTCATCACTCATGCCGGAATTGTACGTTTGCGCACATGATGAGAGTCGACCGGCGTGGCGCACCGACGGGAGCCGCCCTCCGTAGCCGGAGCGCGCCGGGAGGGTGCCCGTGGCCGCCCTCGTGCTCGACCACCTCGGCATCGCCCTGGACGACGGCTCACTCGAAGTTCGGTTCCCTCCTCTACCTCCTCCTTTTCCTCCTGCTGTTCGCCGTCTCCGGCTGCTCCTCCGGGAACCGCGCCACCAGACCGAAGGAGGTGCGCAAGCCGGCGGGCGACGGGCGGGCGCTGCAGGCCCGCCAGCAGGAGGAGGAGAAGCACCTCCGCAGTGTGGTGCAGGCACACTGGTCGAAGAGCCAGAGCAGTGCATGCACAGCGATCCGCCCGCGGGGGGGCAGCTTCCAGCATCCGAAAGAGGTACGGCATGGTGTTCCAACTCGATCCCAGAGTGGGGGCGCACGGGGGGAGATCCGGTCGAACTGCTCAACCAACTGCTGCCGACTGGCGCGCGGGCCGGTGGGTGCCAGCCTTCGAGCAGGAGCGGACGAGGCGCGCTGGAGGAGTGCCACGCCGGAAGTTCTCCCTCGCTGGGCTGTACGACGTGGTCCAGGTCCAGCAGGCCTGCGTCACCTCCGCCCCAGCAGCCGACACAACCCCCGCCTTCGGGCAAGGATGAGCCCGGCTCCGTTGACCTGAAGGAGACCCGGAGAAGGTGCCGCAGACCAGACGCCGGCCGGATGTGGAGCGGCTGCCGCCCCAACGTTGATAGCCGATAGCCGATAGCCGATACGGATTGGGCGTGTCGTCTTCGATGAGTGTGGTCCGGCATCGGTCCGCGGGCGCTCTTCTGGCGTGCGAGCGTAGCGGTCCATGTCGGGCCGAGGGGTACGGGTTTGTTCCGCCCGCACCGACGGACCGGACTCGGCACACGTGAAGCCACATCCAGATGTCACTGAGAGCGAATAGGGGCAACCAAGGTGTCGAATTCTCCGAACGGAACAACGAGTACGCCGCATGGCGTACCTCCGGGTGCGCTCGTACACGGAATGGTCGACATCGAAACCGGCCTACGACTCCACTACGTCACTGCGGGAGAGGGGCCGCGTACCGCAGTTCTCCTCCATGGATTTCCGCAGACATGGTGGGAATGGCATCACGTCATTCCACTGCTGACCGCTGCCGGATTCCGCGTGATTGCCCCCGACTATCGGGGCGCCGGGAACTCATTCCGCCCGGCGGGTGGCTATGACAAGCGCACCATGGCCCGCGACATTCACTTGCTTCTGCGTACTCATCTGCATATCGAAGAACAAGTGGTCCCCATCGGCCACGACATCGGCATGATGGTCGCGTACGCCTATGCCCAGGATTATCGCGATGAGGTCTCACACCTCGTCGCCGTGGATGCTCCGCTTCCGGGAACCCAGGTCTTCGACGCCCTGCGCAGCGACCCGCGCGTATGGCACTTCGCCTTCCACGCCGCGCGGGACGTGCCGGAAACCCTGGTCGCCGGTCGCGAACGGGCCTACCTGCAGACCTTCTTCAACGTCCGCAATTCCGACCCGTCGGCGATCAGCGACGCAGATTTCGACACGTATGTCTCCGCCTACTCGGCGCCCGGCGCGATGCGTGCCGGATTCGAGGTCTACCGTGCATTCGACCAGGACGCGGAGAACAATCGCGAGGCGCTGCGAAAGAATGGCAAGCTGGACATCCCAGTACTGGCGGTGGGCGGCATGATCAGCACCACAGGAGACGTCATCGAGAATATGATGCGAGAAGTGGCCGACAACGTCACAGGTGCACGAATCCCAGGAACGGCTCACTGGATTCCGGAGGAGAATCCTGAGGAGTTCGTGGCGGCAGTATTGGATTTCGCAGGATGAGAGAGGGTGAACCAGGGTTCACCCGGGCGGTCTTTTGAGGAGACGGCGCCTGATGCCCGAAAATCTCGTTGCCGAAAGGCATCGCCGAGTGAGGTAGAAGGGCAGCATGGATACCGCTGTCCTTGAACAGATCCTGGACGAGACCTTCGATCACGCTGTCGTGCACCACGGCTACACCACCTACATGCGCGAGCACGAGGTCATCGCCTACACGCCGGCTGATTTCCGCGTCAGCACCTGCCATCCCACCTGCGATACCTCTTTCGGTACTGCGTTGAGGCCCGGTGTGAGACAGCGGTGCCGGCGGAGACGTGGCGGGTTTCTTTGGTGGCACGGCCTGTACCCGGGAGCGGTATCGGTCGGATATGCACCCTTCGTCGCGGATCAGGAGCCAGGAACCGTGTGACCTTGCGGCCGGTGTGTCCGGGACGTTTCCCCGTCATGGGCGAGGTGATCTGATCGATGCGGAGTGGGAACGGCCGCGGCCGTTCCCACCGGTCGGTAACGGGCGCTGCGGCCCGTGGCGGGGCCGTAGCGGGTGATCGATGGGTTCTTTCTTCATCGGTGCGGCAGCGTCTGGCAGGCGCTCAGGAATCGTCGTCTTCGCGGTCGAAGTGAACGATGCCGTCCTCGTCCAGGAAGGGATGGATCTTCTCGGGAGGGTAGCTGCCGGTGTCGGACGGGCGTGGTTTTTCGGGCCCGTCGGGGCCCCAGCGCAGCAGTCGGCGGGCGCGGCAGATCTGGCGGACGGCGCCTCGGAACTCGACCCGATTGGCACGCTCGGCCCGGAGCCGGTCGGCGGCCCGGGCGTACTCGGCCAGCTCTCCGGCCGCGGTATCGGTGCCCTCCGCGGCCACCGTGCGGGCGTCGGTCTCCTTGTCGTCGGCATCCCAGGGAATGAGACCCAGCTGGCGCGGCTCGAACCAGGTGAGAGCGAAGTCCAGCGTCTTGCGAACGTCGTGCGCGCTGGCGTGCAGGGCACTGCCGATCTTCCACCCGGAACCATCCTTGTCCACGACTCTGAACGCCGCGGGCAGCAGCATCACATCGGGGTGGGTCTCCAGTGCCCTCTGGGAGTCACCGCGCACGTTCTCGGGATATCGGGATCCGGTGTAGGCAAGACCGCTCAGCGCCAGCCGTTCAGCGGCCTGAGCAGGTGTGATCGGCGCATCCGGGTCCAGCACCAAGCCGTCATCGATCCTCGGCTCCCTGGCGCCGCGGTCCCAGTTCGGGACGGCGGGTTCAGGGTCGGTCGGCCGGGGTTGCTCGATGCCGTCCCGCCCCATACCGGCGTACTCCTCGGCGCGCACAACCCGGTAGCGAGTCCCGAGCACGGTGAGCTCATTGACGCATTCGCTCTCCAGGCGCGCGACCGCCGCCAACAGGGCGCGCCGTTCCACCCGGTTCCGGGCCTCATCCTTCGCCCGGAACCACAGCTTCGAGTTGAGGCTGTCCCGGGCCTGCTGCGGACAGCCGGCCTCCATGGCGACCACCACCCGCCACCGGGGCGCCTCCCCGGTGTCCTGCGCGGCCACCCCGAACAACGGGCCCCGCACCAGCAGCGTCTCGATATCCACCGCGGCGTCGAGCGCGTCCGCCTCCTGGACCGACTCCACCGGATCCTCCGGATACCTCACCACGATCCGTCGCATCCGCCCCGGATTCACATCCCTACTCACATCCTCATGGCCCATGCCCTCATCCTGCCGACCCCAGCAGGCGCCCACCGTAGGTTTCCCGATTTCCGCCCAGCTTCGACGACGTCCGGCCGATCTCGGTACCGACCCTGGCAACGATGGGTCTCTCGCGGGCCGGGCCGGTGCCCGTCTGGCCGACATCGTTGGTGGGGGGGGGGGGGGGGGGGGGGGAGGGGGGGGGGGGGGGGGGGCGGGGGGGGGGGGGGGGAGGGGGGGGGGGGGGGGGGGGGGGGGGGGGGGGGGGCGCGACAACACGAGGACGGCGCAGGGGGGGGGGA
>NZ_JBWKFF010000052.1:0-6247 GCF_056434425.1 Streptomyces sp. NPDC044033 | reverse complement strand
ATCCAGGCGTCCAACACCGCGGTCTCCGCGGCCCGTACAGCCGCGAGCGCCGCCCAGGCCGCCGCCTCCGCGGCCGCCGCCGCAGGGCAGGCCGCGGCCCGCGCCTACAGCGCCGCCACCGCTGCCGGGAAGAACGCCGGCGAAGCCTCGGCGGCACGTCAGGCGGCCCAAGCCGCGCGGGACGCAGCCGCCGGAGCCCGCACTGCCGCGTCGGCGGCCTCGCACGCCGCTGACGCCAGTGCCGAGGCCGGGCGTTCGGGCGCCGCCGCCGCTCGTGCCGCACAGAACGCCGCGGACGCGGCGGATGCCGCCGCCTCGGCCGGCAGTTCAGCCGGTGAGGCCACCGCGCAGTCCCGCAGGGCGCGCGACGCCGCGGCCGTCGCCCGCAGCGCGGCGGCCACGGCCACCTCGGCGGCGGACAGGGCCGTTTCACTCGCCTCCGAGTCCGCTTCGGCCGCCCGTGCCGCGCAAAGCGCTGCCAACAGCGCCGCCGACCACGCCGATAGGGCGGCCAAAGCGGCCGATGACGCCGCCGACCAGGCCGGCAAGGCTCAGGACTGGGCGAACAAGGCCACGGAGCACGCCAACGCTGCCGTCGAGGCGGCGAAAACCGCTTCCGAAGCTGTGGCGACGGCCCAGCGGGTCGAGAAACTCGCCCGCGAAAGCGAGAAGGCCCAGCTCGACGACGACACCAAACTCGGCATGGAGGAAGCCAAGGACATCGCGAAGGCGGATCAAGAGGATCATGACCGTCGTGCTGCCCAGCAGACCCAGGAAACCGCCACCGACGAGACGACCAAGGAGCTGTTGAAGAAGGCCGCCGGCTCCGGGACCGACACCAAGACCGCCGCGGCTCTCGGCCGCCAGGCCGCCGTCAACTTGCTGAGCAGCACCGGTTCCTGGACTCGCCAGGCCGCAGAGGCCGCCCTCTCAGGTACCGACGAGGATGTCGTCACCTGGGTCCAGGTGGAGTACGAGAAGGCCCTGCATCAGGACGATCGGGAGAAGGTCCTCTATCTCGCCAAGATCGGCGGCCCCAGCCTGGCCGGAGCGGCCCAAAAGGTGCTGGAGGGCGACGACGCGGGCGTGGAGAAGTTCCTTGAGGGAGGCGTCTACGACGTCCAGACCGAGGACTACCGCGTCCAGGTCCTCAAGCTCATGAACGGGGCTGGCAGAGCCGTCAAGAACGCGGGAAGCGCGGCAATCGACGAAGGCAGTGCGAAAGCCCTGTACAACTTCCTGCTCAACGGCTACCGCAAGGCACTTGAAGAAGACGACCGGGTCGAAACCGTCACAGTCATGCACAACGGCGGGCCCGACGTGCAAGCCGCCGCCCAGGTCGCGATGAACGGGCCCACCTGGATGCAGCACGAGTTCGTCACTCATGTCCAGTACAAGTCGGCTCAGTCGGATCAGGACACCGCCACCCACGTCGCCTCCGTACGCGCGCTCATCGCGACCGCCGCCCGGATCTCGGCCCTCGCCAACCAAAACGCGGCCGAAGCATCCGAAGTGGCCGCCAAGGCACACGACAAGGCCAAGGAAGCCGGCATGTGGGCCGACCAGGCCCACACCTCTGCCGCCCAGGCCAAGGGCTACGCCGACGAGGCACAGGACAGGGCCCGTGAGGCCGACAAATCGGCGACTGAAGCCGCAGGCTCCGCCCAAAAGGCCAAGAACGCCGCGGCCACCGCCCGTCATGCCAGCCGCCAGGCAAACTACTCGGCGAACCAGGCCGCCACCTCCGCCAGTCAGGCCGTGGCCTCGGCGGAGAACGCACGCGACTCGGCCGCCGACGCAAGTCGGTCAGCCACCGCCGCAGGCAAGGACGCCAAGGAAGCAGCACAGGCCGCGAGCGACGCCAACACCATCGCTGCGCAGAAACGCCGACAGGAACAAGCGGCGGCTGCGGCCAAGGCTGCGGAGCAAGCCCGGGAAAGCGCCAAGAAGGGTACCGATCCCGCTGACGACGCCGGCAACGACACCATCAACCTGCCTTATAAGGCATCGGACGGCAAGGACACTGCGCGCCTGTGGGCCCAGCGCGCAGGCCGTGTTTCCTCGTGGGTAGGAATCGTGGGAGCGTTCTCGCTCGCCATCCCCATAGTCGGTGAGGTCTCTGCGCCAATTCTGGGAGAGGCATCGGTCGCCCTAGGAGTGGTCAGTGCGGGGCTGTACGCTTACGCGGACGGGTTCAGCAGCTCTGGTTTCGTGCAGGCTGTCGCTGGAATCGCCCTCGGCAAAATAGGCTCAGGAATTAGTTCGGCAATCAAGGAAGCCGCACCCAGGGCGGTCATCTCGACCGGATCAAGGATCATACACGAGTCAATTTCTGGCATCATAGGACTCTTCGGCTAGTCGGCGAAAGCCAGTAATAATAATTTCGGGGCCCGCGCGGCGGGCCCCGAAGGGACAAGGAAGACCACGTGCACGCCCCATCCATCCCCTTGTATGCCTGGTGGATCATTTCCATCGTCGCCACATCGGCATTCCTCATATTCTTCGTGACACTCATGCCGACCCGTAAATACAAGATTCAGGTGTGCTTCGCACCCGTACTTGGCGTGGCTTTCGGCGTGGCGTCCGCACTCCTGAAAGACATAAAACTTGAAGAATTACTGCCGATGTACTCCACCGCACTACTGGTGTTCCCTATTGGCATTTTGGGGCACCGCCGAGAAATAAGGCAGAAAATTCTGAACGGATCAATACACGGAGAGCGGCCGGAGGACAAGCCGTCCCGTGCGCTGACGGCACAACTGACCCTTTCACTTGTCATATTGGGCGCGCTCATGGCATGGCTTACCTTTACCTGATCCAGCCCAAGAGGGGCACATCGCTTCAGCGCCCTGGCAGACCGCTTCCGCTGGGACCATCTCAGTGTTCGACCGGCCCGTCCTCCAGCCGCTGCCCGCGGAGCAGGAACCAGGCCGCGACCGCCGTGGCGAGCAGGACGGCCGCGCCCGCGGCCGCCGCGATCCGCAGCCCTTCCGTGAAGGCGTCCTGCGCCGAGGCGAGGAGGGCCGCGCCCTGCTCGCGCGGCAGGGCGGCGGCCGATTCGACCGCGCCGCCGAGGGACTCGTGGGCGTCGGAGGCGGCGGGGCCGGGGACGCCGTCGGGGACCGTGAAGCCGCGGTAGACGCCGGTGACGATCGAGCCGAGCAGGGCGATGCCGAGGGCCGCGCCGAGTTCGTACGCGGTCTCGGAGACCGCCGAGGCCGCGCCCGCCTGCTCCTTGGGCACGCTGGAGAGGATCACGTCGGCGGTGACGGTGAAGGAGAACCCGGCGCCGACGCCGACGATGAGCAGCACCGCGCCGAGGATCGGGTAGGGCATGTCCCCGTGCACCCAGATCAGCACGGCCAGGGAGACCCCGATGGCGCCCAGGCCGCCGGCGACCACGCCGCGTACGGAGTAGCGGCGGGCGACCTTGCCGGCGAGCAGGCCGGCGGTGACCGCGCCCACGGCGGCGGGCAGTTCGGCGAGCCCCGCCTCCAGCGGGCCGCGGCCCTGGACCAGTTGCAGGAACTGGGAGAGGAAGAAGACCAGCCCGGACAGGCCGAGGATGGTCAGCAGGTCGGCGAGGACCGCGCCCGAGAAGCCCCGGTGGTGGAAGAGGCGCATGTCCAGCAGCGGCGCGGGCAGCCTGAGCTGGCGCCGTACGAACCACAGCAGGGCCAGCACGCCGATCACGCCCGCGACGGCGGTGTCCCAGCGCATGCCGTGCGCCGCCGCCTCCTTGATGGTGTAGACGACGCCCACGATGCCGATCAGCGACAGGGCGACGCTGCCGAGGTCCCAGGGGCCGGGCGAGGGGTCGCGCGACTCGGGGAGCAGCTTGCTGCCGACGACTACGAGGACCACCATCACGGGCAGGTTGATCAGGAAGACCGAGCCCCACCAGAAGTGGCCCAGCAGGAAGCCGCCGACGACCGGTCCGACGGCGGCGCCGGCCGAGGCCATGGCGCCCCAGATGCCGACGGCGAAGCTGCGTTCCCGGGGGTCGTGGAAGATGTTGCGGATCAGGGCGAGGGTCGACGGCATCAGGGTCGCCCCGGCTATACCCAGCAGGGCGCGGGCCACGATCATCATCTCGGGGCTCGTCGCGTAGGCGTTGAGCGCGGAGACCGCGCCGAACGCGACGGCACCCGTGAGCAGCAGTTTCTTGCGTCCGATGCGGTCGCCGAGGCTGCCCATGGAAACCAGGAGCCCGGCGATGACGAAGGAGTACACATCGCCGATCCACAGCAGCTGCGTGCCGGACGGCCGCAGGTCCTCGCTGAGGAACGGCGTCGCGAGGCCGAGCACGGTCGCGTCGACCGCGACCAGGAGCACGGCCAGGACGAGGACGGTGAGCGCCAGCCAGCGGCCGGGCGCCGGGGCGCCGGGCCCCTCCGCCGTCGCGGCCCGGGTCTTCTCTGCGGACTCGCTCATTTCTCCATGCTCCGTCGGGCACCGCCGAGCAGCAGCTCGACGATCGAGTAATTGAGGTCCTTGCGGGCGACGCGCCCTTGGTGCACGGCCCACGCGCCGGAGCCGATCAGCCCGTACAGCGCCTCGGTGAGCCAGACGGAGCCGAGGTCGATCCGGAAGTGGCCCTCTTCCTGGCCGCGGCGGAAGACGGCGTTGATACGGGCGTCCAGCCGGTCCCAGCCCTC
This sequence comes from Streptomyces sp. NPDC044033, assembly GCF_056434425.1. NCBI lineage: Bacteria > Bacillati > Actinomycetota > Actinomycetes > Kitasatosporales > Streptomycetaceae > Streptomyces > Streptomyces sp. NPDC044033. Next base: position 1,589 of record NZ_JBWKFF010000052.1, on the reverse strand, counting down.
GTGAGTGTCGCCCTCGAACAGCTCGTTCTCCGTGCAGAGGAAGGCCATGAACGCGAAGACCGGCTCGGACTCGACGAGCAGCCGGCGCAGCGCCCCGACGGCGTCGCCCTCGTCGAGCCGGGCGGCGTCGAGGGCTTGCTCGAACTGGGCGATGCCCAGTTCCTCCAGGGCCCGTACGAGCGCGCCGCGTCCGGCGAAGTGTCGGTGCAGGGTGGCCCGGCTGATGCCGGCGGCCCTGGCGATCTCGTCCATGGAGGCCGTCGCCTTGCGGCTCAGCAGGCCGGCGGCCTCTTTCAGTACGTGTTCACGATCAACGGCCATGAGACGTACTTTACCCGAATGAGACAGTGACGTCTCACCGATCGCGCCGGGCCCACCCTGCTCATCGACCTCGCCAGGCTCACCGGGTTCACCGGCCTCACCGGCAAGCGCCGCGCCCGTCGTCGGGGCTCAGGACCAGGGCAGCCGCGAGCGGTGCTGCCAGTAGGCCGCGGGCGCTTCGGCGAGACCCGCCAGTCGGGTGAGCTGGTCCTCGGTGAGGCCGACCCGCACCGCGCCCATGTGAGAGGCGAGCTGATCGGTGGTGGCCGCGCCGGAGAGCACCGTGCCGGCCCACGGCTGGTGGAGGACCGCGGCCAGCGCCACCGCGTCGGGGGCGGCGCCCGTCTCCTCGGCGATCCGGAGCAGCTCCGGCGGCGCGTACGCGGCCGTGGCCAGCCGCCCGTTGGCGACCGCCTCCTTGATGATCACCGATACGCCCGCCTCGTGGGCCTCGGCCAGCGCCGCGCCCGCGGCGGGCTCCAGCACGTTGTACGTGGACTGGACGGTACGGAAGAGCGGCTCGCCCTCCCAGGTGATGCCGAGGGCGGCGCGGATCGCGTCGGCCTGGGCGGGGCCGCTGGTGGAGAGGCCGACCGTCACGCCGTCGGCGGCGAGGGCGGCCAGCCGCTCGTGCAGCGCGCGGTCGGTCAGGGCCGGGCTCTCGGGGGTGACGGAGTGGATCTGGTAAAGGTCCAGGCGCGGCCCGAGCAGGGCCTCGGTCTCGGCGCGCTGCCGGTCGTACGCGGCGACACTGTGGTCCTTGACCTCGTGCACGTCGGCGTCGGTGCGCCAGTCGGCGACGTAGGTGTAGCCCCACTTGCTGCCGATCACCGCGTCCTCGGCGTCGGGGCGCCCCCGCAGCCAGTCGGCGAGGAACTCCTCCGAGCGCCCGTAGGACCGCGCCGCGTCCAGATACCGCACGCCGTGCCCGTACGCGGCGTCCAGCAGCAGGTGAGTGCGCTCGCGCAGCGCGTCGACGGTGCGCTGGGCCGGGAGGTCCCGGTCGCGGCCGTGGTTGATGTAGCCGGGGCGGCCGACGGCGGCCAGCCCCAGTCCGATGCGGGACGCCGGGGCGGCGGCTTCCGCGAGGCGCGCGAACGCCATGGTGTTCTCCCGAGGGCCGATGTTCTTGCTGGTCGGACCGTTTCACGGTACCCGGAGCGGACCCGGGGGGGGGGGGGGGGGGCCCCCCCCCCCCCCCCCCCCCCCCCCCCCCCCCGCGGGGGGGCCTGCTTTTCTCACACCTCTCTCGTCCCCCCCCCCCTCCC
>NZ_JBWKFF010000051.1:0-7011 GCF_056434425.1 Streptomyces sp. NPDC044033 | reverse complement strand
ACCAAGCAGGCGACGGCTGAACCGACGAACCTGGACATCCATCAACCCACTCTGACCAGCTGATCAGCACCTCCCGCACAGCGGGGGAACCTCACCAAGAGGACCGTGGAAGGAAGAAGCCCGCCCAGGGCGGTACGGGGTAGGCGGCGCAGCCGTCGGTGTAGCGGGCGCGGTCGTGCAGGGCGGGCGTGGCCGCGGCGTCGTCGTAGTCGCGGGGACGGGTGGTGGCGAGTTGCTGGAGGGAGGTGCCGGTGAACAGCGCGGCGGCGAGGGCCGCGGCGAGGCGGGGATGTGCGGCCGCCGCGTGCAGCCGGTGGGCAAGGCGCTGCGCGGTGAGAGGCGGGGGCGGTGGGCAGTGCCGCCGGACGATCGGTGGCGGCGTGCACGGGGCGGTGCGGGGGCGGGGACTGTCGTAGGAGACGAGGCGGTCCAGTGCAGGCAGGGTGAACCACCGGGCACATGAGCCCGAAGAGCCTGTCCTACCGGTGCAGAGCCGTGCCCGGCGCGGAACGGTAGGACAGGCTCACGGTCATGCGGGGATGAGTTCGCCGACGATGGGGATGAGGGCCTGGCCCGCCGGGGTCGTCCAGGTCCGCGCCAGACCGGTGAGGATCATGTTCGTCGAGGTGATCACCGCGCCGGCCGACTCCATCTGGCGTAGGGCCACGTCGTCGGCGATCCTGTTGGTCGAGCCGCCGGCGTCGGCGACGACGTACACCGTGTAGCCCTCCTTGAGCGCGGTGAGTGTGGGGTAGACGGTGCACACGTCGTTGGTCACGCCGGCGATGATCAGGTTGCGTCGTTTGGTCGCGGCGACCGCGGCGGCGTAGGCGGGGTCGTCCATGGCGTTCACGACGCCGGTCCGTCGGATGCGCGCGGCGAACTCCTCCGGGGCGGCCTGTGCGAACTCCTGGGCGAACGGGCCCTGCGCCTGGTCCTCCAAGGACGAGGTCAGGACCAAGGGCATGTCGAGGGCCTTGGCTGCCTTGGCGAGGGCGAGTGCGTTGGCCTTCATCACTTCACGGTCGATCGACGCGACCCAGCTCATGATGCCGTCCTGGTGGTCGATCAGCAGTACGGCGGTTTCGGCGGGCGGGAGCATCTGCAAGGGCATGGTCGTCCTTATCTCGTGCGGTCAAGGCGTCGGGCGGTCGGTGATCATCTGGGGCGCTCCTGCAGCTGGAGGGCTGAGGGGTGGGTGCGGTCGTGGTGGTAGGTGTCGGTACCGGTCTTCTGGCCGTAGAAGTGGGTCATCGGGGCGTCTGCGATCAGCGAGTCGTGGTTGCTGATCGCCAGTCGGATGCGGTCGCCGCGGCGGGCCAGGAACGACATCGGCAGCAGTTCGACGCGCAGTTCGTAGACGGTGTCCGGGACGAGCGGCTCGGCTCGGGTGTGGGCGTGGAACGGGCGCAGCGGGCTGGTCAGTTCGGGCAGTTCGGCTCGGTGCGAGGCGCGCAGCCATCCTTGGGTGACCCGGATCGGCCGGGTGGCCGGTGAGCCGGATTCCGGTCCAGGCACCAAGGAGACACCGACGATGAGGTCGAGGTCGGTCTGGTCGGTCGAGGCGTGCAGGGTGAGCACGCCCTGGCCGGTGAACTCGCGGTCGCGGTCCATCGGCGCGGAGGTGAAGGTGGTGACCCGGGCCGTGTGGTCGGGGCGGCCGTCCTCGTCGAACACGGTGACCCCGGCGGCCCACTGCGGGTCGGGGTAGGACCAGGATGTGGTGTCGTCCTCGGCCGAGGGCGGGGTCCGGGTGAGGGATCCGTCGTTGAGCGAGGTGACCGTTTCGCTGTGGTGGCCGGCGAGGTGGAAGGTGGCGGTCCGGGCGTCGGGCGGCGGCCATGAGGCTGCGCTGCGGTAGGTGTCCTCATTGCGTACGAAGAACCGGACGGCGGGCCGCTCCATGACACCGGTGTCCAGGCCCTTGAGATGGTGGTCGTACCAGGGCAGCAGCTCGGTCCGGTGGAAGTCCTCGTCGAAGAAGTGGCGTTGGGCGGCGGCGAAGGAGTCCGGGTGGGTGACCAGCAGCCGCTTGGGGCCGGCGACGCGTTCGTAGCCGTAGAAGTTGCCGCGCAGGTGCAGCGCCGCCTTGCCCCACACGCCGATCGAGAAGACGGGGATGTCGACCTGGTCCAGTTCCCAAAACGGGGACCGGCGGCGCTGCCACTCGTCGTCGAGGGGGTGGCTGAGCGCGTCGTAGACGAACCGGTCCTTGCCGCCGACGTGGAAGTCGATCCCGTTGAGCTGGTGCTGCATGAGGACGGACCCGAACAGCCAGGACGAGAAGAACCCCTGGGTGGGGATACCGCCGTGGTACATCCAGTCGCGGTACATGTCGGTGGCGCCGTCGTAGGCGACGATCGTCTTCAGATGCGGCGGGCGGGTGCGGGCGGCGTTCCACTGGCTCCACGCGTAGTGGGACATGCCGATCATGCCGACCGCGCCGGTGGCCCAGTCCTGGACCGCGACGTGCTCGATCATGTCGTGGACGGCTTCCCCCTCCTCACGGGAGACCGGGTCCCAGGCGCCCTCGGAGCGGCCGGTGCCGGGCACGTCCATCGCCACGTAGGCGTAGCCGTGGTCGAGGTAGAGCTGGATCGGGCCGTATTCGGTGAACGGGAAGACCGGGTGCGGCGGGAGCCTGCGCAGCGATTTCTGGTACGGGGACGCGCCCAGCACCACCGGCCAGGGTCCCGGGCCGTCCTGCGGGAGGTACACGTCGGCCCGTACGAGATCACCGGCGCGGGTGCGCACCTCGGTCTCGTGCGGGAGTGCGGCTACATCGACCACGTCGTGCGCTTCCTTCCCTGCGTGCCTTGTAGGGCGAACACTTGAGGCAAGGTATCAGGCACCTTATAAGTTGGGGAAGATGTGGACGGGTAACCTGGAGATCTCGGGCGCCAGGAGAGGACGTGCGGCACGGATGGTCAGGGACTACGGGCAGCGACTGCCGTACATGATGCGGATGGTCAGCAACGCGCTGTCCCAGGAACTGGAGCGCACGCTGCGGCGGTTCTCCCTCAACCACGCGCAGTTCGCCGCGCTGGCCCAGTTGGGCCTGGAAGTTCCCGGGGGCCTTTCCGGGGCCGAACTCGGGCACCGGGCGGGAGTCACCGCACAGTCCATGTCCGCCGCGATCGCGTCCCTGCTGGAGCGAGGACTGGTGACCCGCGCCCCTCATCCCACACACGGCCGGATTCTCGAAGTCCGGATCACCCCCGCAGGGCTGGACCTGGTCGAGCGCGCGCAGGCGGCGGCCAAGCATGTCGAGGATCGCGCCGTCGCCGGACTCACCCCGGCCCAGCAGGGCGAACTGCGCGCCCTGCTACGCCAGATCACGCGCACCCTCGGGCTCTACCTGCCCGAGTCGCGTTCGCCGTCGGCCCAGTGACGCGCGGGGGCGGAACGGTGGATGCCGCCCAGGCGGTGGCGGCCCAGGAGCGCGTTGACAGGTCCAGGACACGCGCCCGCGGCCGGTTTGCGTTCCTCCGGACGCGCGGGGTGTTCCCGAAGCGTTCAGTGGTGTGCGGGAATACAAGGGTGCGGTCGATCGGTCTCGGGCGGGGTACGGCGAGGCGGGGAAGGATCTTCACATGCTGCATGGCAAGGTCGCGCCACAGCCGGGTCCAGGTCTGTACGGTACGAGCAGGAGCACGCCGAAATACCTGGTCAAGGTGGCGGCCCAGAAGATCGGGCACCGGAACGTCACGGTGAACTCCCCAGTCCCCGGACCGATCGACGGCACCGGGATCATCACCGGCATCAGCGACGACGACCCGTACAAGAAGCCCCTGCTGGAGACCGTCCCGATCGGGCGGCTGGCCACCCCGGACGACGTGGCCGACGTCGCCGAGTTCCTTGCCGGCGCCCCATCGTTCCTCCTCACCGGAGAAGAGCTCCGGAAGAACGGTGGCTCCAGCAGCTGACGCACCCCGCGCGGCCCTACCCGTCACACCGAACGCGAGGAGAACGACCTTGAGTTCAGAAACGATGAAAGCGGCGCAGGCGGTCGAGGCCGGCCGGCCGTTCACAGTGACCCGGCTGCCCGTCCCCGAGCCCGGACCCGGTCAGGTGCGGGTGCGGGTACGTGCGTGCGGGGTATGCGGCGGCGAGGACATCATTCGCTCCGGCCTGCTCGGCGTGCGCCTGCCGCGAGTACCCGGCCACGAGATCGCCGGAGAGGTCGATGCCACCGGTCCCGGCGTGAGCGCGTGGCGGCGGGGCGACCGGGTCGGCATCGGCTGGCACGGTGGCAGCTGCTTCACGTGCGACCAATGCCGACAGGGTGACTTCGTCAACTGCGCGAACGCCAAGATCGTAGGGCTCTCCTACGACGGCGGGTACGCCGAGTACACGGTGGCACCGCAGGACGCCCTCGCCCGCGTCCCCGACGCACTCCCCTTCGAGGAAGCCGGCCCGCTGATGTGCGCGGGCATCACCACCTTCAACGCGCTGCGCCACTGTGGCGCCGGCCCCGGCGACACGGTCGCCGTGCACGGCGTCGGCGGACTGGGCCACCTGGCGGTGCAGTTCGCGGACAAGATGGGGTTCCGCACGGTGGCGATCAGCCGAGGCCGCACCAAGGAAAACATCTCGCGCGAGCTGGGCGCCGACGAGTACCTCGACAGCGACGAGGGCAGCCCCGGCGAGGCACTGGCGAAACTCGGCGGGGCCGCCGCCGCCATCTCCACCGCCGGCTACAGCCCCGCGCAGGCCGACCTCCTCCAGGGCCTGCGGCCCAATGGCCGCCTCGTGGTGATCGCCACCGGACAGGAGCCGATCCAAGCGAATCCCGATCTCCTGGTGTTCGGCCGCCGCGCCGTCACCGGCTGGTACAGCGGCCATGCCAAGGACAGCGAGGAGGCGATGGCCTTCGCCGTACTCAAGGGCATCCACCCCATGGTCGAACCCCATCCCCTCGACACCGCCGAGGAGACCTTCCAGAACATGGGAAAGGCCAGGTACCGCGCCGTTCTGATCCCCTGACACGCCGCCACCACCCCCACCGCGCGGCAACGCACCCACCTGCCGGGAAATCGAACGCAGTCGTCCTCCACGCCCGCCAGGAAGGCCGCGTCGATCACCATCACGATCCACCGGGCCACCGGGGCGGCTCGAAGACGTGAGGGCGCCCTCACGGGCCATCCGCTGCAGCAGCGCGGTCAGCGCCGTCAGCGCCGTCAGCGTCTGGATGTCAGTGGCTGTGCCATGAGGCGTGTCAGCAGGTGGTGCTGTCGTCGGAGACCGTGAGCCGGAGGCTGTACCGGACGCCGTCGGCGCGGACCAGGAACCCGGCGTCGAGCAGACCCGCGACGGCGGCCGCGGTCGGCTCCACGGGATCGGCAGAGACGGAACCCTCGTAGGACGCCTGGAACAGCACGGCTGCGCCCTGACCGCTGAGGCTGCCGCGCTGGAGCAGCCGGTAGTGCGCACATGAGGGCGGTGCCACGGATCGGTGTGGTTCGCGGGGTGCACCCGGTTCAGCTGCCGGCCGGTGAGAACGTCCACGCGCGGACTGAGGGTGAAGTGCGCGGGGGCCACGCGCCGCAGGGCGCGGTCCGGCGGGGTGGAGGCAGGCACAGGCGCGTTCGATGACGTCGCTGACGTGGTCAAGGTTCCCGCCGGGGGACTCGGCGAGGAAGTCGGCGGTGAGCGGGCGGCCGGCGTGGGTGAGGGCGTTGAGCAGGGCGACGGCGTCCGTGTCGGTGCCAGCGGCGGGGGCGGGCGGGAGCTGGGGTCCAGGTAGAGGGGGTGGTGGCAGACGTCGGCGGCGTACGGGGCGAGCCCGTTCGGCGGGGCTCGGACCCGGACTCTTTCAGTGACGAGATCGCGATGCGGACGCCGCTCGGCTACGGCCGATACGTCCTCGACACCGACGAGCACGGTGCCGATTCCCTCGCGCCCCCGCGCCGCGGAGCGATGGGTGAACCGGGGTGTGCTGTACCTGGGCAAACGGCGGCCTGCCTGCCGCCGTCGGCTGGGGCGAAGCTGGGGGCATCGCTCATCCCGCACAGGCTCACCGCCCTGGCATGACGAACAGGATTTCCCCTTGACCACCTCCGGCACCGCCAGCCCTGCTGTGCTCGAACAGCTTCACCGCCGATCTGCCGACCCGAAGCGGCGCATGCTGTTCACCGGCGCGACCATCGTCACCATGGATCCCGATTCCGGTGTCCTAGACGGCGCCGAACTGCTCGTCGAGGGCGACACGATCACCGCGATCGGTCCTGACCTGAGCCGGGACGGCGCGGTGGTCGTCGACGCCGTCGGCGCGATCCTCGCGCCAGGCTTCGTCGACACGCACCGGCACGCGTGGCAGACCCAGCTGCGGCGGAGCATGCCGGACGTCGACGACCTCGACGCGTACGTGATGTCCACCCTGGCCGGTTACGCCACGCTCTACCGCCCGAAGGACATGTACACCGGGACGAAACTGGCCGCGCTGACCGCGATCGACAGCGGCATTACCTGCATGCTCGACTTCTCCCACAACTCCCGCACCCCCGAGCACTCCAACGCCGCCGTCCAAGCCCTCATCGACACCGGCATCCGAGGCGTGCACGCCTCCATGGGCCCGCACTTCGGTGACTGGGACGAGCAGTGGCCCGGCGACCTCGCCCGCCTCAAAGACACGTACTTCACCAGTGACAACCAGCTGCTGACCCTGCGCCTGGCAGCCCTGGCCACCGACGAGATCGCCGGACCGGCTCTCGCCTACGGCCCCGGACTCGCCCGCACGGCGAGGGAGCTGGGTATCGGGTTAAGCGTGGACGCCGTCTTCGGCACTTCCTCCTCGAACGCCATCGGGCAGTGGGAGAAGGACGGCATCCTCGGCACGGACATCACCCTCATCCACGCCACCGGCCTGACCCGGGAGGCATGGAAGGCGATCGGGGAGAGCGGCACAACCATCGCCCTAGGCAGTGTCTGATGGTTCTTTGGCGAGGCTGCGGAGCCAGATCACGATGGCTGCGGTGGCCAGGGTGCCGTGGAAGATGTAATCGCGTTTGT
>NZ_JBWKFF010000050.1:0-9062 GCF_056434425.1 Streptomyces sp. NPDC044033 | reverse complement strand
AACGCGATTACATCTTCCACGGCACCCTGGCCACCGCAGCCATCGTGATCTGGCTCCGCAGCCTCGCCAAAGAACCATCAGACACTGCCTAGTCGGCACAGGGGGGAGAGGGGACCCTCGTTCAGCATGCCCGGTTCCAGGAGACCGCAGGCCGAAGGATGCAGCTCATTCCGCGCATACCCCTCGGCGATCCGAAGGGTCTCGCCCCAGTCGAGGCCGTGGGCCGCGGCCCAGACCTGAAGGTCGGCGAGGAGGCCGGCGGTGGACGCGCTGAGCTCGTCGAGCGCTCCGCATCCGCTGCGGTACCAGTCGAGGATGGCCACGCCGCGCGCGGCAGGGTTCATGTTTCTCCAAGCGGGAGCGAGGGCGGATTTTCATCATCGTCCCTTAAGAGTATACATGCACGGCAGTTCTGTGTATAGTTTTAAGAGACACATCCTCGCCCTGTCAGGAGGAGATCGGCTGTGCCGTACATCTACATGCACCTCTCCCAGGGCGACCGCGCGCGAAGGTCTGCCTGCGGCGCCGAAGCTCTTGGAACCGTCAGTCACGCGGCCTGGGAATCCGCTACCGGCCATCGCCATGATCAGGGTGTTCGCGACCGCGATCAGCGCATAGGCCAGTGCGATCCCCAGGACGATCACCGCGGCGTTGTCCATCCGCTCGGCGGCGGGCGCGCGCTGGGCCTCCAGGTAGGAGTCGTAGGCCATGACGTGCGCGCTGGAGCCGGCCAGTGCCTGGCTCACCGCGCCCGTCTGCTCCTCGTCGATCGGCCGACCCGTGCCCGCCGCGAGTCGAGGTAGATCGGACTCGGCATCACCGGTCCGCCCAGCGCCGCGGGCACGAAGGTGTCGTCGCCGTTCAAACCGCGTGCGACCACCGGGTCGTGTCAGAGGCGGGCTCTACAGTCAGCAGTGACCGTCGAACCCCTGAGAGAAGGAGCGAGTCCGCTGCGTCTGGGCCCAGATATTTCAGCGCCACGCCGGGACGAAGCACACGACCGGAGGTCCGCTGAAAAACCGACAGCACAAGCCGCCAGCACACCAGCCCCGACCAGCAGCTTTACCCTGGGGTGTCCTCATCGCCCCTACGAGGGGTACCAACCAGAACCGCCGGTTCGGCCCGGCGCCCTGGGGCAGGTCCTCATCGCCCCTTTGAGGGGTACCAAGGGGTCGTCTCGACCTCTGCCGAGCCAGTGTGTGCCGGGGCCGATGCCGCCTTGGCCTTGAAGGTGATGTCGGCCCGGTCAAAAGGCAGTTCCGGTCACGGATGGCCGGTTGCGGGTTTCCCCGTGGTGAACTCGTCGAGGGTGGGGAAGGTGAAGGTATCGATGATCGCGGAGTGTTCGTAGTGGTCCAGTGTCTGGGTGAAGAGGTGCCGGCGGTACTGCCACTTGAGGTGCTTGTCCGTGCGTGACGGGCCGGCCGGTTTCATGAGGGCCAGGAAGAACAGCGACTTGACCAGCAAGAACTCCCGCACGTAGGTGCTGATCCGCAGGCCCGCTGCGGGTACGGACACCGCATCGAGTGCGGTCAGGTAGCGAGTCCGCTGAGCGGCGCTGGCGGTGTAGCCCTCGACTCCTCCTTTGAAGGCGATGACTTCCAGGGCGGAGGCGACGTCGTAGCCGAGCGGCGCCAGGCCGTGGTGCTGCCAGTCGATGACGCCGGCGGGGAAGACGTTCGGCAGCCCGTAATCGAAGTGCGCTGGCACCAGCGGGACGCCGGAGAGCCGCTCCAGGGCGCGGCCGGTGAGCTCTCGGACCCGCGGCGTGTCGAAGTCGGGGTTCTCGGCGAACACGTCCGCGGTGAATCCGGCCTGCTCGGACCACTTCCGCAGCAAGGCGGGGGAAGCCTGCTCGGGGTGGGCGGCCTGGGCCCGAAGGAGCCGGCCGGCCACGGCGGCCGCCGAGCTGACGATGTCCTCGGGCAGGTTCGCTGCTCGGCCTCCGGTGGCGGAGGCCGCCGTGTCGTGCAGCGAGGCGCCTCCCAGCGACTGTTCGACGAAGTACGTGAGGCCGTCCTCGCTCCCGGCGTCGACGACCTGCGGAACGGGGTAGCCGAGCCGGCCGAGGCGGCGCTGGAATTCTGCTTCCTCACGCAGTTCGACGCCGCCGGTGCGTTTGAAGAACCTGCCGTCCGGCGAGCGGAAGACTGCCCCGTCGGCAGCGGTCCGCCTCTTGACGAACTCCCATCGCAGACCGTCCATGTGAATCCCTTCTTTTCTGAGCAGATCGTCCTGGTTCGCCCGCTGTCGACTCGTAACGCGTTCTACGGTGTGGCTGTCGCCGGAATCGAAGCGTCCGGGGAGACCGTTGTCGCTGTCTGCGCGCGACGGCATGACCTGATCAGGGACCTCCGGCTTCCTGCGGCTGACCGTGCACGACGTGGTCAACCGGCTGCGCTCCTGGCACAGCCGGCAGATGATGGAGCTTGAGCAGGGGGTAGCTATGGCGAAGCAGGAGATCACCGTCTGGCTCGGGAGCTCCACGGTCGGGGCGATCGAAGGCCTCGTATCGGCCGGATGGGGTGGGCCGTCCTCGGTTTCTGACTGGGTCGCGGACGCTGTCGCGGCCAAGCTGGCTGAGGTGGAGCGCGCCCAGCATGCTGTGGAGTGGCTGGTTGCCCGTGCTCAGCGGGAACACGCCGGCGAGTGGGAGCAGGCGTGGGAGGCCGTGCGGGCTGCTGATGAACGCCACGGCTTCGCCCCGCCCCACACCGGCTCCGGAGCATGTACGGGTTTCACCGGATGAGGCATCGACGCAGTCCGGCTCCCCAACGGAGGCTCTGTACGGAGAGTCGCCGGCACAGCGCCTGTCCGCCCGGGCCTTCTCGCCTGATGCAGTGCCCGTCCGGCTCGGGCGTCTGAGCCTCGGCTGCGATGCCGGGGGCGGATGAGCGGAAGCGAGACTACCCAACGGCCTGGGCGCGGGGCTTTGCCAGAGGCGGGCTCTACAGTCCTCGGAGACTGTTCGTACCGCCTGAGGGGGAGGAGCGAGTCCGATAGCGATCTGGGCGAGGATTTCAGCGCCACGCCGGGACGAAGTGCACCACCGGAGGTCTGCTGAAAAACCGCTCGCACGAGCACCCGGCACACCATCCTCGACCTGCGGCTTTACCCTGGGGTCCTCATCGCCCCTACGAGGGGTACCAACACGCCGTGTTCACGCGCCATCCCGACCGCGAGCGCCAGTTCTCATCGCGCCTACGAGGGGTACCAAAGCGGGACGCCGGAGAGTCGCTCGTCCTCATAGCCCCCTGAGGGGGGTATCGACGCGGATGTCGAGCATGTGGGAGGCCGCCACCACGGCGGCCTCCCACATGCTCGGGTCGGTCGTTATGGTCCGGCGATCAGCCACAGGATCAGTGCGGCGTCGAGATCGTGCGAGTGCCGGTATACGACGGAGATGCCGCGGCCGCCGATCTGCTCGGGCAGCAGTTCACCTCGGGGCACCGGTTCTTCGTCGTCGACCGCGGGTGGATCCTGGTATCTAATCTGCGCGAGGGTGACAGGCTGCGGACGCAGGACGGGACCGTACGTGCTGTGACCGGATTGCGGGACCGGCCCGGCCTGAAGCCGCAGCGGGTCTACGACCTGTCCGTCGATGGCTTGCACACCTTCTACGTGGCGGCGGGCAACACCCCCGTTCTGGTCCACAACTGCAACGACCTGGTCGCTGACGCACAGAAGTTTCCCGGGGTTGCTCACGTCCTCGATGAGCACGTGAACGTGACACAGGCGGAAGCGCTCGCGCTGGCCGTGAGGAAGGGCACGGACAACAGTGTTTTCATCGACCTGCAGGCGGCACAGCAAATCGTGGACTACGCGCTTGCCGGCAAAGCCGGCGAGATCGCCAAATGGCTTCGCGGGACCGATCAGTAGAAGGTGCTGACCGGGTACTCCGGAGCGAATAGCCCTATCGGGTGGGTAGCACACAAAGACGGCCAAACGATCACTCAAGCCGGCAACGCTTATACGATTATCCTGAAACGGGCCAAGGGGCACAGGTTTGGCTACTACGTCCACACCGCATATCCAGGGAGTTGATCGTTGATGGAACGGTACACGGAGTTCACGTTCGGAATCCCCTGGCTCATGGACTTCTTCCATCAGGACTGGATGCTCGACGCTTCAACAGCAGCCGAGGCAGCAGACAACGTGCTGGAGGATGTTGATCCGGCAGCGGCGCTGCTAGTGCGCCGTGACGCCCAACTCCTCCTCGACAACGTCACCTCTGCCCACATCAAGACCCTGTGGGAGGGGTGCACCGAGCCGCAGTTCTTCTTCGCCAAGCGCGTTGCGGAAGGCGACCAGTGGATGCGGCAAGTGATCGGGGTGTGTGACGCTTGGCTGGCCCGCCGTACGGACAACCCGACGCTCTCCCCGGCGGACCAGTACGAGGGAACGGAGCTGGCCGACCAGGTTCTGGCCGAGATCGACAGGTACAGGACCATTCTTGATCCGGAGGTGGCGGACGCTCTCGTCCACTGCGTCCGCTCATGCACTCCCGACCTCGGATTCCGGCTCTTCCTCAAGGCTCTACCGAGAAGGCACTCCGTCGTGTACTCCGATCCGAGTCGCGGGCTGACACGGGAGCAGTACGCGAAGCTCGAAGAGATCGGAGCATCGTTCAACTATGGAGAGTATGTAGTCAGTGATGCCAGCATCATGATCGGCGACGACTAACGCGACTCCATCGGGCCGAGGCAGTTCCTCGAAGTTGAGGGCGGTCTCGACCCGACGGGGAAGAGCCGTGGCGAGTTCGACCGCGGCCGCTGCGTGAGTAAATTGCCCGGTTCGGATTCGGTTGACGCCAGGGCGTTCAGCCGATCACCACGAGGTAGTCGTCGACGCCCGTACGGTTCGACCACGCAGAGGACGGCGGCCGCAAGCGCGGCCGCCCCGTTCTCGCCTCAGCATGTAAGAGAGCCAGCGCAGGCTCGTCCGCCTCCCGACGGTTCCCCAGGCCATCGACGCAGCGAATGAGACGTTCCTCGCCGAACGGCTCCCCGCCGGTCTCCAGCGGGCGCTGCCCGGCTGCCGCACCATCATCTGCACGACCTTCAGCCGGCCCGGCTACCTCCCGCATCGCCCCTTCGCGGGGACCGCTGCGCCCGGCGGTCGCGGTCGCCGTTGATGCCGTGGTGCCGGGCATCTCCGGATCCGAGCGCCGTGCGGCCACCGATCAGCAGTTGCGCCGGGACGTGGCCGCGGAATTGGTGGAAGCAGATCCGCGGCCAGCAGTCCGCCGTCAGGCCCGCGTGAGCCGCAGCCCGCAGTCGGCCGGCGAGAGCCCCGTCGCGGCGGTGGCCCGACTGTGCTGCACGTGCCTGCCCGGCCGACGCTGTTCCCGACCCGACGTTGGAGACCTACGGCGTCGACGAGGAGCAGCTCGTTCTCCAGATTCTGACCCGGGCGCAGGTCTTCGGCCGGCGCAGCCGCGCAGTGGTCGACCACCAGATGGTGGTCGACCACATCGACCGGTACAACGAACATCGGTACAGCACCTGCCCGGTCTCCGGGCACCGGAGCCTCCGCTACACCCTCCGGAGGCCGGCATGAACGGCAGTGAGGTTCCCGGGCACCGATAGCGGCCCGGGCGCGGGGTCGTGTCAGAGGCGGGCTCTACAGTCAGCAGTGACCGTCGAACCCCTGAGGGAAGGAGCGAGCCCGCTGCGTCTGGGCCCAGATATTTCAGCGCCACGCCGGGACGAAGTGCACCACCGGAGGTCCGCTGAAAAACCACCCGCCCAAGCCGCCAGCACACCAGCCCCGACCTGCGGCTTTACTCTGGTCCTCATCGCCCCCACGAGGGGTACCAACCGGAACGCCTGCTCCTCTACCGCCTGGAGTCGGTCAAGTCCTCATCGCCCCCATGAGGGGTACCAACGTCGATGCCTTCCCACTGATCCGAGATGGGTCGGAGTCCTCATCGCCCCTCAGAGGGGTACCAACATCGTGGTCTGGCACGAGGAATGGGGGTTGGACGTCATTCTCATCGCCCCTTCGAGGGACGCCAGCAGCGGCAGTTGAAGTTCAGATCTCCTCCCGGGCCTATTGCGGGTAGCTGATCTCTGCGATGTCCTCGGCCAGCTCTGCAAGGGTTACTTCCGCGTTCAGTGATGACACGAGTTTCTGGTTCAGCGGCCGCAGGTCATACACGTCGCGGACCGCTTCCAGGTTCACGGGAATTTCGTAGTAGTCCTCGGCGAAGCGCTGGAACGCTTCCGGCGAACGGTCGATCAGGAGCTCGAACAGGCCTGTTGTCCCGTCGGGGTCGGAGCAACCGGTGGGGAAGTCGATCGTGCCGTGCTGCCAGCGATCGTCCGTCGCCCTCCGCCACAGGCAGGCCGTCACGACGGGAACGTCGTCCTCGTCGGTGAACGCCGGCTCCTCGACGAAGCGGCTGAAGACCTCCGGGACCTCGTCGACCACTCCCGGCCAGGGTTCGCCATCGTTGCCGTACGGGCTCATCGGTGCTTCGTGGTCGAAGCCGCGGACATAGGTCCCGGCCGCCGAGAAGACGATGGAGTACTCGTCCCCCGACCCGTTGCGCATCGAGGCCGTCTCCTCGCCGTCGGCCCGGCCGGCGTCGAAGGAGTAGTACCTGCCTTCCCAGTCCGGGCTCAGGATCGCGTCGAGCATCGCCAGCGAGCGGCACAGGTTCCGCAGGCCGGCGATGGAGGGCAGCTGGCGAGCTACGTCATAGACCGTCACGTGCTCATCCAACCGGATACCCCTGACGCCCAGGGGCTCCGCCTGGTCAGTGACCGGTGTACAGAACGAAGAGGACGGCCTGCAGCGTTCTGCAGTCGTCGATGCGCTTGCAGCCCGGAGACCGGAACCGGTGCTGGGGCGGCAACGGCTCGATGAGTGCCCATAACTCGTCACCGGTCTCCCACGGCTTTGGCCGGGTCGTCCTTACCCCCGAGAAATGAGATCACCTTCCCCATCCACCGCGCCACACCAAGATCTCTTTGCGAGGAGTCCTCACCGTGCCGTGCGGAAGGCGGCTCGGGGACGTCGACCGGCTTGGTGGTCAGGTACCAGGAGCCGGTAGGGGAGTCGTAGGAGCAGGTGAGCGTTATGTACCCCGGGCGGGGCAGGCGGAACGTGATGCGCTCACCGCCTCTACAGACTGCACTGCCGAGTTCCCAGCCGGGTATGTCATCCGGCCAGTCGACGTATGGGCAGTGACAGTCGATCCTGGGGCGAAGGCATGCGCACTTGTAGGCGATCGTCCAGGCCGACTGGCCCCGGGTTTGGACGGTGAATAGTGCCGGACCGCCGTCGTAGCGGAGCACTTCGTCGTTCTGGCCCTGGTGTTCGGCAGCCAGGGGAGTGGCGTCGGAGAGCGGCCTGATGCGTGCGATCCAGTGGCGTCTGCCCACTCCCTGGGCAGTGACACGCAGATGGGTGAGGTGCGGGGAGAGATAGTGGCGGCCATAGTACTTTCGGTAAGAAGAGGTCTCGGCCAGCCTGTGTCCGATCGTGGTTTCCTGTTCGGTGCGCACCACCGGTTCGACGTGCAGGTCCTCATAGCCGAGCACGTCCAGTTCGAGGATGGCCGGCTGCGCGGGCTCGGGCCGGTCGATCAGCACTTCCGTCGAGCCGTTGGTGCGACCGCTGCTGACGTGGCGTTCCCCGGGAGCGATGACGGGTTGCGGGCGCGGTCGGGAAGCCGGGACCTCAAGCGGCACGGCTTCGATGGGGACGGGACGGCCGTCGCGCAGTGCCGCGAAGCGGATCATGGCGACGCGGCCGTCGTACAACGCGGCCTCCATGTCGGAGACGGTATGCCCGGCGGAGGCACGCTCGTAGGCGGCCAGGGCCGCCCGGTACTCCTCGAGGACGGCGGGGGTGGCGTCCTGGCCGCTCGGGTCGAAGTCCAGGGCAGCCAGTTCCTCGCCAAAAGCCGTCACCGACTGCTGTGCCGCCTCGAACCTGGGGTCGTCTCGTAACGCCCGCCATCGGAAGAGCAGCGCTCCCGTCCCGGAACCGAGCAGGAAGCTCACGGCGATCTCGATCACGTGGAAGATGATCGCATGAACACTTCTTCGGGAGCACCGCTGCGCTGGCCTGTGTTCACCGGCGTCGGCGGGGTCAAGTCCGGCGTGGCGTTCGACGCGGACACCGGCCGCCGGGACGTCGCCCTCGACATCCCGGCCCGCGGCACGAAGCTGTGCTGGAGCACGCCGAAGCTGATCGCGGCGGCCAACGAGAAGGTGCGCGGCGCGAGCGTCCGCGCCCTGCACGTCCTGGCGCCCGTACCCATGAAGGCCGGCCGGCCCCGCCACGGCGACCGCCGCTCCTGCCGCACCGCCAGGCCGCCCGGACGTCCCTGGTAGACCCGGGCATCGCGGAGGCCGTGGAGCGGGAGACTGCCGCGATGCGGGAGACTGCCGCGATGCGGGAGCTGTTGCGGCGGGCGTTCCCCGAGCCCGTCGTCGTGGACGATGCGCCGGCCTCAATCGGCAGGCCCACGTCCAGGGCGGCCGCCAGGCCGTGGCCGCCGAAGCGCAGTCCGCTGTGCGAAGCACGGCGTGACGGAGCAGCTGTCGTGCGGCTGGGTCGTCGGTGCCGCGGCGCCGGGTGTCTTCGAGGCTGAGCGTCGTGCGGTCGCTGAGCAGGATGGCCAGGACTGGCCCTCGAGGAACTGTCAGATGTGGGCTCTACAGTCAGCAGAGACCGCCGAACGATCGAAGAAAGGGAGAGGCCCGGTGGTATCCGGTTCACGTATTTCAGCGCCACGCCGGGGCGAGACACACGACCGGAGGTCCGCTGAAAAACCCGCCACCACAGCGGCCGAAGCACCAGCCCCGACCTGCGGCTTTACCGTGGGGTCCTCATCGCCCTTACGAGGGGTACCAACTAACGTCCCGAACATGGGGTACGAGCCGCGCCCGTGGTCCTCATCCCCCCTCAGGGGGGTACCAACCCAAGGGCAAGTCCCTGGATCACACCGTCGGCGGGTCCTCATCGCCTCTGAGGGGGGGTGCCAACGGCGAGTGCGTCGTACTGGTCCTGCCGGTTGAGCACGCCATACCGACGGGTCGAGTCGGTCG
>NZ_JBWKFF010000049.1:0-10264 GCF_056434425.1 Streptomyces sp. NPDC044033 | reverse complement strand
CCCACCACCATCGGGATACCGCATACCTCCGGCTTACCGCACACGACCTCAACCGTCAGCAGGGCCAGAACCCCCACAGTTAATGATCTCTAGCGTTCCGTCCATGCCACGAAGCAAACCCAGCGCTGCCGACAGGGAGTTACAGGACCGGGCACGAGCCTCCGGCCATCCCGTCAGCGCGAGTCAGCTCGAACGCTGGCGCAGGCGCGGCCTGTTGCCGCAGCCTTCCCGTATCTACCTGGGCCGCCACGGCAGCATGTCGGTGTACCCCGCTTACACCGGTGACCTGGTCTGCGCCCTGGCCCGTCACCGGGCGCCTGGCCGAAAGAGCGACGACCTGGCGCTGCTCGCCTTCTTCGATGGAGCGCAGGTCCCCGAGCCCGCTCTCAAACTGGCGATCGCGCGCACGTACTTTGCGCGACGCCGCCGGCACGAAGACGCCGCCTCACGGCTGGCGGCACGAGTGCCGGACGGCTGGGCGGAGGAACTGGGCGCCGTCTACGAAGCCGCGGAAGCAGATGCACACCTCGACATTGACAAAGGCGGCCGCGCGATACGCCAGATGCGCATCAACCTGCGCCGCCTGCCCGGACTTGCCCGGGCATCGCGAGAGGACCTGGACGAGCGGCTGGTGGGCGTACTGGTAGGACCTGGCCCCCTACCTCTACCTGGCGGCTGCGTTCTCCGGCGAGCAGCTTCTCGACGCCGGACTGCCGGGCCGGCTGCGGGACATCGCGGCCAACCTGCTGTCCACCGCGCGCTTCGACCAGCACCGGGTGACCGACGCTGACATCGAAGCACTCGGTGAGGACGACGCCCTGAGCCTGGTCGAGTACCTCGGCCGGGCAGGCCGGGACCGCCCGGCCGAACAGAGCGCGGCCGTGCGTGGCCTGGTCCGTATCGTCACCGCCTACCCGGCCACCGTCGAACGGGCCGCTCGACTCCTGCAGTCCGTCCCGGCCGGCGAACTGGAGCCGGCCACCATCCTGACTCTCCCGGCCGCCGACCCCGCCTTCCGCAGCGTGCTGGAGCACTGGAAGACCCATGCCCCGGCCGACCATGCCCGGATCGCGCGCACCCTAGAGCACGCCCTGAGCACAGGAAGCCGCCCCTGATGGGCACCAAGGGCTCCTACACCGGAAACGGCACACCGGCCAGCAAACAGCTGCAGCACAACATCACCCAGTGGCTCGACGCCCTGGCCGGCTCTGGCCCCGGCGCACCCCCGCCCCAGCTCAATGCGGACCAACTGGCCCCCGCCCTGGGCCTGTTCCGGCGCTTCGGCGGCCACGCCGACGGCCCCGGCGGCGGCGCGGGCGGAGCGCCCGGCGACGCCGGAGGCCGCACCGGGGGAGGGGCACAGCGCACCGTCGCTCAGTCCTCCCGCACGGCCGGCCGCGCCGCGGCCGCGGCCTACGCCTATCGCACCGGCAACGAGCAGGCCCTGCAGGAACTCGGCCTCGACTACGCGGAACTGCAGGCCGTAGCCGACGACCCGATCGACTGGGCCCGTCGCATCGTGGAGGCCGCCTGCGGGCCACTCGCCGACGGCACCATCGAGGACGAGGAGCGCCGCTTCGTCGCCAGCGAAGTGGCCCAGTGGGTCCTGGAGGCCGGCACCGACAGCACACCCCCCAACCCTGAGGAAGTCGTCCGGGAAACCCTGGCCCTGACCATCTCCGAAGCGATCCTCGGCGAAGCCGCCTCGAAGATGAACGACGGCTCCCGCCCCGCCTGGGCCACCGCCGACGGTGAACGCCAAATCCGCGAAACCGCACGCGCCCTGGTCGACCGAGCCCCCCTGACGATCACCGGCCCCAGTACCGCCGAGATCACCCGAGCCGTCGAAGAAGGCATCGAGACGATGCGGTCCATCTGGATGGAGCCCTGATGCCCGCCTACACCCTGCGCCTGGACGCCGACACCTCCCGACCCGAGCCCGACGGCACCACCACCTTCTGGTGGCCACCCGGCCCGGGCGGCTCCTTCGTCTCCACCCTCGGACCATGCCTGGGAGCACTGGGCCCCGTCCCCGAACCCAACATCGAACTGGTCCGCCTCGCCGCGCTGGTCTATGCCGCCGACCGCACCACCCGCCGCCGCGCCAACCGCTCCAACTGGACCCAACGCACCTTCGAACTGGACGTACCCGTCTACGCCCCGGCCCGCTGGAACGCAGTGCGGGAACGCCTCGAAACCCTCCTGGGCTTCCTCTCCGGAGACCGCTGGTCGATCCGCTTCCACCACACCGCCACCCCACAAGAAACCATCCACGACACCCCGTATCCCGGAATACGGCGCGTGGTCCTCCTCAGCGGCGGCGCCGACTCGGCGGTCGGCGCCCTGCACTCCCGCCACGGCCTCGGGCCAGAGCAGCACCTGCTGCTCTCCCACGTCGGCGCCACCACCCTCGCCCCCATCCAGCGCGCCGTCGCCGACGACATAGCCCACCTCATCGACGGCCCCCCGCAGTCCCACCAGCCGCTGCGGTTCTCCCGCAAAAGCCATCAGCCCACCGGGACGAAACTGTCCAATGAGTACTCCACCCGCACCCGCTCCCTGCTCTTCCTCGCCCTGGGCCTGGCCGCCGCATCGGTGGAGAAGGTGCCGCTGTGGATCCCGGAGAACGGCTTCGCCTCTCTCAACGTGCCACTCACCCCCGACCAGCGCGGCGCCGTGTCCACCCGCACCACCCACCCCCTGTTCCTGCAGACCCTGGCCGCCATCGCCCACGACGCCGGAGCCCACGCTGTCATCCACAACCCCTTCGCCGACCGCACCAAGGGCGAGATGTTCACCCTGGCCGCCGGATTCGTCGGCACCGGCGCGGCCTCGCGGCTGCTCAGCAGCACCCACTCCTGCGCCCACACCGGGCACCGCACCCACCGCATCCCCGTACGTACGCACTGCGGCGTGTGCTTCGGCTGCCTGCTGCGCCGCGCCTCCTTCCGCGCCGCCCAGCTCGAGGACACCACCGACTACCTCCACACTCGCCACGACGCACACCTCAGCGCCTACCTGGCCGACAAGTCGGTCGAACCCTCATTGCGCACCTTCCTCGCCCGCGGCCTGCGCCCAGCCGACATCACCACCCTGAACCTGCCCTCCGACTACCCCACCCGCCAGGCCTACGAGCTGTGCCGGCGGGGTGTCGCGGAACTGGAGCTGCTGTACCCATGAGGACGACCGCACTGCCGCCGCTGGACCTGCACGCACACATCGACACCAGCGTCCCGGCCGACGACCTCGACGGCCTGGGTGCTGTTGTCTTCGCGGCCACCCGCTCCCTGCCCGAGGCCGCCCGAGCGGTCGAGCGGCACGACGAGCGCATCATCTGGGGGGTAGGCGCCCACCCCGGACTCGCCCGCAGCCACACAGGCTTCGACCTCGACACCTTCACTCAGCTGATCGACCGCACACCGCTAGTCAGCGAGATCGGACTCGACGGCAAAAGCCGTGTCCCGATCGACCGTCAGCAGGCCACCCTGCGCAGTGTCCTGGATGTGCTCACCCGCACTCCGCGCATCGCCAGCATCCACAGCTACGCAGCCTGCGAGCAGGTGCTGGACGAGCTGGAACGCTCCCTGGCCCCCGGCATGATCCTCCACTGGTGGCTGGGCGACCCGGCACAGACTGCCCGCGCCGTCCGTCTGGGCTGCTACTTCTCCGTCAACGCCTCTGCCGCACGCAAGACCGCTCTGCTGCAGGCCATCCCTCTCGACCGGGTGCTGACCGAGACCGACCATCCCTTCGGCGACCGCAGTTCCGCTCAGCCACTGCCCGGCAACGTCGCCGCCGTGGAGCAGGCTCTCGCACGCCACCACAACATGACGCCCCGAGACATTCGCCAGGCCATGTGGCACAACCTGGCCGCCCTTGTGCGCGAAACCCGTTGCGCAGCGCAGCTCAGCCGACGCGTGCGGTCTCATCTCGCCTCGCTTCCGCCGCGATGAATAATCCCACGGGCGAGCGGCCGCGGCGAGATTCCCTCCGGCGTATCCACCGTGTCCGTACGACGGCCCCTGTGATCAACCGCTTCCCCAACCTCAATGTGGCCAGGTGCGGTCTGACGCCCCTGTGGCGGTAGCCCTTCGGACTCGAGCGGCGTCCCGCTGCCAGTAGGTGGCAGGTTCTGCCATGCCGCGCGCCCTCACCTCACCCTGACGGAGGGCTGAGATGTAGCTCCAACCTCGGCGTTACAAAAACGTCGGTGCGGTACATAATCCTGGCAGACCTTATGTACCGTCAGATATGGTGAGGTGTTAGCGGTACAAATTCTGGTGTCGGCCGCTCCCTACCTGCTGCCAGGCCACCGCGGTGAACTGCTTGCCGACCTACCCCCCATAACTCGCTGGCCGCTTCTGCTCTAGGAGTCTTCCGGGTGACCTCCCCGCACTCATCCCACACCGCCGGTGAGGCGTCGTCCGGCGCTGCCGTACCGGACGAGCCCGCCGCAGCTCCGACACGCCCGGCCCCGTACTGGGCAGGCCACTGGCCCATGAGCTTTTCGGCATCTCCCGCCCCCTCCGCAGAAGCCGAGACGAGCGCCTCGGACATCGGTCGCCGACACGAGCAGGACAGTCAATCCGATTCAGCGCAGGATCTGGTGGGCGAGCAAGAAGCGGCCGCGACCGCTGCGGAAGCGGAAACCCCACAGGCTCAGGCGCCGGCTGTCCCGACGACGCTGCACGAGGCCCGCGGCGCACTCCGACAGATGATCGACGCCGCCATCGCGGGGCACCCCACACCCCTGACCCGTGGCTCGCACCATGCACTGCTCAGCAGCCCCGCCCACGCAACCGAGTTGGGCTGGGATCTCACCCAAGCTTCCATCCACAGCATTGCAGAGGCCCGCAAAAGGCTCGGAGACCTGATCCAGGATGGCGCCGAAGGTCGCCCCCAAGTGCTGCGCCGCCACCGCACCCCCGTCGCTGTCCTGCTCCCCGCAGCCACGGACGGAACCCCCACTCCGCCCGTGCCTCAGGCCGATTCCGCCCCCGACACAGCAGCCCCGGCCCCCGCCGTGTCCGAGGAGGCCCAGCAATCAGTGCAGAACCCTCCTGCGGCCACACCCGAGAGCGTCGAAGAGCCCGCCCCCGAGCCGACACCCACCGCCGCCGAAGAGGCAACCGCACCCACCACGCCTTCAGAGCCACAGCCGGATCCAGTGCCGGAACCCCAAGACGCGCCTGCACCTTCCGCCGACTTGCCGGCCGCCGACACTCCCGCCCCTGCGCCCGGCCTGCCGACACCCCAAGACCCGGTCACACCCCCAACCGCCCTTCCCGAGCAGGGCCCACTGCCCCCCACCCCCAAAACACCCGGCACCGGTCACGAGGCCGCGCCGCGCACCTCGCGACGGCTGGCCGCACTCGCCCAAGCCCTGGACACAGTTCTTCCCACCACTGCTCCCACGGGGGAAACCACGCCCACGGCCCCGACGGGCCTGTCGACGGGCATCCGCACCCTGGACGACGCCCTCGGCGGCCTCCAGCCCGGCCGCTTCTACCTCGTGGCCGCCGCGCCCGGTGCCGGATCCAGCCTGATCGCCACGGCCGCCGCACGCACCGGCGCCCTCGACCAGCAACAACCTGTCCTGTACGCCGCCTCCGGACTCACCCGCGCCGACATCGCCGCACGCATCGTCGCCGCGCACCTGCCCGTCGACTACCGCCGCCTGCGAGCCGGCCGCCTCACTCCCACCGAGCAGGACGACGCGGCAGCCCTCCACCACCACCTGGCCCAAGCCCCGCTCTACATCGACGACGGCACCGACCTCACCACCGGCGCAATCGCCGAAAGCGTTCCGGACCTGCCCGGCCTGGCCCTCATCGTGGTCGACCGCCTCCAGGCCACCGAAGACCCCCGGCTGCCGCTGTCCGGCCCGCCCCAAATCACCGATGCCGCCCAGGCCCTCGCCCACCTGGCCCGCACCCACGAACTCCCCGTCCTCGCCGCCGTCGACACCGACGACCCCCAGCTGATCGCCGCACTCAGCCTCGACATCACCATCACCCTGACCCGCAACGACGACCAGCTCCAGGCCCGCATCACCGAACGCGACCTCGGCACGCAGGCCGCCCTCACCCTCCACGCCGACCTCGCCCACGCCCGCATCACCGACCCCGCCCCAACGCCCCCCGCTGCACCCCCACAAGCCCCGCAGACACCTCTCCAGGTCCCCGCCGGCCCGCCCCCGGAACCCACGCCCACCGAGCCCGGCCCGACACCCCCTCCCGCCGCCCCACGCAGGCCCTCGCCCCGCCGCACCGCCCCGCCCGACGGCGGCTACGCCAACCGGGACTACAGCTACTTCACCGGCATGATCACCCGCGCCGTCGACGAAGCCCTCCACGACCACGACGGCGACATCACCACCGCGACCGAAGCCCTGGCGAAAAAGGCCGTACCGAACGCCATGGCCCTGTTCGAAGCGACCCGCGTCGGCGGTAATTACGAACACACCGTCTACCCGGAAACCCTCGAATTCCTCCGGAAGAAAAACAAGGACGGCGCCGACGATATCTGGGAAGGCCGCCACAACTGGACCAACACCCACCTCACGGAAGAACTCAAAAACGGCACCCACCCCCCGATCACCGTCAACGCCCTCGACACCAACGCAAGCTTCCTGTCCGCGTTCAAGACCCACCTGCCCATCGGCGCCCTGATCCACGACCCCCACGGCGGCTTCGACTCCAAACGCTCCGGCATTTACCGCCTCCCCGCCCGCCCCACCTGGCACCACCCCGACCTGCCCGACCCGATCGGTAACCGCCGCGAAGACGGCCCCGTCCTCCTCGACGACGCCACCATCCGCCTCCTCATCCGCTGCGCCCGCCTCGGCCTGTGCGAGGCCCCACACATCACCGAATGCTGGACCTCCGGCGCCAGCGAAGGCCTCCTGGAAAAATTCCGCCGCGTCCTGACCGAGGCCCGCGCCAACGCCCTCGAAGCCGACGACACGGTGACCGTTGAATACATCAAAGCCATGTACTCGAAATTCACCTCCACCATCGGAGAATCAAGCGTCAACCGCGACATCCGCCGACCCGACTGGATGCACATCATCCGCTCCCAGGCATTTGCCAACCTCTGGTACAAATCCCACCGGGCCCACAGCAACGGCCTGACCGTCGTCCGCGTCCGCGGCACCGACGAACTCCACGTGAGCGGCGACTGGCGCACCGTCTTCACCGAAGGCCGCCTCACCACCCAGATGAAACAAAAAGACCAGTACCCCCTGCCGAGGAAGAGCGCCCGATAGATGTCGACCGACGGATGGAAGAACTTCGGCAACTACGGCGCAGACCGCGATCCCGGAAACGTCCACGGGAAAATCGCCCTCGCCCGCGCCCTCGAAGACGCCCTCGAACGCCTGATCATCGACGGCGGAATCAAATCCCCGGTCGACACCCGCCGCGGCCTGAAAGCCCGCATGCGCTACCTCACCACCACCAAAGGCGGCCCCCAAGCCCTGGCCGACGCCGGCATCCACGCCACCCCCACAACGATCCGAGCCTGGACCCGCGGCACCCAACGCCCGCGCCCGGCCAACCTCGAAGCGATCGACACCGCCTACTGGAACCTGCGAGCCCACAACGTGCTTGCCAACCCCGGCGCCCTCAAGCAGCACCTCAACCGCAACGGCCGCGGCACCCGCATCGAGATCCATCCCGTAAACCAGGCAGCCGTCGACGAGCCACGCCGCCGCGACAACCTGAGGATCCAGCACCGGCAGGTCCGCTACATCTGGGACGACGCCGTCGACGCCCTCGTCGCCAGCGACCTGGCCACCATGGAAGACCTCTGGGACGACGTCATCGCCGAACTCGACTCCGACTGGGGCGCCTACACCTACGTCTCCTACATCGGCATCGGCGCCTGACCCGACCACCGACGGTCTGCGGGGGCACGCCAGTTGTGGACCTCGCCGTCTGGGCGCCAGTGGCGCAGGTGCAGTGACCTCGTCGTAGATGCCGACGGGTCAAGCCCGTCCTGGGCAAGCAGAGCGAGACGATGGGGCTGCTCAGCCGCTTTGAGGCGCTGCGCAACTCCGTGGCTCACAGCCGCGACCTGCTTCCCTTCGAGGAGGAGCTCCTGAGCGGTATCGCCGGCGAGATCCGGAACAGGGTGACCATCTACATGATCAGCCAAGACCCCACGGGGGACTACTTCGCGCGTATCGAAGGCGTCACCGACAGCCTGGGGAACTGCATCGACAACTTCCCGCAGGACCTCATGGAACATGGGGGCCTCACTCCGCACGAGAGCGGTAGTGCGCCCAGGCGACATCGTCACCTTCCGTTGCCGAGGCACCGATCCCCAGGGCCGGGAACTGGTCTGGTGGACGCTGCCCACCCGCGAAGCGGATGTCGCACACTATAAGGGCCGCGATGTTGAAATCGCCTGGCATGTCAGCAGTCTCGACGTCGCCGCACGCGTGGAGAAACACATCTACATGATGAGCACAGGCCCCCATCACCAGGTTAACGTGCCGATGGCGGAATTCGATCACAGCGCCACATTCATCTACACCGTCCTGCCCAGCGAGGATCCCGACCGTAGCGACGGCTGAGGAAACCGACGACGAAAGACCATTCTCATGCCGCCCGCCAGCCGGGCCGCTTCACGCTGACGCTCCCTGAAGCCCCGTGCCCGGTAGACGGCATCCAGAAGATCGGCGAGGTGGGCGAAAGGGCGCTCGGCGCCACCGGTGGGGGAACGGGTCATCGTCGCCGCCTACTTGCCCGCGCCGAGGCCGCCCAGCAGCAGGATTAGCGCGTGCGTGGGGCCGAGCCGGCCCCCGGCCGGAGCCAGTTCAGCCCCGGCCGCCGCGATGGCGGTACCGGGCGTGCAGGAGCAGGGCAACGGGGCCAGTGAGGCCGAGCGGGAAGCGAAAGGGTTGCTCATGGTGAGCAGGACTCCATCCTGACGGCCCTGTTCTCCCGAAGCTACGGCGAAGTGACAAGTAGCTCTCTGCTGGCCCGGGGTCATCATTCCGTGGCGAGGCGGGCGAGCGTCTGGGCGGCGGGTTCGTCGCGGGCCCGGCGGTAGCCGGTGCCGACCCACAGGTGGATCAGGTCCGTATCGCCCGCGATGGTGACCGCTCTGCGCAGCGGGGCGGTGAGGTGGTGGAGGGCCGGGGAGCCGAGTGGGGCAAGGGCCTCGTAGGTGTCCGTGAAGCGGTTGCGCAGGGCGCGGGCGGGGCGGCCGGTGAAGGCCCGGGTCAGCGTGGTGTCCGTGAATGCCGGGCTGGCCACGGCGGCCTTGTGCGGTGCGGACGCGCCGCTTTCGTGGGTGCGGAGCAGGGCGGTGCCGACCATGACGGTGTGGGCCCGGCGTGGAGAGCGGCGGTACGTGGAGACCGTGAACTTCGACGAGTGGCTCGAATCGGTGGCCGCCGGGCGCGGCATCGACATCGTCCCCGAGGTAGCGGAACGCTGCACCCCCCACCCGGCGCTGCAGTTCCTGCCGGTGACCGGCGCGCCGCCCAGCCCGGTCCGCCTCGCCGCCTTTGGGCGACTGGTCGGGTGCAGCCTGCCGGCAGGCATGAGCGTTGCACAGCGTCGCCCGAGGGCGAGGCCCGCGACGAGTCCGTCGACGCGGGCCGACAACGTTGGGAATTGCCACGGCGATGAAACCACGGGAGACACAAAGGCCCCTACCGGCCTCCCACACACCTTCCGAGAATCGACCAAATAAACCCGAGAACAAGAAAAACGAGCTCCGAATTAGGCCCTGATATTCCGCTTCGCGACACAACGATTAGCCATAATGTAACGCGAATGGATGTACCAGAAATGTACGCCACTCTCTCAGTGAGGAGTCAAAGAATCCCTCGGGGGTTTTTCAGTCACCCCTTTCAGGCATAAAATGGCCGGCAAGAGGTCCAGACCAACCTCCACTCCTCCATGACGGAGAGTAGCCGTTACATAGTTATGTGCCGACCCTCGGGAGCGTTACATAATGGGTACATATTTAGCCTGGCGGGGCGCCCGGAGGACACTTCACATGCAAGCCAGCTTCACTTTGACACCAGCAGTCGAGCGCCCCTTCGAGATAAAGATGCAGCTTAGAGGCTTAGGGGAACGCTAAATCCAAGCGATTTCGCTACTTCTATGTAACGCTAGCGGGCCGGCAGCCGTGCCCTCTCTAGCCAGCTTGTAACGCCGCGGAGCGGCGTTACATACCGTCGCGGAGCGGCGGGCAACTCTCCGTCACGTAGTGACGGCGCGTCATGTCTCCGGAGGAGACGGCGCGC
>NZ_JBWKFF010000048.1:0-10947 GCF_056434425.1 Streptomyces sp. NPDC044033 | reverse complement strand
CACCAAGCAGGCGACGGCTGAACCGACGAACCTGGACATCCATCAACCCACTCTGACCAGCTGATCAGCACCTCCCGCACAGCGGGGGAACCTCACGGTGCAAGATGCGCCGGACGATCGTCAGTGGCAGGTAGCGCGGGACCGTGAACAGGGCGGTCTGCCCCTTGACTGCGGGCGGGCAGACCTCCGGATCATCCCGGACCGGACCAGTTAGGGCATGCTGATGCTCCAGCCACCGCAGCCGGTCACGGCCGCCGACGGTCGCGCGACGCCCGTACTTCTTCAGCGGCTGGGCCGGCTGCCGGGGCAGCCCGTAGATCACAAGCATCAGCTGCCGATCCCTCGCGCCCGACGTCTGCGGGGCCTCAACCCACTCGGTGTCCACTTCCACGCGGATCGCGTGTAGGCACGCCCGGCACAACCCGTCGGTGTTCACGTGGGCCTCGTGCCGGCAACGGACGCAGCGTCCCTGCTCAGGGTGCTGCTTGCGCCAGCCCACACATCCGTGGCACTCATGCCGGTTGCCCAACGCACCCCAGCCCAGACAGCCGGCGCACTGCCGTACTCGCGTGTCTCGTCCCATGGCTCAGTTCGGCGGCAGCGACCGTGGACCGGTCTTCTTGCGGGCGACCGGCCGCACCGGGCCGGACAGTGTGTCTTCAGCGCCCACAGCCTCGGGCTGAGCCTGAGGTAGCACCTGGCCGTCGGCCAGCGGTTCCGCTTGCAGGAGGTCGCCGACAGTGCAGTTCAGAGCCGCACAGATCTTGTCCAGGTCGTCCAGTCGGACGGTCACCGGCGTGTTGCCCCACATCGCCGCGACCTTGCTCAGCGACGGCGTGAAGCCGACCGTTTTGAATGCCTCCAGCACTTCTGTAGGCCGCCACAGATCACGCTGAGCGGCCACCATCCGCAGATTCCACTTCACCGCAGGCTCCCCTTGTCCATCACCAACCGCTGAGCGGCCCGCGAACTCGCTGCCAGACTGGCATGCTCCGGATCAGCATGAGCAGTCGCCATGTAGCGAAGTGTCGTAGTCGCCCAGTCGTGGCCCAAGATTCGCTGCACCTCCCAGAGCGTCATACCGCGCTCGTAGTTGTGGGTCGCGCACGCATGCCGCAGAAGGTGCGGGTGGAGATCAGTGACCGATCCGGTCAGGTGAGCCGTCGCCGCGGTGTGCAGCACCTTACGGAAGGCTGGCGGCCCGATCGCCGGGGCGATGGGCAGATTAAGAGCCGCCACCCCGCCTTCGGTCTGCGTTCCGAGGGTCAGAGCGGGGCCTGTGGGTGGTCGGCCTCGTCGCCGAATTCCCCGCGGACTTGTCGGGTAGGCCCCGCCCCTCTCAGGGCGAGGCCCCTCTCAGAACCGTGCGTGCGCCTCGTCGACGCACACGGCTCAAGCAGATCCCCAGGGCTTACATACAGGTATTCCTCCCCGGGTTCGGACCGCCATCGCGAGCGTGGAGCTGGCGATGGCATTCCGAGTGGATGAGGACCAAATTCGAGCGGTCATCCGATCCACCTCGGCTTCGGTACACGACATGATGCCTGTTGAGGGTTCGGGCTTTCGCGTCGAACCAGCGTGCCCATTCGCGCACGTTATCCGGCTCGTGGCCCGCTCCCGCGATCAAGTCCAAACCGCACAGAGGGCATAGCCCTTTTTGTCGCGCAGCCAGGTAGACATTGGGGCCGTCTGCCTGTGGGTGCTTGCGCTTACGCGTACGGCTGGCCCAGTACTCCGAGAGGCTGGCATCGTCCTTCGACGCTGCCCCCTTCACAGGGATGTGCCTCACGATCCTGGTCCAAGCGAACTTGTACAGGTATCTTCCCGTGTCCTTGTCGCCGAATACCCAGCGGTCGTTCCGCTGGGGATGGAACTTCCCCCAATAGCGGTCCACGATCCATGCCTTGGACTTCTTGGGGTGGCGCCATCGGGCCCACTTCCACGTCAACCGCCATACATGGTGGTCGAGTGAGGCGAAGGTCTCCGTGGAGACAACTCCTCTGTAGTAGGTGGCCCATCCCTTGATTAGGGGGTTCAGGCTTCTGACGACCTGTTCGACAGGAGCTCCCCGAAGGGCCTTGACCCTTGCGTTCATCTCCCGTTTGATCCTACGGATGGAGTCCCGGCTCGGTTTGATGATCAGCTTGCCGTCGTACTTCCGAACATTGAACCCCAAGAAGTCGAATCCGTCTTCGAGCTTGACCACTCGGGTCTTCTGCTCGTTGAAGGTAAGCCCTCTCGGCATCAGCCATTCGGAAAGTACGAGCTTCACATTCTCCGCTTCCTCCTCCGAGTGGCAAAACACTACGAAGTCATCCGCGTACCGCACCGGGCGAGGGAACTTCTGGAGCGTCATGCGGTGCATTCCTGTCCGGCGCCCCAAAGCCTCCTCCATGCCGTGCAGCGCGACGTTCAGTAGCAGTGGACTGATCACACCGCCCTGAGGAGTTCCCTCCTCGGTGGGCGCAAACCGTCCCCTGTCCATCACGCCGGCCTTCAGCCATCGCTGGATTGCATCCCTGGCGGGGAAGCAGCCCACCATCCCTAACAGATACTCGTGGTCGATTCGGTCGAACGCGCTCGCGAGGTCAGCGTCCAGCACCCAGGGTTTCCGCGACTTGCGGGTCGAGACGGTCCGGAAGATCTTCTCGATCGCATCGTGGCATCCACGTCCAGGCCGAAAGCCGTAGCTGGCCCCTTCAAAGCGCGCTTCCCACTCAGGCTCAAGGGCATTCTTCACCCTCGCCTGCTGGGCTCGGTCCCTCAGGACAGGAATACCGAGCGGCCTCATCGCGCCATTCGCTTTAGGGATATATACCCGGCGAACAGGCTTGGATTTCGAGGCCGAGACAGTAGCCAGCCCCCTCCCCACCCGCCCTAGGGTGGACGGATTGAGAGCTTTCTCGCCATCGATTCCAGCTGTTCGTCGTCCGACGCTCTGCATCGTCACCCTTTTTACGCTGACGAGCATGTTCGAGTGGGACTTGAGCATCAGTCGCTGAAGATTGCGAACCCTTTTGAGGTCGCCATCCTGCGTAGCCTTGAAGATTCTCTGCCGAAGACGTCGTACGTGACCCTCTGCTTCTGGCCAGTTGACGCTGTGCCAGTACTGCGCATCGGAGACGTCCGAAGCTCCATTCGCTGGCTCACGACCGAGGGTCGCGGTTTCCGCATCCCTCGCCGTTGCCGCGTCTAATTTGCACTTCGGTGCTGACATCTCGCTTCGCCTCTTCAAAGATCCACCTGACCCACGTGGGCTCCCTTTCGGGTCCGGCCATCGAGGTCGGTAGCTGCCCGGTTATACGCAGCGGATGAGGCTCCGCGACCTGCGCTTTCCCATGGGCTTTCGCCCTGGCAGCATTCGCTTCTTGGGTCATCCTTCCCCGCACGGGAGTTCACCGTCGTTGCCTTCGGCCTACCGGCCGCGAGGCCGGACCCGTACGGGATTTCCATGTTCCGCTCCGCTCAGATGCGCTCAAGGAGGGTGCCTCCTATACTCCGGGGCCAGTGGTAGTCAAGCCACCTGCAAGAAGGGGCAGGTGGCCACCTTGCGCTTTCCAACGCCAGGCCCTTCAGCCGCCGAACAAATGCCATTGCGCGACCTTGGTATGACGAAGCCTCATCGGAGGTTCACTTGCGTTCACTCACTTGAGCTTTCCCGTGCCTGTTGGCTGCGAATGGCCCGCAGCCCCCTGGGCTTCGTGTCAGTCGGCTTAGCACGACCCCGTTACCAGGACCGCACCCGACTTAGGGAACCGGCCGCGTGACTACTTGGCCGGGGAGTTATCTGCCTCTTGATTCCTCCACTGACGTTGAGCGACTTCATGTCGCACCCTCGATGTACCACCACAGCAGTTCACGGCCTTCCTGGAACAGGTATGCCTCCCGCTGCCGCGGGCCCGAGCCCCGGGCCGCCTTGCCGTGGACGAGGAACCGGCCCCACTGGCCGTGCTCCCAGTGGACGTCTCCGACCTTCACCCCACACAGTTCCGCCGCCCGCACCCCTGACAGGTAGGCGACCTTCGACATCACGTAGTCGCGGCAGGCCACGGCCTGTTTACGGGCCGTGGGCAGATCATCCCGCCACCGGGCGAAGAATTCCTTCATCGCCCGCTGTGACGGCGGGACCCGCAGGCCGAAGTCACCCCGGTGCCGGGGGCGATTGAAGGGGTCGATCGGCGACTCCACCGAGGCGCCGAACCGCTGGAAGATCTCGCCAGCGTAGCGCTGTTCGAGGAACGCGAAGAAGTTGTCGATCTTGCACATTTTCTGCCGGATCGTGGAATGGGCCCGTTTGCCGGGGCCGGCGAAGTACCTGTCGATCTCCCTCGGCGTCAGCCGCCACGGCATCACGCCGTAAAAGTCGCAGATCTCGATGATCGGCTTCACCAGGTTGTCCAACGTCGACGGGGCCAGTCCAGCCACGTCCCGAGCCCACTGATACTCCGAGATCGTGTCGACGAAGAAGCTCTCCTCATCCTGCGCGGACAGCCGGGCCTCACGCCGTCGCTGGAGCGTGATCACGTCGGCGAGACCGGTCTCCACCGGTTGCCGAGCAGAGCCCGTCTCAGCCGCTGCCGGCGGAACGAGGGTGAGCACGCGGGTTTCAGAATCTGCCACGAGGTAGCAGATTACCGGAGTCACGCGCAGGTTCCAGAAGTTGCTCACAGATTCCTGGAGATCACGAGACAGCATTCAGGTAGGCCGTTGACCTGCTGAGGTGCACCGAGGCACCTTCCAGAGACCGCAAGAGAACCCGCGCGTACTCCAATAATGATGACGGTGCGGGCCGCTGCGGACGTTTCGGTGGGCGGCCTCGCCCGTTCCTTCACGTGGTCTGGGGTGTCTTGGGGGCCGGTGCCCACCAGATCTTGGTGGTGAGGCGGCAGGACAGGTGCACGGTGCCGGTGTCCGGGTCCCACAGGCTGTAGACGCCGTCGTCGGTGTAGTAGACGTTGACGGGGGTGGACTGGGTCGGTTTGGTGGAGCGCGCGCCGCCCTTGCCGCCGAACAGGATGCGGGTGTCGTGGCTGGTGGCGCGGACGCCGGGTACCTCCCGCAGTTCGGTCATGAACCACTGGCCGGGTTCCGGTTCGGTGGCGTGCTCGATGGTTCCGAGGTCGGGGAAGACGGTGGTCCAGGTGGAGCGCTCGGCGGGGTCCGACCCGGCCGGGCCGACGAACAGTCGCCAGCCCTCGGCGCGAGCGCCGTTGCGCTGGACTACGACCTTCTTGGGCGCGGCGAGCAGGTAGCCAGTGCGGAGGACGTCGTGGCCACGGGTATCGACACCGGTGACGGTTACGTAGTCGTCTGTCGCGAACTCGGTGATCTTCTGGGGCAGGTCGGTCATTTATGTCTTTCTCATCGGGGATGGGTTACAGGTGGCAGGGGCGGGGCCAACGGGCGCACGGCTGGCCCCGCCCGGGCGTCATGCGGTTACCGCCTGCTGGTCATGAGGTCTGTGATCCGGCGGCGCAGCGAGGGATGCGGCAGAGGTGCGGGTCGGTCGTCGAGCAGGCGGGCGGTCGGCGGCCGTCGGGCCACCCCTTCGGGGACGTGCCCGCCGAGCGGGGCCGTGCCGTGCTGCCGACGTATCCAGGCGGGCGGCGTGCCGGCGCCGTCCTGTCCGGGCACGGCGAAGTCGGCGGATGACGGGGTTCCATGAGCCGTGTCGGGAACCTGCTCGACGGGCGCCTGGTCAGCCGGGCCGGACAGCTCCAGCAGTTCGTCCACCGTGTCCGGGATCTGAGCCGCGTTGCTGTCCGGCGCCGGGGCCTCGACCACGGACAGGTCGGCGGGCAGCATGCGCTCCAGGTGTTCCTGGACCTCGTTCTCGGGAACGACCCACGGGTTGATGCCGCCGCTCTCCGTCCAGATCTCGCCGGCCACGGTGTCGGCCTGTTCCCACAACGGGCGGGAACGGTCGCGGTGTTTGACCGCGACGGCGCCCTGGGCCAGGAAGCCGGTCAGCGCAGCGAGTGCGGAGGCACGAAAATCGCGGGCCCGGATGCGCAGCGTCGTCGGGTCCTCGTACTCCAGGTGTCCCTCCAACTGGGCGAGCAGGGAGCGCCGCCAGGAACCGAAGGCGCGGGCGGCCCGGGTCGCCAAACGCTCGACTGCGGTGAGGACGCGCTGCAGCGCGGCGAGGTAGCGGGCCAGGGAACGGGGCTTGCCGTGCACCTCCAGGCGGCGGTAATCGGGGCCGCCGTGGCGTTCGCCGTTGCCCCAGTTCTCCTCGTACACACTCCAGCGAGGGTTGACCTTGTAGGGGGTGTGGGCTTCAACGTCGTGGATGCGGGCGAGCTCCCAGGCGAGGTGCTGATGCTGCTCGGCGCGCTTTCGGCCGGAAGCCGGGAAGGCCAGCTCGACGTCGAAGCGGCCCGGGCTGTATTCGTACGGCCGGGGGATCTCGACGTAGGGACGAGCGGTCATGCGTCTGTCCTTCGTACGGTTGGTCAGGTCTCGGGACGGCTGGGCTGGGCGGGGCTCGTGTGGTCGGCAGCCGGAGGTCAGAGGGCACCGGTGGCCTCCTCAGCGGCAGCCGGAGCGGTCAGGGCGGCAAAGTGGTCTTCGCGGGCCCGTCGGCCGCGCGCCTGCCGGCCGGGCAGCGCGATCCGCAGGTGTTCGAGGTAGCCGGGCTCGACCTCCAGGGCGATCTGGTCCAGCAGTTCCTCGATCTCGGTGCCCGCGAAGTCGGTCAGGTGGGCGCGCTTGCGGCCGCCGTAGTGGATGGTCACCTCGGCGAGCGACCAGGGGGACGTCTTCTGCTCGCTCTCCCAGTCGAAGGTCACGGCGTCCGGCAGCAGATCGAACTCCTCCGCGCGGAAGTGGCCGGCGACTTCCGCGCGCAGCTGCTCCCACAGGGCGTCGGGGGCGCCGTACAGGCCGGGCTGCACATCGGACAGGGGGTGGCCCTTGCGGTCCCGGCCGCATCCGTGGCACAGCTCCTCGTCGCTTCGGTGGGCGGCAGCGGGGCAGGCCCGGCACTTCCACATCAGGCCGGCCGCGACGGCGACTTCCTCGACGACGTTGCGGGCAGCGGCGTCGGAGTGCTGAAAGAGCCGGGTGAGAACGTCGGTGGGCACACGTGTCCTGTCTGCTGGGGGAGGGATGCGTCACCCGAACCGGGTTGGCGACTCTTAAGACCATACGATCATGCGGCGTCCGAATGCAAGTCTTAAGGTTCGTTCTCTTGTGAAGTGCGAGTAGTAGGCGGTGCCTTGAGCTTTGTCTACGGCCCTTGGGCGCGCGCCAAAGGGCCGTAGGCCGCTCCCGCGCAGCGGTGGGTCTGTGCGGAAGGGCAAGGTGTGCGCGGACGCGAACGCGGTGACAGCTGGCTGATCCGAAGCCGTCCGGTTAGCGGCGGGGTGCAGGACCAGCTCCGGCCCTGCACTCCGCCGTCTTTCACGTGCCGGGTTCCTCGGGTGCGAGCGAAGCCAGCAGCGGAGGGACGAAAGTGCGTGCGATCTCAACGGCGGGCGCGCGCCACAGGGGCGAGTGCGTGATGTGGGACCAGACCGCCTCGGTGGCCGCGATGACCTCCTGGCCCTCATAGCGGGGGAGGGCGCCGGGCAGGCGGGCGCCAGTGATGTCGATGTGCGCGCCGTCCGGCCGAACGGCCACGACGTGTTCCAGCTGGCAGGCGCACACGTCCTTGACGACGGATTCGACGGCGCACACGTCCGGGTCCAGACGGCAGTGGTTGTCGATGATCACGGCCGTCGGCCATCCCGTGTGGTCGGACAGGGCGCGGGCGAAGGCATGGCACTGGCCGTGCAGGAAGGTCGCGCGGGCGCGGTCGTCGAGCGTGCCCGTGGTCAGGGTGTGGGAGGCGCCGTCGGTGCCGGGCACCGTGACGGTCAGGCCGTCGGGCAGTACATAGCGCTCGGTCAGGATGCTCATGGCCCGCTTCAGGAGCTGCCGGGCTTCCAGGGCGTCGGTGCGCTTGCGGCGGCTGTACGCGCGGCGGTGGTCGTCGTCGACGTAGCCGTCGACGTCGAGAAGGGGATCGAGGGCCGCCTTGTGGCGGTCGGACATGGACCGGAAGTCGAGGAGGAGGCGTGCGGGCGGGTCGTTCTGGTGGAGGGTCTGGGGCATTGAATCCTCTCGTCGGGGCGGCGGACGGACCGGTATCCGGGCAGGCCGGACCGCCCGCCGGGCGGTGGATGTCACGGGGCCGGGTAATGCGGTTGCCCGGCGGGAGAGGCGGCGAAAGGTCAGCCGTCGCGGCGCAGCTCGTTGCCGCGCTGGGTGATGTACGTGCCCAAGATGGTGCCCTTGCCGTCGGGCAGGAGCAGCGGGTAGCCCTCGGCCTGGCGCAACCGGACGCGATGCATCAGGCCGCCCAGTTCCTCGAAGCTCAAGTTCGGCCGCAGGGCTTCTGCGGCGAGGTCGTGGGGCGGCTGGACGGGCTCGCCCCGGTCCAGCCAGTCCTTGATCCGGGCGGCGAAGCGCGCCCCGGGCTTCGGCTCGACGGCCCCGGCGAGGTCGTCAGAGGGGGCGCGGACCACGACGAGGGTATGGGAGTGGTCCATCGTGGCCACGATGTCCCAGTCGTACTCCATGCCGTCGCGGCCGACGGGGGCCAGGCCGACGATCCGGCGGGTGACGCGGCCGGTGTCGTCCGGCTCGGTGACATACTCCAGCTTGTCGCGGACGGTCGCGATCACATGGCCGGGGTAGCCGAGCAGCGCGTCGAGCATGCGGCGTTCCACGGGGCCGACTTCGTCCCAGGCGCCCCACTTCCCGGCGGAGCCGCGCTTCGAGGCGCGGGCGACCTGTTCGAGGACGCCTCCGGAGCCGGTCCGGAATGCGGAGAGATTCGAGACGACGACCGTGTCGTAGCGCTGGTTGGCGCAGTGCGCGAGCATGGTGACCAGGGTGTCCGGCGAGTAGTACGACAGCGGCGGGGCCGTATCGAAGGCGAACCTGTCCGCGTAGGCGGCGGCCCGGCCGCGCTGCGCGTCGATGACGCCGACGCGGTCACCGATCGCCGTGGCCAGGGCCAGAGAGGTGTACGTGGTGCCCGCTCCCGGCGGGCCGTCGAGAAGGAGGCGCGCGGGCCGCTGCTGACGCACGGCTGCGGCGAACTGGAAACGGTCGGTGGGGCTGGGCTGCGGGGCGGAAGCCTCCGGGCGGGAAGGGGTGATGGTGTCCGTCAAGGTCCCTCCGGGAACCGGTCGGGGTTTCGGCGGGTTCCGGTACCGGTAGGTGATGTCCAGTCGGCACTGGCTCCGGAACTCCGCCGCTTGTCCCTTAAGACTATACCATCTGGTTTTTGTTCTCGCAGCTCAGAAGCGGTCGGCAACGTTGTGTTGCTTGAGCATTTTGTTGGCAGTAGGGACCCACCAGAAGGACCGGCCGATCTCGTCGAGTCCGTCGGCCGGGGTGTAGCTGCCGAGGTCCCGGTACAGGGCCATCTCGATCGTTTCGACCCGGGTCTTCAGGGCGGATGCGAGGTGGTTGATGTACACCCGCTTCTTGCGCGTAGCCGGGTCGACCGTTGGCTCCACCGGTAGCCAGCGGCCGCGGCCCTTGTTGGCGATCTCCTCTACGATGCGGCCGCGGCTGTCGAGGTAGCCGAGCGCCTTCCCCAGAGCCAGCACAACCTCCGGCGGATAGGTCGGCCGCGAGCTCTCCCGCGTCTCCTCGCTCAGCTCGACGCCGATGGCCTCGGCGACCACATGCAGCGCCGGCCGGTTGGACGGCCCCTTGCCCTCCATGACGGCCTGCTTCGGCGGCTTGTGCCACCTCTGCGCCGACGTACGCGACTTGAGCCCCAACGCCCGGCTGATATCGCTGAGGCTGAGAGGCTCTGTCCGCTTCGTCAGGTCGATACTCGCATCGCCTGTGCTGGTCATCATGAAATTCCTGTCTCTTATGGCTTGCTTCGGGGGGAGGATACGGCACGTTGGCCCATGCCCGCCCCCCCCAGCGCCACGGCCCGAAGCCGGCAGGGCTTCGGGCGTGCCGGCGCCAGCGTCCGGCTTCGGCGACCGAAGGCCGGCCAGACGGCCCTCACGCGGCCGACCGGACGAGGACAAGGTCCTGGCAACCGCACCCCCGGGCCGAGCACGGCAGCCGACCCTCAACAAGCCGGCGAGCGTGAGCGGGACCGCCGTGTCCGCAGGGGCATCGCGCGTCCGGGCCGGCACCGGACTCATAGCGCAGTTCCTGCAGCCGCACCAGCGCCGAAGTTCGCTCGAACTCGTCGACGGCCTCTCGCAGGCCGAGCCGGAGGGCCGTCTCGTCGAGTCCGCCGCGGACGTCCGCCAGGTCGAGAGCCGCCAGAGCGTCGGCGAGTTCCTGGTCGCCGGCCGCACGAGCGGCCACGGTCTCCCATGCCCGCGCCTCGACGAGCGCCCGGGAGGCGGCGCCGGCGTACGGGTTTGCCACATTCAGATGCACGAGTGATCCTTCAGGGTCGGGGGACGGACGACGCTCGGCCGGGGGCCGTCGGCGGGGAGAGGCGTCACCATAAGCAGCCGCCGGATGCGCTGGCCACGGCTGGCGTTGCGGGGTATTGGCGAGCGGCAGCCGATGATGGTCCGACGGCCGTGGCGTGCGAGGGAAGGGCCGGACGAATCCGCCCTCGCGCGTTCCCGGGACGACCGCGACCTCCGGACTCCGGCATCTCGTTCACCCCTCCTTTTCGTTCACCCCTCCTTTCTGCACTCACCATCGATATGACTCTTAAAACTCTACGTCGCGACCGCGAGAGGGCGCAAGCCATAAGGGTCCCGCGGGCGGCTCGACTGGACTAGGCAGTGTCTGATGGTTCTTGTCCGGGTGGTGGATCTGCCGTGGTTTCGGGCAGGAGCCCGGCATGGTGCGGCGGCATGAACTGACCAATGCGCAGTGGGAGCACATCGCTGCCCTGCTTCCGGAGGCCGGTGGAGCGGGTGGGCGCTGGGCGGATCACCGCACGGTCGTCAACGGGGTGCTCTA
>NZ_JBWKFF010000047.1:0-17252 GCF_056434425.1 Streptomyces sp. NPDC044033 | reverse complement strand
CACCAAGCAGGCGACGGCTGAACCGACGAACCTGGACATCCATCAACCCACTCTGACCAGCTGATCAGCACCTCCCGCACAGCGGGGGAACCTCAGGCTATTTTTTGTTCGGATGTATGGAACGGACGAAACTGGCCGCCTTCAGCAGACGTGGCGCAGGATCGAGGTGTGGCTGTGGGCTGGTTCGGAGCCTGTGCACCGCCTGCGGCCAACGCCGTGCGCGGGTTGGTGCGTTGTGCTCAGGGCACATGGTTGGTCGCGCTTGGCCGCGGCCCCGAGGAAGGTTGCACCACGCGTCGATGCCGGCAGCCATAACCGCCTAGCTGTCGTGGTCCAGGCGACGCGTCGCCTTGGCGAAGGCGGGGAACTCGTTCATCGATCCGCCGTAGATCCAGTCCGGCATACCGGATCGCCCGCAGACCTCCGGGAGGATCGGCAGCCACGCGCCATGCCTGTTGAGCGGCCCGTAGGCGTCCGTTGCGCACCAGTTCCCGAAGCGGTCAGGAGCGGCGGTGCGGTACGCGTTCCATCAGGCAGGACAGAAGGGCGACGGTGCTGAAGACGGCGCCCAGTGCGCAGGCCCAAATCCAGCCCGCGTGGGCCCAGACAACGGAGGTGAGTGCGGAGCCGGCGACGCCGCCGAGGAAGTAGGCCGTCATGTAGAGGGAGTTCAGACGGCTGCGGGCTTCCGGTTCCAGCGCGTAGACCACGTTCTGGTTGCTGATGTGCACCGCCTGGACGGCCAGGTCCAGCAGCAGGATTCCGGCGACCAGCCAGACGAACCCATGCTCTGCGGGTGCCAGGAGCGCCCAGGAGGCCAGCAGAAGGGCCGCCCCGGCGAGGGTGACGGTGTGCACCAGTCCGCGGTCGGCCAGCCGCCCCGCGACCGAAGCCGCTGCCGCGCCCGCCGCTCCGGCCAGCCCCAGCAGGCCGATGGCCTGGGCCGACCAGCCGTAGGGCGGAGCGGACAGGAGGAACGTCAGTGAGATCCACAGCACCGTGAACGCGGCGAAGCTCGACGCGCCCGTCAAAGTCCGCCAGCGCAGCACCGGATACTGCGACCACAGGCGGCCCATCGAGCGGAACGCGGCGAGGTAGCGGGTGTGCCCGGCGGCGGGGAAGCGCGGTAGGACGCGCCGCAGCAGCAGCGCCATCGTGATCATCAGCGTGGCATTGACCCAGTAGACGGTGCGCCAGCCGCTCAGCTCCGCCAGGCTGCCCGCGGCCGTCCTGGCGAGAAGGATGCCCAGCAGCAGCCCGGCCATGACCGTACCCACCGCCCGGCCGCGCGCCTCAGGTACCGCCATGGTCGCGGCGAAGGGCACCATGACCTGCGCGCCGACGGAACAGAGGCCGGTCACGGCGAGCCCGGTGAAGAGCACCACGGTGTTCGGCGCGATGGCGACGCAGGCCAGACCGATGGCGGTAGCAGCACACAGCGTCACCGTCAGTCGCCTGCGCTCCAGCAGGTCGCCCAGGGGTACGAGCAGCAGCAGCCCGCAGACGTAGCCGACCTGACTCGTGGTCACGGCGAGCGCGGCGGTCGCGGAACTCATGGCGAACCGCTCGGCGATGACATCGAGGAGGGGCTGCGCGAAGTAGTTCCCGGCCACCGACAGCCCGGTGGCGGTGGCCATCAGCAGCAGAGTCGGGCGGGTGATGCGGCCGCCGGTGTCGTGGCGGGCGTCCCGCGCGGTGGACGTCATGCTCTGCCCCGGGCACAGGGCCCGGGGCAGAGCACGGCGGCGCGGCGCTCCCTCACCACGTGACCGGAAGATTCTCGGGGCAGGCGAAGAAGCCGTCGTCCGCTCGTCTCACCTCATGCGGTTCGACCGAGAGCCGCAGCCCGCCGAGGCGTTCGAACAGCACCGCGTAGGCCGTCGCCAGAACGATCGTAGCGAGCGCCGATCCGAGGCAGAAGTGAGGTCCCGCGCCGAAGAAGACGGATCCCTTCTCGCTCCGGCCGATGTCGAAGACACCGGGGTCGGCGAACTCGCGGGGATCGTGCGCCGCCGCGAGGGCGGAGGTGATGACGCCTTCGCCGGCGGTGATCCGGCCGCCGTGGCACTCGATGTCCTCCAGCGCCACCCGCGGGAAGTTGGTGATGCCGTTGTTGTGGTAGCGCAGCACCTCCCGGACCGCTTCCGGCCAGCGCTCCGCGTCCCGCTTGCACTCCTCCAGCTGGTCGGCGTGGAGGAGGAGGGTCATGATGCCGACGGTGAGCGGCGGTACGAGCGGGTCGGTCACGTTCATCAGCAGCAGCGCCGTGGTGCTCACCGCTTCCTGACGGGTGATCACCTCCTCGCACGCGGCGCGGGCCAGCGTCGCCACCAGCCCGGTCTCCTCAGAGCCCGGCCGCCCGCTCCGGTCCACCAGACGGCCGGCCAGTTCCGCCAGTTCGGCGGTGGCCCCGGCGATCTGCTCCCGGCTGCCGAGCAGGTCCAGCTGGCGCCGGATGCGGTCCTGTGTCCATGCGTGCTCCTGCGGGGTGATCCCCATCAGGCCACCGGCGATCCGTGCCACGAGAGGCTCGCTGAAATCAGCGACGAGATCCGCCCCTGGGCCGGTGCGTTCGATGCGGTCGATCAGTTCGTGTGCGTGGGCCTGCGTGGCGGCGCGCCATCCGTCGGCAGCGCGGCGGGTGAAAGCGGAGGCGAGCACGGTGCGGAGACGGGTGTGGTCGGACCCCTCCATGTTGAACAGCGAGCCCTCGACCGAGGTGAGGTCGTCACCCGCCATCCGGGGAGCCCCGGGGAAGACGAGATCTCTGGAGAACCGCGGATCGTGCATCACGAAACGCACATCCGCGTAACGGGTGACCAGCCAGAGCCGGTTGCCGCTCGGCATCTGTACGGGGCACAGCGGGCGGTGGTCCCGCAGTTCGGCCAGGACCGGCGGAATGGTGAAAAGTTTTCCAGGGGGGAAATCCTGAGGGATTTTCAGGACTTCCGCGTCGGACAGATCGGTGAGAGCCACACTTCCTCCAGTCCGCACGTTGGTGCTGGAACAGCCATCCTAGAAGATCACCGAAAATATCGCTGTGAGTTCGTGTCTCTGCGGACTTGGTCTCTGACCTCATGTGAGGCCGTCTTTGATCCTCCAGGTG
Organism: Streptomyces sp. NPDC044033; assembly: GCF_056434425.1. NCBI lineage: Bacteria > Bacillati > Actinomycetota > Actinomycetes > Kitasatosporales > Streptomycetaceae > Streptomyces > Streptomyces sp. NPDC044033. Next base: position 14,146 of record NZ_JBWKFF010000047.1, on the reverse strand, counting down.
CTGCCGGTTCGGGTGAGTCCGAGGTTGATCAGCCGACGGCCGTCGAATGCGGTGCCTCGACCGTGAGCTCCGTGTGTTCGGCGCGGTTCTGGGCGGCGTACGGCGGCTCCGACATCTCGGCCGGCACCCGTACCAGGGTCGCGCCGGGGGGTAGTGGCTTCGAGACGCACCGTTGAGCGGGTACGAGGAATAGAGCAGAGCCGCCGTCGCCTCCAACGAATATCCTTTGCGCGTGCCGTCGTCCGGATGATCGACTGGCACGGTGACCGACCGTGATGAGACAGCGACTGTCCGACCTTTGACTCTGGCTTGGGTGAGCCGGCACCTGGAGGTCGGCGAACGGATCGTTGAAACCGAGGCTCTGCACGGCGGCATCACCGCCGAAATGCGGCGACTGACCATCAGCAGGCGGGACGGCGGCACCCGTCACCTGGTGCTGCGGAGTTTCGTCGACCCGTTCTTCGTGGAGCACGCTGAGGACTCGCTGGACAGGGAGGCCGGCGCCCTGGCCCTGCTCGCGGGGACCGACGTGCCGGCTCCTGGCTTGGTCGCGGTCGATCCGACCGCCGCGCATTGCGAGTATCCGTCGCTCCTGATGACACATCTGGCGGGCCGGACGGTCCTCGATGATGAGGGGTTGGAGGCGCGCGTCCCTCTGCTGGCCCGTCAACTCGTGGCGATCCACGCCTTGCGACCCGCTAAACGGCCCCGGAAGTATGTGGCGTTGACGACCGCCGACACCGTCGTGGTTCCGAAGGGCGCCGATGCGGCGGTATGGGCCGCGGCGATCGACGTGATCCGCAAGCCCGCGCCGCCCTACGAAGGGCGGTTCCTGCACCGGGACTTCCAGCCCGGCAACGTGCTGTTCGACGTGCCGCCCGCGAGGCCGGCAGACGCCCGGATCGCCGGCGTCGTCGACTGGGCGCAGTCCTCCTGGGGCCCGGCGGACCTCGATGTCGCGCACTGCTCCACCAATCTCGCGCTGTTGCACGGGCCGGCGTGGGGCCTGCGGTTCACCGAAGCGTACGAGGAGGCCGGCGGAGTGCTCGCAGCGGCCGCGAGCGAGCGGCTGTACTGGCAGGTGCGGGACGGGCTGGCGTTCTCAGAAGAGGTGCGATTGGTGGCGCGGCCATGGCGGGAGGCGGGGAGGACAGAGCTGACGGCGCGAGCTGTGGAGGAGCGGCTGGATGCCTACGTCACCGCCCTGATGGACACGCTTGGCTGAGCCGCGGCCGTCTGGGGCGCGGGCACGGCGGCGCACCGCTTCTGCCTGTGATTTGCCTGTGATGCGAACAGCCGCATCGCCCGCCATGACCATTTCCCGTGGTGTGTGACAGCCCCCGCCTGCCACCAACCTGCATAGCCGGCCCGTTCGTTGCCCCTGCTCGGCCGCCCGCCGGGCCTGGTCGCCTCCCAGCTGACACCACGATCAGGCTCGCCTGGGGCCGGAACACGAAGTCGAGTGCGAACAGCGGATTCTGCTGCCGCTTCTTGACCTCTTCAGCTGAGGCAGTCCTGGGCGTCATCTGCGTGGCCCTGACGGGACAGACCTCGTGGTTGATCGGCGCGTGGGCTGCTTCTCTTGGCAGGGTCGGCGTGAGGCTCTGTGCAGGAGCGCGCGATCGATGGTGTCGCGTCGGCCGATTGGCTGATCAGCCATGGTGTGTTCGAGGTCCGGAGAGCGAGGTCCGGAGAGCGAGGGCGGTGCGTGGCAGATCGCGTCAGGGCTGCTCGCTCGCCGCACTGGCCTGCTCGACAAATGTGTAGCGTGTTGCCGGGGGTGCCGAGATACTGCCTCGATGACTCCTGCTGCAACGTCCATGCCGCTTCGACCTCGCGCCCTGGTACCCGGAGATCTTGTCGCCATCGCGGCGCTGTCCGGGCCGCTCGACGCCGACCACGTGCGAGGACTTGAGCGGGCGGAGGACGTGCTCAAGCAGATGGGGTTTCGGGTACGTCGTGCGCCGCTGCTCGAAGCCGGGCGGAGGCATTGGTGGAGTTCGGCCCCGGCGGCGGAGATCGCGGGCGAGCTCAACGGTCTGCTGCGGGACCCCGAGGTGCGCGCGATCATCGCGCATGACGGTGGGCAGACGGTGCTCGGCTACCTCGATCTGATCGACGTCGAGGCGATCAGGGCCGACCCCAAGCCGATTCTCGGGTACAGCGATATCTCGCTGCTGCATCTGGTGCTCTACTCGCGCACGGGTTTGGTCGGGTTCCACGCCGACTTGGCCACGCCCGGGCTCGGCGAGGCGTGGCAGGCTGCGCCCTCGGCGCGCAGGCAGGTGCTGGAGGATCTCTATTCAACTCTCCTGACCGGCGCGGAGGCGATCGGCATGCTGCCGACCGGGCCGACGTGGGAGTGCTGGCGTGCCGGGCGCGCCGAAGGGCCGCTGATCGGCGGGGTGCTCAATCGCATCATGCGGGCACAGGCGACGCGTTTCGCGCTGCCGCTCGATTGGTTCGACGGCGCGGTGCTGTTCTGGGAAGAGATGGGCGGCGAGGCGTCGTGGGTGTGGAGCGACCTGCACGTACTGCGGCACTGCGGCATCCTCGACCGCATCGCGGGCATGGTCGTCGGCGTGCCGCGTGCGATCGGCGGGCTGGACTCGTCCGACGCTTCACCGACACTCCCCGAGATCGTGCTCGATGTCCTCGGCGACCGTGACATCCCGGTACTGGGCAACGTCGAGTTCGGACACGCCGGTCCGAATCTGCCGATGCCGGTGGGTGTCCGTGCCGGTCTCGATGCGGGGCAGCGGACTTTGTCGCTGCTCGAACCGGCGGTCCGGCCGCACGTGATACCGAGCCCGGTCGGCTGACGGGTCGGCAGTCGGCTGACCGGGGCGGCGGTCGGCTGGGCGCGGCGAGTGACGTCAGCCGCGCGGGGCTGGGGTGTACCGGTTCGCGTGCGGACGCGCGGGCGCCCGGACCGCCGCCGACCTCGGTGTGCGTGTGGCGGAGCCGGCTCGGCCGACACCCGCGCCGCCCTCAAGGCAGCCGAGGGCGTGGGCCGGCACTACGACCCCGTCCTCGGACACCCGGCGCACTACCCGCGGTTCGGCTTCGCCCACGTCTCCACACGTGGAGGCGCCGCCCCTCGTCCCCCGACACGTGGGCCTGCGGGACGAGCCGAACGCCCGAGACCTCAGCGCCCCTGTGCGTCCCAGTTCGCGAGCACGGCATCGGCCGCCGCGTGCAGATGTCCCGCCGGCGTGCCATCACACACTTGCGTGGAAACGCCGAGCAAGAAGCCGTGGATCATCGACGTGACGCCTTCCAGGTCGGCGTTCTCGGCGAGTTCTCCCGAGGCGATGCCGCGTACGACGCACGCCTTGATACGCGCGCGGTCGGCCGCGCGGCGCGCGGCCACCACCTTTCGCGCTCCGATCTCCCCCGCTCCCGGCGCCCGGGCCGTCCCCGAGAGGGCGACGAGACATCCACGAGGGTGGGATGTGTCGGTCTGCATGGTGATCGACCCGTGGAGGAGCCGGGCAACGACCTCACGGGGACTCATCGCCTCGTCGGCCAGGACATCGGTGACGCTGCCCGGTCCGGTGATGTAGTGCTCGACGGCTCTCTCGAACAGCCCCTCCTTCGAGCCGAAGGCGCCGTACAGGCTCGCGGAGGACAGCCCTGTGGCCTCGCGGAGCTGGGCCAGCGATGTCGCTTCGTAGCCCTGTTCCCAGAACAGCAGCATCGCGGCCTCCAGGACGACCTCCATGTCGAAGACGCGGGGACGACCGACGGGGTTCATGGCGAACCTCCTCTATTGCGGACTGATTAATCCAGTTTGACGTCCGGCGGCACCTCCGTCAATATCGGATCGTTCGATCCTTAATTATTGGAGGAGTCTCCTCGATGACCACCACGCGTCCCACGCCGGTCCACGAGCGCGCGCACAAACCATTCCCCGTCCCGGCGCTGGTGGCGATGGCGTGTACCGGATTCATCGTGATCATGACGGAGACGCTGCCGGCGGGGCTGCTCCCGCAGCTCGCCGCCGGACTCGCGGTCTCCGAAGGCAGTGCCGGCCAACTCGTGAGCGCCTACGCGATCGGCACCGTCCTGGCGGCGATCCCCGCGATCACGCTGACGCGCGGAATGCGACGGAAGCCGCTCCTTCTCACCGGTCTGCTCGGGTTCCTCATCGCGAATGCCGTCACCGCCGTATCGCCGTCACTCGCCCTCGCCCTTGCCGCCCGTTTCGCCGCAGGGGCCTTCTCCGGCCTGCTGTGGGGCATGCTCGCCGGGTACGCGCGGCGCATCGCGGCACCCGAACACGCGGGACGCGCCCTCGCCGTCGCCATGACCGGAACCCCGATCGCGCTCTCCGTCGGAACGCCCCTCGGCGCCTGGCTGGGCTCGACGGTCGGCTGGCGCTGGTCCTTCGCCGCGATGTCACTGGTCAGCATCATCGTCATGATCTGCGCGAAGTTCCTCGTGCCCGACGCCCCGGGGCAGACGGCGCGGACACGCGCTCCGCTCACTCGGGTGCTCGGCATTTCCGGCGTGGTGACCATCCTCGCCGTCGTGTTCGTCTGGATGCTCGCGCACAACCTGCTCTACACCTACATCGCTTCGTACCTACAGCAGATGCACCTCACGCTCAGGCCCGACATCACACTTCTCGTCTTCGGCATCGCCGCCCTCGCAGGGATCTGGATCACCGGCGTATTCATCGACCGCGCACTGCGCAGGCTGACCATAGTGAGCGTGATCCTGTTCATCGCGGCGGGCGCGCTTCTCATCGCCGCTCAGCAGTCCACCCCGTTCGTACTGCTCGCGATCATCCTGTGGGGTCTCGCGTTCGGCGGCGCGGCGACGCAGTTGCAGACGGCCATGGGCGAGGCCGCGGGTGAGAACGCCGACGCGGCGAACGCCATGCTGACGACCTCCTTCAACCTGGCGATCTTCGCGGGCGGCGCGGTGGGGGCCGTCCTCGTCGAGGGCGTGGGCGCGTCGGCCCTTCCGATCGGGATGATCGTTCTCGCGCTCATGGCACTGGTCACGGTCGGCCTCGGTCGGCGCGCGGCGTTCCCCACAGGACGGTGATCGAGAATTGGACGGCCCGCTCCCGGCTGCTTGCCGGTCCGTGCCGACCGGGCGTTCCCTCCGCTGACGTGCGGGTCTCGCACCACCGATATACGGCCCAACGCATTCCGTACGCCCCCAACGCCCCCGCGTAACACCCGGGTTCCGCTCCGCGACTCAGCCCCCAAAGACTAGACCGCGGCCGTCGCCGCACCCGCCTCGTAACCCTGCAGAGACCCCAGGCCCGTCCCCCGACACCTCCGGGGTGGCTCGCACTGCCCGACCGCATCACCGCTCGCGACAACCTGAGCGCGCTGGGCCTTGCGGGACCATGTCAGTAACTCCGTTGCATGACACTGGAGTCACACGTCTACGGTCCGAGGAAAAGGCAACGCCCGCCATTCGGCGGGAAGCGCAAGTGCAGATACCGCCGGGCGCTCCACACGAAGGCCCCGTACTCACCGTCGCCGGGTACGGGGCCTTCACCACTCCCCCGCCGCCTCTCGGGCCGCCGCCGTTCGTCGCTTCCGAAGTGTTCGCGTCCCTGCGCCATGGGCTGTTCGGGAGTCATCTGGTGCATGCGGATCGCCCTCGGCTCGACCGATACCGTGCGCGCTGGGTGCGCCGCTGGCCTTGTGCACGCCGTCCGGGGCTACGGGCGCCCGACAGCACTGCGGGAGCCCCCACTCGACCCGGCCGCCGGTCCTCCCCCGCGTGCGTCGCCGTCATCGCGGTTCCTCCGGCACCCCTTGACAAAGCGGAACGTCGATCCGGATACTAACTGGAGCAACGTTCCGCTTTGGTTCAGCCGAAGCGGGGCGACCTATACCGCCCGATCCGCCGCCGGTCCGCCGAGACCGGCTGGCGGCGCAAGGCTCACAGAAGGGGAACCAACGCACCGTGAACGCCTCCACTGACACCGCCACCGTCACCGACACCTTGGGCGAGCCCGTCCCGGTCCTCTCCTTCAGTCCGGTGAAGCTGCCCGTACCTGGACGTCCCGTGAACATGCAGATACGCGTCTCAGCACCCGCGACCGGCACGGGACTTCCCGTCATCCTGCTCTCGCACGGCCAGGGCCCCTCGAACAACCTCTCCTCGCTGAACGGCTACGCGCCGCTCGTCAACTTCTGGGCGGCACACGGGTTCGCCGTCATCCAACCCACCCACCTCACCTCCAGGACCCTGAGCCACCTGGTCGCCGACGCAGCCGGAGCGCCCTTCTTCTGGCGCTCGCGCGCCGAGGACATGACGCACATCCTCGACCGGCTCGACGTGATCGAGAAGGCCGTGCCGCTGCTCGCCGGACGGATCGACCACACCAAGGTCGCCGTTGCCGGACATTCCTTCGGCGGCTTCACCTCCAGCCTCCTGCTCGGCGCCCGGGTCACCGACCCCGACAACGGGGAGGAAGTGAACCTCACCGAGCCCCGGATCAAGGCGGGTGTGCTGCTGGCCGCGCCCGGTCGGGGCGACGTCCTCAACGGGCCCGTGGCAGACACGCTCCCCGTCCTCCGGACCACCGACTTCTCCACGATGACCACGCCCACGCTGGTCGTCGCCGGCGACGAGGACGACTCCCGGCACTTCACGGACATGGGGCCGGATTGGCATGCCGACCCCTACGCCCTCGGCTCCGGCCCCAAGTCGCTGCTCACCCTGTTCGGCGCGGGGCACGCACTCGGCGGGGTGTCGGGATACGACGTTGCCGAGACCACCGACGAGAGCCCCGAGCGCGTCGCCGCCGTCGGGCGGCTCACCACGGCCTATCTCCGCACAGAACTTCACCCCGGCGACAACAGCTGGCAGATCGCACGCGAAGCGCTGGCGAGCGGCCCCGACCCGGTCGGACGAGTCGAATCCAAGTAAGCACCCGCACAGCCTCCTCGACCGGGAGGCCCGAATCGATGTGGCCGCCGTCCCGCTCAGAGCCGAGGGGCACGAGATCGGCTACGGAGGGACAACCGCGTGACTTCCCGCTCAACCACAGGAATGTGAACGTCCTGGCCCGCTACGCCTTCACCGCCCCCAGCCGGTCGACGGCCTGCGGCCGTTGCGCGACCGAACGCCGTCGACCGCGATGATGACGAAGACGAAGACAAGGAGCGAGCACTGCGCGGGGAGCGCGGCTACACCATCACGGACACCGTGCCCCGGATGCCGAACAGCGATTTCCCGTAGATCTCGGCGGCCACCTCGGGGTTGAGGACGGCGTGACGGCTCCCGGTCTCGATGTCGCGCCAGATGCGCTGCAACGGGTTGGACTCGCCGAAGCTCGCAGCCCCCTGGGCCGAGCAGACGCTGCGGACCGCCTCACGTGCGTGGACCGCCGCGGTCCCCGCGTCCATGCGCATCCGTGCCCGGGCGTCGTAGTCGGGGAACCCCCCGGCCCGCGCGGCCTCGTCGATGTCGGCGGCCGCGCGGTAGGCGTGCAGTTGGGCGGAGTCGGCGAGCGACGCGGCGTTCGCGAGGGCGAGTTGGACGGTAGGCGCCTCGGCCTGAGAGGCGTAGCTCGTCATGGTCAACGTCCGTCGCGGGGCCCTCTCCTTCATGAGGTCGACGGCGGCCGCGGCCAGCCCGAGCTGGGGCCCGGTCAGTACGAGCGCGGCGGCCGGCACGAACGGCGCCCGGTAGAGCGCCTCGTCGGTGAAGGGTGTGGCGTAGCGGCCCTCGACGGCATCGGGGACGGAGTGGAAGCGGTGCGCGGGTACGAACAGGTCCTCGCCGACGAGCGTGTTCGACGCGGTCCCGCGCATGCCCGCCACGAACCAGGTGTCCTCGACGGTCAGTTCCGGCGTCGGCACGAGCACCATGCCGACGGCGTCCGACGTGCCCTCGGCGTCCGGCCGGACGACCCCGAGGACCGCCCAGTCGGCGTGGGCGCACCCGGAGGCGGGGGCCCAGCGCCCGCTCACCCGGTACCCGCCTTCGACAGTGCGCGCGGTACCCGAAGGGGTCACGACGCCGGCGACTCGGGCGTCGGGGGTGTCGGCCCAGACATCGTCCTGGGCCCGGGCGGGGAAGAGGCCGACGAACCACGCATTGGCGTTGAGCAGTGCGGCCACCCAGCCGGTGGAACCACAGCCGCGCCCGACCTCGCGGCCGACCTCCAACAGGGTTCGGTAGTCGGTCTGCAGACCGCCGTAACGGGCGGGCCGCATCAACGACAGCAGACCGGCTTCGGCCAGGGCGCTGATGTTCTCCGCGGGCACCCCGCGCTCGCGGTCGGTCGAATCGGCATTGCCGGCCAGCAACGGCCGTAGCAGGGCGGCACGTTCGACAAGGTCGGCCCGCAGCGCACGCGCGGCGTCGGTGGTGTGGGGGGCGTCCATGATGATGCTCATCGTCGTCACTCCGGTGTCAGGGGTCGTGCGGGGTATGGGTCAGCTCGCGGCGGCGAGAAGGGAGTGCGTGCCGAAGACTCGGCGCGCGTAGATCAGCGGGGCCTTGGAAGTCGACTCGGCCTCCTCGACGCGCACGACGAGCAAGACATGGTCACCGCCGTCGACGTGGCGTTCGACGCGTCCCGCCGTCCAGCCGGCGGACTCGGGCAGGTAGGGCAGCCCGGCGCGTACGGTCCAGGTGACGCCCGCGAACTTCAGGCCCGGTCCCCGGCGTCGCCGGGCGAACGTCGATGCCAGCTCCTGCTGGTGGGCGCCGAGGATGTTCACCCCCGCCCGGTCTCCCGGCTGGAGGTGGGCCAGCAGCCCGGAGGAACGGTCCAAGGCGAAGCTCACCAGCGGTGGGTCGAGCGAGAGCGAGGTGAAACTCGACACGGTGCTGCCGTTCGGTAGCCCGTCGGCGGTCATCGCCGTCACCACGGTGACCGGGGAGCACACCCCACTCATCAGCTCGACGAAGGTCTCTCGGTCGATCATCATGCGCCTCCCGGCGTTCGAGTCCGTGCGTCGGACTGCGTGGCCTTATGGACCACCACGCCCGACACACGAATTGAACTGCGGCTTCCGGAGCGGCCGCTTGGTCTGCCGGATCAACATCCCGGCCTCTCATTGGTCTGCCGTGCCTCGGCGGCAGTGCCTCGCCTGCCGAGCCCGGCCTGCGGTCCTTCGCCTACAGCCCTTCGCCTACAGCCCTTTGCCTACGGCCGTTCGCCTGCGGTATCCGGTCCGGACCGGGCCGCGGTCTGCGCGGCGGGCTCACCGTTCGACATCGCGCGGCAGGAGGACCGCGTCCCCCAGCTCCTCGGCGAGTGTCAGGGCGGTATGGAGGGCGAAGCGGCGGTCATCGAGGCCGTACCCCAGCACTTCCTGGGCCCGCTTCACGCGGTAGGTCACGGTTCCCCTGGCCACGTGCAGGCGTCGGGCGACATCCGCGAGGCTGCGCTCGGCGCCGATGTAGTGGTACAGCGTGGTCCGCAGTGCCTGTACCGGTGCGCTGCGGGCGGCGAGACCGCCGAGTTCACGTCGCACGAAGTCACCGGCCGCGTCGAGATCGGTGGCCAGCAGCGCGATGGCCGCGACGTCGTCGTAGGCGGTCGCACGCCTCGGAGCCCGCCCGGCATCGCGCCGCAGCCGCTCGATACTCTCCCCGCGTTCAGCTTCACGGTGGGAGCGGCGGAAGCCCGCGACGCCGTCGACCGGGGTCCCGAAGGCCGCCTGTATCCGATGGCGCGACAGTGCCTCCGTGACTGCCTCCCACGAACCGGTCCGGCGTGTGCCGTCCGGAGGCACAGTGCCCCACGCCCACAACCGTCCGGAGGCCGCGGGTATGACCAGCGTCGTGCCGGCGCCCCGGGCTCGGAGCACCTCGACCGCCGCCGTCTGCAGCGTGGAGCCGCCGTTCGGCGAGTCCGACCACACCACCACCGCCTCGTGGGTCCGCCGCAGGTCGTAGCCGAGGGCCCGCGACGCCTCGCCGACGTCCGGCGTCGCGGCGTCGCTCAGGAGCGAACGGACGATGCCGGCCCGTGCCGCGGCCGCGCTGGTGCTCCACACCTCGTACTCCACGAGGTAGGTACGGATCATCGTGTCGGAGAGGTCATCGACGTACGAGAACAGCTCTCGGGAGATCGCCGTGACCTCATCGACCGCCACGTCCGGGTCGACCCGCTCGACGCAGGCCCGCAGGAACGCCTCGTTGGTCGCCGCGTGACCGATACGGACGCCCTGCAGCACCTGTTCGAGCGGTACGGCCCGGCGAACGAACTCGCGGATGCCTTCCAGGGTCGCCTCATCGACGGGCGGGGCGGCGGCCGGGCCTTCCACCAGGGTGAACAACGCCCGCAAGGTGGTCGCTTCATTGCCTCGGCGGAGCATTTCGACCGCGGCCGGGCTACCGCCGAGGGCCGGCACCTCGTCGACGATCCGACGCACGACCACGGAACTCAGTTCGATCGCCCAGCGCACGGGGTTCGCGCCGACGCGCGCGACGGCGTCCTCGACGACCGCGCGCGAGGAGGCCGCGCGATCGACGTCGACCTCCTCCCGCGGGCCCAGTAGCGCGGCCCAGGCCCGCCGCGGCCGCCACCGACCGGTCTCGGTCACACTGCCTCCTCCGGTTTACGACATCGCGACGGCATCACGCGCGCCGCGGACTTGGTGCGCCTGTGTCGGGGTGTTTGCCTCACGCACGATCCGGACCGGCCACGTCCAGTGGTCCTTGAAGGCGCGGGCGGCGGCCGTGACCGTGGGGAGGAACGCATCGCCTACTGGGCGCTCGCATCGGCGCTACCAGGGTGAAGGTCTCAGCCCCAGAACCGACGCCCGCGCTCGCCGGGCGGGGCAAGCGCGGGTGTTGTCGTCAGGCAGTCCCGCCGTCCCGACCGTGAACGTCAGCCGGCGGCGAGGGCCTTGCCGGCTGTGGTGGCGGCCTCGTGGGCCGCCTTCTTCAACTGGGCGCCGAGTTCGGCGAACCGGTCGAGTTCGGGCTTGATGCCGACAAGGGTGAACTCACGCTCGATGACGGTGAGTTCCGCGCCCCAGGCGTCGGCGAGGACGCGGCGCAGGAACGGGGTGCTGTGGTCCCAGCCCTCCTTCGGGGTGCCCTTGGAGTAGTTGCCGCCACGGGTGGTCAGTAGGACGACCGGCTTGCCGTCCAGGATGCGGTCACCGGAGGTGCCCCCGGCGACCACGGCCCCGGCGATGACCAGGTCGATCCAGTTCTTCACGTGGGCGGAAACGCCCCAGTTGTAGAGGGGGAACGCGAGGACTACGGCGTCGGCCGAGGCCAGTTCGTCGTGGACCTCCTTGGCCAGGGCTCCGGCCGCCTTCTGGGCGTCGCTGCGCTGGCCCTCGGGCGTGTTGTGCTCGGCGTCCACGGCGATCGCCCACGCGTCCGCGGGCAGCGGGTCGGTGCCCAGGTCGCGGGTCACGACCTTCGCGTCCGGGCGCTCGGCGGTCCACTCGGCCAGGACCAGGTCGGCCAGCTCTCTGCTGGCCGAGATCGGGCCGAGGATGCTCGCGTCGATACGCAAGAGGGTCATGGGGAAACTCCTTGGAGTTCGTCCTGTCGTGAGCGCGCACAGACCCCCCGGCCCGGCGCGAGCCGCGAATTGAACATTCAACCCGCAGGGCGATGGTGCCACGCTGGAGTTGAACTTTCAATCCACTAAGCTGGGGGCATGAGTGAGGACGCACCCTGGCTGACACCAACGCAGCTCTACGCCTGGATGCAACTGACGGGCGCGATCACGCAGCTGCCCGCCGTGATCGACACCCAGCTGCGCCGCGACTCGGGCTTGAACTTCTTCGAGTATTCGATCCTGGCCGGCCTGTCCGGCGCTCCGCACCGGGCGATGCAGATGGCCACGCTGGCGCAGATGGCCAACGGCTCCCAGTCGCGCCTGTCGCACGCGGTCGGCCGACTCGAAAAATCCGGCTGGGTCGAACGGCGCAACTGCTCGGAGAGCTCCCGCTCGGTCGAGGCCGTCCTCACCGACGCCGGCTACGAGAAGATCACCGAGGCCGCTCCGTTCCACGTTCGCGAGGTCCGGCGCATGGTCGTCGACGCCCTGACCGACGAGGAACTGGGCCAGTTGCGCAACGCTCTGCGCAAGATCCTGCTGGTGGCCTCACCCGGCACGGTCCGGTTCCTCGACGAGACTTTCACCGGGAGCGCGCACGTCACACCGGAGTAAGGCCATGAGCCGGAAGCCGGTGCCGACGTTCTGGCGCCCCGCGATCCTGATCGATTCGCTTGGTGCTGTTCGCGTTGAGTTCCTTGATAGTGATCTGGGCAGGCCGGAGCCTGGTCAGGATCTCGTCGGCGGTCGCGGTCCACTGAAATACGCTCGGGGCCAGTGCCGGTGCGTGTCGGCAGAAAGGTTCCGCTTCTCCCTTGTGGCGGCGACATAGTCGAGCCGTCCGGCCGTCGCCCGTTCCAAGTCGCCCAGGTCACTGGTGAGGAAACATCGAACCATCCCTGAGGAAAGCCCCATGCCCGATGGCTGGTTGACCGGATGTTCAGCCGTGCCGGGAGATACATACGGTCTCGGCATGAAGCGAATGAGCAGGATACTGATGGTCTCGGCGGTATCGGTGGCGCTGGCTGCGAGCGGCGCGACGGCCGTGGTCGCACAGGGCGCCGTAGAGCCCCGGACTGTCGCCATGGCGCCAGTCGCGGCAAACACGCAGCGGGGCAGGCTCGTGTCGGTCGAGCACCTGCGGACGCTGACCGGTCGACAGGTCACGGCCGAACTGGCGGGAGACAGAGCGGGGGCGTGGGACACCGGCGCCGTGCGGTACGGATTGGACACCTTCCGGATCGTGTACCGCACAGTGGACCCCCACGGCCGGCCCACCACCGCCAGCGGGCTGTTGGCCCTCCCCCGGAGCGGCGAACGGCGGCTGCGAGCCGTGTCATTCACGCACGGCACCGAACTGTTCAAGGAAAACGTCGCCTCCGTCTCGACCGGCGTCTGGCACCAGGCCCCCGCCCTGACCTACGCCTCCGCCGGGTTCGCCGCCGTGCTCCCCGACTATCTCGGGCTGGGCCTGGGCCCCGGCCCGCACCCGTGGATGGACGTGCCTTCGGAGACGACGGCCGCCCTGGACATGCTGCGCGCGTCCCGCGCCGTCGTGCGAGCGAAGGGGCGGGAGCTACGGCGCGAGGTGCTGGCCACGGGCTTCTCGCAGGGCGCGTCAGCGGCACTGGGACTGGCCCGGTCGCTGCAGGACGGCGCCGACGGATGGTTCCGGTTACGCGCGGTGGCACCCGTCAGCGGCGCATACGCGTTCCGGGACGCGCAGCTGCCCGTGCTGCTGGCCGGGCGAACGGCGCCGAAGGCAAGCGTGCTCTACTCGGCGTTGACGCTGGTCGTCTTCAACCGCCTGCACCATCTGTACGACACGCCGGCCCAGGTGTTCCAGGCTCCGTACGACCGGACGATCGAGGGTCTGCTGGATGGCACCCACACCGGTCCGGAAGTCGCGGCCGGCACCCCTGACTCCCTCGACGCGCTTCTCACATCACGAGGCCGGGCGATGCTGGCCCACCCCACCGGCCGGCTGGCGGCAGCCCTGCGAGTCGCCGACGGCGTGTGCACCGACTGGTCGCCGCAGGCTCCGGTCCGGCTGTACTACGCCGACGAGGACGAGCAGGCCGTCACCGCGAACGCCACCCACTGCCACGCCGACCTACGCTCCCGCGGCCTCGATGCCGCGCTGGTCGGACTCGGCAGTCCGGACTACGAAGGCTCCCGCCACCTGGGCGCCCAACAATCGGGAACCGCCGCCGTGGTGCGGTGGTTCCACTCCCTGCGGTAGGCGGGAATCCACCGGCTCGTTCACGGCCCGGGGCCGGCGTGGGGGCAGGAAGCCGGTCAGGCTGACGTCACTCAGCCTGGCCAGTGCGCGGACCAGGTACTCAGGGGAAATGACGCCTGGAGAGACGATGACGCTGCGCCGGACGGGCCGAACTGCCCCCTGCCCCATAATTAGCCGGTCCCATCCCTCTCAATACGGAGGCTTGAATGCGCCGTCTCCTCTCCCCGTTCGTCGCCATATGCTGCGCGCTGCTCGGCATAGTGGGCATGGTCGTGGGGGGGGGGGGGGGGGGGGGGGGGGGGGGCGGGGGGGGGTCCCCCGCCCCCGGGCAGAAACGGGGGATCCACTTCGAAGTGAAAAGGGAAAACATACCCGCCCAAACCCCCCAC
>NZ_JBWKFF010000046.1:15572-19826 GCF_056434425.1 Streptomyces sp. NPDC044033 | reverse complement strand
AGCCCACCACCATCGGGATACCGCATACCTCCGGCTTACCGCACACGACCTCAACCGTCAGCAGGGCCAGAACCCCCACAGTTAATGATCTCTAGAGCTTGATGGTAGATCCAGGTGTTACGCGCGAACATAACACCGTCATGGAGCTTGTTGCGTCGGCCCCGTGCTCCCGCATGAGCGTCTTCGATGGGCCCGTTGCGCCACACCAACTCGGTGATACCGACTGCGGCGGCACTCGCAAGATCCCCGGGCGCGGTTACCCCCAGGGTGCTCAGACGCTCTCGCGCCTGAGCGATCGCCGCTGCGTAGTCGATCTCCCCCACCCAACTCCCCTATCCGGTCAGACAGCCTGGCCACCGCCCTCGTCCATCATCGTGCAGGCACGAATCGCAGGCACCCGCTTTCCGTACTCTGCGCACCGCGTGGCCCTATCACGTCAGCCGGGCGGGGTGCCGAGGCGCCGACAGCGGGCTGCGGTGTGCCTTACCCAGCATCTTCCTCTTCGTGAAGCATGCGCCGGTAGCTGGGGTGGTCTTTGTCCATCTGGATCGCGAGGTGGACGGGGAGGGGATAGTCAGTGCGGTGATCGTAGGAGAGGGCGCTGTCGCACAGGCGTGCTGCCGAGAGTGCGTAGCGGTACGGGTTGTCTCCGGCGGCGGTGTGAGGGATGTGGAGCTCGGTGAGGGTGTGGGCGTACCAGTTCTCGGCCTGTTCCTCGGGGTCGTCGCTGGCCCAGCGGCTGTAGTGTTCGCCGGCTCGTGCATAGCGGGTGCCGCCGTTGAACTGCTGGGGTACATGTGCGAGATACCAGGTGGCGAGGGCCGTGGGGTGGGCGAAGAGCCCGTTGGTGCGCTTGCCCGGTTCGAGTACTTCCAGGCCGGTCTCGGGGTCAGTGCGCGGATGCTGAAGGAGCGCGGGGCGGGGGAGTTTGCCGCCGAAAGTGCTGTCGTCGGTGACGCGGACGATGGCGCGCGGCCGTTGGTGCTCGGCGAGGGACAGGCCGGGGAGGGCAAGGCGTCCTTCGAGGTTTTTGATGGTGCCGTCGGGCTCGATCGGCTGGTCGAGGTGGGTGTTGGCGAGGTGGGGCCACAGGCTGCGGCAGCTGTTGCCGTCGTGGGTGAGGTGTTGGTCTTGGCGGCGGCCGGGTGGCAGCTGGCCGGAGCGGAATGCGACGTTGGCTTCGGTGTAAGGAATCCAGGTGCCGGGGGCGTGGGCGGAGCCAGGGCGGTAGGCGAGGACGCGCCAGTACTCGCCGTCGGGGATGAGTGCGCTCATGAGCCAGACGAGGCGCGGGGGTTCACCCGCCTTCCAGTCGCCGCGTTGCTGACGCAGGTGGAGGCCGACATGGATGAGGGGTTCTTTGAGGCCGTCGTCGGTGTAGGCGAGGTTGCGGGTGAGTCGGGAGGGGACAAGACCGGCGCCGCGCATCATGTCGGCGATGGCGTAGTGGCCGGGATGGTCACCGGAGAGTTCCTGGCCCAGGCGTTCAAGCTCGGTAGGGTTCTCGATCTTTGCGGCGCTGCGACTCGGCTGAAAGGGGCGGTCGCGGAAGGTAAGGAACTGGGCCAGAATCCCGAGTCTGGCTAGGTATCGGCTGGCGTATGGCTTGGCGTCGGCCAGGTACGGATCCTTCTCCGTGGTGTCGGGGTTGCGCGCGGCGCGGCGTCGGCGGGACCAGTCCGAGGCGTCGAATTCGGTCTCTGCCAGAGCAAGGATGCGGGTTCCGGGTGGGGCGCTGCGGTGTGGGATCGCTTGGGCGGCGGCGAGACGGCCGGTGTGGTCACTGCGGTGTTCAAGGAGCTGGGGTACGTGGCTGAAGCTGATCTCGATGTGGTCGTTGAGCGGGATCAGTGTGTCGTCCAGCTTTGCGTCGGCGACGTCGGCGAGGTCGGGTCGGTTGAAGTGATAGCAGAGGAGTTTTTGCAGGCGGGTACGCGTGGTGGGGTTGTGATAGAGGGCGAGGATGCGCAGGCGGTCGCAGGCGGCGGCGCGAAGGATCTGGTCCAGGTCCGGAGCGTCGAGGAGGTGTGTGTCGCGTCCGAGGTGCGTTGAGCGTCGGGTGCGGGATAGGCGTTCGGTGCACTGATACAGGCGCAGGGGCTCGGAGTTAAGGGCCGTGCTGGTCAGGTCGCCGACGGCAGCCATGGTGTGCATGCCCGGGCCTCGGCCGATGGGGAAGCGGGTGGAGAAGGGCAGCACCGCGCGGAAGTCGCCGGGCTCGCCGCTCAGGTCGCGTACGGCGTCGGGCAGCAGGGGGCTAGGCCGTTTCTTTCAGATCATCCGATCGTTGGTTGATGTGTGTCGTTGACTGATGCCCAGTGGGCACGGATCGAGCCGTTGCTGCCGGACCGGACGCCTCGGCGGGGTGGGCGGTGGCGTGATCACCGGCAGGTGATCGACGCGATTGCGTTCAAGTACCGCACCGGGACGCCGTGGATGGACCTGCCCGAGCACTTCGGTTCGTGGAAGGGCGCCCACAACCGCCTGCGGAAGTGGGCCGCCGACGGTACCTGGGAGAAGGTCTTCACCGCCCTGCTCGCCCAGGCCGACGCCGACGGCGACCTCGACTGGGTTGTCGCGGTCGACTCCACCATCGTCCGAGCCCACCAGCACTCCGCCGGGGCCCGTCAAAAGGGGCCCCGGCCGGCGAGCCGGACGACCATGCCCTGGGACGGTCCCGCGGCGGGCTGACTACCAAGATCCACCTCGCCGCCGACAGCCGCTGCCGACCGCTCGCCTTCATACTCACGCCCGGCCAGGCAGGTGACGCGCCCGCGTTCACACAGGTCATGAGCCAGTTACGGGTGTCGCGGCCG
Source organism: Streptomyces sp. NPDC044033 (assembly GCF_056434425.1). NCBI lineage: Bacteria > Bacillati > Actinomycetota > Actinomycetes > Kitasatosporales > Streptomycetaceae > Streptomyces > Streptomyces sp. NPDC044033. Next base: position 17,010 of record NZ_JBWKFF010000046.1, on the reverse strand, counting down.
ACCGGCCGCCCCCGGACACGTCCGGAGATGGTCCTTGCCGACAAGGCCTACTCGTCCCGCGCGATCCGGACCCACCTTCGTCGGCGCGGGATCCGAGCAGTGATCCCACAGCCCTCCGACCAGATCGCCAAGCGCAAGAAGCGAGGCCGATCCGGCGGCCGCCCGCCGGCCTTCGACCGCGAGGCATACAAGCGGCGCAACACGGTCGAGCGGTGCATCAACAAGCTCAAGCAGTGGCGCGGCCTGGCCACTCGATACGACAAGACCGCCACCATCTACATGGCCGGACTCCAAGTCGCCGCCATCTTCATCTGGTCGGCGAGGTGATCCGAAAGAAACCGCCTAGCCCGAAAGCCCTGGCCAGTGATCATCTTTACCCAAAGATTCGAACTTGCGACCTAATGAGGGCGTGGACCGGTACCCCTTTCCTTCCGCTTTCCTGGAGGACCAGACGGCCCCCTGGTACGTCGCCTACGACCGGCTCGCCGCCGCACCGGCCGTACGACAGACACCGCCGCGCACCGCCAGCGGCTGCTGCAGCTCTCCGCACGCAGCGCCGCCCACCCCTGCCGGCAGATCCCGGCCGGCACCCCCGCCGCCCGGGTCGCCCTCGAGAATCTGGCCCGCGTGACGGCCCCGGAGCAGGCGTGAGGGCGCCGCTGACCGAGCGGCAGGCCCGTATCGTGCGCGCCGCCCGTGAGTGGGTGGCCGCCTATGGGAGGCGACCTCGGTGCGTGAGCTCGCCGCGGCGGCCGGCCTCTCCTCCCCTTCGGCCGTCTCCTACCAGCTGCGCAGGCTGCGCGAGCGGGGGATCACCTTCGAGACGCGGGGCCGGCGCAGCGGGCGGTGCCCGTACTGCGGGCGCTGACCGGCACTGTTCAGAAGTCGGGCCAGTCGTCGGAGATCACGATGCGGGCGGCGTAGAGCGTCGGCCCGTCGGCGCCCGGCTCGGTAGCGCCGACGTAGTACTCAGTGAGCCCGAGGTCACGGGCGAGCGGTGCCGAGTACCAGCCTGGCCGCCCCGGGACCGGCTGTGCCGGCGGTGGAACGGCATTGACGCGGAGCTCGGCGAGCAGGTTCATCACGGCCGAGAACACGGATACTGACACGTCGGGAGCCAGCAGCGGGAAGAGGGCCGGCGCGAGCCGGATGCGGCCCTCTCCCTCGTCGCCGTACTCGGAGGGCTCGTCGCTCAATGTTCTTGGGCCTGGCGGGCGGCGAGGGCCTCTCGGAGGCGCGCTCCAGCGCGGGAACTGAGCCCCGGCACCGTCGCCCACCAGGACATCTCGGGGCGGCACCGTCAGCATTCGGTATCGGGGTCGGCCGAGGCATGGAGCAGCCCCGCCTGCCCGGCCGACCCCCCGGCCAACGGAGGATCCCCCCCCCCCCCCGTGGTGGGTTGGTCGAGCGGCGGAGAAGGGAGGGGCTACTGTTGTTC
>NZ_JBWKFF010000046.1:0-15562 GCF_056434425.1 Streptomyces sp. NPDC044033 | reverse complement strand
CGTAAACCGGAAACTTTCGGTCTTGGTTCCGCCGGAGACGGGACCCACCCCCGCCTGCCCGGGACGTCCGGGCAGGCGGGGCTGCTCCATGCCTTCGCTGAGGTTGGTGGTCAGCGGTTGACGAGAGGGATGGCGTCGTGGGTGCCGTTGGCGTCGACGTGGGGGTAGTAGCCGAGGTTGCCGTTGGCCCAGCGGATGAGGATGTCGTCGGGGCGTGCGGCGGGGGTGGTGAAGGCACCGACGGTGAGTATTTCGGCGTTCTTCCAGGGGGAGCCGACGTCCCGGATGCGGGTGCGGCCGTGGAAGCCGTTGGTGTCGACGCCGGGGAAGATGGTGGTGTCGCCGTCCTGCCAGCGGATGACGAGGTCGTCGGTCTTCTTGCCGGTGAATTCTCCGGCGCTGAGCTGGGCGGCCCCGGTCCAGGCGTCCTTGCCGGCGTCGTGGAGCTGGGTCCAGCCCTTCAGGCCCTGGGTGGAGGTGTGCGCGTACATGGACACGGACCCGTCGTCCCACAGGACGAGGAGGTCGTCGCGCAGGGGGTTGTCGGTGTAGCGGCCGGCGGTGATCAGGCGGGCGTTCTTCCAGAACGGGTTGTCTCCGCCGGGCTCGCGCAGGACCTGCTCGTCGTGGACGCCGTTCTGGTCGAGGTGGGTGAAGGTGGAGAGTTTGCCGTTGGACCAGCGGACCGTGACGCCGTCCAGGCCGTCGGCGGCGAAGGTGCCGCCGGTGATGGCCTGGGCGCGGGTCCAGAAGCTGCCCGCGGCGGCGATCTGGTGGGCGGTGGAGAAGGGCTGCTTGGGGTCGTCGTGGTCGGCGCCCTGGTAGAGGGTGGCGGAGCCGTCCTTCCAGACGACGAACAGGTCCATGCGGCGCCGGCCGTCGGCGGGGCTGGTGAAGTGGCCGGAGGCGAGGTAGGCGGCGTTCTGCCACTGGGCGCGGTCGAGGAGGGTGCGGGAGGCGACGGCCTGTATCCAGCCGGCGATGTCGTCGACGCGGGCCTCGGAGGCGGCGGTGCGCTTCTCGGCTTCGTCGGTGCCGAAGCAGCCGGCCTGGCCGGAGGTGCTGTGGATGCCGACGAGTTCGTAGTTGCCGCCGGTGGCGCGGAAGGCGGGGCCGCCGGTGTCGCCCTGGCAGACCATGGCGGTGTCGGTCTTGCTGGTGAGGGTGACGCTGGTGTCCTTGACCGCGCCCACGGTGGCCCTGGCGGAGTGCAGGCGGTCGGGGACCCATTCGTCGGCGGTCCGGCCGTAGCCGCTCACCAGGATGTTCTCGCCCGGCAGCAGGGAATTGAAGCCGAGGGGGGCCGGGGTGATGCCGGTGACCGGTTTGGCGAGTCTGGCCATGACCAGGTCACGGTCGGTGCGGGGCACGAGTTCGACGACGTCGGCCTGGGTGCCGGTCTCCTCGCGGGTGAGGTCGGTGCGCCCGATGATCGCCGTCGTCCTCAGCTTCGGGACACCGGCTTCGATGGGGGTCGGGTGGACGGGGTCGTCGGTGAAGCAGCTGGCGGCGGTGACCAGCCACTGCTGCTCGACGAGCGTGGCCGAGCAGCTGCGCTGTCCGCCGATGTCGAGTTTGGCCGTGAACGCGTAGGAGCCCTCCTTGACGGTCTCACCGGCGACCGCGTGGGCCGGCGCGGCGGTGAGCGTCAGGGTGGCGGCGAGGGCGGTGGAGAGGAGACCGGTCACGCGCGCTATGCGCGGTCGTCTGACAGGCATGAGTCTTCCTTCGGAGACGGGGCGGAGCCGGCTGCGGCCGGGGTGCGTGCCATGAGCGGGCGGTCAGGCGGTGACGCGGAGTTCGACCAGAACGGTGGCGGGCTGCTTGTGGCCCTCGCCGACCGGTGCGTCGGTGTCCTTGGGGACGTCGACGGTCTGGGTCTGGCCTTCCGAGGTCAGGCTGGCCTGGACGGCGTAGTCCCCGGTGGCGATGCGGAAGACCTTGGGGATCTCCAGGGAGAGGTAACCCTTCTTGCCGGTTCCGGTGACCTTGAAGCAGAACGTGCCCCCGTCCGGGTCAGGGTCCTCGCGTCTGGAGGACATGACGACGATGTCGTGGGTGGCGGCGCAGTCGGCCAGGGTGATGTGCCCGTCGCCCTTGCGCAGGGCGATGCCCCGCTCCTTGAGGATCTTCTCCGCGTTCGGGTACTGGAAGGTTTCCACCGCGGACGGCAGCGGGTTGTCGTCCGCGGGATCGGGGGCGGCGACTGCCGCGCTACCGAGGATGGTGCCGGCCGCGATGGCGCAGGCGGTTCCGAAGGCACCGGCAAGCAGCATTTTGCGCGCGCGAGATATCAACAAAGGTTCCTTCCGGGATTCTAGCAATGAGGCAGGCAGTGCGTAATAGCGAAATAAAGACCAGCGGCCGGTAACCTACCACCCTTCTCGACTTTGTTGGATTTTTCCCTGCCCTAAAGTGCATAAGCGCTAATCAGGGAATCGTTACCACTGGTAATTTCCTGATGCATGCATGACAATCTTGATCATCTTTTGACCGTTTGCGCAGGTCAGAGTGGGTCGATTTTCGGCCACGCCCTCCCCTCCCTGCCCCGGCGGGGCGGATATGCTCACGCCGCCGAATTGCGGCAGCCATCGACCGGCAAGAGGGGTAGATAACCAGTGAGAAATAGCCTTTACTTGGCGAGACCCGGGAGAAGACAGGCGCTGGGCATACGCATCCTGTGCCTGACCCTTTTGCCTCTCGCGCTCCTCCTCGGCCTGATCGGGCAAAGCCCCGCCTCGGCCGACCCGAAACCAGGCGACGGAACCTCCCTGCCCGAGAAGACCGACCGCGACCGGATCGTGGACCTGTGGATGCAGGGCGGTACCGATACCCGGGCAGCGGCCGAGACCGCGCTGCTGGGCTCCGACGCGGACGTGCGCCAGTTCTTCGACCGGGAGAAGGACCTGGCCGAGCTCAACGACGACCGTCTCGATGCCACCCGCATGTACGACGTGGGCGGACCTGAAATCCGCAAAGAAATACACAAGGTGCTCAACGGGACGACCGAAGAGCTGCGGGCCTTCCTGAAGACCGGCTGGCAGGAACCGCTGCGCCAGGACCGGCGGATCGAGGCCACCCGGATCGAGGACGGCGCCGGCCCCACCGTCAAGGCGGCCGCGCGCAAGGCGCTGAACGGCTCGGACGAGGACGTCAAGAAGTTCCTCGACACGATGCAGTACAGGGCCCGGGAGGCCGACGAGCAGATCCGGGCCACCCAGATCGAGGACGGCGCCGGCCCCGCGACCAAGGCGGCCGCCCGGCTCGCGCTCAACGGCTCCATCGAGGACGTCCGAGAGTTCTTGAACGTCGGGCAGTACGTCGCCCGCGCCCGCGACCAGGAACGGGCCACCGTCGCCCAGCTGACCGAGCAGGCCGAGGAAGCCGGCAAGGTCGCCAAGGAGCAGACCGAGGCCGCCAAGCGGGCCTCCGAACGCGCGGTGCAGGCGTCCGAACTGGCCAAGGAGCAGGCACAGAAGGCAGCGGAAGAGACCAAGGCGGCCGGCAAGGACGCCGGACGCGCGGCGAGCGCGGCCGGGCGCGCGGCCGAGGCGGCGAAGAGCGCGGCGAAGGCGGCGCAGGAGGCCATCGGCGCGGCACAGGCCGCCAACTCCGCTGCCCGCATGGCCTCGAACGCCGCCGCGAACGCCGCCTCCGCCGCCGCCGGAGCCGCCGAGGCGGCGTCGCGGGCGCGCGATGCGGCCGCCGACGCGGCCAACGACGCGGGCGGCGCCGCCAACGCACGCAAGGCGGCCGAGGACGCATTCAACGCGTCGAAGGCAGCCGAGCAGGCCGAGGAGGCCGCCGCGCAGGTGACTGTTGTCACCCGTGCGGCGGGCGAGGCGGCTGGGGCGGCCGCCAGTGCCAGCGCCAACGCCCTCAGGGCCGCCGACGCGGCGGACGAGGCCGGCAACCTCGCCGGCCAGGCGGGCGCGGACTCCGCCCAGGCCAAGCAGTGGGCGGCCACTGCCCGCAGCCAGGCCAACGCGGCCGCCCGCGCCGCCAAGCAGTCCCAGGCCCTGGCCAACGAAGCAGCCGACGCGGCGGACGAGGCCCGGGAGGCGGCCGGCAAGGCCGCCGATCACGCCCGGAAGGCCGGCAAGGCCGCCGAAGAGGCGGCCAAGCACGCCGGAGAGGCAGCCGACGCCGCAGAGCAGGCCGACGCCCACGCAGACGCGGCCCGGGAAGCCGCTGACACGGCGACCCGCGCGGCAGCGACCGCGAGCAAGGTCCAGGAGACCGCCCGCAAGGTCGAAGCCGCGGAACTGGCCTCCCGCACCGCCATCCAGGTCCAGCAAGCCAGAGAACTCCGCCAGGCCGACGAGCAGCACGAGGCGGAGATCGCACGGGCGGCCCAAGCCGACAAGGACCTCGGCGCCGAAGCCGCCCGCCTCACCGACGAGGCCGCGAACCCGGACACCGACACCAAGGACCTCGCCCCCAAGGGCCGTAAACTCGCCCTCCAGATCCTCAAGACCCGCGGCGCCTGGAGCCAGGCCGCCGCCAAAACCGCACTCGGCGGCAGCGACGACGCGGTCCGCGCATACCTGCGCACCGGACGGCAGAAAGCCGTAGAGGAGGACCAGCACGACGAGGTCCAGCACCTGGCGGACGAGAGCGGCATCAAATCCGTGAAGGAAGCCGCGGCCCAGGCGCTCAAGGGCGACGCGAAGCAGATCGCGGACTTCCTGCGCACCGGCCAACACGACGCGGCGCTCATCGACTACCGCCTCCGCGCCACCCAGATCTCCGACGGCGCCGGCAAAGAAGTCAAGGCCGCCGCCCGGGAGGCGCTGCAGGACGGCTCGGCCGACAAGGTCCGCGCCTTCCTCAACAAGGACCAGTACCGCGCACGTCTGTCGGACGAACGCATCGAGGCCACCCGCCTGGAGGACAGCGGCGGCCCCGAGGCCAAGGCGGCCGCCAAGGTCGCTCTCGAAGGCCCGCCCCAGCTCCTGCACGCCTTCATCCAGGTCGGCCAGTACAACGCCATCCGCCGCGACGAACTCGCCACCACCCACGTCGCCGCCGTCAAACAACTGGTCGCCGAAGCCGCCGTAGCCGCGTCCAAGGCCCAGCAGAACGCCGCCCTGGCCTCCGGGGTCGCCGCCAACGCCCACCACGCTGCGGACAAGGCCGCCGAGTACTCCAAGCAGGCCCAGACCTCCGCCGGCCAGGCCAAGGACCACGCCGCACAGGCCCGCACCTACGCCCAGCAGGCCGAGAAATCAGCAGACGATGCGGCCCGCTCGGCCCGCACCGCACGCGCGGCCGCAAGCGACGCCGCAACCGCCGCCGACTCGGCCGAAGCCTCCGCCGCACGAGCAGAGGAATCAGCCACCTGGGCTCGAGGTTCTGCCGACGCCGCATACAGCTCAGCTGCCGCCGCGTATGCCTCGGCTGTGCAGGCAGGCAAGGACGCCGACGCCGCAGCCCGCGCGGCAGCGGGAGTCAAGGCGCGCGTCGAAGAACTCCGCCTCGTACAGCAGCATTGGGAATGGGCGCAGCAGACCAGAGAACAAGAGATGAGGGACGAGAAGAAATCAAAGGAAGCACGTGAGGCGGAGGCCGCACGCCGGCAGGCCGCGGAAGTTGAGCAACAGGCGGGGAAGTGCCCCACCTTGTTCTGGGGGATAAAAGACCCCCGCTGCGTTCAAGGAATCCTCGGCACCCTCCTTGAAATGGGTGGTGCGAATGACGCTGTCGCCTGCGTCGTCGACGGCTCCTGGGAAGGCTGCGGCTGGACCATCGCAGGGTTCCTGCCGGTAGGGAAGGTCGCCAAGGGCCTTGAAGTCGGAGTGAAGGGCCTCAAGGGGGCAGACGATGTAGAGAAACTTGCCCGCGGATCTCGCATCAACAAAGAGGCGAGTGGTCTCAAGCATTGCACCCAGTGCTTCCTGGCCGGCACCAAAGTCCTCATGGGTGACTCCTCCACGCGGAACATCGAGGACATCAGGAAGGGAGACACAGTCCTCGCGACCGACCCGGTCGCCGGGGTGACAGCTCAGCGCAAGGTCACCCGACTGATCATCACCGAAGAGGACAAACACTTCAATGAACTGGCCATCGCCACCCCCGACGGCCCCCAGAAAATCACCGCCACCTACGAGCACCCCTTCTGGAGCCCCTCGGCGAACCGCTGGCTCAAGGCGAAGGAAGTCGCCCCGGGCACAACGCTCTTGAGCACCGACCACACCACTGTCGAGGTGCAGGCCAATCGTTCCTACGACCGGCACGCACGCACCTACAACCTCACCGTCGAAAACCTTCACACGTACTATGTACTCGCGGGGACCACGCCGGTACTCGTGCACAACAGCAACTGCTTTCCACTCACCGAAGGAGATATCTGGGACGGTTCATTCGAGGTTGGAGGGCAGACGATTGAGACGATGGCGACCGTCAGAGCGGCCGGAGACACCATGCATCTGGACGGATTGATGGTTTTCCCGAAGGGGACTCAGGGACTCAGTCGCGCCCCGATTGGGCCAGATGCAATCCGGCAGATGAAGCGCTCCATCGCCGAGCAGGCGAGATCTCAGGGGTATAGCACCGTCGTGCTGCATTATGAGCGGCATATACCGCAACCGGACGGAAGTATCTTCAAGCGCCCAGGGTCGATGACCTTGGACGTCGCAAAGATCCTAGGAGATTAGAGAAATGGATCGATCCCGACTGGATGGGTTGGTATCGAGCATCGTGGGTCGAGGGCAAGTTGAGCGAGAACCGGTATTCCAGGAACTGCGAGAACTGGGCCTGTCGCCGATCGAAGCGATCTACGTAGCTTCTCGTGTACTTAACCTGCCTTTGCCCGAGGCGAAGACCGCGATTTATGCGAGCGCCGCCTGGCGTGGTCAGCACGAGGATTGGCAGCGGCTTCAGTCTGGCCTTGAGGAGTGAAGATGCTCGCCAGTCCAAAGTCGCAGTAGCAAATTCGAAGCCCCGTCAGGTACCTCCTGGCGGGGCTTCAGCATGCTCTGACGGCAGTAGTTGACGGCAGGGACGGCGCCGCTGTCCGAGCGGCAGGTTCGCATCGTGCGCGTCGCCTGTGAGTGGGTGGCCGCCTACAGGGGGGTGCCCGTGGTGCGCGAGCCCGCCTCAGCGGCGGGCCTCTCCTCTCCTTTGGTGCGTACGGGTGGCGGTAGCGGCTCACGCCACCTGCGGGCCCGGCGTACCGCCGTCGCTCGGTTCGTGGGCGCCGCGATGTCCTCGCCCCGGGCCAGGCGCTCGAAGAGCGCCTCGTCCTCTTCCTCGGCGCCGGTACCGGCCAGGGCCCAGCGGACCAGGACGAGGGGAGTTCGGTGGCCGGGGCATGCTCGATCTCGCGGTCGAACTCATCCCTCCGCTCGGCGTGAAGCGCGGCACGGACGTCCGCGATGGTGCCGGGGATCTCCACGAGTTCCCCGCCGATGACGGTCTTGAGGATGGCTCCCATCCGGGCCTCCTTCTTCTTCCTGCCCGTACGGTCGCGGCACCACCATGGTGGTGCCGAAGCTCGGCTCCGCCCAGAAGCGGGGATGGCATCCGCGCGCCGAAGGCGAGCGCGGCCGTCTGCCTACTCCCTTGTCCGGTCGGCGCACGCTGAGCGGATCTCTTCCAGCAGATGCGGATAGTGCTGGCCACACGTGTTCAGCGCATGCCACACCGCGTCCAGCGCCGCCGTGAGCGGAGCGCGCTCGGCGGCAGCGAGCACGGCGGGGAGAGCCAAGTGGGGCTGTGAGATCTCTACGGGGGCGCGCGGCGTGGCCGTGGGGCCCACCTCCAGGGCGACGCCGTGCCCCACGCCGGTGGACGGTGCCGATCTCTCATCGCTCGTCGCTGCCGGTACGAGCGCACTCAGTTCCCAGCCGGGGCCAAGCCGCACCGGTCCGGCGCTTGCCGACCCCGCAACCGGGACGCACTTGGCTCCGGCCCCCGTCAGAGACACCGGCAGACGGTATAGCTCTCGTTCGGGTGGCATCGCTTGGAGCACCGACCGCTCCGGTACGCGGGGGTCGGAACGCAGCATCTCCCACATCCGGGCCTCGTCATCGAACGGCGACGGCAGCGGACGTCCCTGCGCCAGCTCTATGAGCGCCTGGGCGGCCCACGGCACATCGGTCAGACCCGCCGCCTCGCAGGCCCGCCGTGCGGCCAGCACGGCCACCGCACGTTGGACCTGGGGACCTGCGGCATCGAGGGTGTGCACCAAGTCGCTGTCGAAGCGGAGCAGACCAAGGACATTGCTCCCGCGGGCACCGCGCAGTCCATCGCTCGGCAGCCGTCCGCCCCACTCCCACTGCTCGCGGTGCAGGCGCCGCTCCTCGGCGGCCCGTTCCTCGGCCTGACGGGCCAGGCGTTCAGTCTCGGCGCGCTGCTCGGGGGTGGGCGGGGGCGGGAGTTCGCGCGCGTAGCTGTGCCAGTACGCGGCGTTCTGGGAGGTCTGGCGGATCACACGGTCCGGGCAGAGCGGGGCGGGCCAGAACTGCAGGAGGTAGCTGTCGGCCTGTGGTTCCTCAGCCCCTCTGGTGTCGAGTTCCCGTCCCTCATCCATCCCCTGGGCGCAATACCGCACCCGGTAGTCGGTCCGGGCGAGACCCAGGTCCCACGCGGCCTCGCCCGCCCACTGCACCAAACAGGTACGGTCCGACACCGGTCGGAAGGACACCTCCACCACGTCCCCCCAATCCGCATCCAGCGGAGGAGCGTCCTCGTGGACCTCGACGACGAAGCCGACGCTGCCGGTGTGCAGCCCGGTGACTAGATGGGGGTTCGCGCTGCCCGGATCGCTCTCGACGTATATCTGGCCGTAGTGCACGTGCACCTCGCCTGTGACCGGTCTACGCACAGCACTCCCCTCGTCAAGAACGGCCTCGGGAACCCTGTCGGGCAGGCCGTCACATGCCCCGCATCATGCAGCAGGCCACTGACAACCGGGCACCGGCGATCGCCCCTTGAAGGATCTCCGCAGGGGGCGGGTCTCCGGTGCATCCGAGGCGTCGGGACGGCTGGCTCCGGCCGACGGCAACCGTACGGACGGTTCAGCGCTCGGTCGCCGGCCTGGAGGCGGGCGCCGCGGCGTGGGCGGTCTCGATGCCGCAAGGCGGACAGGTCCGAACCGGTGAAGTTGCCAGTTCTGCCGCGGGTGGCCCGGATGGCCACCACCACCGCAACGAGCTGGGCGTCAGGGCTGGACAGCGCCAGTGAGACCACGTAGCTCAACAGGGCGCGGGCTGTTTCCCCCCTGCGGGGACGTCAATTGGCCGTCGCGATCAGTTTCGGTGTGCTCCAGCGCGGCTCGTGCCGATGGCCGGAGCGTCGGGAACCACGTCCAGGCGGGCGGTGTCCGCGTCGAATGCCACGGCCTGGATCCGCCCGGCGGGTTCAGGCCGGTCGTGGCGAGGGTGGCGTCGAACTGGGCGACCATGCCGCGCTCGGTCATCATCTGGCCAATGGCGCTGCCGAGTCCGAGCGGCTCGCGGCCGTCCCGTCGTGCGGCGGTGGTGACGCGCCGCTTCGGCTTCTTGCTGGCGGTGCCGTTCTTCCTCGCTGTCTCCCGGGCTGCGACCAGGGCTTGGCGCGCGAGGTCCACGCCGCTCAGCTCCGGCTCGGTGGTCATGCGATCACCGCCCTGGTGGCGTCGCTGGCCAGCGGGCGGGCGGCGAGCTCGGGCAGCCGGTCCGTCCACGGTGCGGCCGCAGCCGTCTCGGTCCGCGCGGCGGCCTGCTCGCGCAGCTGCTCCAGCCGCACCGTCAGCAGGTACTGCGCGGTGCGTTCGCGGGCTGTGTCGGCGGCCTTCGTCGCCGCGGCGACGGCGTCCGCGCCGTGCGGGTTGTGCTGGAACCAGCGGCGGTTCTGCTCAGTCCGGTACTCCCGGCGGGCCTCCGCCTCGGCTTCCTCGATCCGCCCCAGCCGGCCCAGCGCGCTGGCGCGGTACTCCGGCAGTGCCTGCTCCACGGCCTGGAGCGCGGCGAAGGCGAGCGCGGACGCCGCACTGGCCGGGTCCGCTTCCAGCTCGCCCGGCTCCACCATCGCCATGAACTCGCCCTGAGCCTTCGCGATGTCCGACGCCAGCGACGCCCGGACGTGGTCGGTGACGGCCGTGATGTCGCTCTGGTCGTCCAGGTCAGCGGACCAGGTCGCGGCGACCAGGCCGGCCTCCACGATCAGGGTCTCGGTCCGGCGCTGGTAGCCGCACGCCTCGCACAGCCCGCCCGCTGCTGCCCGCAGTCCGCACACGCCAGCACCTGCCGCAGTGCGTCAGCCCGGGTCTGGGCGGCCCGTAGCATCCGCTCGAAGGTGCTGTCCAGAGCCGACCGGCGGAAGCGGGTGTGCAGCGTGTGCCACGAGCCGTACCGCTCGGGCACATCCCGCCACGCGGTCCCGGTCCGGAACTTCCACACGATCCCGTTGAGCACAGTGCGGTCATCAAGACGCCTCCGCCCGCGCAGTGACTCGGGCAGCAACGGCTGGACGAACTCCCGCTCCGTATCGGTTAGTTCATGACGGCGTATCACCCGGCCATGATCCACCATCCAAGATCAATTGAAGACGCTGCCTAGCCCTCGTGCCTGCCCGGGGGCGGGTCGGCTTCGGGGCGCACGGTGATGTCCCCGTGGACGGTTCCGGCCTGGACGGCGCCGCCCGTCCGCGCCTGCCCCGAGATCTCGTTGCGCACCCCGTCACGTACCTCGCCCCGCGCAGCGGGCCGCGCGACGGGCTCGGCGGGCGGATGCCAGAGAGGGCCCGCGAAGCGGGTCAAGGCGGCTGCGAGGTCCGCGGGGGCCGACGGTACGACGGAGAGCAGAAGGACGGTGTACCAGCCGTTGCCGCGGCGGAAGTACGGTACGGGCACGCGGGTGCCGGGCCGGAGGCGTACGTGGACGGCGTAGACCTTCGTGTCCCGCTTCCGCTGGACGCACTTGCGTACGGCGACCTCCTGCACCCCCGCCCAGGCCAGCTGGTCACGGCGGCGGCCCACCCGGAAGGCGAGGTGTTCGCGCGTCAGGGAGAGTTCGTGCCGCTGCGGCCGCAGCAGGCCCAGCAGCGTGACCAGCACGCCGTACAAGGGCCAGAAGAGCAGGACGATGAGCACCCCCCGCCATTCGCCCTGAACGGCCTGGCGGATGAGCACCAGGAGCAAGAAGAGGGTGATCAGCGGCCAATGGGCGAGGGCGATCCGGCGCTGTCTGCTGCTGACACGGAAGCCGTGCTCACCGTCCTCATGGACCGTCCAGCCCCGGCGCGATGACAACGGCTCCCGCTCGGCGTCCGCGATCTCGTCGCGGAAACTGCGCGGAGGCGCGGGGGCGGACGCGGGAACGGACGTGGAATCCGGCTCGGGGGCGGACGTGGGAACGGGCGCGAGGAACTGTTCCGGTAGCGGCTGCGGCGTGGCGCTCGCCATGGGCGACGGGACCGGGACCGAACGGGTAGCGGATGTGGGAAGTCCCCTGACCCGGACCGCCAGGTGCTCCTGGAGCCGGAGGTGCCGGAACCGGTAGACGCCGCCGCTGCGCTGCAGCAAGCCGCCGTGGTGGGCGTCGCGCAGGAACTCCATCAGCGACCACGGCACCCGCCCGGCGGTCGCCAGCCACCCCTTGGCCAGCAGCCACCGGCTCCAGGGGCTCATCAGCAGCATCATCGCCGAGGCCCCGAGCCACCCGGCGATGCCCCCTTCCAGCGCCTTGCCGTGCGGCCCGTACCAGCCCAGTACGACCCCTTGCCCGGCCCCGATCAGCACGGCGACCGTGCAGACGGACAGCAGCACGGTTTTGCGTTCGCTCAGCAGCACCTCGTCCGGCGTGCTCGCGTCCTCGGCGTCGGTGGGCGCGGCGATCGCCACCATGAACACCGGGGCCAGCAGCGTGCTGCACACGATCATCACCAGATACGGGCGGGGGTCGGAGGCGTCCATGAGGATCCAGCCGAACCCCGCGGTAGGGAGGACGACGACCGCCGCGGCCTTGGCCGCCCGCCCGACGGACGCGCCCCGCCCGGCGGAGCGCAGGGCCGCGCCGATACGGAAGGGGTTGGCGCGCCTGCGCGGCTCGCCCCGCCGGTAGCCGAACCACATCTCCACGGCCAGCCACACCACCGAGCCGTACAGCAGCCCCCCGGTCAGGGCCAGTTCGTCGCCCGTCCCGGTCTCGTACGCGCGTGCCGGCCAGAAGCCGTCGGCGGCGGTGGCCAGCCACGACAGCGCGAAACACACCACGAGCAGGGTCGGGACGGCCAGCGTCCGCACCAGCGCCGTGCGGTGCAGCCGCCACCAGGCCAGCTCGGCCGTCCGGCCGCGGTCGAGGTGCCCGGCGATGTACGCGAGCCAGTGCCGGGCGCGGTCCGGGTTCCACTGTCCCGGAGCGTGCAGCCGGTCCGGGTCGTGCGGATGCTCCGTGAAGACCGCTGGAAAGATCACCTCCAGCAGATGCTCCTCGACCGCCTCCCGCGAGGAGAAGCGCGGATGCGTCAGCTCCAGCGGATCGGCGGGCGGCATCCGGTAGCCGCGGCGGGCCAGCCAGATCATCAGCGGGCTCGACAGCGCCTGCGCGACCGGCCCCGCCGCTCCCCGCGGGTCGCGGTCCACCGCGTCGAACAGCAGCTTCCAGCGCCTGCGAACGGACGGGTCGGCGTTCCGCAGCAGATACGCGGCGGCCTCCTGCGAGCCGACCGGCCGCGCCTCGATCACGGCGGCCCGCGCGATGTGCCGTCCCGCGGCGCGCTGTCTGCGGTACTCCTCGGTGCGCGAGGCGAGGATGAGGAAGTCCCGCTCCCCCAGGGCCCGGTCGATTTCCTGGAGGACCAGGGCCTGCCGGTGTTCGGGAAGCTCGTCGAGCCCGTCGAGCACTGGCAGGATCCGGCGGTCCTGGATCAGCCGTACGGCGGGGTGCCTGCCGTCCACGCGCGGCAGGCCGGGGTACTCCTCGGTGATGCGCCGTGCCAGCCAGACGTGGAAGTGCTCGCCGTGCGGGTCCCACGACTCCAGGGTCAGGACGACCGGGGCGACAGCGGGCACGGGCCGGGCCGTGGCGCCGCCGTCCGCGCGTCGCGGCGTCAGGCACCGCTCGGCGAACTCCAGGGCGAGCATCGCCGCGAGCGTCGACTTGCCCGCGCCCGGCCCGCCCAGCACCACGAGGTGGCGCGGGCGGAGCCCTAGGAACGCGTCCGCCACCATCGCCAGCCGGTCCCCGCCGGGGTCGACGTCGGGGGCGGGGTCGGCATCGGGGGCGGGGTCGGCGTCGGTCTCCCGCAGCGCCGGCCAGTCGGCCTGCCACCGCACCGGGAGGGGATCGCTCGCCGCCACGTCACGGGCGGTCATCTCCGCCACCCACTGCGCCCGGACGCTGCGCGCCAGAGCCTGCGCCGCCCGCTCGACGGGGTCCGCGTCCGGGGGCAGGTGGACGTTGACGTCGCCGCGCACCTGCCCGATCTGGATCACATAATCGGCCGTGCCCTGCATGACGTTGTGCGAGCCCAACTCCCATTCCATGCGGGCATTGTGGGCCACATCAGGGCTGCTCACGCCCGTTCTCCTCAACTTGCTCCGGTAGCGTTCGCAGCGGATGGGGCGCAGCGGCGGAGTGTGGGTTCACCGGCCTTCGCCCCGTCGGGTCACCGGGTGCCGCTTCATACAACGGGCCTGGCGCCGCACGGCAGAGATGCCGTGGGGCGGCGCTGTGCGGCGGTGCGCGCCTGCGGTCAGTGCCCGGATCGCTGTCTCACACGATGCCGCTGGTGGTGAAGGTGTCGGCGAGTTTGAGCCAGTGGTCCAGCGTCGCGGCGGCGGCTCCGGTGTCGATGGCGCCCCGGGCTCTGTCCGCCGCCCAGACCCAGATCGAGCGCACGGCCGCCGCGCCCGCCGGCGAGTCCTGGGCCAGCCACTTCTCCATCGGCCGCTGGGCGTACGCCTCCGGCATGACCCTCGCCAGGATGGGCGACCTCGACGGCGCCCGCGAACACCTCCACGAAGCTCTTGATCGTTACGGACTCGACCGCCGCCGCACCCGCGCCAGCGCCAGCGTCCTCGACCACCTGGGCGAAATTTGCCTGCGCCAAGGCGACCTCGACGGTGCTCTGGAGACATGGAGTGGATTCCTGGCCTGCGCTGAGGCGGTCCAGTCCGTCAGCTCCTCGGCAAAGAGGCAGGACGACGAGCCACCGGCCGGGGCCCATGCCGGCCTGGTGCCAGCGCGCGCACTCTCGGTAGCCTGAAGTATCTGCTCGGTTAGGGGGCGCGATGGGCAAGCACGGCGGCAAGCCGGACCCAGCTGAGAGCGACGGCCACAAACCCGACAAGCCCATCCCCCCGCCGCCCCCGAAGAAGTAACCGTGGCCGCGGGCCCAGAAGAGCTCGCCGGCCTTCTCGCCGACGCCGGGCACCTCGCGCCCGGCTGGCGAAAGGTGTTCGCCGCCGTTGACCGCGGCCAGTTCGTCCCTGACGAGATCTGGATTCGCGATGGGGACGGCTACTTTCCTCTGTCCCGGGCCCTTGAGCCCGGCCGGTGGCGGGAGTGCGTCTACAGCGACATCCCGCTCGTCACTCAGGTCGAAGACCCGCCCGGCGCCAGCCCCGCGTTCACGCCGTCCAGCTCGGCGTCCTTGCCGCAGGTCGTCACAGTCATGCTCGGACACCTCGACCCACGCCAGGGCCACCGTGTCCTCGAGATCGGCACCGGCACCGGCTACAACGCCGCCCTCCTCGCCGAACTCCTCGGCGACGACCAAGTGACCACCGTCGAAGTCGACACCGAGCTCGCCGCTCGGGCCCGCCGTGCCCTGAAGGCCGCCGGCCATGCCCCGTCGGTGGTCACCGCGGACGGCGCTGATGGCTGGCCCGAGGGCGCGCCCTACGACCGGCTCATCGCGACGTGCGCCATCCACCAGATCCCCCACCCGTGGGTCGAGCAGCTCTCCCCCGGCGGCCGCATCGTCACCCCCTGGGGCACGGGACTGCACAACGGAGTCCTGCTCCGCCTCGATGTCCACCGGGGCCCGGACGGCCCGGTAGCCCAGGGGCCCGTGGTGGGCGACAGCGCGTTCATGTGGATGCGCGCCCAGGCCCCGCCCCGCGACGTGATGGCCACCGTCCACCACCCCGAGAACGCCACCGCAAGCCGCACCCGACTGGACCCCCGCTACCCGCTCGGCGACACCGACGCCGCGTTCAGCGTCGGCCTCATGGTGCCCGGCACCCGCAGCACAGTCGGCCACGGGCCCGACGGCGAATGGACCCTCTGGCTCGCCGACGCAGCCACCGGCTCCTGGGCCTCCCTCGACTACCTCCCCGACGCACCCAGCTTCGAGGTCCAGCAGCACGGGCCGCGCCACCTGTGGGACGAAGCCGAAATGGCCTACCGGTGGTGGGAACAGGCCGGATCACCGGAACGCACCCGCTACGGACTCACCGTCACCGCAACCGGCCAGCAGCCGTGGCTCGACCAGCCAGACAACCCCGTACCCAGCCCGACAACTAGGGCCTGTGTGGAGTAGTGATCTCGTGGGGTCCCCGGTCTGGGAGGGTCGGGGGTCTTGGGGTACAACGGTGGGGTGTCTCGACCTCAACTTTCGGATGCTGAGTGGGAGT
>NZ_JBWKFF010000045.1:0-20359 GCF_056434425.1 Streptomyces sp. NPDC044033 | reverse complement strand
CTGATAAACCTATCCGACCAAAACAGTGGGGGGTGTGGGATATGTGTTTCGGGGGGGGAGGGTCAAGGACGAAAAGGAAAACGTAAAGGAGGGGGGGGGGGGGGGGGGGCCCCCCCCCCCCCCCCCCCACTGCGTTGTTAGCGGCCCGCCGGACCGGGTAAGGTAAGGGTAACCTCACTAAATGATCTCGGGTGGTGAACCGCGTGTACGTCTGCTCCTGCTTCGGCATCACCGAGCAGCAGGTTCGCGACCACGCGGACACCGGGGCCTGCACCCCTCGCCAGATAGCGTCGGCCTGCAAGGCGGGCACGGACTGCGGGGGCTGCGTCAAGCGCATCCAGGCGCTGCTCGGCCGCGGCGCGTGCCCCCGCCGGGAGCTGCTCGACGAGGGCGAGCCCGCGGCGCTCGGCGCCGAGCCGCCACCGTATGAGCCGCCGCCGTATGAGGCGCCGTATACGGCGGAAGCCGCCTGAGCCTGCCCCGCGCGGAAGCCGCCTGAGCCTGCCCCGCGACGGCCGTCGACGGCCGGTGGTCCGGCTTCCCGCTCCGCTCGGCCGCCGCTTCGGTCAGCTGTCCGGCTGCTCGATGATCTGCGCGATGTAGAGGGCCTCGCCGAGTTTCTCGACCAGCTCCAGCTGCGTGTCGAGGTAGTCGATGTGGTGCTCCTCGTCGGCCAGGATCGACTCGAAGATATTGGCCGAGGTGATGTCGCCCTTGGCCCGCATGACCTCCACCCCGCGCCGGAGCCGGTCGATGGCCTCGACCTCCACCTGCCGGTCGGCCTGGAACATCTCGGTGACCGTCTGGCCGACCCGGACGTGGAAGAGCCGTTGGTAGTTGGGCAGCCCCTCCAGGAACAGGATCCGGTCGGTGAGCAGCTCCGCGTGCTTCATCTCGTCGAACGACTCGGACCGCGTGTACTTCGCGAGCTTGGTCCAGCCGAAGTTCTCCTGCATCTTCGCGTGCAGGAAGTACTGGTTGATGGCGGTCAGCTCGGCGGTCAGCTGCTCATTGAGGAATTCGATGACCTCGGGGTCGCCCTGCATCGCCAAGGCTCCTTCCACGCGGGGACGGGCAAGTTGCGCGCATCCTTCCACCGCCCTCGCGGACCGTCCAGTAAGTGCACGCTTAGTACGAGTTGCCCTAATAGCGGATGTGCTGGTCACGGCCATAGCCGAAGGTCTGACACCATGGCCTCATGGGTCAGTCGCAAAGTCGTGAGGGAGACCACCTCCAGCTGCCCCCGGGCCAGCGGCTGCAGCGCGGCTGGCCGGTGACGCACTACGGACCGGTCCCGAAGTTCCGGCCGGACCGCTGGGAGTTCCGGGTCTTCGGCGCGACGGCGGACGGCGACAAGCACTGCTGGGCGCACGAGGAGTTCGCCTCGCTGCCGTACTCCACCGTTACCGCGGACCTGCACTGCGTCACGAAGTTCAGCATGCTCGGCTCGGAGTGGGGAGGCGTCCCGGCCGCCACGCTCGTGGGCCTCGCGCCGCCCGCGGACGATGTCACCCATGTGATGGTCTGGGCCGAATACGGCTTCAGCTCGAACCTGCGGCTGTCCGACCTCACCAGCGCGCAGACCATCTTCGCCACCCACAAGGACGGCGACCCGCTCACCGCCGAGCACGGCTTCCCGGCCCGGCTCGTGGTCCCGCACCTCTACGCGTGGAAGGGCCCCAAGTGGGTCCGCGGCATCGAGTACATGACCGCCGACCGCCGAGGCTTCTGGGAGGAGCGCGGCTACCACAACATCGGCGACCCCTGGAGCGAGCAGCGCTACTCGTACCAGGAGGAACCGGGCGACGGCCCGGAACTCTAGGCGCTGTCGGCCGGCCCCGGCCCTCCGCTAATCGTCCGCCGGACCGCGCCCGTCGCGCAGCGCCTTCAACCGCGCCACGTCGGCGGCGTGCCCCTCCTTGCCGCCCGGCGTCTCGATCGTCAGCGGTACGCCCTCCGTCGCCGGGTGCGCGAACAGCTCCCGGAACGGCTCGGCCCCGATATGGCCGGACCCGATGTTCTCGTGCCGGTCCTTGTGCGCGCCCACGACGTCCTTGGAGTCGTTGGCGTGGATCAGTTTCAGCCGCCCCTCGCCCACGACCGACACCAGCTCGTCGAGCGTCTGCTTCATCCCGCCGCGGCCGGCCAGATCATGGCCCGCCGCGAAGACATGGCAGGTGTCCAGGCAGACGCCCAGCTTCGGATGGCGCTCCAGCGCGTCGAAGTACGGGCCCAGCTCCCCCACCAGGGAGCAGAGCGAGGCGCCCTGCCCGGCCGTCCCCTCCAGCAGCAGCCACGGGTCGTCCTCGTGGGTCAACTCCTCCAGCAGCGGCAGCAGCCGCTCGCGGACCTGTGCCAGCGCCTCGCTCCGGTGGCGGCCGCCGGTCGCCGCGCCCGTATGGACCACGACGCCCCGCGCCCCGATGTCCCGGCCCCGCCGCAGCGAGTGGCGCAGCGACTCCACGGACCGCTCGGCCGTCGCCTCGGTGTGGGAGCCGAAGTTGATCAGGTACGGCGCGTGGACGTACACGGGCAGGGACCGCTCGGCACAGCCGGCCCGGAACGCCTCGTCCTGCTTCGGGTCGCCCGGCGGCGTCGCCCAGCCGCGCGGGTTGGCGACGAAGACCTGTACGGCCTCCGCGCCCATCTCCGCGGCGTACGGCAGGCCGGTCTTCGCGAGTCCGCCGGCCACGGGGATGTGGCCGCCGACGGGATTGCGCATGAGTCTTCAGAGCCCCTTGAGCGTAATGGTGATCTTGCTGCCCTTGGGGGCTTCGTCGCCGCCCTCGACCGACTGCTTGTCCACGGTGTCCTTCGGGAAGAAGAACGGCTTCTTCACCTCGACCTCGAAGCCGAGGTCGGTCAGCTGCTTCTTGGCGTCGTCCGACTTATCGCCGGTGACGTCCGGGACCTCGACCATCTCCTGGCCCTTGGAGACGGTGAGGGTGACCGTGTCGCCCTTCGCCGCCGGGCTGTCCTTGGCCGGGGACTGCTGGGCGACGTCGCCCTTGTCCTCCTCCGAGAAGACCTGCTCGTCGGCGACCTTCACCTTGAAGCCCGCCTCGCCCAGCTCCTTGCTCGCGTCCTCGACCGAGTCGCCCGTCACCTCCGGGACGCCGATCCGCTTCCCCTTGCTGACGGTGATCGCCACGGCCGTGTCCGGCCTCCGCTCGCTGCCCGGCCGCGGTTCGGTGGTGAGCACCGAGCCCTGGGCCGTCTCGTCGCTGAACTCCTGGCGGACCTTGCCGACCGTCAGCCCCGCGTCCGCGATCTGCTTCTTCGCCTGGTCGAGCGGGATGCCCGAGACATTGGGCACCTTGGTCCGCTCCGGCCCCCGCGAGACGGTCAGGGTCACCGTGCCGTTGTCGCGGACGCGCTCACCCGGCTTGGGGGAGGTGCCGATGACATGGCCGCGCTCCACCACATCGCTGAAGTCCTGCCGGGCCTTCGACTTCAGCCCGGCCTCGTCCAGCTTCCGCTCCGCCTGCGCCCGGGGGAGATCCAGGACGGCCGGGACCTTGGAGAACTGACCGGAATTGATGTACCAGACGCCCGTGCCCAACAGGATCACCAGCACCGCTCCGAGCAGCGCCAGCACCGAGCGGCTCGGCCCGCGACGGCCGCCCGCCACCGCGCCGGCCGGGCCCGCGGGCGGCGCCGGCGGCCGCTCCAGCCGGGTGGTGCGGTCGTACGAGGCGTCGTCCGCCGCCCGGGCTGCCCGCGCCTCGATCGAGCGCGGGATCACGCTCGTACGGTCCTCGGAACCGTCGTGCTCAGCCGTCTGCGCCCGCGGCGGCACCGCGTCCAGCTGCGCGTCGCTCATCGCGGCGCGCGCCGCGCGGGCCAGGCCGAGCAGCTCCACCGCGTCGGCGGGCCGCACCCCGGGGTCGCGGGCGGTGGCGGCGGCCACCAGGTCGTCCAGGACGGCGGGCAGCCCCGGCACCGCCTCGGACGGCGGCGCGACGTCCTCGTGGAGGTGCTGGTAGAGGACCTGCGCCGGGGTGCCGCCGGCGTGCGGCTTGGCGCCGGTCAGCATCTCGTAGAGCACCACGCCGCAGGCGTACACGTCCGCCGGGGTGTCGGCGGTGCCGTGCTCGATCTGCTCGGGGGCGAGGTACGAGACGGTGCCGAGCACGGAGCCCGTCGAGGCGGTGGTGTTGTTGTCCACGGCCCGTACGAGCCCGAAGTCGGCGACCTTGACCCGGCCGTCGTCGCCGATCAGCACGTTCTCGGGCTTCATGTCGCGGTGTACGAAGGACGCCCGGTGGGCGGCGCCGAGCGCGGCGAGGATCGGCTCCAGGATGTCGAGGGCGGCGCGCGGCTGGAGCGCGCCGCGCTCGCGCAGCACGTCGCGCAGCGTGCACCCGGCGATGTACTCCATCGCGAGATAGACGTACGTGCCGTCGGTGCCCTGGTCGAAGACGCCCACCACATTGGGGTGCGCGAGCCTCGCCACCGACTTCGCCTCCCGGATGAACCGGTCGACGAAGGCGCCGTCCGCGGCGAGCGCCGGGTGCATCACCTTGAGCGCGAGCACGCGGTCGAGCCGCGTGTCGACGGCCCGGTAGACCGTGGCCATGCCACCGACGGCGATGCGCGCCTCGACTCGGTAGCGGCCGTCGAGCAGCTGCCCGACGAGGGGGTCCTGAAGGGTCGTGTCCACGGCAGACGAGTCTACGAGCAGTCACCGACAGCTCCGACGCCGCACGCCCGCCGAGGCCGTACTGAAGCCGAACGGTGACAGCGGCGGACACGTACGGACCAGGGAAGACGCGGGGCGGGGCGGGATGGCGGGCGCGTTGGCAGGGGCGGCGCGGGATGCCAGGCGGGATGGCAGGGGCCGCGCGGGACGGCGGGCGTACCGCTGGTCAGAACGCCGGCCGCTCCGGGTCGAGCTCCGCCAGCCCGTCCATGGCCGAGGACGCCCGCGCGAAGTGCCGGCGCGGGATTCGGCCCGCGCGGTACGCGAGCCGGCCCGCCTCGACGGCGTGCCGCATGGCCGCCGCCATCAGCGCCGGCTCCTGCGCGCGGGTCACCGCCGAGGCGAGCATCACCGCGGCGCAGCCCAGCTCCATGGCGAGCGCGGCGTCGGAGGCGGTGCCCGCGCCCGCGTCCAGGACCACCGGGACGCCCGCGCGCTCCGTGATCAGCTGGAAGTTGTGCGGATTGCGGATGCCCAGACCGGAGCCGATGGGCGAGCCCAGCGGCATGATCGCGGCACAGCCCACGTCCTCCAGCTTGCGGGCGAGAACGGGGTCGTCGTTGGTGTACGGCAGCACGGTGAAACCGTCGTCGACGAGGGTCTCGGCGGCGTCCAGCAGCTCGATCGGGTCGGGCAGGAGGGTGCGCTCGTCGGCGACCACTTCGAGCTTGACCCAGTCGGTGCCGAGCGCCTCGCGGGCCAGCCGCGCGGTGAGGACGGCCTCGCCGGCGGTGAAGCAGCCCGCGGTGTTCGGCAGCACCTGGATGCGGTGCCGGGCGAGCACCGACAGCACCGAGCCCTGCACGGTCGCGTCCAGACGGCGCATCGCCACCGTGGTCAGCTCGGTCCCCGAGGCGAGCAGGGAGCGCTCCAGCACGTCCAGGCTGGGCGCACCGCCCGTACCCATGATCAGCCGGGAGCCGAAAACGCGGCCGCCGATGGTCAGCGGGTCCCCGGCCGCCGCGGCTTCCGGGGCCGCCGCGAGGAATGCGGTGTCGGTCATGGTCAGCCTCCCTGTACCGCGGTGAGGACCTCGACGCGGTCGCCGTCGCCGAGCGCGGTGGCCGGCCACTGGCCGCGCGGTACGACGCTCTCGTTGACGGCGGCGGCGATGCCGCTGTGCGCGGTGGTGAGCGTGGCCACCAGCCGGTCCAGGGTCAGACCGGCGGGGATCTCGCGGGGCTCGCCGTTGAGGGAGAGCCGGACGGAGGCGGGCGAAGAGGGCGTCATACGGGCTGCTCCTGAGGTGCGGGGGCCTGGAAACGCTGCGGGGAGAAGGGCAGGGCCGCCGCCGGGAGCCCGCCGCCGGCCAGCACCTCGGCCATCACATCGCCGGTGAACGGGGTCAGCAGCACGCCGTTGCGGTGGTGGCCGGTGGCGATGTGGAGGCCGGGCAGGGCGGACGGGCCGAGCAGCGGGGCGTTGTCGGGGGAGCCGGGGCGCAGCCCGGCGCGGGTCTCGACGAGCGGCAGCTCCGTGATGCCGGGCACCAGTTCGTGGGCGTCGCGCAGCAGCTCGTAGACGCCGCCCGCGGTGACGGTGGTGTCCCAGCCGAGCTCCTCGGTGGTCGCGCCCAGGACCAGCTCGCCGTTCTCACGCGGCACCAGGTAGACGGGGCCGCCGCGCACCACGGCCCGTACGGTCCGGGACAGGAACGGCGCGTACGGGCCGGGCACGCGCAGCCGCAGGACCTGGCCCTTGACCGGGCGGACCGGGGGCACCACGTGCTCGGGCACGCCCGCGAGGCGCGCGCTGTGGCTGCCGGCCGCCAGCACGGTCTGGGCCGCGCCGATCCGGGCGCCGTCGGCCAGCTCGGCGCCGGTCGCCCGGTCCGCCGCGACCGTCAGGCGCCGCGCCTCGGTCCGGTGGAAGACGACTCCGGCGCGCTCGCAGGCCACCAGCAGGGCGCGCGCGAGGCGCCGCGGGTCGGCCTGGTGGTCGCCGTCGACCCGCACACCGCCGCGGACGCCGGGCGCGAGCATCGGCTCCAGCCGGCGGCACTCGCGTCCCGACAGCCACTGCGAGTCGAGGCCGTACCGCTGCTGCAACTCGTGCAGTTCGCGCAGGTGGGCGCGGTCGTCGGCGTCGAGGGCGACGGCGAGCGTGCCGCACGCGCGGTAGCCGATGTCCTGGCCGCTCGCCTCGGTGAGCTCGGCCGCGAACGCCGGGTAGCGGCGGGCGGAGGCCAGGTTGGCGGCGAGCAGATCCTGTTCGCCGTAGTGCAGTTCGGTGACGGCGGCCAGCATCCCGGCCGCGACCTGGGCTGCGCCGCCGCCTGGCTCGGGGTCCGCGACGGCGGTGCGCAGCCCGCGCTGGGCAGCGCGCCAGGCGGTGACCAGGCCGATGATGCCGCCGCCGATGACGAGCACATCGAGAGTGCCGCAGGGCGCCGGGGGCGCCGACCCCGGTGGCTTTGACGGAGACGCGTGCATGGGTGTCCAGCCCCTCCCTTCGCCGGCATGACCCGGATCAGGTTCGTACGGTCGGAGGCCGTCCAGCCTCCCTCTCAGCCCGGTCCGCCCGGGCTCCCGCGAGTGCTCTACCCCGGTCACCCTAGTACGCGCCCCGAATCGGCCGAAAGGGAGTGTCCGATACGGAACCGCGCTCCTACAGGCGCGCAACCGGGCCGCCGCGGGCCCCGGTTGTGGTGGAGATCTCTCTGCGCGACGCTCCGGCACACCATGCCCGCAGCCATACAGTGAGCTGGTGAGCGATCAGACGAATACCACCAGTGACCGGCGTCGCGTCGTGATCGTCGGCGCGGGCGTGGCCGGGGTACAGACCGCCGTCGCCCTCCGCGAACAGGGCTGGGCCGGCGCCATCTCGCTGCTCGGCGCGGAGCCCCATCAGCCCTACGACCGACCCCCGCTCTCCAAGGCCGTGCTGCTCGGCAAGGCCGAGGGCTCCGCCTTCGAGGTGGACTTCGATTCCCTCGGCATCGACCTGCGACTCGGCCGCGAGGTCACCGGGCTGCGGCCCGCGGAGCGCGTCCTGGACACCGCCGACGGCCCCGAGCCCTACGACCGGCTCGTCATCGCCACCGGCGCCGAGCCCGTCGCGCTGCCCGGCAGCGAGGGCGTCCCCGGCGTCCACCTGCTGCGCACTCTGGACGACGCGGTGCGGCTGCGCCCGATCCTCGCCGACCAGCACGACATCGTGGTGGTCGGGGCCGGCTGGATCGGCGCGGAGTTCGCGACGGCCGCGCGCGAGGCGGGCTGCAAGGTGACCGTCGTGGAGGCCGCGGAGCGGCCGCTCGCGGGCGCCCTCCCCGCGGAGGTCGCCGTCCACATGACGCACTGGTACGCGGACTGCGGCGCCGAACTGCTCACCGGCGCCCGGGTCGTCTCCGTCTCGGAGGGCAGCGTGCTGCTGGACGACGGGACCCGGCTGACGGCCGGCGCGGTGGTCGTCGGGATCGGCGCGCGCCCCGCGACCGGCTGGCTGGCGGGGACCGGCATCGAGCTGGCGGCGGACCGGTCCGTGGTCACCGACGAGCGGCTGCGCGCCAGCCTGCCGGACGTCTACGCGGTCGGCGACTGCGCCTCCTTCCCGTCCGCCCGCTACGCCGAGCGGCTGCTGGTGCACCACTGGGACAACGCGCTCCAGGGACCGCGCACCGTCGCCGCCAACATCGCACGCGGCGAGGCCGAGGGGCCACTGTACGACCCGGTGCCCTACTTCTGGTCCGAGCAGTTCGGCCGGTTCGTGCAGTACGCGGGGCACCACGCCGCCGCCGACGAACTCCTGTGGCGGGGTGACCCCGCCACCGCCGCCTGGTCGGTGTGCTGGCTGCGCGAGGGCGTCCTGGTCGCGCTGCTCGCGGTGGGCCGCCCCCGTGACCTGGCCCAGGGGCGCAAGCTCATCGAGCGCGGCGCGCGGCTGGACCAGCGGCAGGCCGCGGACCCGTCGGTGCCGCTGAAGTCCGCGACGGTCTGAGGGGCTGAGAGGCCGGCGGCCTGAGGGACTGAGGGCCCGGTCTCGGCCTCCGGGCGGGCCGGCGCGTGTCCCGGGCGGCGAGCGCCCGGCCGGGACGCGACACGGGCTCCGCGCCCTCGGGCCCTCCCGGCTACCGACTGTCAGTCCTAGATGGCAGGCTTGTCCTGTGACCGAGATTGACGCAAAGACCGATGCTCTCGTCCCCGCCTGGCTCAACCTGCCCGACATCGCCGAACGGCTCGGCATCGAGGTGACGCGCGTCCGGCAGCTGGTCAAGGAAGGCCAGGTGATCGCGGTGCGCCGTGGCGAGAACAGGGTGCTCCAGGTGCCCGCCGACTTCATCGGCGACGCCAAGGTCGTCAAGGGCCTGGCCGGCACCTTGACGCTCCTGCGGGACGACGGCTTCAGTGATGTGGAGATGCTGGAGTGGCTCTTCACCCCCGACCCGACCCTGCCCGGCACGCCGGCGCAGGCCCTGCGGGAGAATCGTGGCACGGAGGTGAAGCGTCGAGCCCAGGCGCTCGCCGTCTGAGCACACCGGGCCTGGGCGCTCGCCGCCCGACCCCCGCCGAATACGCCGCTCGCCGGCTGATCCGTCCGTAGGCGCATCAGCCCGCAGCCGCACATCAGTTACATGTCCGACCGTCCGGTGTACGGGCCGGGGCCGCGCGCCACGGCCCGTACACCGCCGACCCGGGGGGAAACCGCCGCATGTCCGCCACAGGTGCCACAGACACCACCGATGCCGCAGGACTCCTGGACGCCGCAGCGGGCTCAGCCGCGACAGGCACCGCCGGGGCCGGGGCGACCGGCGCCGTTCCTGCGGCCCGCGAGGCTCAGGCGACCGCGCGGGAGCGGCTCGCCGACGCCCGGCTCTATCTGTGCACCGACGCGCGCAAGCGCCAGGGCGACCTGCCGGAGTTCCTCGACGCGGTCCTCTCCTCGGGCGTCGACATCGTCCAGCTGCGGGACAAGGGCATGGAGGCGGGGGAGGAGCTGGAGCACCTCGCGGTCCTCGCCGCCGCCGCCCGCCGCCACGGCAAGCTCGTCGCCGTCAACGACCGGGCCGACGTCGCGCACGCCATCGCCTCCGACGTGCTGCACCTGGGCCAGGGCGACCTGCCGGTGCCGGCCGCGCGGGCGATACTCGGCGCGGACGTGCTGATCGGCCGCTCCACCCACGCCGAGTCCGAGGTGGCCGCCGCGGCCGTCGAGCCGGGTGTGGACTACTTCTGCACCGGCCCCTGCTGGCCCACCCCGACCAAGCCGGGCCGGCCCGCCCCGGGGCTCCCACTCGTGCGCTACGCCGCCTCGCTGGCGCCCGTACGCCCCTGGTTCGCGATCGGCGGCATCGACGCCTCGAACCTGGACGAGGTGCTGGCAGCGGGCGCCCGGCGGGCCGTCGTGGTGCGCGCCATCACCGAGGCCGACGACCCGGGAGCCGCCGCGGCCGGTCTCGCCGAGCGCATCCGCGGATACGGAGCGTGAGGTCGCGAGGCGGCGCGCGACCGCCCCGAAGGCCCGCGGGTGTCCAAGGGGTGGACAAGATCGTGGCGAAAGCTCGGCTGAGGCTTGGTGAAAGCTTGCCGAAACGGTCATAACGCGAGACAGGGTTGGGGGCCCGACAGACCCCGGTTAACCTGCCCGTATGGCCCTTGGCACACCTTCCACCAGGACAGACCGCGCACGCACGGTGCGTGACCTGCTCGCCTCCGGTGAGCGGTCCTTCTCCTTCGAGTTCATGGCCCCGAAAACCGAGAAGGGCGAGCGGACGCTGTGGAACGCCATCCGCCGGGTCGAGGCGGTCGCGCCGACCTTCGTCTCCGTGACCTACGGCGCGGGCGGTTCGTCCCGTGAGGGGACAGTGCGGGCCACCGAGCGGATCGCCACCGACACCACGCTCACCCCCGTCGCCCACCTCACCGCCGTCAACCACTCGACGGCGGAACTGCGCAACGTCATCGGGCAGTACGCGGACGCCGGCATCCGCAACATGCTCGCCCTCCGCGGCGACCCGCCCGGCGACCCGCTCGGCGACTGGGTCGCGCACCCCGAAGGCGTCACGTACGCGGCCGAACTGGTGCGCCTCATCAAGGAGTCCGGCGACTTCTGCGTCGGTGTGGCGGCCTATCCCGAGATGCACCCGCGCTCCATCGACTGGGACACCGACGTCCGCCATTTCGTCGACAAGTGCCGCGCCGGGGCGGATTTCGCCATCACACAGATGTTCTTCGATGCCGAGGACTACCTCCGGCTGCGGGACCGCGTCTCGGCGGCGAGTTGTGCGACACCGATCATTCCGGAGATCATGCCCGTCACGAACGTGCGGCAGATCGAGCGGTTCGCGCAGCTCAGCAATGCCGCGTTCCCGGCGGAGTTGGCGAACCGGATCCTCGCGGTCAAGGACGACCCGGCCGCTGTACGCTCAATCGGTATCGAGTACGCCACGGAGCTGTGCGCCCGGCTGATGGCGGAGGAAATCCCCGGGCTCCACTTCATTACCCTGAACCACTCCACGGCGACGCTGGAAATCTACGAGAATCTGGGACTGCATCAGCGGTCCTGACGGCCTGTCCGGTGAGCGGCGGCCGCACGAGAGGGGCGTAAATGGGCTGGGCGGTCCTCTACATCGCGTTCGGCGTCGTTGCCCTCTGGCTGCTGAGCGAAGTACTGCTGCAGCACAAGGCGCGGCTGCGCTGGAGACTGCTCGCCTTCTTCGGCTTCCTCGGCGTGGTCGTCGGGGTGGTCCTCCCCTCCGTGCCGGTGATCGCGGTGGGCGCCATCGCCTTCGCGGTCGGGCAGACCTATGTGACGCTCTCCTTCCGCCGCGGCTTCTCCGAGGGATGGGCGATCGGCGGCAAGCCGACCGCCAGGAGGCGGCGCAAGTCCCCCCGGTCCGCGCCGGTCTCCGAGCCCAAGCTCCAGGTCAGCGACGTCGAAGCGGGACCGGTCGAGGAGGGCGCGGACGAGGTCGGCGCCATGGCCGGCGGAAGCCCTGACGGGGGCGCGGCCCAGGCGCCGCCGGCGGAGCAGACCGCGCAGATGCCGCCGATCGCGCACGCCGAGGACGTCTTCCAGCCGCAGCCGGTGCCGACGGAGAACGACCAGTACGGCGGCTACGGCCAGGGCGGGTACGCGGCGGACCCAGCGGCGAGTTACGGCACGTACGACGCCTACAGCGGCTACGCCCCGCAGGGCGACGGGACCGGGGCCCAGGACCCTTACGCCGCCGGGCAGTTCGACTACGGCCAGCAGCAGTACGCCGCGTACTCCGACCCGTACATCGGCTCGGCCCAGCAGCCGTCCTACGACCAGTACGCGCCCTACACGCAACAGCAGAACGACCCGGGCCCGTGCCCCGGCGGCGGCTACGCCCCCCAGGCGTACGGGCCCGACGGCTACCCCGTGCCGCAGCAGCAGTACGACGCCGACACCCCGCCCGGCGGGGTCTGGGTGCCGCAGCAGCGCGGCGCCGACCTCCCCCGGACGCCGGACCAGCAGCAGCCCGCGCCCTACCCGTACGAGGAGCAGCAGCCGGGGCCCGGCGCGGGCCACGAGAGCGGGCACGGCCCGGGCTACGACGAGCGCTACCGCTACTGAGCCGAGGGGCCCCGGCCCCGTGGCACATGGGTGGCACGGGCGGCCGGGCGGCACGGGCGTTGAGCGGACGCGCCGGCGGTACGGGCGTCCCGGGCGGCCGCCCCGGCGTCCGTACCGCAGCAGCGGGCTACTGGGAGCCGCGCCAGTCGGCCCCGTCCACGATCAGCCCGGCCACCAGCGCACCCGACATGCCCGCGTGCGCGAGCCCGCCGCCCGGATGGGACCAGCCGCCCGCGAGATACAGCCCCGGCAGCCGTGTGGCGTTGCCGGGCCGCAGGAACGCGCCGTCCCCGCCGGCCAGTACGGGCCCGGGCACCGCGCCGTCCGGCGCTCCGGTCTCGGCGGCGGTGTCCACCGGCGTACGGACCTCGCGCCACAGCGTCCGCTCGCGCAGCCCCGGAACCGCCGCCTCGGCGGCCGCCATGATCCGGTCGGCGCAGCTCTCGGCGGCCTCGGCGTCCCGCCAGTCCACCGGGCCGCCGTGCGGAGCGACCGCCGCCGTCAGCGTGACGGCCTCGTGGCCGTCGTCCGGGCGGGTGGTGGGGTCGTCCGGGCGCAGCACGGTCACCGTCGGCCGCTCGCAGGGAGCGCGCACCCCCTGGCCGTCGCCGCCGCCGACGCCGGCCCCGAAGACCCCCGTCAACTCGGCCGCGCGATCGAGGGCGTGGACCACCGTCCGGTGCGCCGCGCACGCGGGGCGCGCACCGCGCACCGCTAGGCAGACCGTGAACCGCCCCGCGCCCCGGCCCCCGGCGCAGGGCCCCGGCCGTACGTCTTCGTCCCGCCAGGGCTCCGTCCCGCCGAGCATCGGCGCCAGGAGCGCCGGATCGACGCCGCAGACCACGGAGTCCGCCGCCACGACGGCCCCGTCGGCCAGCTCGATCCCGGCCGCCCGGCCGTCTTTCTCGATGATCCGCGTCACCTCGGCACCGAAGGCGAACTCCACCTTCCGCGCGCGGCACCGCTCATGCAGCGCGTCGGCCAGCGCCCGCATCCCGCCGCGCACATACCAACTGCCGAACGTCTGCTCCAGATAGGGCAGTGCCGTGGCGCTCGCGGGCGCGCCGCGGGGATCGAGGCCGTACGCCAGGGCGTAGCTCTCCAGGAGGGCGACGAGGCGCGGGTCCTTGAGCTCCCGCCGGGCGACGGACGCCAGCGTCGCCGGGCCGCCGTCCCGCCGGAACAGTCCGCGCTTGCGGGGCGCCGGATACGGATCGCGGCCCAGCGCCTGCCAGTCCGCCCGCAGCGGCTCCTCCAGGAGCGGCCGGCGCGTCGCGTCCCAGACCTCGCGCGCCCGGTTGACGAGATCGCTCCACCGCTCGCCCGTGCCCCCGCCGACCGCCTCGTCCAGGGCCCGTACGACGCCCGCCCGCGAGGCGTTGGGCAGGGAGAGGACCGTGCCGTCCGCGAAGACGTGCCGGCTCGCCGGGTCGACCTGGGACAGCTCGACGCTCTGCTCCAGCGACTCCTTGCCGGTCTTGACGAACAGATCGCGGTAGACCGCCGGGAGGTGCAGCAGCCCCGGCCCGGTGTCGAAGGCGAAGCCGTCCCGGGCGAGGCGCCGCACACCGCCGCCGTGTGTGTCCCCGCGCTCGTACACCGCCACCCGGTGGCCCGCGACGGCCAGCCTGGCGGCGGCCGCCATCGCGCCCATCCCCGCGCCGATCACCGCAATCCTTGCCATGCCCGTGACTGTATCCGGCACCACTGACAACGCGTGCGGCCGCCGGACGGCCCGGTCCCCGCGGCCTGCCCGACGGCCCCCGCCGCCCGTAGCCGGTGCCGGACGGGCCCACCGGAATCGACTGCTGCCGAGGGCCCCGGACCGGCGGCCGTGGGGGTGAGCACTCAGGTCTGAGTACATGTACTCAGACGGTGAGATGAGTAGATGCACGGATGGGCCGCGACCTGCGTGGAAGGGAGAGTAGTGACCACGGAAAGGGCGCAGCGCCGAAACCGCCGACACGGGGCGGCGGAAACGGTGGGCGCCCTGGAAGGAACGGCGGGGCACCACGGGGGAAACGATGGTGCTCTGCCGGGAACGGGGGTTCCACGGGGGAAACGGGGGAACGCCGTGTTCCGGCGCGGGCCGAGGGGGGACCGGTCCGCGCCGGAACAGCGTTGCCCCCGGGCTACCGGGGGCTGCCGCTGATCCGCCCCTGCAACAGCCGGGACAGGGCCGCGTGCACATCCTCCAGGGAGCGCTCCGGCTGGAACGACTGCCAGTCCAACGCGGCCACCAGCACCATCCCGAACAGCGCCGACGCCGTCAGCGGGATATCGATCTCCTTGCTCAGCTCGCCGCCGGCCACCGCCTCCCGCAGCACGCACTCGATCACGGATATCGCCTGCTGCCGCACCTGCATCAAGGTGGACTGCCAGGCGCGGTTGGTGCGCCACAGCTCGGCCACGTACAGCTGGGTGAGCGAGGGGTAGCGGGCGATGAAGTCGAGCCCGGCCCGGATCATGGCGTCCAGCGCGTCGACCCTGCTGCCGCCGTGGGCCGCCGTCTCGTCGGCGGCCCGCTGGAGCGAGGAACTGAGCAGTTCGATGCCGTGTCGCAGCAACTCCTCGAACAGCACGCTCTTGCTCGCGAAGTTGTAGTAGATCGTGCCCTTCGCCACCCCGGCCCGCTCGGCGATCTCGTCCACCGTCGTGGAGGAGAACCCCTGTTCGGCGATGAGGGTCACGGCCGCCTCGAAGAGCTTTCGCCGGGTGGCCTGCCGACGGCTGTCGGCCGGGGGCCGAGGCGTCACTCTCCGGATTGCTGCAGCGCTGCTGTTCATGGTGCTGATTCTGCCTGGCGTCGCGGCATGCCTGGTCACAGGGACAGCTCCGGGTGCAGCCGGTTCACGGTCCACACCTGTTTGCGGCGGGCCGTCCACGCGGTCAGCGCCAGCGCGCCCACCGTGAACGCGGCCAGCACGGCGCACGCCTGCCAGACCGGCCCCAGCCCGCCGCCGGTGATCAGCCGGCGCAGTCCGTCGACGACGTAGCTCATCGGCAGGAAAGGATGGAGCGCGCCGAAGAACCCCGGACTGGTCTGGACGGGATAGGTGCCGCCCGCCGACGTCAACTGGAGCATCAGCAGCGCCAGTACGAGAATCCGGCCCGCCGGCCCGAACTGGGCGTTGAGCCACTGCACGATCGCGCAGAAGCACGCGGTGACCAGCAGCAGGAAGCCGAGCGTGCCCGCCGGCCGCACCATCTCCAGACCGAGGCTCCAGTGCAGCACCGCCAGCAGGGCGCCCACTTGGAGCACCCCGATCGCCGCGACGGGCAGCCAGCCGGCCAGCCCGATGCGCCAGGCGGCGGCGCCCGCCGCGAGCGCCCGCCGGTTGAGGGGCTGGATCAGCATGTACGCCACCATCGCGCCGACCCACAGGGAGAGCGGGATGAAGTACGGGGCGAAGCCGGTGCCGTAGTTGGGCGCCTTGTGCATCGCCTGGGACGCCAGCTTCACCGGATCGGCCATCACCTCGCTGCGCGCGTCCCGGTCCTTCTTGCCGTAGTCGGGGATCTTCCCGACCCCGTCGTGCAGCCCGTCGGCCAGTTCGGTGGAGCCGTCCGAGAGCTTGAACAGCCCGCCGCGCAGGGTGTCCGCGCCGCTGTGCAGCTTCCCGATGCCCGAGTCGAGGTCCGCGGCCCCGTCCTTGGCGTCGGCCAGCCCCGAGTGGAGCCGGCCCGCGCCCGCGTGGATCTTCCCGGCGCCGTCGGACACCTTGTGGGCGCCGGAGTTGAGAGCGTTGATCTTGGCGATGGCGGTGTCGACGTCCTTGCCGAGGTGCGGTGCGTTGTCCGCCAGCCACACCGCCTTGCCGTGCCACTCGTCCAGGCTGTCGCCGAGCTCCTTGAGGCCCGCGGTGTTCTTCCGTACGAAGGTGCTGACGTCCTCCGCGACGTCCGCCGCCGTGCCGGCGGCGGCCACCGACGCCTTGAGCGCCGGGCAGGACGGATCGGGCGCGGGCGCGCCGGCCGCGCAGCGCCGCTCGTAGTCGGCGGTGAGCGTCCGGGCGGCCTTACGGGCGTCGGTCGCGGCCTTGGCGGCGTCGGCCGGGAGCGTCCTGAGCGCGTCGCGCGCCGCGCGGGAGGCGTCGGCCACCGACCGCGAGACGTCGCCGATCTCCGCGCCGTGCTTCTTGAGGAACGGCCCGACGTCCTTGGCGAGGCCGTTCGCCCGGTCCGCGAGCTGCTGGGTGCCGTCCGCGACCTGCCCGGCGCCCTTGTGCAGCGTGCCGGTCGAGGCGTCGAGGGCGCCCGCGCCCGTGTGCAGCTTGGTGACGCCGTCCTTGAGGGTGCCGCTGCCGCGCTGCGCGCCGGCGAGCCCCTTGGTGAGCTCGCCGGCGCCCTGCTTCGCCCGGCCGATGCCGTCGCCGAGCCGGTCCGCGCCGTCCGCGGCCTGCTGGGTCTTGCCATGGAGGTCGGAGAAGGAGACGAAGATCTTGTCGTAGAACGACCGGGACGCCTTGGTGGAGGCCGCGGCGCGCACCTCCGCGAACACCGTCCGGGAGATCTGCCCGACGATGTAGTTGTTGGAGTCGTTCGTACGGACGCGCAGCGCGCCGGTCTCCGGGGACTCGCCGGAGCTGGAGGCGACCTGCGAGCTGAAGTCGTCGGGCACGGTGAGGGAGAGGTAGTACGTGCCGTCGGCGACGCCCTTGCGGGCCTCGGCGGCGCTCGTCTCGTGCCAGTCGAACGAGTCGCTGTGCCGCAGCCCCTTGACGATGTCGTCTCCCGCCGTCAGCTCGCGGCCGTCCACGGAGGCGCCGCGGTCGGAGTTGACGAGGGCCACCGGGACCTTGTCGAGCCGCCCGTACGGATCCCAGAAGGACCACAGGTAGAGCGCGCCGTACAGCAGCGGCAGCAGCATCAGGGCGGCGAGCGCGGCCCTCGGGAGCCGCCCCCTGCCGAACCGCTTGAGTTCAAGAGCGGCCAGTTTCGGCGAACGCATCGGCCGCCCCCTCCTCGTCGTCGCCGTCAGCGGACGCTGCGGCCCCCGCCGGCTGTCCGGGCATGTCATCGGCGGCTCGGGCCTCCGGCTCGGTCCGCGGCGCGGTCGAGACGACGACCGCGTCCGGCGGGGCCTCGGAGCACACCGTGAGCACGGTCGTGCCGTCCCCGGCGATGGAGCGCAGCAGCGCCCACGCCTCGGCGCGCTCCGCGGCCGAGAGCTTCAGATCGGCGTCGTCGACCGCCAGCAGGCGCGGCCGGGCGATCAGCGCGAGCGCCACGGACAGGCGCAGCGCCTCCAGCCGCTCAAGGTCCCGTACGGCCGTACGCTCCCCCTTCACCAGCGCGCCGGGGTCGAGTCCGGCCCCGCGCAGCGCGGCGTCGATCCCGTCGCGCGCCTCGGCGGAGCGCTCGGCGCGCGGTCGCAGCAGCGCGCGCAGCGAACCGCCGAATCGCCGCCGCAGCAGCGCGCGTTCCCGCAGATGCTCGGCGACGGTCAGCGCGGGGTCGAGTTCGCTGACCCCCGGCACGTGGGCGAGCGCGCTGATCCGCCGCACGGCCGCCATCTGCTGGGGAAGCGCCAGGCCGGCGACCGCCGCACGGCCCGCCGTGGAACGCATACGTCCGGTGAGCGCGAGCAGGAGACAGGTGCGGCCCGATCCGGAGGGCCCTTCGACGGCGATGAGTGAGCCGGGGTCCGCGGAGACGCGCACATCGCGGAACGTCCAGCCGCGCGGCCCCTCGGCGCCGAACCCCTCCGCCGTGATCGACGCCCCGGGCGGGGTGCTGTTCACAAGCCCTCCCTTGAACTGACCAGTCAGTGCAAAAAGTATGCCGCACTCTGATCATCCACCGTCAACTGGGGTTGGCTCAAGGGGTGTTCGTGCAGGTCAGGGCCGATTGTCAGTGGTGTGCCCCACGATGGGCACATACGGCGGTCATGCCATCACTCAACGGGCCGCCACACGACGACAGGAGGTTCGTCATGGCCGGTACCGCGAGCGACGTCCACCCCGTGCTGCGCCGCGCTGCGGCCCCGCCCGCCGCGCTCGACCTGCTCACCCAGGCCCACCAGGGACTGGCTGAGGCCGCCGACCTCGAAGCCCCCAACGAGCGTTACGCCACCGCGCACCTCGCCGCCCTGCGCACCGCGGCCGCCGTGCTGGCCGTCCGCGGCCGGCCCGAGACCACGGCCCGGCACCGGCGGCGGATCCGCAGCGCCTGGGAGGTGCTGCCCGAAGTCGCGCCGGAACTCACCGAATGGAGCGCGCTGTTCGCCTCGGGTGCGCTGCGCCGGGCCCGCGCGGAGGCGGGCATACCGTCCGCGGCGAGCTGCCGCGACGCAGACGACCTGCTGCGCGACGCCGCCATGTTCCTGCGCCTGGTGGAGCGGATGCTGGTGCTCCAGCCCGCCCTGCCGCGGCAGGCGGCGGCGGAGCGCGACAAGGCGGGCTGACTCCGGGGCCGCGCGGGGGCACACGCGGGGGCACACGCGGGGCGGGACCGGCCGGGCCCGCCGTAGGCAATAGGCTGGGGACGCCGACGTCAGTTACTCGTCGTCGCCGCCGAGGCGGCGGCGACACCGCGCCGAGGAGCCACCCGCCGTGTCAGACCCGCAGCGCCCCCGGGCGTCCCTCCGTACCGCCGTGGTCTGGGATGTCCTCGAAGACGCCTTGGACCGCAGGGGCAAGGCCGCAGGCAAGGGCGAGGCGGGCGTCCTCGACGTGCTGGACACCGGCGGCGGCACCGGCAACTTCGCCGTGCCGGTCGCCCGGCTCGGCCACCGCGTCACCGTCGTCGACCCCAGCCCCAACGCGCTCTTCGCGCTGGAGCGCCGGGCCGCCGAGGCCGGGGTCGCCGAGCGCGTGCGCGGCGTCCAGGGCGACGTCCATGGTCTGTTCGACGTCGTCGAGCGCGGCGGCTACGACGTGGTCCTGTGCCACGGCGTGCTGGAGTACGTGGACGACCCCGCCGAGGACCTGCGCAACGTCGTCGACGCGCTCCGCCCCGCGGGCACCCTCAGCCTGCTCGCCGCCGGGCTGGGCGGCGCCGTGCTCGCCCGCGCCCTCGCGGGCCACTTCACCGAGGCGCGGCAGGCGCTCACCGACCCGGCCGGGCGCTGGGGCGACGGGGACCCGGTGCCGCACCGCTTCACCGCCGAGACGCTCTCCGAGCTGATCGGCGAGGCCGGGCTGGAGGTCACCGCCGTGCACGGCGTGCGCGTCTTCGCCGACCTGGTGCCCGGTGTGCTGGTCGACACCGAGCCCGGCGCGATGGAGGCCCTGCTGCGACTCGAAGCGGCGGTCGCCGAGCTCCCCGCCTTCCACTCCGTCGCCACCCAGCTGCACGTGCTCGCCGAGCGCGGCTGACCGCACGCCATCCGCCGCAGGCCACCCGATCAGCCGCTTCGCCCCGTATGATCGGGGTACACCGTCCGGCATGGCGGATCGGCGGGTGGGGAATGCACGTTCCGACAGCTTCGATTGTCACACCGGCAACGGTGGGTAATTGGCGCAGAGGGGCGGGTATCACGGGGGCGATTCCCTGCCTATCCTGAAAGGGTCGCACCCCGGTCGCCCCCCGCGACCGACGAGTAGGAGGACTCCGTGCCGCTCTCGGAGCACGAGCAGCGCATGCTCGAGCAGATGGAGCGAGCGCTGTACGCCGAAGATCCCAAATTCGCGACAGCGCTTGAGGGTAGCGGCCTGCGCACGTACACCCGGCGACGGGTCTACCAGGCGGTCGCGGGTTTTCTGGTGGGTATCGCGCTCCTCATGGCCGGAATGGTCGCCCAGCAGATCTGGATCAGCGTGGTGGGCTTCCTCGTCATGCTGGGGTGCGCGGTGCTCGCGGTCACGGGATGGCGCAAAGCGCCGAAACCGGGTGAACAGCGGGCGTCGGACGCCGCTGCGGGTGGCCCTGCGACCGCCCGCCGCCAGCCCCGTCAGCGCCGGTCCGTGATGGGGCGCATCGAGGAGCGCTGGCAGCGCCGCCGCGACGAACAGGGCCACTGAGTCCCGACATCTTCCACACGGGCGCGGGGGGGGGGGGGGGGGGGGGGGGGGGGGGGGGGGGGGGGTTGGTGGGGGGGGGGGGGGGGGGGGGGGGGGGGGGGGGGGGGGGGGGGGGGGGGGGGGGGGGGGGGGGGGGGGGGGGGGGGGGGGGGGGCGG
>NZ_JBWKFF010000044.1:0-24858 GCF_056434425.1 Streptomyces sp. NPDC044033 | reverse complement strand
CAGGCCCAGGTGAGCCATCGGACCCAGAAACCTCCCTTCAGTTCCTCCCGGTTGAACCGGGGATACAACAGAGCGCTTCATGGCGCACCGGCGTTGGTGACGAGTTCGGAGAGCAGCAACACCGCTGTCTCGGCCGGTTCATCGGTGATGCCCCAGATCGCCAACTGCTCGCGTAGGGCGGCACGTGCGCGGCCGACGCTTTTGCGGTGACGGGGGAACAGCTGACTGCTTTCGCTGTCGGTGGCGGGTGTGGCTGCCGTTGTTTCTCCAGGTACAGGCATGGGGGAGCCCCTCAAGAGCGCGTGGGTGGCTAGCGGTTCGGCGTGGAGCCGACCGACCGCGATAGTTGCGATGAGTGAGCGCTCGCAACTGTAGGTAGCGTGCTCGCAATCTCGCCAAACTGCAAGTGGGACATCATGTTCGATTGCGGATGGCTGGATGCTGAGTATCGTGGCGATCAACACATGCGGAAGCTCCGATAGTTGGGGGAGAGTTCTTGACCGTGGAGCAAAGGCCGACCGTGCGTCGCCGGGTGCTGGGGGCGAATCTTCGACGGTTGCGCGAGGACAGAGAGCTCTACCTGGAAGACGCTGCTAAGCAGCTCAGTTGCCATGCGGCGAAGATCAGCCGCATTGAGTCCGGGCGGAGCGGCATCAGGCAACTGGACCTCAAGGTGCTGCTGGACTTGTACGGCGTGACGGAGCCGGACGAACGCGAAGGCTGGCTGGCCCTTGCGCGGGAGAGCCGTCGTCAGCGGTGGTGGCGAGTGCTGGAGGATCGCCTTCCGCAGGATTTTCTGGACCTGGTCGGCCTGGAGGACGAGGTCTGCGAATGTCGTGGATTCCAACCGGCCATCGTGCCGGGGCTTTTCCAGACGGAGCGATACGCGACAGCGGTGATTCAGGGTGGATCTCCCGGCCCGTTGGACGAGGCCCAGGAGGCGAGACTGCGGGTCCGGCTGGAGCGCCAGCGAGCGCTGACGCGAACCGAACCCGCGCCCCTCAAGGTGTGGATGATCCTGGGTGAGGCGGCCCTGCGCCAACAGGTTGGCGGCCCTCAGGTGTTGCGTGAGCAGCTGTCGCACCTCGTGGAGGTAGCGCAGCTTCCGCACGTAACGTTGCAGGTACTACCCTTCACAGGAGGAGCTTGCCAGGGCGGGCCGTATCCTTTCTTGATCTACAGCTTCCCCCCTCCGGCGGGTCTGGAGGTGGTTCTGCTGGAGAACTTCGCGAGCCACGCCTACCTGGAGACCCGGGAGGACACGGTCCGTTTGGGAAGTGCCTTCGATCACCTTCGGGCAACAGCGTTGAGTGCGCTGGAGTCGGAGGCTCTGATCGTCGAGATCGCCGACGGACTGACCCCGTAAGGAAGAACATTTCATGTCGCCTCACCGTTCCGAATGGTTCAAGAGCTCGTACAGCGGTCAGAACGGCGAGTGCGTCGAAGCCCGCCGGATAGGCGTCGGCGTGGAGCTCCGGGACACTAAGGATCGCGGGGCCGGGACCCTGGCCTTCGGCCCGGGCACCTGGGCCGCTTTCCTCGCCGATGTGAAGCGCCGCGATTTCCCTGCCGCATAGCGGCGGCTCCGCTCAAGCCCCTGG
Organism: Streptomyces sp. NPDC044033; assembly: GCF_056434425.1. NCBI lineage: Bacteria > Bacillati > Actinomycetota > Actinomycetes > Kitasatosporales > Streptomycetaceae > Streptomyces > Streptomyces sp. NPDC044033. The sequence goes on along the minus strand of NZ_JBWKFF010000044.1, from coordinate 23,257 downwards.
CCGGTGCCAGGGGCTTCCGCATGCTCCGGGGTCGGGGCGATGCGCGCCCGGGAAGCCCAGGGCGCGCGTCACGACGGTGAAGTGAAGCTCTGGTCACAAGCGGAACCTTGGCGGTGCGTTCGCCATCTCTTTCGGTCGAGAGGCCCCCACGGGGCCGCTGGCAGCACTGCCCCCTGCGGCTGCCCTTGATCTGGAAACGAGAGCTTGATGAGCCTGACGGGGACGCCCTTCTTTCTGACGTCGATTGTGCTGGTCGTCGCTGCCCTGGTGGTGCCGTTGCTGCTGTGGAGCCGAATAGGCGGGCCGCGGGCGGTGCGGGGGGTGGCGCGGTTCGTCATGTTGCTGTTCGCGCAGACCACGGCGATCGTCATGGTCTTCGTGGTCGTGAACAACTCCAACGGGCTCTTCGACAACTGGGACGACCTGCTCGGCACCGGCAACCACGTCAACGCGGCGGCGGACCTCGGGGCGGACGGCACCGGCGGGAAGTCGCTGAAGCACGAGCCCAAGGTGGAGCAGAAGTTCAAGCCGGCCGGGGACGAGCGGATGGGGCCCGGTGTGCGGGTCACGCAGCTCAAGGGGCGGATCTCCGGGGTGGACGGCGAGGTGTACGTGTGGCTGCCGCCGCAGTACGACGACCCCGCGTATCAGGACCGCAAGTTCCCGGTGGTCGAGGTGCTGCCGGGGTTCCCCGGTTCGGCCAAGGCGTGGTTCGGGTCGCTGCACGTCAATACGCAGCTCAAGCCGATGATGGAGAAGGGCCAGGTGGCGCCGTTCATCGTCGTCGCGCCGCGCACCACACTGCTCGGCGACGTCGACACCGGATGCGCCAACGTCCCCGGCAAGGTCAACGCCGAGACCTGGCTGAGCGTGGACGTCCGCAAGATGGTCATGGACAACTTCCGGGCCGCGGACAAGGCGGACGGCTGGGCCGTCGCCGGGTACTCGGCCGGCGCGCACTGCGCCGCCAAGCTCGCCGTCTCGCACCCGGACCGCTACCGGGCCGGGGTGAGCCTGTCCGGCTACAACGACCCGATCGGCGAGCCCGTCGCGCTCACGGCGAAGGACCCGGTGCTGCGGGAGAAGAACAACCCGTGGAAGATCCTCCAGCACGCCAAGACCCCGCCGCGGACCGCGCTGTTCGTCTCGGGCGGGGACGGCGACGGCTACCAGGCCGGTGTGGCGCTCAAGCAGGCGTCGAAGCCGCCGACGACCGTGCACGTGGAGAAGATCCCGAAGGGCGCGGGCGGTCACGGCACGGTCGTCTGGCGGAAGCAGGTGCCGGAGGTCTTCACGTGGCTCACACATCAGCTCAAGGTGTGAGATAAGCCTTGAGGCAAGTCTTGAGCTAATGCTTGAGATAAGGCTTGAGATAAGCCGTGGGGCAAGGCTTGAGACAAGTCGGCCTCACGCCGGGCGGGTCGCGCCCGCGAACGGCATCTGGTCGATCGGCGCCACCCGCACCGGCGCCCCCGGACGCGGGGCGTGGATCATCTTGCCGCCGCCGACGTAGATACCGACGTGGCTGATGCCCGAATAGAAGAACAGCAGGTCGCCAGGGGCCAGTTGGGACCGGCCGACCCTCGGTCCCGCGTTGATCTGGGTGTAGGTGGTGCGCGGCAGCGACACCCCCGCCGCCCGCCACGCGGCCTGCGTCAGCCCCGAGCAGTCGTACGCGGACGGGCCGGTGGCCCCCCACGCGTACGGCTTGCCGAGCGCCGCGTACGCGAAGGACACCGCGCGGGCCGCCCGCGCCGTCGGGGCCTGGGCGCTGCCGCGCGCCGCCGAACGGTCCGCCGCCGGTACGGCCGCACCCCGGCCCGTACCCGTACCTGTACCCGTACCGGCGAGCGCCGCGGCGACGGCACCCGTGTCCCCGCCTCCACCCCCATCCCCGCCCGCGTCGTCCTGCACGCTCACGCGCTGCTCGGCCGTGAGCCCGTCGAGGAGCCGCTTGGCGGCGTCCAGTTTCCCCTCGACGGATCGTTTGTGCACGCCCAATTCGTCCTGGGAGTCCTTGAGACGGGCCAGTTGGGCGTCGGCGCTGGCCCGTACCTGCCGCACCCCGAGCAGTTCGCGTTCGACGCGGTCCACGGCGGCGGCCTGTCGCCCCGCCATGTGGTCGGCGAGCGAGGCGCGGTCCAGGTACTGGCCGGGGGAGGAGGAGAGCGCGAGCCGGATCGTGGGAGACAGGCCGCCGTCGCGGTACTGCGCCGCGGCGTACGCCCCCAGCGCGTTACGGGCCGAGTTGAGCCCCTCCGTCTTGCGGGCGGCCTCGTCGCGCAGCGCGTCCAGCGAGTCCTGCGCGGCGCGCGCTTTCTCCTTCGCGCCGTTGTACCGCTCGGTGGCCGCTTCCGCCTCCTGGTAGTAGCGGTCCACCTGGGTCTTGACCTGGGCCGTGGTGAGCCGGGGCGCGGCGTGCCCGGTGCCTTCCAGCGCGGTGCCGGTGGCGGCGCCCGCCAGGGCGAGGGTCGCCGCGGTGCGTGCGGTGCTGCCGGTGAGCGCGTACGGGCGGTGGCGTTTGGGCTTTCGGTGCGAGGCCACGGGGGCCGTCACTTCCTTCCGGTGCCTTCATGTCGTGCGTGTCCTGGCGCGGTTCGTCGCGGCCGGCCCGGCGGCGGCCCGTATAGGGGGCGGGCCGCCGCCGGGATTTCTCGGCGCGGTGGCCGACGGTCGCCGTTCGAGCGCGGTACGGGCCCTGGCGGGGCCCGCTCGCTCTGGCGGCGACGGTGGGGAGCCGGTCACCTGGGGCAGGACGCTAGGCCCGACCGTCACGGGAATGCGCGTGGATGACCGATATTGGATGAAACCGTTCGCACGGTGACCGCGAGCGATCGGACCACTCGCGCTCGTACGGGAAGTTTTCGGCCGCCCCTGATCGAAGCGGCGAATGAGGCAGACCTGACTGCCGACGGGTGATATGGCCCCGGATACTGTCGGGCCTCATGGACGTACTGATTCACGCCGTCGTCGGCCTGCACATCATCGGCATCGCGGCCCTGCTCGGCGGCTTTCTCACCCAGATGAAGGCCATGGGCAAGGGCGAGGCGCGCATGGTCCCGGCGATGCTGCACGGCGCGCTGACCATGCTGGTGACGGGCGTCGCGCTGGTCGGCCTCAACCAGGCCGAGGACTACTCGCTCAACACCGTCAAGATCGGCGTCAAACTGGCGTTCCTGGTCGTGATCCTCGGCCTGGTCTATGTGAAGCGGGACGACGAGAAGGTGGAAGCGCCCGTCTTCGGCATCGTGGGCGCCCTGACGGTCGCCAACATCTTCATCGCGCTGCTGTGGACGTGAGCGCTCCGGGCCCCGGGGGCCCGGGGGCTCCTCACCCGGGGGCTCCTCACCCGGAGGCTCCTCACCCGGAGGCCCGGGGCGGCGTGAGCGGATCGAGCCCCGGGGCGTGAGCGGACCGTGCTCCGGGGCGTGAGCAGGCTGGGCTCCGGAGCGTAAGCGGACCGAGCCCCGGAGCCTAAGTGCACCAGGATCCGGAGCGTAAGCGGCCTCCGCTACGCCGGGCGCACGCTCCCATAGATCGGCATGTAGAAGATCGACTCCACCCGCACGCTCGCCCCCGGCTTCGGCGCGTGGATCATCTTTCCGTCGCCTATGTACATGCCGACATGGCTGATGTCGTCATAGAAGAAGACCAGGTCACCCGGCTGGAGATCATCCGTGGCGACCCGGGTGCCGGTCTTCACCTGGTCCCAGGTGGTGCGCGGCAGGTCGACCCCGGCCGCCTTCCACGCCGCCTGCGTCAGCCCTGAGCAGTCGTACGAATTGGGTCCGGTGGCGCCCCACACGTACGGCTTGCCCATCTGTGCGCGAGCAAAGGCGATCGCCTTCTCGGCCTTGGCGGAGTGCGCCCCGGTGGGGGCACCGGAGTCGGTGCCGCCTCCCTTGTGGCCCTCGTTCGAGCCCTGCCCCTTGCCGCTGCCGCCACCACCGCTGCCACCACTGCCGCCCTGTGCGGCCTCCTCCTGGTGCCGCTTCTCGGCCTGGCGCTTCGCCAGCTCGTCGGCCTTCTTCTTGGCCGCCGCCTCCTTCTTCTTCTCGATCGCGGCCAGGCGCGCCTTCTCCTCGGCCGTCAGCTTCGACAGCAGCTCCCGCGCCTCGCCGAGCTTGCCCTGGACCGTCTCCTTCTTCGCCCTCAGCTGCTTCTGCGAATCGGTGAGCGCGGCCAGGCTCCGTACCGCCTCGCCCCGGTCCTTGGCCGCCGCCTTCCGCTGCGTACGGAACTCCTGGACGGCCCGCTCCTGCCGGCCCGTCATCCGGTCCATCAGATGCGTCTGGTCGAAGTAGCTCTGCGGGTCGGCGGCGAACAGCAGGTTCGCGGTCTGGCTCATGCCGACGTCGCGGTACTGCGCCGCCGCGTACGCCCCGAGCGCGCGCCGCGCGTCATTGAGCTTCCCGGTGCGCCGGGCCACATCGTCGAGCAGCTTGTCGGCCTTGCTGTTCTGCGCGTCCGTGCGCTCCTTGGCGGCGTTGTACTCCTGCGTGGCCGTGCCCGCCTGCCGGTACAGGGTGTCCACATGGCGCTGGACGTCCTCGACGGAGGGTTTCGGGGCCGTGGGGCGGCCGGGGGAGGCGCTGGCGCTCTGGGAGAGCAGGGTGACGGAGGCCAGCGCCGCCGTCGTGAGGCCGACGGCGGTGCGGCGGCGGGCGGGCGTGTCGAGCAGCCCGTACCCGGACCTGCGAGGCTTGCGGTGCGACGCCAAGGGAGGCGACTCCTTCCGTGGACCGCCTACCGGGTTAGCTGTCGGGTTCGGGCGGAAGGGAAGGTTTATGCCCTACGGTCCGTACGGGCGCGGTATGCACGCGTATGGACCGATTCACCCCGGTGTTGCGTGTGGGTCCCCGGCTCCGGGCGCCTCGCGGCGCGGCCGGACTCGGCGTTGGCGGCCCGTGCAGACGGGGCGTCGGCGGGGAAACGGGCTGCCTGAGCGAGCACCGTAGCCAACGTGCGGGGCCGCTGTGAAGGCTGATGTTCGATATGCCGGAACCGTTCCGTGACTTTAGCCTTTCGCCGCGCGCGCGGCCGTTCCCGCCGGTCCCCGCCCCTCGGCGGCGACTTTCCGCCCGTACTTCCCCGACCCGGGGCCGGGTGTCAGTGGGGCGGCCTAGACTCGGTGGGCGATGAGCAGCCTCTTTGACGACAGCTTCCTGGCGGACCTCGAACCTTCGGGCGAGGAGACCCCGCCGCCGCCCGAGGACTCCGCACCCGAGCCGGTGCCGGACGATCTCTTCGGGGGCGCCTTCGACGCGCCCGTACAGCGGGCCGGCCCGGGCGCGGGGCAGGGCTCCGGGGCGCGCGACGCGTACTACCGGGACGGCGCGCCGCGGCCCGTCATCGACCCCTCCGCGCTGCTGGAGGGGCTCAACGAGGAGCAGCGCGCCGCGGTGGTGCACAGCGGCGGGCCGCTGCTGATCGTCGCCGGCGCCGGCTCCGGCAAGACGCGCGTGCTGACGCACCGGATCGCGCATCTGCTGGGCGCGCGGGGCGTGCACCCCGGCCAGATCCTCGCGATCACCTTCACCAACAAGGCCGCGGGCGAGATGAAGGAGCGCGTCGGCGACCTCGTGGGCCCCCGGGCCAACGCGATGTGGGTGCTGACCTTCCACAGCGCCTGTGTGCGGATCCTGCGCCGCGAGTCGAAGAAGCTCGGCTTCACCTCATCCTTCTCGATCTACGACGCCGCCGACTCGAAGCGGCTGATGGCGCTGGTCTGCCGGGACCTGGACCTCGATCCGAAGCGCTTCCCGCCCAAGTCCTTCAGCGCCAAGGTCTCGAACCTGAAGAACGAGCTGATCGACGAGGAGGAGTTCGCCGGTCAGGCTGCCGACGGCTTCGAGAAGATGCTCGCCGAGGCGTACGCGATGTACCAGGCGCGGCTGCGCGAGGCGAACGCCCTCGACTTCGACGACATCATCATGACGACGGTCCACCTGCTCCAGGCGTTCCCGGACGTCGCCGACCACTACCGGCGCCGCTTCCGGCACGTGCTGGTCGACGAGTACCAGGACACCAACCACGCGCAGTACACGCTCGTGCGCGAGCTGGTGGGGACCGGCACGGAAGAGGTCCCCGCCGCCGAGGTGTGCGTCGTGGGCGACGCCGACCAGTCGATCTACGCGTTCCGGGGCGCCACCATCCGCAACATCCTCCAGTTCGAGGAGGACTACCCGGACGCGACGACGATCCTGCTGGAGCAGAACTACCGCTCCACCCAGACCATCCTCAGCGCCGCCAACGCCGTCATCGAGCGCAACGAGAACCGCCGCCCCAAGAACCTGTGGACCGAGGCCGGGGCCGGAGCCACCATCACCGGCTACGTCGCCGACACCGAGCACGACGAGGCCCAGTTCGTCGCCGACGAGATCGACCGGCTCACCGACGCGGGTGACGCCAAAGCCGGCGACGTCGCCATCTTCTACCGCACCAACGCCCAGTCCCGTGTCTTCGAGGAAATCCTCATCCGGGTCGGGCTGCCCTACAAGGTCGTCGGCGGCGTGCGCTTCTACGAGCGCAAGGAGGTCCGCGACGTCCTCGCCTACCTGCGCGTCCTCGCCAACCCCGAGGACACCGTCCCGCTGCGCCGCATCCTCAACGTCCCCAAGCGCGGCATCGGCGACCGCGCCGAGGCGATGATCGACGCGCTGTCGCTGCGCGAGAAGATCTCCTTCCCGCAGGCCCTGCGGCGCGTCGAGGAGGCGTACGGCATGGCGGCCCGCTCCGCCAACGCCGTCAAGCGCTTCAACGTCCTCATGGAGGAGCTGCGCACGGTCGTCGAGTCCGGGGCCGGGCCCGCGACCGTACTGGAAGCGGTCCTGGAGCGTACGGGCTACCTCGCCGAGCTCCAGGCGTCCACCGACCCGCAGGACGAGACCCGCATCGAGAACCTCCAGGAACTGGCCGCCGTGGCCCTGGAGTTCGAGCAGGAGCGCGACGAGGAGAACCCCGGCACGCTGGCGGACTTCCTGGAGAAGGTGGCCCTGGTCGCCGACTCCGACCAGATCCCGGACGAGGACGGCGACGGCAGCGGGGTCGTCACGCTGATGACGCTGCACACGGCGAAGGGCCTGGAGTTCCCGGTCGTCTTCCTGACGGGCCTGGAGGACGGCGTCTTCCCGCACATGCGCGCGCTCGGCCAGGTCAAGGAGTTGGAGGAGGAGCGGCGACTCGCCTATGTGGGCATCACCCGCGCGCGCGAGCGGCTGTACCTGACCCGGTCGACGATGCGCAGCGCGTGGGGCCAGCCGTCCTACAACCCGGCCTCCCGCTTCCTGGAGGAGATCCCCGAGGAGTACGTGCAGTGGAAGCGGACCGGTCCCGCGACGCCTTCGGCGTCGATGGGGGCGGCCATCGGCTCCGGCCGGTCGGGCGGCTCCGGCGGTTCCGGTGGCGGGATCATGTCCTCGCTCTCCTCGTCGCGCTCCAAGGCCGGCCCGAGCGGCTTCGCGACGCGTCGCGCGGGCGACCGGCCGGTGGTCCAGCTGGCGGTCGGGGACCGGGTCACGCACGACTCGTTCGGGCTGGGCACGGTCGTGACGGTCAAGGGCAGCGGGGACAACGCGGAGGCGACGGTCGACTTCGGCGAGCCGAAGCCGAAGCGGCTGCTGCTGCGGTACGCGCCGGTCGAGAAGTTGTAGCGGCGGCGGGGCGGCGGGCGGCCCCGGCCCGTTGCCGCAGGGCGGGGGCGGCCCGTTGCCGAAATCGGGCCGCCGTACCGGGCCTTCGGGCTCCTGCATCGGGACTTCCGCCCCTACAAACGGTGGGCCTACCGCTCTTACGTCTCTTACGTCGGGTCGAGGCCGTGGGAACGCAGCCACGGCAGCGGGTCGATGGCCGCGCCGCTGCCGGGCCGTACCTCGAAGTGCATGTGCGGGCCGGTGGAGTTGCCCGAGCTGCCGGAGTAGGCGATGACGTCGCCGGCCTTGACCGTGCCGGACCGGATCTTGTTGCTGCTCAGATGGCAGTACCAGGTCTCGGTGCCGTCGGGAGAGGTCACCATGGCCATATTGCCGTAGGCGATGTTGTACTGCGTGCGTACGGTCCCGTCGGTCGCTGCCATCACGGGGGTGCCATAACCGACCGGAAAGTCGATGCCCGTATGCACGGACATCCAGTTGACGCCCGCCTGCCCGAAGTAGGCGCTGAGCCCTTTCTGCTTCACCGGCAGCAGGATTTTCGGACGCTCGGCCTCTTTACGGGCCGCTTCATCGGCTTTTCGTTTCTTTGCCGCGACCTGGCGGGCCTTGAGGTCGATGCGCTGCTGGGTGCGGCTGGCGCGGTCGGCGAAGTCGTCGGCGTCCCTGCTGACCCCGGCGAGCTGGGTGTCCAGCTTGCTGTTGGCCGCGGACGGCTTGACGGTGGCCGGATCGGGCGCCGACGCCTCGGTGTTCTTCGTGTCGCCGCCACTCCCGGTGACGCTGGCCGCGGCGATTCCGGCGACCCCGATGGCGGCGACGGAGGGGACGGCGATGGTCAGGAGCGCGGAGCGGCGGGGGCGGTAGCCGGTACGGGCGGGGGCGCCGCGGCGCCGGCCGCGGCTTCCTCCGTCACGGCGGGAGCCGGCCAGCGGGGAGGGGCCGGTGGAGGGGGCTGAGGGAGCCGCGGACGGCTCGAACCCCAACGACTCGAATTCCGCCGTTTCGTGCGGGGACGGCTCGTGTTTCGACGACTCGTACTCCGACGACTCGTTCACGGGCGGCTCGTGCGCCGAGGGCTCCGCTGCGAAGTCGGCTTCGGCGGTGCGGCCGTGGGCGGACTCCGGCGCGGGTTCGCGCTCGCTGCCGTGGTGGTCGAACTCGGCTCCGTGGCCGAGCGCGGGTTCGGGCTCGGGGCCCGGGCCGGCCTCGTGCGGCCGTTCGCCGGGTCGTTCGTGCGGCGTCTCGTCGACGGTCGCGTAGGCGCTGGTGTCCCAGGTCTGGGTGTGGCCGCCGGTGTTCCACTGATCCGCGTTGCCCCACTGGTCAGTGGGGCAGCCGACAGCGCCGCCGATGGTGTTGTACGAACCGGTGGTGCCGTACACCTCGTACGACCCCGTGGCGCCACTCTCGCCGTACGCGCCCGTGCCGCCCCACGTCGCCGTGTCCCACTGCCCGGTCTGCTGCTCGTGCAGCCCGTTCGCCGCGTAAAGGCCGGTGTCCCAGGTCTGGGTGTGGGCGCCGGTGTCCCACTGACCGGCGGCGTGCCACTGACCGGTGGTGTCGTACGCGCCGGTGGCGCCGTACGGGTCCGCGGTGTCGTGCGACCCCGTGGCCTCGCACGCGTCGGCGGCGGCGTAAGCGGCCTTGTCCCACTGCCCGGTCGTATCCCACTGGCCGGCTGACCCCCACTGACCAGCGGCGTCCCACTGGCCCGTGGTGTCCCACTGGCCGGAATGCCCGGTGTCGTAGCCGCTGTAGGCGATACCGATGTTCTGGAACGTACCGGTGGAGTAGCCGTCGTACCCGGCATAGCCCTGATGTGCCGCCTGCTCCCCGTACGTCGCGCTGTGCGCGTATGAGGCTTCTGGAGCGGGGACGGTCGGAGTGGAGTTCCCCGACGGGTGACGGTCGTTCACCACCAAGCTTCTCTTTCGCCTAGGCAGCATGAGAATTAGCGGCGACTGTACCCGGCGGTATGCGGCAGCCACAATCTTCGGCAGGTATTACCGCCTCAAGGACCGGTCATTTAGCCGCCTTTCGGTGGACTGGAGTCGATTCTTTGGTATGGCGTTCGAATTGTTTTCGATGAAAAAACGGCCGCTTCATGCAACCGAAACGGCTCCCGGCGCGTCACCGGCCTCCTCCTCGGCCATCAGCGCCTGCCGTACGCCGGCCGCCACCGCGCAGTGCACCGGCAGCGCGAGATGCCCCACCCCGCTGACCCGCACGCTGCGGCAGTGCAGGTCAGGGTGGTCGAGGCGGGCGGTCTCGACCGGGATCATCAACTGGTCGAGATCGCTCCAGAAACTCACGAAACGCGTCCGACAACCCTTCGCGGGCAGGGCCAGTTCCGTGATGACGGGCGAGTCCGGGCGCATCTGCCGAACGAGGGGATGTGCGGAGAGCAGCGGCACCGCGCGTGTCCCGCCGTGCGGCGTGCCGAGCGTGACCAGGGTGCGGATGTGGGCGTCGCCGCCGAGTCGCTGCGCGTAGTAACGGGCTATCAGCCCGCCCAGGCTGTGGCCGACGACGTCCACCCGCCGGTGGCCGGTACGGGCGCAGAGCTCCTCGACATGACGGCCCAGCAGCTCGGCGGCGGTGCGGATGTCGCAGGTCAGCGGCGAGTAGTTGAGGGACTCCACCTGCCGCCAGCCGTGCTGCCGCAGATAGCGGCGCAGCAGGACGAAGACGGAGCGGTTGTCGATGAAGCCGTGCAGGAGGAGTACGGGAGGGTGCGGTGAGGACGTGTCGGCTGCCGCTGCCGCTTCGGCAGGGGCCGGTGGCCCCTCGCGGGCCAGGGACGCGTCGGGCGGGGGAGGCGGCGGACGGCGCTCCTGGGTCAGGCCCGTCGGGTAGAGGATGACGTGCCCGGCGAGTATCGCCAACTCCAGCGCCGTGGCCCGGACGACCTCGGCTGAGGAGCGAAGCAGTGAAAAAGGAAAGGGCATGGCCATCATGGCCGACCTCCCGAACCGCACGCAGGAGACGGCTCTGACCCCCGTGTGCCCTCATGGGCAGCCGTGACCGGTGCGCCGTGGGGCGCTGCTGTGGCGCGCGGTGTGCGGCGCGACCGTGCGGCGACCTCGGTACGGCTTCCCTCGCGACCGGTCCGACGGCTCCCCCGGAACGGGGATTCGGACACTGCGCGTAGCGAACGAATTGTCCCACGTGTGATTTCCCCCTCGCTCGCCACCGTGAAACTGCCGCGTACGCGATGCTGGCGATAACGTTCGTTCACACTTGCGGCCGGTGACGGCAGTCGTACATGGAGGCAGTGATGGGAGTGACCGGTCCGATTCGCGTGGTGGTGGCCAAGCCGGGTCTCGACGGCCATGACCGCGGAGCCAAGGTCATCGCGCGTGCGCTGCGGGACGCCGGCATGGAGGTCATCTACACGGGGCTCCACCAGACGCCCGAGCAGATCGTAGGCACCGCGATCCAGGAGGACGCCGACGCGATCGGCCTGTCCATCCTCTCCGGCGCCCACAACACCCTTTTCGCCAAGGTGATAGAGCTGCTGCGCGAACGCGACGCCGAGGACATCAAGGTCTTCGGCGGCGGCATCATCCCCGAGGCGGACATCGCTCCGCTCAAGGAACTGGGCGTGGCGGAGATCTTCACCCCGGGCGCGACGACGACGTCCATCGTGGACTGGGTCAACGCCAACGTCCGGCAGGTGCCGGCCTAGACGCTTCGGACGGCCGATGTGGAAGGGGCCGGGAGCCCAGCCTGAGCGCGAGCGGGGCTGGGCCTTTGCAGGGTGCCGCGACGCTGCCCGGACTGTCGTGGCCTCCGCGTGCGCGGGGGCGTTCCTGCCCCCGTGACCCTCCCGGCCGGGGTGCGGCCGTCGTCCCCGCGCGTCCGGGCACGGTGGGGGGTTGGGCGAGCGGAGCTGTGCCCGTCGTCCCCGCGCCTTCGGGTACGGACCCGGAGCCCCGTACGGCGCCCGGCGTGTCACCGGCCGGTCCGGGCGGCGACCCGGGCGCGTGCACCCATCCGGGTGGTACCTCGGTGGCGGGAGCGGGTGGCTGCCCGGAGGACGGCGGGCGTGTCCGTCCGCGGATCGGTCCGGACACCGGACCGGGTGGCCGCCGGCGTGTTCGTCGAGGCGCGTGTACGAGCGGGGGCCCTCGGGGCCTCGGCGCGGGCGCGGCACGGCTGTTACGGGCGTTGCGGGCTTTACGGGCTTTACGGGCTTTACGGGCTTTACGGGCCGGTGGGGGCGGCCCGGCGGCTCGGCGTACTCGGGGCCGCGGGCGTGAGCTCCCGGCGCATGGTGGCGCGTAGGCGCAACGTGCCGACCAGGCGCTGGAAGGCTTCCGACCAGTAGCCGGCCGCGCCGGGCGAACCGTTCTCGGGCTCGTCCGGCTGGGTGGTCAGCACCTCCAGCCGGTCGGCCTGGTCCGGATCGAGGCAGCGCTCGGCCAGCCCCATCACTCCGCTGAAACTCCATGGATAGCTCCCCGCGTCCCGGGCGATGTCGAGTGCGTCCACGACGGCTCTCCCCAGCGGTTCCGACCACGGCACCGCGCACACCCCGAGCAGACGGAACGCCTCGGAGAGCCCGTGTACCGATATGAACGCGGCGACCCACGCCGCCCGTTCACCGTGCGGCAGCGCCGACAGCAGTTTCGCCGGGTCCCGCCAGGACGCCTCGTCCGCGGCGGGCGGCGACGCCGGGGGGCCGAGCAGCGCGCGGGACCACTCGGCGTTCCGCTGCCGTACGGCAGCCCGGCACCAGGCGGCGTGCAGGTCGGGCCGCCAGCCGTCGGCGACCGGCAGAGCCAGGATCTCGGCGGCGCTCCGCGCCCCGAACCGGTCGCTCCACCCGGAGAGCGGCGCGGACTCCACCAACTGGCCGAGCCACCACGACCGTTCGCCTCGTCCTGAGGGCGGCTTCGCCACGATGCCGTCCCGTTCCATGGCGCTGTCGCACTCGTGCGGGGCCTCGACGGCGATGCCCGGGTCGCTGAAGTCCAGGGCGAGGCAGGACCGGGCCCGGCGGGCCATCCGGGCGGCCAGCGCGGAGCCCGGCAGGCCGGAGAGCAGTTCGGCCGATGTGGCCCGTACATTGCGGCTGCGATCGGCGAGGGCCTGTTCGAGGAACGGCTCGTCCTGTGCCGATAGCCCCTCGCGCAGGGAGTCCAGGAACATCAGCCGGTCCTCGGCCCGCTCCGTGGACCAGGTGGTGACGAGCAGCGCCCGCGCGGCGGCGGGATCGTGGCGGCGCAGCGCCGTCAGCAGCGCCACGCGCTCTGCGAACAACCCCTCTTGCCAGAGCCGTTCTGCCACTTCGCCGTAGCTATAGCCGTCGATGCTGCTTTCGCTGTTGCTGCTTTCGCTATTGCTGGGTGCGGGTGCGGGTGCGGGTGCGGTCGGTGGCCAGTCGCCTGCTGGGCTGCCTCGCAGGGCGAACTTCCACTGCGGATTGAGCCGAGCCAGCCAGAGCGCGCGCGGACCGGCCAGGGTCAGCGCCTCGGGCCGCAGGTCGGTACGGCCCCGGGCCGTGTCCAGCAGGGCGGGCAGCAGCGCGGCGGGGGCGCGGTAGCCGTGCTGGTTGGCCGCCGTCAGCCACTGCGGAAGCAGCTCGGTCAGGTCCGGCGCCGTACCGCGCCGGGCGCCCCCGGCCGGGCCGGCGCGGTCGGCGAGGAGCATGGCGAGCCGCGCCCGGGCAGCCGGTGGCAGGGCGGGCCGCCGGTCCGGGGGCGCGGGCGCGGGGCGCTGACGGGCGATGGCGGGCAGCAGCCCGGCCCGCCGCCGCACCGTATGGACCGCGGCGGCGTCCAGGAGGGCCGTCGCCGCGTCCTGACCGGGGCGCGGTGTCACGGGCGGGGTGCGGCGCCCGGTGCCGAGCAGCGCAGCGGCGACGAGGTCGTCCCAGGTGGCGGTCATGTGAGAGTCCCTTCCGGGTACGGCCCGTCAGGGCCCGTCGGGCGGCTCCGCGCGAGTGGGAGCCAGTGGCGGTGGCGGCTGGGTGCGGCCCAGGCGCTGTCGGCGGTGCTAGGAGCGGCTCAGAGCGGAACCGCCTCCGGCGCCCAGGTGGTCAGTGGAGTGAAACCGGCGTGGCCGCAGTCGCCGAAGACCGTGACCGGCCCGCCGCCCGAGACCGCCGCGAGCTGCCACAGGCCCGTACGGCCCATGCAGCGCGGGTCGACGGGCAGCGCCGACTCGGTGTGCGCGTCGGCCAACTGCCACCCCAGTTCGGTATCCGGGGCCGCTATCACGTCGGTGAGGACGACCGGCCAGGCATCCAGCCAGGGGTCCTCGCGCAGCGCGTCCCCGTACCGGGCGAGTGCGGTGGTGACGTCCGTGCCGGGCGGTGGTTCGACGGAGTCCCGTGGTGGTGCGTGGCGCGTCGCGACGGCGGCCCGCAGTGGGAGGGCGGCGGGGTAGTAGACGATGTCGGCGTCGAGGGAGAAGCCGACGGGGAGGGAGAGTTCGGGGGCTCTGCCCGCGGCTCCGTAGGAGAGCAGAAGAGCCATGCGGCCCGTGGCCCGGCCGCGCAGCCAGATGCGGCGGGTGGTGAGCCGGGCGTCCTCGGTGTCCCGTTGGGCGAGGATCAACCAGTCGTCGCGGACGGGGTCCCCGCCGGCGAGCAGTTCGGCGGTGTCCGTGGTGAGCCCGACGCGCGAGCGGACCGTGGCGGCCAGTGGCTCCGGCAGCCCGTCGAGACGGAGAAAGCCCTGGTCGAGGGTGTGCAACAGCGCGCACTCCGCCAGCAATCGAGACGGCCAGCCGTCGCCGGACGCGGGGGCCGCCGCCAATTCGCGTACGCGCGCGGCGAGACCGGGGGCCTGCGCGTCGACCATGCGGGCCGCCGTTTCCTCCCACTGGCCGTATCCGCCGCGGTCGGCCGAGGCCAGGCCGCCGCGCAGCAGGTCGGCGAGCCGGTGCTCCAACTCCCTAGCCCCGTCCGCCATGCGCTGCGCGCGCCGCTCGGCGCGTCGGCGGGCGGCGGCCGGGCCCGCCGACGCCGCCGCCCCGGCGGCCCTCGCGTCCGCACTCGCGGCCCCCGCGTCCACCCCCGCGGTGTCCGCGCGCTCGGTTCGCTGTCGCCGACCGGCCAGCCACTTCTGGGCCCACTCCGGCGGCTCGCCCCCGGACCGTACGGACTCCTCGTCCGAGGCCCGCAGCAGGAGGAGCGCGATCGCGTGCTTGCACGGGAACTTGCGGCTGGGGCAGGAGCAGTTGAAGGCCGGACCGTCCGGGCCGGACAGGTCGGTGACCGTTCGGTACGGCGTGCTGCCGCTGCCCGCGCACAGCCCCCACACCGCACCCTCGCCGGCCCCCGTGCCCGACCATGGCCCGGGCGCCGCGAGCTTGCTGCCCGCCTTGCGTGATGCGGCGTCAGGCGCGAGCGCGAGCACCTGTTCCGCCGTCCGGAACTCCCCCTGCGGATTCATACCGACGAAGCTACGGCTTACCACTGACAATCGCCTTGACCTGCGGCTTCGTTGGCTCCAGGCCGATTGTCAGTGGTGTGGTGCAGTGTTGGTCCCGCATCCCGAAGCCGCGTGATGAGGGGGGACCTGTGACCGTGCCCGGAATCGAGAACGAGCCCGCGAGCGACGCCGCTACCGCTGCCGTTCTCACCGGCAGCGACACCGATAGCGATAGGGGCGGTGCCGCTGTCGGTGGTGCCGCTACCGGTGGTGCCGCTGTCGGCGGTGCGGCTGTCGGCGGTGCCGACGCCGCCGGCCGCGCCGTCATCGGCGACGAGCCGCTGCGGCCGCACGCCGAAGTCGCCTTCGCCGACGAACTCAAAGCCCTGGCCGCCGCGGACGACCGGCCGAGGCCCGTCAGATGGCGGCTCTCGCCGTGGGCCGTGGCGACCTATCTCCTCGGCGGTGTGCTGCCCGACGGCACCGTCATCACGCCGAAGTACGTGGGACCACGGCGCATCGTCGAGGTCGCCGTCACCACCCTCGCGACCGACCGGGCGCTGCTACTGCTCGGCGTTCCCGGCACGGCCAAGACCTGGGTGTCCGAGCATCTGGCCGCCGCCGTCAGCGGTGACTCGACCCTGCTCGTACAGGGCACGGCGGGCACGCCGGAGGAGGCCATCCGGTACGGCTGGAACTACGCGCGGCTGCTCGCGCACGGCCCCAGCCGGGACGCGCTCGTGCCCAGCCCCGTCATGCGGGCCATGGCCGACGGCATGACGGCGCGGGTCGAGGAGCTGACCCGCATCCCCGCCGACGTACAGGACACCCTCATCACCGTGCTGTCCGAGAAGACCCTGCCCATCCCCGAGCTGGGGCAGGAGGTGCAGGCCGTCGGCGGGTTCAATCTGATCGCCACGGCCAATGATCGCGACCGGGGCGTCAACGAGCTGTCGAGCGCGCTGCGCCGCCGCTTCAACACGGTCGTACTGCCGCTCCCGGCCACACCGGAGGCCGAGGTCGACATCGTCGCCCGGCGCGTCGACCAGATCGGCCGCTCGCTGGCCCTGCCCGCCGTGCCCGAGGGCGTGGACGAGATCCGACGGGTCGTCACGGTCTTCCGTGAGCTGCGGGACGGCGTCACCGCCGATGGCCGTACGAAGCTCAAATCGCCCTCCGGCACGCTCTCCACCGCCGAGGCGATATCCGTGGTCACCGGCGGCCTGGCGCTGGCCGCGCACTTCGGCGACGGGGTGCTGAGGTCGGGGGACATCGCGGCCGGCATCCTCGGCGCGGTCGTCCGGGACCCGGCGGCGGACCGGGTCGTATGGCAGGAGTATCTGGAGACGGTGGTCCGGGAGCGGGAGGGCTGGAAGGACTTCTACCGCGCTTGCCGCGAGGTCTCGGTGTGACCACGGGGGCGGAGGGACCGGGGGAGGGACTGGGGGACGAACAGCGCGGCGGGGGAGACGCGGCGGGGGGCCCGAGGGGGCTGGGGACGGTAGGAGGCCGGAGGCGGCGGGGTGGTCGGCATGACACGGAGGCGAGGGGACGACGGAGGCGGTCGGTATGACCGTGGCGAGGGGACAGTGGGCGCGGTCGGTACGGCGGCGGCCGGGGGGACGACGGGGGCGATCGGTATGACGGCGGTCAGGGGCGAGGCGGGGCGGGACGGCCTTTCGGCGGGGGACGGCGAACGGGCCGACGGGCCGGTGTTGTTGGGGGTGCGGCATCACGGGCCGGGGTCCGCGCGGGCCGTGCGCGCGGCGCTCGACGTGTGCGAGCCGTCCGCCGTGCTCATCGAGGGGCCGCCGGAGGCCGAGGCGGTCATCGGGCTGGCGGGGGAGGAGTCCATGCGGCCCCCGGTGGCGCTGCTGGCCCATGCCGTGGACGATCCGGGGCGGGCGGCGTTCTGGCCGCTGGCAGGGTTCTCGCCGGAGTGGGTGGCGATCAGATGGGCGCTGGCCCGGGGCGTCCCGGTGCGGTTCATCGACCTGCCCGCGTCGGTGTCGTTGGCGCTGGACGACGGCGGCCGACCGGCGGACGACGAGGCCGCCGGGGCCTCACCCGACGCGCCCCCCGAGGCATTCCCCGATGCGTCCTGCGACGCGGGGCAACTGCGCGTCGACCCCCTGGCCGTACTCGCCGAGGCGGCGGGACACGACGACCCCGAGCGCTGGTGGGAGGACGTCGTCGAGCACCGTGGTGGCGGTGTGGCGTGGGGGCCGGGTCCAGCGGGGGCGAACGGCGTGGCGGGCGGGCTGGTCGGGAGCGTGCTCGCGCCGTTCGAGGCGCTCGCCGATGCCATGGCCGCGCTCCGGGGGGAGTACGGGCACGGGGGGCACGGCCGGGACTTGGTGCGCGAGGCGCACATGCGGATTCGACTGCGGGAGGCGCGGCGGGAGTTCGGGGACGGCGTGGCCGTCGTCTGTGGCGCGTGGCACGTCCCGGCGCTGACGGAGGCCGTGCCGGTCACCGCCGACCGGCAGCGGCTCAAGGGACTCCCCAAGGTGCGGACCGAACTGAGCTGGGTCCCCTGGACGCATCGCAGGCTCTCCCGCGACAGCGGTTACGGAGCCGGGATCGCCTCCCCCGGCTGGTACGGGCACCTCTTCGACGCACCCGACCGGCCTATAGAGCGCTGGATGACCAAGGTCGCCGGGCTGCTGCGGGAGGAGGACCAGCCCGTCTCCCCCGCACACGTCATCGAGGCCGTGCGCCTCGCCGACACCCTCGCCACGATGCGCGGACGCCCGCTCCCCGGGCTCGCCGAGACCACCGACGCCATACGGGCCGTGATGTGCGAAGGCTCCGATGTGCCGCTCGCGCTCGTACAGGACCGGCTCGTCGTGGGCGATGTGCTGGGCGAGGTACCGGAGTCGGCCCCGGCCACGCCCCTGCAACGCGACCTCGGTCGCGCCCAGCGCTCCCTGCGCCTCAAACCGGAGGCCGCGGAACGGCAGTTGGAGCTGGACCTGCGCAAGGAGACCGATGCCGCGCGCAGCCGCCTGCTCCACCGGCTGCGCCTGCTCGGCATCGGCTGGGGTGAGACGGCCCGCTCGCGCGAGGGGCTCGGCACCTTCCGTGAGACCTGGCGGCTCCGCTGGGAACCGGAGCTGTCCGTCAAAGTCGCGGAGGCCGGAGTGTGGGGCACGACCGTGCTCGCCGCCGCCACCGCGAAGGCCGAGTCCCAGGCGGCCGGGGCGCAGGCGATCGCCGATGTCACCGCTCTCGCCGAACAGTGCCTGCTCGCCGGGCTCACCGACGCCCTCCCCGTGGTGCTGCGCGCCCTGGCCGACCGTGCCGCGCTCGACGCGGACGTCGGCAACCTGGCCCAGGCGCTGCCCGCTCTCGTGCGTTCGGTCCGCTACGGAGACGTACGCCGTACGGACGCGACCGCTCTCGGCGAGGTGGCGACAGGGCTCGCCGAGCGCGTCTTCGTGGGCCTGCCGCCCGCGTGCGCCGGCCTCGACGCGGACGCGTCCGCGACGATGCGCGGCCACTTGGACGGCGTCCACACGGCGGTCGGCCTGCTGGCGGAAGCGACAGAGGCGACAGAGGCAGCAGAGGAACAAGCGACAGAGGTGACAGAGGCGGCAGAGGCGACAGAGGAACAAGCGGCAGAGGAGGTAGGGGAAGGGACGGATACGGCGGGGGAGACGGGGGAGACGGAGGAGGCGGATCCGGCGAGGGTGCATGAATCCGCCGGGCCGACAGGGCCGCCCGGTCTGCGGGAGCGCTGGTCCGCTGTCCTGCGTGCGCTCTCCGAGCGGGACGGCATACCGGGGCTGATACGCGGCCGGGCCGTGCGGCTGCTGCTCGACGGCGGTCGGCTGGCGGACGGGGAGGCGGCCCGCCTCATGGGCCTCGCGCTCTCGCCGGGCACCGAACCGGCGGAGGCGGCGGCCTGGATCGAGGGGTTCGTCGGCAGCGGCGGTTCCGGCGGCATGCTCCTCGTCCACGACGAACGCCTCCTGGCCCTGGTCGACGGCTGGCTCACGCGCGTTCCGGCCGGTGCCTTCACGGGCGTGCTGCCGCTGCTGCGCCGCACGTTCGGCTCGTACGACCCAGGGGTCCGCCGCACGCTCGGCGAACTGGTGCGCCGGGGCGGCCCCGGCGCGCCCCCGCCGGGGTGCGACGCCGGAGCGCCGGGCTTCGGCCCGGGACTGGACGCCGAGCGCGCGGCGGCCGTGCTGCCGACGCTCCACGCGCTGCTGGGGACGGCCGGCTGAGGCCGTGGCGGGAGACGGGAGGCGGGAAGCGGGGGCGGGAAGCGGGGGAGCGGGACGGGAGGCGAGTGCGGAAGCAACCCGCCGGATACGGCTCCGATTCACGGGCGCGTGCACCCGCGCACGTACCAACTCACGGGAGGGGAAGACCTGATGGGAAACGCGAACAGCACTCTCGACGGCGGCGGGGCCGGTGCCGGTGCCGAGATCGCGGGCGCGGGCGCTGAATCCGGTGGCGGCGGCGGTGGCGACGAGCGGTTGCGGCGGTGGCGGCTCGTGCTCGGCGGGGAGAGCGGGGGAGAGGGGACCGGGTGTGTCCTCGGGGGGACGGACGCCGGGATGGACGCGGCGCTCGGGTCGCTCTACGGCGGCGACGGGAAGAACGCCGACGCCTCCTCCCGCAAGGGCGGGCTCGGGGCGTCCGCGCCGAGTGTCGCGCGCTGGCTCGGGGACATCCGTACGTACTTCCCCGCCTCCGTGGTGCAGGTGATGCAGCGGGACGCGATCGACCGGCTCGGGCTGGCCGCCCTGCTGCTGGAGCCCGAGATGCTGGAGGCCGTCGAGGCGGACGTGCACCTGGTCGGGACGCTGTTGTCGCTCAACAAGGCGATGCCCGAGACGACCAGGAACACGGCGCGGGCCGTCGTCCGCAAGGTGGTCGAGGATCTGGAGAAGCGCCTGGCGACCCGTACGCGCGCCACGCTCACGGGAGCGCTCGACCGTTCCGCGCGCGTCACTCGCCCGCGCCATCACGACATCGACTGGAACCGGACCATCCAGGCCAACCTCAAGCACTACCTGCCGGAGTACCGGACCATCGTGCCGGAGCGGCTCATCGGGTACGGCCGGGCGGCGCGGGCCGTGAAGAAGGAGGTCGTCCTCTGCGTCGACCAGTCGGGTTCGATGGCGTCGTCCGTCGTCTACGCCTCCGTGTTCGGCGCGGTGCTGGCCTCGATGCGCTCCCTCGCGACGCGGCTCGTCGTCTTCGACACGGCGGTCGTCGACCTCACGGAGGAACTCGCCGACCCGGTCGACGTGTTGTTCGGTACGCAGCTCGGCGGCGGCACGGACATCAACCGCGCGCTCGCCTACTGCCAATCGCGCATCACCCGCCCCGCGGACACCATCGTCGTCCTGATCAGCGACCTCTACGAGGGCGGCATACGGAACGAGATGCTGGCGCGCGTCGCCGCGATGAAGGCGTCCGGCGTGCGGTTCGTGACGCTGCTCGCGCTGTCGGACGAGGGAGCGCCCGCGTACGACCATGAGCACGCGGCGGCGCTGGCCGCGCTCGGCGCACCCGCCTTCGCCTGTACGCCGGACCTCTTCCCGGAGGTGATGGCGGCGGCGATCGAGAAGCGGCCGCTGCCGGTCCCGGACAAGGGGACCGGATCGGGCGGGCAGGGAGGCGCCGGGCGATGACGGGCAACACGGGCAGCCATGAGCAACCACGGGCAACCACGGGCAACCACTGGCAACCACTGGTAATAACGCTCAGTAATCACTCCAGGGGCGGGGTCGGAGGCCGGGGCGGGGCATTCGGGTGAGCGATGTCCAGGCCCGGGGCGTAGTGGCCCGTACGTATCTACAAGTCGCCTCGTAGCGATCTGTGAGGGTAATCACGGCTCAGGTGTGATCTGTGATTTAGGGACCTACCGCCCTCGGGGATAACCTGCGAGACGGACATGCCGCGTATCCGGCGCACGTGTGCCGCCCTCGTAAAAGATCGCGTCCTCACGCTGCTCCCGCGGCACGCCCGCGCAGACAACGAACCGCGATATCCATGGAAAAGGGACGGACGCGCGTGGACCTGTTCGAGTACCAGGCGAGGGACCTCTTCGCCAAGCACGGTGTACCGGTGCTGGCCGGTGAAGTCATTGACACGCCTGAGGCGGCGCGCGAGGTGACCGAGCGTCTGGGCGGCAAGGCCGTCGTCAAGGCGCAGGTCAAGGTCGGTGGCCGCGGTAAGGCCGGTGGCGTGAAGCTTGCTTCCGACGCCGACGACGCGGTCGAGAAGGCCGGTCAGATCCTGGGCATGGACATCAAGGGCCACACGGTCCACAAGGTGATGCTGGCCCAGACCGCGGACATCAAGGAGGAGTACTACGTCTCCTTCCTGCTGGACCGCACCAACCGCAACTTCCTCGCCATGGCGTCCGTCGAGGGCGGCGTGGAGATCGAGGTCGTGGCGGAGCAGAACCCCGACGCGCTCGCCAAGATCCCGGTGGACGCCAACGAGGGCTGCACCCCCGAGAAGGCCGCGGAGATCGTCGCGGCCGCCAAGTTCCCGGCCGAGATCGCGGACCAGGTCGCCGAGACCCTCCAGAAGCTGTGGACCGTCTTCATCAAGGAGGACGCCCTCCTCGTTGAGGTCAACCCGCTGGTCAAGACCGGCGAGGGCAAGATCATCGCGCTTGACGGCAAGGTCTCGC
This sequence comes from Streptomyces sp. NPDC044033, assembly GCF_056434425.1. Classification (NCBI taxonomy): domain Bacteria; kingdom Bacillati; phylum Actinomycetota; class Actinomycetes; order Kitasatosporales; family Streptomycetaceae; genus Streptomyces; species Streptomyces sp. NPDC044033. The sequence continues at coordinate 1,562 of NZ_JBWKFF010000044.1, read as the reverse complement.
TCGACGAGAACGCAGCCTTCCGCCAGCCCGAGCACGACGCGCTTGAGGACAAGGCCGCGGCCAACCCGCTGGAGGCGGCGGCCAAGGCCAAGAACCTCAACTACGTCAAGCTCGACGGCCAGGTCGGCATCATCGGCAACGGCGCGGGTCTCGTGATGAGCACCCTCGACGTCGTCGCGTACGCCGGTGAGAAGCACGGCAACGTGAAGCCGGCCAACTTCCTCGACATCGGCGGCGGCGCGTCCGCCGAGGTGATGGCGAACGGCCTGGAGATCATCCTCGGCGACCCGGACGTCAAGTCCGTCTTCGTCAACGTCTTCGGTGGCATCACCGCCTGTGACGAGGTCGCCAACGGCATCGTCCAGGCCCTGGAGCTGCTCAAGTCCAAGGGCGAGGACGTCACCAAGCCGCTGGTCGTCCGCCTGGACGGCAACAACGCGGAGCTGGGTCGCAAGATCCTGTCCGACGCCAACCACCCGCTGGTGCAGCGCGTGGACACCATGGACGGCGCGGCCGACAAGGCCGCCGAGCTCGCGGCTGCGAAGTAAGGACGAGGGACTCCAACACCATGGCTATCTTCCTCACCAAGGACAGCAAGGTCATCGTCCAGGGGATGACCGGCGGCACGGGCATGAAGCACACCAAGCTCATGCTCGCCGACGGCACCAACATCGTGGGCGGCGTCAACCCGCGCAAGGCGGGCACGAGTGTCGACTTCGACGGCACCGAGGTGCCCGTCTTCGGCTCGGTCGCCGAGGCGATGGAGAAGACCGGGGCCGACGTCTCCGTCATCTTCGTTCCGGAGAAGTTCACGAAGTCCGCGGTCATCGAGGCGATCGACGCCGAGATTCCGCTGGCCGTCGTGATCACCGAGGGCGTCGCGGTGCACGACTCCGCGTCCTTCTGGGCGTACGCCGGCGAGAAGGGCAACAAGACCCGGATCATCGGCCCGAACTGCCCCGGCCTGATCACCCCCGGTCAGTCCAACGCCGGCATCATCCCGGGCGACATCACCAAGCCCGGCCGCATCGGTCTCGTGTCGAAGTCCGGCACGCTGACCTACCAGATGATGTACGAGCTCCGTGACATCGGCTTCTCCTCGGCCGTCGGCATCGGTGGCGACCCGATCATCGGGACCACGCACATCGACGCCCTGGCCGCCTTCCAGGCCGACCCCGAGACCGACCTGATCGTCATGATCGGCGAGATCGGCGGCGACGCGGAGGAGCGGGCCGCGGACTACATCAAGGCCAACGTCACCAAGCCGGTCGTCGGCTACGTGGCGGGCTTCACCGCGCCCGAGGGCAAGACCATGGGCCACGCCGGTGCGATCGTGTCCGGTTCGTCCGGCACCGCGCAGGCGAAGAAGGAGGCCCTTGAGGCCGCGGGCGTGAAGGTCGGCAAGACCCCGTCCGAGACGGCACGCCTGGCGCGCGCCGCGCTCGCGGTCTGAGGCCGGTACCGCGTCGGGGGGGGGGGGGGGGGGGGGGGGGGGGGGGGGGGGGGGGGGGGGGGGGGGGGGGGGGGGGGGGGGGGGGGGGGGGGGGGGGGGGGGGGGGGGG
>NZ_JBWKFF010000043.1:0-27380 GCF_056434425.1 Streptomyces sp. NPDC044033 | reverse complement strand
AGTGAATCTGCGGGAGGCGGCGACGCGGCCCTCGAGGTCCGGTTGCTCCTCGCCCACGCCGTTTTCCAAGACTGCTCCCTTTTCCCCCCCTCCTCCTTCCCCCCCCCCCCCCCCCCCCCCCCCCCCCCCCCCCCCCCCCACTTCCCGAGCCGGAGATGCCCGTGCGTCAACGTGGCGGGTCCGGCGTGAGTCCGCCCAGCAGTGTCGTGAGCGTGAACTCGAACCGCTCGTGCTTCTCGCCGGAAGTCAGTTCGCGGATGTGCGCGACAGCGCTCGGGAACGTATCGCCGGGCAGCATCCGGTACCGCTCCACGAGAGCGTCCCGATCCAGGACGCGCTGGTCGGCTCCGCTGTCGGGGCGGTAGCGCAACGACCTTTCGAAGCAGTAGGCCGAGACGTAGAGGAACGCGGCGTCGATCGCCCATGCGGCGGACTGCGGCGGTACCCCCGCGGCCAGCAGGATCGTCAGCATGCCCTCGCTCAGCCGCAGTGCGTCCAGGCTGTTCGGGGCGGCGGACAGAGCGGCGCGTGAGATTCCGGGGTAGCGCAGGAACTCGTCGCGCAGCGCCCGGCAGACCCCGAGCATCTGCTCTGTCCACCGTGCGGGGTCAGGATCCGGCACCGGCACTCGGGCACACAGGTCGCTGATCAGCAGCTCGTCCAGCTCGGCTTTGTTGCGCACGTGTGCGTACAGCGACGCCGGACCGGTCTGTAGCGCGGTGGCGACCCGGCGCATCGTCAGGGCCTCGAAGCCCTCGGTTTCGAGCAGCCTGAACGCCGCCTCCATGATCCGCCCGACCGTGATCGGGGTCTTGCCGGGCCGCTCGGTCCTGCTCGGCTCGCCCAGCGCCGCAATCTTCGCCGCCCACTCGTCACGCATTTCGGCGTGGTCCGGAGCACGTCTGTTGGCCATGGCGCCAGTTTAGCTTGACTCGAACAATGACCCCCTGTAGAACAGCATTCGTTCTTCGAATGCTGTTCGTCCTAGACGAACGGAGCTACGCCACACCCCTGAATCTTCCCGAGAGGAATCCCATGCCGTCCCCACGTGCCGACCAAGAACGCCTGGCGCCCACGCCGCCCGGCTCCTTCCGCTCCCTGCGTGAGGCGTGGGTGGCCCTGGCGGGTCTTTCGGCGGTCTTCCTGTTCGAGATGATGAACAACACCGTCCTCAACGTTGCTCTGCCCACGATCGGCCGCGAGCTGTCGGCCCCGACGGTTGCCCTGCAATGGCTGACGAACGGCTACTCGGTCCTGTTCGGGGGACTGATGCTGGTGTTCGGTGTGGTCGCCGACCGGCTCGGTCGTCGCCGAGTGATGCTCGTCGGGCTGGCCCTGCTCGGCGTCGCGAGCCTGGCGACGGCGGCCGTCTCCAACACGGGCGAGCTGATCGCCGTCCGTGCCGTCATGGGCCTCGCGGCCGCGATGACCACACCGGGAACCATGGCGATGGCCTTCCGGCTGTTCGGGGAGGAGGGCCTGAGGGTCCGGGCGATCACCCTGATCTCCACCGTGGGCATGGTGGGGCTGGCGATCGGCCCGACCGTGGGCGGCCTCGTGCTCTCCTTCGCCCCGTGGCAGGTCCTGCTGCTGGTGAACGTACCGATCGTGGCGTTCGCGATCATCGCCATCCGGATCGGCGTCCCGGCCGATGACGCCGCCGACCTGCACCGGGCGCCCCCGGATCTGACGGGCGGCGTGCTGGGCACCGCGGCGATCGTGCTCGCCCTCGTCGCACCCACCCTGTTCGAGAACGCGGGGGCCGGATCGTGGGGACCGTGGGCCGCGGCCGGCGGGGTCGTCGTGGCGGCGGCCCTGTTCGTCCGGCGTGAGCGATCGGCCCGGCACCCGATGCTCGACCTCGCGCTCGTCGCCCGGCCGCAGGTCTCCGGCGGGCTGGCCTACAAGGCGGCGTCCGGGCTGGCGAACGCCGGGCTCGCCTACATGGTGACGCTGCAACTGCAACTGGACTGGGGCTGGCCCCCCGCACTCGCGTCCGTCGGCATGCTGCCCCAGGTCATCGTGCTGATCGCGGGCGGCCCGTTCGTCCATCGGTTCGTCGAGCGGGTCGGCATCGACCGCGCCGCCTGGATCAGCGCAGGCTCGGTCGTGGTCGGGCTGGCGGTCTACACCGTGTTCGGCAACCTCGGCTATCCGTGGGTGGCCGCCGCGCTGGTGTTCGTGGCCGCCGGGATGCGGGTCGTCGGCGCCGCCGCCGGGGTCAACGTACTCAACGGCCTGCCCCGCAACCGCACCTCGACCGGCGCGGCGCTGATCGACACCGCCGCCGAGGTCACCGCGGCGGTCGGGGTCGCGGTGGTCGGCACCGTACTCGCCGGCCTGTTCGTCGGGGATGTCACCAGCAGGCACTGGACCCCGGAACAGACCGGGCAGTTCCGGACAGCGGTCACCGTCTCCGGGATGATGCTCACCCTCCTGTCCGCAGCCCTGGTCGGCTGGGCGATGCGCCGCACCCGCCCCGGCGCGGGCGGCCAGCAGGACCCCGCGCCCACCGAGACCCCGGCTGCCCGGACCTGACCGAGGACCGGGCACCGCAGAACCTGTCCCATCCCCACTGCGAGGAGAACACCATGCGCAATCACGTATCCGCCCCAGTCCACGAGCGGACCGGCGAGTTCCCGCCCCCGGCAGGACTCAGCGCCGAGGCGATACGCGGCCTGGAGAAGCCGCGACAGGTCATCAAGTTCCCCGCCGTCGACGACTACGCAGGATGGCAGGGACTGGTCAAGACCTGGGGCAGTGAGGCCCGGACCCGTCTGGCCGGGATGGGGAGCGGACGGCCGGTCGACTCCTCGGAGGTCGACGTCGACGGGGTCAGCGTCTATGTCGTGCGCGCCCCCGAAGAGGGCGACGGCGGCAGGGCGGTCCAGCTGTACTTCCACGGCGGGGCGCTGATCTTCGGTTCGGGTGAGATGTGCCGCTTCGCAGGCGGTCTCGCCAGCGAGAGCAGCGGACTCAAGACCTACGCCGTCGACTACCGGATGCCGCCCGAGCACCCTTACCCGGCGGCCCTCGATGACGCGGTCACCGTCTACCGCCGTCTCCTCGACGAGTACGACCCGTGCGACATCGTGGTCACCGGTGCGTCGGCCGGCGGGAACATCGCCGCGGCGCTGCTTGTGCGGGCCCACGACGAGGGCCTGCCGATGCCCGCCGCAGCCGTACTGCTCACTCCGGAGGTCGACCTCACCGAGTCCGGCGACACCCATCGAACGCTGGCCGGTATCGACGAGCTGCCGCCGTCCATGGAAGTGGTGAACCTGCTCTATGCGGCAGGCCGGCCGCTGGACGATCCGTACTTGTCACCGCTCTTCGCAGACCTGGGCCACTTCCCGCCCACGTACTTGCAGTCGGGGACACGGGACACATTGCTCTCCGGCACGGTGCGGATGCACCGCCGGCTGCGCGCGGCCGGCGTGCCGGCCGAACTACACGTGGGAGAGGCGATGCCGCACGGCGGCTTCGGAGGCGCCCCGGAGGACCGGGAACTGGAGGCCGAGGTACGGAGGTTCATCGCCACGCGTACCCGCCGCTGATCCGGCCGGCTGCCGGCACGTGGGCGGGCAGCCGGAACGGCTACGCACGGTTCTGCGAGACTTCGGCGCCCCGCGAAGGCCGCGACCTCCGCACACGACGACTCCGATCACCTTCCCGAGTCGCCGAAGTCCTGTGCTTCAGAGGGCTTCGTGGAAAGCCCCTCTAAGCCCTCGGTCATCCTCAAGGGCAAAGCCGTCGACGTTGCTCTCCCCGACGACTGCGTGTACGTCCCGGCCCGCGAACACACGCCGGAACCAGTTGCGTTCCACCTCGGTCATGTGCTGAACGAGGCCCAGCAGCTTCATCGACGACGGCGCGGCCGAGGCCAGCCGCAGTTGATCGTCTTCGAGACCCGAACACTTCAGGGCGAGAGTGGCACGGTCAAAGGCCAGCCACGATTCCAGCATCGCCCGCTCGCCGGCATGCGCGGAGCGGATGGGATAGGGCGTCCATCCGGTGTCGAAGTCATACCAGGACCCTGGCACCGACCCCCATGAACTTCGCGGACCTTCGCTGGCGACGAACACGCGCTATCGCCCTCTCCTGACGAGCCACTCACTCTGCCGCGGGCCCCACGCCCTGACACTGGACGAGATCTACACCTGCGTCCATGACGATCTCACCGGCCGGGACCTGCCTCCCCCTCAGCGGTGTGCGGTGAACGCGGCCGGCAACCTGACCCTGCTGCGGGCACCGGTACGAACAGGGGTGCGGCCCGTGGTCGGCGCGGGCGGGGACACTGGTGCGGTATCGGGCCGACTGGGCGCGTCGCTCCCTCCACGGGAAGCACCGTGTTCGTACAGCCCCTGGAGCCGCCCCCGCGGAAGCGGTGGCAGCGCCGGGCCGGCTCGTTGCTGCTGCTGGCCCTGGCACCGATCGAGTACGGCCTGTATGTGCTGACGAACCCGGCCGTCCTGGCGACCGCACCCTTTCGCTGATCTTGGGGCTCGTGTCCGTCCTCGACCAGACGGAGAGGCGCCCCGTGCTGACGGTGGACGCCACCGGCCTGCGCCGCGGGTGTGATCCGCCTTCGCCCCGTGAGAGCACCCACATCCCTTGGGCGGACATCTTGTACGTGGGATGGCTCCGCCGGGTGGTGAACGTCCATAGCGGTACCGAGGAGAAGCAACTGCTGGTGAGGCTGCGTCAAGGCGCGGAAGTCCCCTCCCAGTTGTCCAGGATGAGTGAATCACTCTCCGACGGAGTCGCCTACTACCTGTTTGGCACCCTGGGCGAATTCGGCATCTTCAATCCCCTTCTCCTGGGAGAGGCGCTCCTGCGGCACTGCCCGGACGACCAGCGCAATGACAGTGGACCCCTCCGTGGTCACCTGGCGGGCATACACCCGTTGATCATCTGATTCCGGGCCCCGCGGGCAGCAGCTCGGGGGGCAGACTCGTCACAGGCCGCGTGCGGCAACCGCCCAGTGGCCTACCACGCCGAACGGCCGCCATCGCGTACGCGGGTCGGCCCGTACCGCCGGGGGATCTTTGATCACTGGGCGCCGAGCGCTCTTCGAGGTGGTGCGCTCCGAACGCGTCCCCGGCTGGCCCTGCCGCCAACCGTGCTCTGGACGCCCTGGGCCGGGTATGCCGTGAGCTCGCCCGTGACCACGAGGAGCGGGGCGAGGACCTGGCCCTCGTGGACCACCTGGCCGACACCGCGCCAATGCCGGCGGGCTGCGCCAACGCCCCGTATGGTGCGCGCCGCCGCGGCCGGCGCCGGCCTGGGGCCTCACCGTGCCGCCCCGGAGGCGGGCCGAGTGTGCCTGAAGTTCCTCGAACTGGCCCCGGACGGGGCCACGATCAGGACCGGGCAGTGGATGCAGGCTTCCCTGAACGTTGGGGCCGTTCCGTCCCAAAGCCTCTGACCTGCAACTCTCTGACGGAGTGGTGATGTCAGAGGAATCACAGCGAGATGTTCCGGAGAGCGAGAGCCGCTCCGTCTGCCGCCTCAGTACTGTGACTTCGCATGACCGACACCGAGATCGAGATCACCGCAGACCTGGTCCGCGAACTGCTGCAGGAGCAGCATCCAGACCTCGCAGGGCTGGCCATCCGCGAGGTGGCGGGCGGCTGGGGCAACCAAATGTGGCGCCTCGGGGGCGAGTTGGCCGTACGCATGCAGCGCATGGACCTCACCCCGGAGCTCCAGCTCAAGGAGCGGCGGTGGCTACCCGTGCTGGCCCCGCACCTCCCGCTCCCAGTGCCGACCCCGGTGCGGTTCGGCGAACCGTCCGAGCGCTTCCCCAAGCACTGGACCGTGATGACGTGGGTCCCCGGCGAGCCGCTGGACCACGGCTCGATCAGCCGCGGCGCCCATGCGGCTGACACTCTGGCGGGCTTCCTCCGGGCACTCCATGTGGAGGCGCCCGCCGAGGCGCCGATCGCTTCGGACCGCCGTGCCCATCCCAGAAATTGCACGGACGGCTTCGAGAACTTCTTCCAGGCCGTTGCCCCCGACGGCATCGCTGCCGACGTCCGGGCCGTCTGGGACGACGCCGTTACGGCCCCCGAGTGGGAGGGCCCGCCGGTATGGGTGCACGGTGACCTCCATCCCGCGAACGTCGTCGTCTCGGACGGAACGCTCTCGGGCATCGTCGACTTCGGTGACATGTTCGCCGGCGATCCGGCGTGGGACCTCGCCGCCGCATGGGTGCTGCTACCCGCGGGCGCGGCCTCACGGTTCTTCGACATGTACGCGCATGCAGACGAGGCGGCGATCCGGCGCGCCCGCGGGCTGGCCGCTGTGAAGAGCCTCTTCCTGATGCTCATGGGGCAGAACGGAGATCGGGGCCTTCCCGGTGGCAAGCCGCACTGGGGACCTGCAGGCCGGGCGGCACTTGACCGTGTTCTGAAGGGCGTTTGACGCAGGTATTCGGAATCCAGTGCCGCGTCCAGTGGCGTGAACGATTCCGACGTCGCGCCCATCGCCGCGCCGCAGCTCACACCGCCCGCCAGGGGGCCTCCCAGCATGCTGGCAACTATCTCCTTTCCTCTGCAGAGTCAGTGAAGGGGAAGAGGCCGACTCCCACGGCCGCGGAGGTGCGGGCCGATGTGCTGCGGATGCTGGGGCGCGTGCGGATGGCGACGGTCCGGCAGATGGCCGAGGTGCTCACAGCGGAGGATGCGGGCGGCCGGTCGTACGTGCGCAGGGCGATGAAGAAGCTGGTGGAGCTCGGGCTGGCGGAGACGAACGGCAAGGCGGGCCGGCACTCGATCGGGAACCTGACCCCGGCCGGACAGAAGGCTCTGGCCGCCGGCACTGAGCTGCCGCTCCGACCGAAGGCCGGCACCGGCGGGAAGGCCGTCCGGGCCGGGTTCGGCCCACACGGCGTCGCGGTGACGGACACGGTCCGCGCCTACGGCAGCCGGCGCTCACCGACCGACTGGCAGGTGGAGGTCAACCACGCCATCAAGGGACTCGGCCTGAGCTTCACCACCCACGCCGTTCTCGCCCAGCCCACCGAGACCAGCGAGGCCCGCCTCTTCGAACTCGACAACGGCACCACGGCCCAACAACGCCGCGCCCGTGAGGTCTGGGATTACGAGCGCTACGCCGGCCACCGCGTCTGGGAAGGCGCCAGCGGCAGCACGGGCTGCACGTACCCGTTCTGGCAGCGCCACCGCTACACCGCTCCAAGACCTTCCCACGGCTGCACGTCGCCTTGGCGGGCAAGCCGGAGCCCCTGCTCGACCACTGCCTCCACGCGCTCGCCGCCGACGTGCAGGGCATCGCCGTCGCGGTCTGGGCGAACACCCTGCCCCGCCTCCAGCGCGGCAAGCCCTGGTACGAGCTCGGTGCCGACGCCCCGGGCCGACGCCGCGCCCGCTACCCCGAACCGGACGGACGCTGACGGGCTGGGCGACGGTGGGGCGGGGTGCCCTGCGGAGGGTTGGAGTGCCGACCGTAGGACACCGCCTCGACGCTCGACGGAGGGTGGGTGAGGCAGTGCTCTGGGCCGGGGCGGGCAGCGGTCCTCAGCCGACCTCGTTCGGCTCCGCGGCCGGCCCCTTGGAGGCCCACTCGGGATCAGGCCCTTTGCCGCCTGGTTCTGGGCGTAGGCGATTTCGGGGCTCAGGACGGTGGCTTGGACGTCGGTCTCTTGGCGGGCGGCAGGGTAGGTGCGGCCGACGTAGGTTTCGCTGTGCAGGCCCAGACTGGCGTTGGTCACCAGCGAACCGTCACGGCGGGCCGGGGTCGGCTCGTGGGGATCGGACCGCAGCGCTCCGGCATGGCCGGCGGGAACGTTGTAGTCCACGCCCACCTTCTTCTCTTCGAAGGCGGAGACGCTGTAACGGCGGGCGTAGCCCGTCTCGATGAACGTACTCATGGAGGTCTCGATACTGGTGGAGACGCCCGCGCCGAAGAACTTGGCCGATGTCTTCACCCCCACCGACACCCCGACCGTGATGCCGGTGGTCTGAGAGAATTCCTCGCCCTATTCCTTGGCCACGCCCTGGGTGATCTCTTCGGAGATCTTCCCGCTGCCGTGGCCTCGCAGGTCCAGGTGGCGGATGAGGGTGAAGGTGCGCGTGCGCTAAAGCTTGCAGAAGGGGGAGTTCTGTACCTTCCACGGCTCGGCTCGGCCCGGTGCCGGGGAGGCCGTCATCGCTTGGTGACCGACCCCTGACACCCCACCCTCGTCGCGCGGCCGACGCGGCATCGAAACGGCCACCACCACCCGCCCCGGCCCTTTGACGCGGGCCAGGGAAGGGGTTCTCGGAGCCCGTCATACCTGTGCCCAAATATCCGATGTCTGCCTGGGGTGGCCGACGGCTGAGCGGACACTCACGCCGTCTGTCGGCGCTGGGCGGGGGGAAGCAACCGGAGCAGCCCTGCCCCTCCCCACAGCCGCCGCTCTTGCCCAGGCTTGCACCCCGGCCCATGTGTGGGACGGCCAACAGGCCGTGATCGCCAGGCACTGCGCACGATCCTGGCGGTGATCGGGTTCTGGATCAAGGACGGGCAACTCAGTGACCCCCGGTCGTCCCCGGTCCACGGGGTTCCTGACCGCGGGGTGCGGTTCTACGGTGCGTCGTATGACGTGTGAAGCCGGTAAGCCTCCCCGGGGCCCGTCCACGCCGCCCCCGCCCGGCAGGCCGCCGGGCCCGACGACGCCGGACAAGAACCCGCCGTCCCCACCACAGCACCCTCCGCCGTCCGGGGCCTGATGTGCCCGTCGAGCGCATTCCCTGGGACCAGCTCCCCGCCGGCGTCCGTACCGCCGTCTCCGGCGAGCTCGGTGGCGCGTTCACCGCCGAGGACATGCCGGGCGGGGGAAACTCGGGTGTGGCGACGCTGCTTTCCCTCACCGACGGCCGCCGGGTGTTCGTCAAGGGCCTGCCCGCCGCCCACGGGCAGATCGGCGAACTGGACCTGGAGGAGAAGATCAACCCTTTCCTTCCGGGCTGCGCGCCGCGCCTCCTGTGGAGGGTGCGGGCAGCCGGTTGGGTTCTGCTCGGCTTCGAGGGGGTCGTGGGGGAGTGGGCCGACTACGCGCCCACTTCGCCGGATCTGGAACTGGTCGTACGGGCGCTGGCGCAGGTGGGCGACTGCATGACTCCGGGCGTGCGGCTGCTGACGGCGTGGGAGCGCTGGGGCTACTACTGCGAGCCGGCCGACGAGGTCCACCTCGCCGGTGACAGGCTTCTGCACACCGATCCCGCGGCGACCAACATCCTCATCCACGGCGGCCGGGCGCATCTGGTCGACTGGTCGTGGGCAGCACTGGGGCCGGTCTGGATGGACTCGGCGCTGTGGGCGGTGCGGCTTATCTCCGACGGTGGCCACACACCGGAGCAGGCGAGGGAGTGGGCGTCGAAGGTCCCAGCGTTCCGCGAGGCATCCCCCCGGGCCCTGTTCACGTTTGCTCGCGCGGAGGCACGCCGGTGGGAGGACCTGGCCGCGGACGGTGTTCCCCGGATCGCGTCGGTGACTCGGAGTGCCCGGGCGTGGGCGGACTACTGGACGTAGCCCCGCCGCACACCACCAGGGCTCTACACCGGCGCGGCCGGCCTACTGGGGAGGGTGGCGTAGTGGAGGAGGGGCAGGACGGCGGCCAGGAGGCGCCCGTCGCGGGCCGCCTGGTACAAGAGCTGGTGCTGCGCGGTGGTGTCGGGGTCCTTGGGATTGAGGCGGGCCGGGTCGGCGTAGCGGGCGGCCGCTCCGCCTTCCAGCGCGGGTGGTACCAGGAGGGCGGGGTGTGGATGGCCCCGGTGAAGAAGGCGCCCTGGGCGCCGATGATGCTGAGGATGCCGGTGCCCCGCCGTTTCCGTCTTCGCCTTCGTGCCGGCCTCGGACGGTTCGGCGAGGACCGCGACCCAGCCGTCTGCCGTCGGCGGGCGAGCGCTGGTGTCGCTGACGAGTCCGAAGCCGTGCTCCTGGAGATAGGGCGCCAGGAGGGCGGTGAGCCCCGAGCGCTCATCCTGGGCGACGAAGATGGGGCAGGCCAGTTCGGCGGCGAGGACGGGTAGGCGGTGCTCGGAGCCCAGGGCGGGGAGCACGGCTTTCCGCATGTCATCGCCCGCCGGATCACGTGCGCTGCTGCTGTCGCGCGAGGTGACCTTGGACGGCGTGTACGCGGGGTGGGTGAAGAACACGGCAGGCTGTCGTCGGCCGCCAGGCGATACGACCGGCAACCGTGGGGGCGGGGCCGTCGAGGCAGGGGCGGGTGGCCGGCTCAGGGGGTGGGGATGCCGCCCGGGATCTGGGGCGGGCGCCCGAAGCGGACCGGGAGGCCCGGGGAATACAGCACGCTCACGGGCTGTCCGGACGGTGCCGGCAGTCCCGCTGAAGCGACGAGGTCCTCTTCGCAGTGGAGGAGTTCGGCGTGGTGCAGGGGCCAGCGAGGGTGGGTGTTCGGCAGGTACGTCGAACGCCCGAAGAACATGTTGTGCATGCCCCAGCGGGCGGTCAGGAAATGCTCAAGCTCGGTCGGTTCCTCGACCAGGGTGCCGACCCGTACGGTGATGCGGCTGTGCGCGCCCTGCGGGCCGGGCCAGCGCCGTCGGCTGGTATAGGTGACTGTGTCCGCTTCCCGGCGCACGCTCATCTTCGACCAGAGGTAGGGGAGGCGGAATGCGGTCCGGGCGACGGCCACGGGTATCAGGCGGGATGCGTCCAGGGAGCGGAAGACCACGCCGCGCCGACCGTGGGCATCCACCGAGTACAGGCGCACGTTGGTCTCCGGGAAGGACCCGAGGTAGGGGACGCCGGGGAGGCTGAACCATCCCACGCGATGCATCCTGAAAGCGACGAGCCCGACATAGGTGGTGAGGCCGTCCAGCGTGTCCGGACGGGTACCGGCGGGCAGCAGCGGCGCGACGACGGACACATCGGCGGCCCAGTGGAGGAAGGCCAGGTCGAGCCAGGACTGGGTGAGCAGAGGACGGCCCATGGTGTGGGGCGGATCGACCGATATGGGCTCGGGGACCATGTCCAGCGGCGGCATCGCGACAGTATGGCATGGTGCCTTCCGCGCGGAGCCAGCCCGGGGCCAGCGAGGGAAATGAGAACCTTGACGCACGGACTGCCAGTTCGCTGGAACAAGTTGACTCACGTCACATGAGCGGAACTTCCGGGCGCACGCACGCCGACACGGGGTGCCCGACGCCGCCGCCCGCGCATCCTGTGGAGCGTGCAGCCGGATCCGGAGCCAGCGCCCCAGTGTGAGGATCCCAGTGATCCTCATGCGGTGTTTTCGCAGGTGACGTGTTCGGTGCGGGGCCTGTGGGCGGGGTGGGCGAGGCGGTGCGTGTTACAGCAGTCCCGACAGCGGCAGGATGCGCTCGGTCAGCCGTCCGCGTAGCCGTCCCTCAGCGGCGTCGGCTTCGGTGAGCCAGTCGGCGGCGGCCAGCATTTCGGCGTGCTCGCCGACCTGCTCAGGGTCCAGGGTCCAGGGTGCAGAACGCGGCGAACTGGCCCACAGGCGGAGCCCACCGTCTTGGGGGCATTCGAGGCGGCCGTCGGGGCAGGTTTGGGCTGCGGTGTACAGGGCCAGGAGCCGCGTGGCGGCGCTCAGTGGGAAGCGCTGCTCGGCGCAGGCCGGGCGGGAGTAGGCGAGTCGGACTGCGCCGGCGGAAGGGCGGCCGTAAGGGCCCAGGCGCACCGCCCACCCCCGGCCTGCGACGCGCTCGTCTTGCCGTGTGTCGGCTTCCACCGCTATGTGCGTGCTCCCGGGTCGCTTGGTTCGTTGCTCTGTGCGGCCCCACCATCAGGGATACCGCCGCGCAGCCGACGGAGAACGGAACTTTCAGGCCCGGCGTGCCCTGAGGCTGACGGGACCAAGCTGCTGAGGGTGCTGCGCCGCTGTTGGCTGCGGCGTTGAGCGACGAGTTTCCCGGGACCGGCGACGGCGAAGAAGCGGACCGTGGAGGCGGGCTCGGTCGGCCGATGGCGCAAGGTACTGCTGCTCATCCTGGACTCGGACACCGTCACGACGGCCTTCGCCGTGGTGACGCACGATCAGCTCAGCTCAGCCCCGAAGAGAAGAAGGGCAGTACGTGACGACGCTGCCCCCGGACCTGGTCGGGCCGGGCGACTGTGCGCACAAGCGCACGCTGGCATGGTTCGGGTCGGAGTGGGTGGAACATCTGGAACAGGACGAGACGGAAGCCGTCGTCGGTACGAACGCGAGGGCTGACGCCCTGCCGCTCGTGCTCTCGGTCGCCGCCGTCTTCAGCGGCGGCGGCTCCCCGGACGCTCCCGACCCCAAGCCGACCCCGGTCAGCGCGAGGCCGGTAGCACCGCCAGCCGGCCGCCCCGCGGCACTTCCCGCAAATCTCGCGAATGCTTGACACCCATGTGACCTGCGAAAACAGCAGCGCCGGACGGATTTTCGCGGGAGTTGCGGGGCTTGCCCCCGCTCCCCGCATGCTCTCCCACGGCTCCGGAGCCACCGACCTGATCGCTCTATCCGTGGGAGACACCCATGCACACCAGCAACCTCGCCCTCGCCCTCGTCCTCGCGACGCTGGTCGCCGCCGGGTTCGGGGCGTACGTGGTGCACCAGCGCCCTTCCGCCATGGCCCCGCTGACCGTCGCCCTCGCCATCGTGGCCACCGTCGCCGCCGTGGCGGTGCTCGGTACCTGACCCGGCCCACGGTTCCACGGGAAGGGGGCGGTTCCACAACCGCGTGCGCGACAACCGCCGCATGAGGGTTCCCTCGATTCACGCACTCGATCGCCTCACGCCCTCATCGCCCTATGAGGGGTACCAGCCTGCACTGGCCGACGGTGTCGCCCTCAGCGGCGACAGTCTTCATCGTCCCTGAAAGGGGTACCAAAGCATCCATTTGCGTCCAAGAACCATCAGAAACGACCTAGTCGATGCCCGCCTGCTCGAAGCGGTGCCCCGCCTCCGCGAGACCCTTTGACACGGCCTCGGCGAACGCGGCGATCGACTCATTGTGGCGGCTCGGCACCCACACCACGGACGTCTGCCACGTCAGCGCTGCCCCGTTCAGCGGACGCCACACCAATCCCTCGGTGAGCGGGGAGGACGGGGCCTCGTTGAGGTGGATGCCACGGCCGGCGAGTACCAGACCGTGGACGAAATTCGGGTTGCGCGCGTGGCGGATGGAGCCCGGGAGGTAGCCCTCATCGCGGCAGACGGTCAGCATGTGGTCGTACAGGCGCGGAGCCATCGCTCGGGGAAAGATCACCAGCGGCGCCCCGTTCAGGTCACGCAGCCGTATGGGACCGTCGCCCGCCGCGGCGGTGTGGTCGGCGTGCAGCACCACGCCCAGCTCCCGTCGGGCGACAGGGCCGGATTCGAGGCCCACGGTGTCGGAAGGGTGGCGCACGACACCGGCGTCGAGTTCGCCTTCCCGCAGCCGCGCCAACTGCTCGTCGGTCGTGACCTCGTGAATGTCGAGCAACACGTCCGGCGCCCGTAGCGCGAATTCGGCGGTCAGGGTGCGCAGCACCCGAGGCTCGGTGTCCGGCGGCACGCCGGCCCGGAGCACGCCCGCCTCGCCGGGTCTGATCCTGCGCATCGCGTCCCGGGCGTTCTCGACCCCGGCGAGCACCGGCCGTACGTGCTCCA
Organism: Streptomyces sp. NPDC044033; assembly: GCF_056434425.1. NCBI lineage: Bacteria > Bacillati > Actinomycetota > Actinomycetes > Kitasatosporales > Streptomycetaceae > Streptomyces > Streptomyces sp. NPDC044033. Next base: position 13,774 of record NZ_JBWKFF010000043.1, on the reverse strand, counting down.
GGAGCAGGGCGCCGGCTTCGGTGAGCTGGACGCGATGCCGGGTGCGGTCGAAGAGCCGGACGTTCAACTCCCGTTCCAGGTCCTGGATGCGCTGCGAGAGCGGTGGCTGGGCCATTTGCAGCCGCGCCGCGGCCCGGCCGAAGTGCAGTTCGTCGGCGAGTACGGCGAAGTACCGCAGGTGACGGAGCTCCATGAGCGCACCATACCGCTGCGATATCACAGTCAGTCCCCATTGGTGTTGGCTGGATCACATCAACGCCTGTTTGCATGGCTGCTCACGGGACGTTCTCCACCGGACACCGACCCGTCACTCTCCCGCTCTGGCCCCGGTCGTGCACCGGTGGCCTCCGTATGCCTCCCGAAAGGTCTGCCACATGGCTGAGAACAGCACCGCCGGCACCGTTATCGTGTCCCGCCACCCGGTGACCTCCCTGCCCGCGGACGTCCACGTCGCCGAGGTCACCCTCAACCGCCCCGACAAGCTCAACGCATGGACCGGTGAGATGCGCGCCCGGCTCGTCGCGGCACTGGAGGAGATCGGTCGCGACGAAACGTGTCGCGCGGTCGTGCTCACCGGGGCCGGACGTGCCTTCTGCGCGGGACAGGATCTCGCGGAAACCGCGGCCATCGACCCTGACGATCACGCGGCCGCCGAGGCGTGGATTGACGACTTCGGCCTGCTGTTCCGCACCGTGCGCGCCCTGGACAAGCCGGTCATCGCCGCCGTCAACGGGGTTGCCGCCGGTTCCGGGTTTCAGTTCGCTCTCCTCGCCGACCTGCGCATCGGCCATGTCGGCGTCCGGATGGGGCAGCCGGAGGTGCTCTCCGGCATCCCGAGCATCACCGGCATCTGGGCCATGCGCGGCATCCTCGGCCGGGCCAAGACCGCCGAGTTCGCCCTCACCGGCCGGCTCGTCGGCGGGGCGGAGGCGCAGCGGCTCGGTCTGCTGTCCCTCCTCGTCGACGAGGACCAGGTCAAGGCCGAGGCGCTGGCCGAGGCCGCCCGCCTCGCGGAGCTGCCGGCGGGCGCCCTTGCGCTGACCAAGGGCCGGCTCCGCGAGCTGGACGACGCCGGTCTCGATGACGCGATCGCCGCCGCCAAGAAGGTGCACATAGCCGCCTACGCCACCGGCGAGCCGCAGCGCGAGATGGCCCGATTCCTCGCGGGACGCCGCCGCTGACCCACCGCATCGGCCGTAGCCCCAGGGTTCCGCCGCGACCGTCCCACTCCCGCGTACAACCCGCGTACAAGAGGAACTTTCATGACGTCCACCGCATCGCCGCACCCCGGGGCAGCCCTTTCCGGCGAAGGCGAACAGGTTTACCGCCGCCTCGTCGAGGATCACCAGTGGCAGGTCCCGGACCGGTACAACATGGCGGCGGATGTCGCCGACCGTCATCCCGGCGACCGGCTCGCGCTCGTCTTCGAGGACCACACCGGCCACCGCGAGGAGGTCCGCTGGCAGCAGATCCAGGACCGTTCGCGGCAGATCGCCGCCCACCTCCACGCGCTCGGCGTGCGCAAGGGCGACCGGGTCGCGGTCCTGCTGCCGCAGCGACCCGACACCCCGGCCACCTACCTCGGCGTCCTGCGTACCGGCGCCGTCCTGGTGACGATGTCCCTGCTCTGGGCCGACGAGCCCATTCGCTACCGGCTCGCCGACTCCGGTGCCGCAGTGCTGATCACCGAGACGGCCGCCCTGGACCGGACGGAGGGATTCGACGGCACCGTCGTCAACGTCGACGACCCGGCGATCGCCGCGCACCCGCCGGAGTACGAGACGGTCGACACCGCCGCCGACGACCCGGCCCTGATCTTCTACACCTCCGGCACGACCGGCGAGGCCAAGGGCATCGTGCACGCGCACCGCACACTGCTCGGGCACAACGAGTTCCACTACTGCCACGATCTGCGGTCCGGCGACGTCTTCTACGGCGCCGGTGACTGGGCCTGGTCCATGGCCAAGCTCATGGGCCCGCTACGGGCGGGCGCCGTGCACCTGGTGTACCGGCCCGCCGGCGGCTTCGACCCCGAAGGGCTGCTGGCGAGCATGGCCCGCAACAAGGTCACCACGGCCCTGGTCAACCCGACCTTCCTGCGCAAGATGAAGCAGGACGTCCCGGACGCGGGCAGCCGGTACCCCCAGTCGCTGCGGGTGGTGTGCTGCTCGAACGAACCGCTCACCACCGATCTGATCGACTGGTTCCAGGCCGAGTTCGGCGTCACGCCGCTGGACTACTACGGCTCCACCGAGTCCTACCCCCTGCTCGGCAACTTCCCCGGGGTACCGGTCAAGCCCGGTTCCATGGGCCGGCCGCTGCCCGGGTGGGACGTCGCGCTGCTGGACGCCGACGGCCAGGAGGTCTCCGTCGGGAAGCCCGGCGAGATCTGTCTGCGGGCCGGATCCAACCCCCAGTTCCCGCTCGGCTACTGGAAGCGGCCCGAGGCGTCCGCCGAGTCGTTCGGCGGGACCTGGTACCGGACCAAGGACCAGGCCGTGATGGACGAGGACGGATACTTCTGGTTCCTCGGCCGCACCGACGACGTCATCAAGACGTCCGGGTACCGTGTCGGCCCGTACGAAGTGGAGGCAGTCCTGCGACGTCACCCCGCCGTCGCCGACGCCGGTGTGGTGGGCGTTCCCGACCCCGTCCGCGGCCAGGCGGTCAAGGCGTGGATCGAGCTGAACCCCGGCCATGAGCCGGACGAGAGCCTGGCCCGGGACATCACGCGTTTCGCCCGCGCCGCGCACTCCAAGTTCGCCTATCCCCGGCTGATCGAATTCGTCGACGAACTGCCCCGCTCGGCCACCGGCAAGATCCAGCGGGCCGCCCTGCGCGCCCACGACCTCGATTCCGCCGCCCCCGCGGCCGTGACGCCACCCCGGAAGGACGGCCGGACATGACCATAGACAACCACTCGCCCTCGGCGCCCTCCGTCGCCGCCGAGGAGGCCCCCGGCACACCGTCGTCCGTGCACCGAAAGGTCGCCGCGGCGACGGCCGTCGGCAACTTCGTGGAGTGGTTCGACTCCGGGGCCTACGCGATCATGTCCGCCACGATCGCCGGGCTCTTCTTCCCGCAGTACGACAAGACCGCGGCGCTGCTCGCGACCTGGGCCGTCTTCGCGGGCGGATTCATCGCCCGACCGGCCGGCGCGGCGTTCTTCGGCCGTTACGGCGACCGGATCGGCCGCAATCGCATGCTGGCGCTGAGCGTGCTGTGCATGAGCGGCTCAACGCTCCTCATCGGCCTGCTGCCCAGCTACGCCACACTCGGCATCGCCGCCCCGATCCTCCTGTTCCTGCTGCGGGCCATGCAGGGCTTCTCCACGGGCGGCGAGTACACCGGCGCCTCGGCGTTCATCATGGAGTACGCGCCGGACGGCCGCCGCGCCCGGTACGCGTGCGTGGTGGCGCTGACCGTCGGCCTGGCGTCCGTGGCCGGAGCGCTCACCGGGCTCCTGATCACGTCGACGCTCGACGACGGGGCGCTGCGGAGCTGGGGCTGGCGCATCCCGTTCCTGCTGGCCGGTCCGCTCGGATTCATCGGCCTGTTCCTGCGCAGCCGGATCGACGACACCCCCGTCTTCCGGGCGATGGAGGAACGCAACAGCGTCCAGGACGCCCCACTGCGCGAGGCCTGGCGGGTCTGTCGCAGGCAGGTACTGACGCTGTTCGGCTACAGCATCACCAACGCCGTCGGCTACTACCTCATGAGCAGCTACATGATCGCGTACATGTCGGAGGAGGTCGGCTACACCAAATCGCAGGCCATGCTGACGAGCGTGCTGGCCATGCTCGCCTACTGCGCGGCGTGCCCGGCGGCAGCCGCAGCCAGCGACCGGTTCGGTCGCAAGCCGATGCTGCTCGTGGCGTGCGGCGGCTTCGCGGTGACGACACTGCCCGCGTTCTGGCTGATCGGCACCGGGCTGCCGGGCGCCATCATCGGCACGGCCGTCCTCGCGGTGCTGGTGTCGATCATCGGTACGTCCAACGTGCCCGCGATGGCCGAGGCGTTCCCCAGCCAACTCCGCGCCAGCGGTTCCGCCATCGGCTATACGGCCGCGTACGTGCTCTTCGGCGGCACCGCGCCGTTCGTGGCGACCGGCCTCGTCTCCCTGGCGGGCACTCCACTCGCCCCCGGCTTCTACCTGATGGCCCTGGCGACCGTGTCGGCCTTGGTGGTGCTGTTCTCCTTCCGGGAGACACTGCGACTGCCGCTGGCGCGGACGACTGTGCTGGAGAAGTAGCGGCGGACCCGGAACCCCGTGCTCGAAGAACGAATGGTCTCGGGGCTGCCGGTTGCCGGAGACACCAAACACCCCCGTTGCCGCGGCCTCGCAGCCCGAAGTCTTCGCGCAAAGCAGTGAACGCGCGTCGACCAGATACGAGACGGTCACGGCCGCCTGCGCGATCGGTCCACGTCTTCGGCCGCACCGCCTGAGACCGGGACCAGCGCGAGAGTACGAAGCGCGGGGTCGTGCGTCGCGGCATCAGCGCAAGGTGTATCCGCCGTCGGGGTACAGCGTCGACCCGGTCGTGTAACCGTTGGTGAAGAGGAAGAGCACCGCGTGCGCCACCTCATCCTCCGTACCGAGCCGGTGCAGCACGGTGTCGTGGCGGTACTGCGCGAACGCGGCCTCCCGGTCCGGCGCCGGCCGGTGGGCCCACAGGTTCCCGTCGATGGTGCCGGGCGAGACGACATTGACGCGCACCGGCGCGAGCTCCATGGCGAGCCCGCGGCCCAACCCCTCGATCGCGGCATTGCAGGCCGCGTAGGCGGGGGCCGCGCCGGGCGGCCGCGCCCCGGCGGCCCCCGCCATGAGAACGACCGACCCGCCGGGCGACAGCTTCGGCGCCGCGTGCCGCACTGCGTGATACTGACCCCAGAACTTGGAGACAAAGGGACTTTCGGCGTCCTGCGCACTGAGCTCCCGCAGCGCGCCGACGCGATAGGACGCCGCGGAGGTGAACAGGTGATCCACCTGGTCGAGCTCGCCGAAGAACGCTGCGAGCGACGCGTCATCGGTCACGTCGACGGTCTGCCACCGCGTACCGCTGCCCAACTTCTGTGCCGCCGCAGCGAGACGCCCTGCCGTGCGACCGCCCAACACCACACGCGCTCCTGCGGCGACGGCCTGGTGAGCCACGCGCAAACCGATACCCGATCCTCCGCCGACCAGGACGACGGTGCGGTCTGTGAGCAGGCCTTCCTGCGATGGGTGAGCAGACGGTGACGGCATACGGCAGGCTCCTTGGCTCGCTCCTGGCGGGGGACGGATCAGCACGCTGAACTCTCTTGATCCACTTACTCTCAATCCAGGAGTGGACGCACGCATTCCCACAACCCGGCAACGGCCTTCGGCGTGGGCCTATGGGCGGTGAGGGCGGTGAGGGCGATGCGGTGCGTGTTTGAGCGGTCCCGACAGTCCCGGCAGCGGCAGGATGCGCCAGGTCAACCGTCCGTGCAGCCGTCTCTCAGCGGTGTCGGATGCGGAGAAGACGCGTCATCCGGTTGCCGCCAGGCGTTGCCGTACGACGAAGTCGTGCAGGGCCTCGTGTGCCGTGGCTGTGTCCGGCAGTTCCGTAGCCGCCTGGGCCTCCTCCAGCACCGCGTGCAGCTGCTGGACGTCCTTCGCGGCGCGCTCCGCCGCGATCTCGGTCGACGCGGCGTGTTCGGCGGCGGCCTTTGCGGCGATCAGGTCCGGCAGGTACCCCGGCGTGGTCACCTCGCCGAGCAGGGTCAGCAGGTCGGCTTGTATCTCGCCGCTGCGCATCAGGTGGATGCCGGTCAGGAGCGCTCCAGCCGGCCGGACTGGCCCGCCTCCTGCGCCGGCACGATGTGCCGGGCCGGTTCTGCGCGGATTGCGGCAACCCCATCACTGACCGCCATCCGCGATAGTCCGGCGCCTGGGTCACGCCCGACAGCGACTCCGGCCCCTTGTACGGAGACCCCTACACCAGACCCGCCGATCCGGAGCCGCTGCTCGGGACGCGCACCGACAAGGAGTTCGGCACCCCGCACCGTCCCGCCTGATGCCTTCTTCGGGGTTCCGCCTTCTGGGGCGGGCCTGAGTTTCGGCACTGCCGTGGGGGCCGCGTACCGTACGGGCAGGAAGAACGGATGGAAACCCGCACCGATTTCATCCCCGTCATGGACAAGATTCGCGTCCCCCTCGTATGGGTTCGGGCCAGCCACGGTGGTCGCCGGACAGCGTCAGTGCGGCCGGGCCCACAGCAACAGCAAAGGTCCGCACCTACCTGCGGCGCCGGGGAATCAGGCATGCTGTTCGGTGCCGTTCTCTGATCCCGTTGAGTAGTTCGCGACGGGGACCGGGGAGGTGGGCGGGAGCCAGGTGAGCATCCAGCCGGCGGTAAGCGCCGCCGCGCCGCCTGCCAGGGCGATTGCGCCGCCTGTTCCGATGCCTGTGGCCACCGAGCCGAAGCAGGCCGGCACCGTGCAGGCTTGCCCGGACGGCCCTGCCATCGCCCCGAGCGCTGCCGGGTGTGCCGCCGGACCCTTCCAGCTGCAGCCGGGGCAGCCGGATGCGGATAGCGAGCGCGCAGCCGAGGCAAAGGGCGGCGCTTACCGCGAGCGCCCGGTGCGGGCCGAGTACCGCGACGACCGCACCTCCCAGCGCCAGACCGAACAATTGCGCGCCGGAGGAGGCGATGTTGTTCAGTGAACGGCCCAGCACATAGGTGTCGCCCTCCAGGCACTGCGCGACCAGCCGGCTCGACGCGCCGCTGAACACCGGTGTGGCGAGGACGATCAGTGCCACGACACCGAGGCTTGCCGCGACCAGCATCCTCACCAGGGCGATCAGCAGGGCGGCGCGGCGCACGTCAAGGCGTAGCCGCCGGTGGTGAGCGTGCGGGGCGGCAGTTGGTCGGCCAGTGAGCCCAGCAGCAGCGAGCCGAACAGCTGCGGGATGAAGCCGATGCCGAAGGCCAGTGCGCTCAGTAGCGCGGAGCCGGTGGCCGAGAAGACCAGCACCGAGAACGTGGCGATCCGCATCGCGTCCGCAGTGATCGCGACGGTGCGGGTTGAGAAGAGCAGCCGGAATCGAGGCTCGGCCAGTACCTCCCGGTAGGTGGCACGGTGGTTGCCCTGCGCGGGCCCGGCGGTTGGGGTCATGACGCGCAGCCTCGCCGTGCGCCCACGCCACTCACCAATGATTCGTCACTGGACGAATCGGAACAGACGTCCCGCATAGCATGACAGGGTGCTCCGCTTCGAACTCTCCGTCGAGGACCTGCTGCGCAGCTGCTTCGCACTCTCCCCCGCGATGGATCTCTGATTCCTGCTGCGCTTGCTCGCCGGCCCAAACCGGCCGCCGCCGCGAGCCTGGGCCACCCGGCTCCTGCCGGCCTTTGAACGGCTTCGCCGCGAGACCGAACTGAACGCCGCCCTCGCCCTGCACACCCCGCAAGGCGGACCGAACTTCGTCGCCCCGCCCCCGCGCGGCCTCAACCAGACCTGGGCGGACGACCTGGCCATGATCCGGGCCACACCGTTGGAAGCGGCCCGCCACGAATTCGCCACCACCGCGACCGGCCCGTCCGCCCGCGATCCCCGCGTACGCGCAGTGCTGGACTCGACGGACGCCGTTCCCAGGATCGCCGAGGCGATGGACCAGGCGTGGCACGAGCTGCTCGCCGCGGACTGGCCGCAACTGCGCGCGATCTGTGAGCGCGATGTCGTGCACCGGGTGGGGGTGATCGGCGAACACGGCTGGGCCACGACCATCGAGAGCCTGCACCCGGGCATCGCCTGGCAAACCGGCGGTATCGAGATCGGCTTCTTCCGAGGCGGAACAGTCCGCCTCGCCGGCGGCGGGCTCCTGCTGATCCCTTCGGTCTTCGTCGGGCATATCGCCGCCCACCTGGACGACCCCTGGCCCAGGACCTTGATCTATCCTGCCCGCGGCACCGCGGCCCTGTGGGGCGAACAGGAGACTGGGGTGCCCCGAAGTTTCCGGACAGGGACCCAATAGGGTTGCCCTGAACAGGAAACGAGGAAGCAGAAGTGGCACCACCCAGCAAGTACTCACCGGAGTTCCGCGAGGAAGCCATCCAGATCGCCCTTCGGTCCAGCAAGACTATCTCCGAGACAGCTCGTGAACTTGAACTGAATCCGGAGACCCTCCGGGGCTGGGTGAAGAAGCATCAGAAACAGCGCGAGCAACCCGCTGATGCGGGACTTTCGATGAGTGAGCGGGCTCGTCTCAAAGAGCTCGAACGCCGCATTCGCGAAGTCGAGATGGAGAACTCCTTCCTGAAAAAATGCGCGGCGTACTTCGCGAAGGATCCCCGGTAGCGAGCAAGTACGAGTTCATCGATGAGATGCGGCTCGACACGGTGGAGTACGCATACAGTGTCGAGTTCATGTGTGATCGGCTCGACGTTTCCAAGTCCGGCTACTACAATTGGCGCGGCCGACCGGAATCCGCGACGGCCCAGCGGCGCGAGGAACTGAAACTGCTCATCAAGAAGGCATTCGAGGATTCCGAAAGCACCTACGGCTACCGGCGCTCCACGCCTAGCTGCGCCGCTGGGAGCTGGTGCGTCGGCTCATGCGCGAGCTGGGCCTTGAGCCCTGCCGGCCCAAGCCGAAACGCTTCAACCTCACCCAACCCACTCGTGGCGCAGTACCGGACCTCATCGGCCGCCACTTCACCGCCGATGCGCCAGGCGAAAAGCTCATCGGCGACATCACTTACATTCCCACTGGGGAAGGATGGCTGTATTTGGCGACCGTCATCGACTGCTGCACGAAGGAAGTCGTCGGATACGCGATGGACGACCACTACCAGACGCCGCTGATATCCCGAGCCATCCGCAACGCCGCACGGAATAGGAAACTCACACCGGGTGCCATATTCCACTCCGACCGCGCGGAAGCAACTGCATGTCAGCGGAGTTTGCCTTGGAGTTGAAACGGGTCGGACTCCGCGGCTCTGCCGGCCGTACGGGAATCTATTTCGGCAACGCCATGGCCGAATCGTTCTTCAGCGTCCTGAAGAACGAGCGTGTATCGCGGGTGACTTACCTGACCCGGGAGGCGGCCCGGCAGGACATCACCCGCTACATCGAGTTTTGGTATAATCACAAACGCCTTCACTCGGCGGTGGATTACCGATCCCCACGCGAAGTTCACGCCGAACATCAGAAGTTGCGAATCGCCGCGTGAAATAACGGTCGACGCCTGTCCGGAAAACGTGAGGCCCCTCAGGCCCCGGGACAGACCGGGCGCTGCGACAGTGAGCCATTTCCATCTTGATCAGGTGGCGAGTTCGAGTGCGACGACGGCACGGACGACGGCAGTGATCCGGGTGGTGCTGCAGCGGAGTTTCCGCAGGAGCCGCCAGCATTTGAGGGTGGCCATGACGCGTTCGCCGAGGCTGCGGATCTTGGCGTGATCGCGGTTGTGACGCCGGCGCCAGCCGCGCAGGTTCTTGCCCTGGAACGGGACGCGGACAGCAGGGCCTGCGCCCTGATATGCCTTGTCCGCCCAGCACTTGACGTCGTCGGTGGTCAGGGCGGCGGGAATGCCGTGGGTCCGGGCGGCGGTCAGATCGTGCACGGCTCCGGGCAGGGCGCCCGAAGCCCAGATCAGACGGCCGGCTGGATCCGTGAGTATCTGCACGTTCATCCCGTGGTGCTTCTTCTTCTCCGAGTAGTACGGCTGGTCGGCAGCGATGCGGTCGATCGGCAGCACGGTGCCGTCGAGGATCACATACGCCGTCTCCCGGACGGCCGTCATGGCCTGTTCCAGCGTGGGAGCGAGGGCGGCCAGGAGGTCGACGGCCTCGCGTATGTATCCGGTGGACCGTCGTGATCCCGATGCGGAAACCTGCTGCGAGGCGGGCGTAGGTGTCGCCGCAGCGCAGGTGGGCCAGGACGAGCAGGGCCTGCCGGCCGCAGGTGAGGCGATGCCACCGGCAGCCGATGCGGCGGCGGTGACCTGCGAGGAGACCGGAGAGGTGCTTCAGGGTGCGGCTGGACAGATCGATACCGGAGGGGTAGACAAGCGCGCGAAAGCTCCTGGAGGACTGGTGATCTTGGTTGTGAACCCGTCTGCCAGGAGCTTTCTTCATGCCCACCGCCGGGGTCTCCCGTCCAGCCACCCGTCAGGTTGGAAACGGCTCAGTACATGCGCCCGCGCCTTCGGTATGCAGTGTGTTCACGAGCGCGCATGCTTGTCCGAACTACTCAGCTCACGGACTGACTGGGCCGATCGCGGGCGGAGTTGCTAAAAGTAGTGGGCAACAATCTCGGCGTACGGGAGTATCCGGGCGTGTCGCGCCTCGAACTCCTGCCTGATCGCTGGCCTCGATCAGTCTCCGGCTCGCACCATGAACACCGCGTCCCAACTCAGCCGGCGTCCAAGGCGTCTGCCCGCCGCGTCAGGTCCGCCGCGACGCGATCCCAGTCCGGTCCGTGAAGCCACAAGTTCTCGGCAGCCTCGCGCATCAGCGCTGGCTCATCAGGTCGCTGCAGCAGCACCAACCGGTAGGACAGGTTGCGAACCCAGACCGGCAAACGACCATCGACCACGTGCGGGCAGAGCTCACGGAGCATGGCGAGGATCGAATCTGCGTCAGCGAAAGTCAGTTCCTCGACGAAGTAGTGCTCCTGGTGGTCGAGGTCGCAGTCAGGCGTCGGTCCGAACTCGTCTCCATAGAGACACCGGGCGTGCTCCGCCAAGGTGCTGTGCATGTCCTGGAGCCTATGACGCCTTGATCCGCGGGAACGAAGCGATCATCTGGAGGGTGCCCAGTGGTATTTTGACCCGAAATCGCGGGAGGGGTGAGTAGGCGGGTGGACAGAGACCGGCGGCATGCAGCTGTCGTGGTACTCCGCGAGCTCGGGCGAAGCCACGATTACCGTGACCGGGCGGATGCCGGTCACGGCCTGGCAGGCTTCGCCGAGATGCAGGAGGCCCTTGGGCCACTGCTGGAGCTCGTGCTCGACGCAGGTGACACCTTCGTCACCCGAGTGACTGCGGAAGCCGTGCTGCGGCGAAAGGACAGGACCGGGTTGGCGGTGGTCGCCTCTGCACTGGCAGTCGCCGACTCGAATCACAGCGATTGGATCCATACCGCACTTCACGATGTGTTCAGTATCTTCTCCGAGGACCGGGACAACGCGATGCAGTTGTGCGAGGAGATGTTGCGGGACACTGACGACCGCGTTGCCCTGGGGGCTCGTCAGATGCACGAAGCTCTGGCCGAGATCGCCCCCGCTCTCCGCCCCATGTAGCACGGGGCGGACACTGCTGTCAGAGCGCAGGTGCTCGATTATCCATCCGGGCATCCTGCCGGGCTCAGCTCCATGAGCGGACCGGCATTCCGCCGGCTGTCGCGTCGGCACTCAGCGTTCTGGCTCGGCATTGGTTTGTCCGACGTCGCGGTGGAAGTCGGGCATGCCGAGGTGGACGGTGGTCAGTTGGGCAACACGGTCACGCATGGCCTCCAGCTTCCGTGAGCTGTACTGAGATTTGTGGAATCCCTGATGCCAGGGTTACGGTCCTGGCGAAGGAGAACCACCAGCACCATGGCAGCACCACGTAAGTACCCGGATGAACTGCGCGAGCGCGCGATCCGTGAGGTCCGCGCCACCGGCCGCCCGATCGCCCACGTCGCGAAGGACCTCGGCATCCACAAGGAGGCCCTGCGCGGCTGGGTCCGCCAGGCCGAGGCCGACCGCGGCGAGCGGGACGACCGGCTCACGGCTGCCGAGCTCGACGAGCTGAAACAACTTCGCAGGGAGAATGCGGAGTTGAGGCGGGCGAACGAGATCCTGAAAGCCGCTTCGGTGATTTTTGCCCAGGAGATCGACCGTCCCCGGACGAGGCCGAGCAGGTGATCGACCACCTGCGTGACAACGGTCTCGGGGTCGATCCCGTCTGCCGGGTGCTGGAGCTGTCGCCGTCGACGTACTTCGCACGCAAGAAACGGCCGAAGTCCGCCCGACGGCTCCGCGACGAGCAGCTCATGCCGCTGATCGAAGAGGTCCACGCCGAGTCGGGCGGCACCTACGGCGCCCGCCGGATCACGCGGGCCCTGGGGCGCAAGGGCGTCGAGGTGGCCCGCTGCACCGTCGAGCGGCTGATGGCAGAGCTGGGCCTGGAGGGCGTCATCCGTGGCCGGCGGCGCCGGACCACGGTCCCCGAGCCGTCGGCGCCGCGTCCGCCGGACCTGGTCGACCGCGACTTCACCGCCTCGCGACCCGACCAGCTGTGGGTGGCGGACATGACGTATGTCCGGACCTGGTCGGGGTGGGCGTATGTGGCGTTCGTCCTGGACGTGTACTCGCGGATGATCGTCGGCTGGCAGGTCGCGAACCACATGCAGACAGAACTCCCGCTGGATGCTCTGGAGATGGCGTTGTGGCGGCGTCGGATCAAGAAGGGTTCCGGGCTGATACATCACAGCGACCGCGGTTCGCGATACGTATCAATTCGGTATACTGGTCGGCTCTCTGACATCGGTGCCTCCGCGTCGGTCGGCTCCGTCGCGGACAGCTACGACAACGCGATGGCCGAGGCCCTGAACGGCACCTTCAAGGCCGAGCTGATCGAGTTGCAGGGCCCCTGGAAGCGTCGACCAGGTCGAGCGGGCGATCTTCCGATGGATCACCTGGTACAACCAAGAACGGCTCCACTCCGCGCTCGACTACGTTCCGCCGGCCGAGTACGAAGAAGCCTTCTGGCGGAGCCAGGAGCAACCCCCGCAGTCCGCCTGAACCAATCAAGATCGGACTCTACGAAACTCGGGGCAGCTCACAACTCGCCCTCGCTGCCGCACAGATCCAACACCTTGCCCTGCGCAACGTACGACTCCAAGAGGCGCTGGAGGAGGCGTCGAACGTCACGAGCATCAACAGCAGGACACCACGTCGTTGAACAAGCAACCGCAAGATCCTGTGCTATGAAGACGCCGCCGTCGGGGTCCAAGGTCGAGGAGCGGTCAACGGTCAGTCCTCAACCCCGTCCACAACCCTGCCGCCACTACATTCTGGTACCCACCCGTACGCGAATGCCGCGCCGGCGCGCCTCGACGAGGTGGGCGCGGGTCGCGGCATGGGAGCCCGTCCGGCCGGTCACCCGGTCGTGTCCCTCGTCGGTGTCGGCGTAGTACGAGGTAGCCAGAGCGACCCCGGGCCGGGTGAAGAGGGCCCAGTGTTCACGGCGGACACGGTAGAGGTTCGAGTACACCTGAACGCCGAGCCCTTGCGCGAGGGCGTGTTCCACGAGCTCGGCGAAACCGGGGTACAACGTCGGCTCGCCACTGATGAACTGGACCTTCGCGACTCCGAGCACGGCGGCCTCGCTGATGACCCGCTTCCAGTCCTCGCCGCTCATCACGCCGTGCCCCCAGACCGGGCCCGCTGCGGCGTAGCAATGCGCAGCTTACGTCAGCTGGCAGCGGCGAGTGATCTCCAGCTCAAGGAAGCCAGGTGTGACGGGGACCGTCGTGGTCGCGGATCCGGGTGCGAGCGTCACAAGCAGTCCCTTCAGTTGAGCTCCACGGTGGACTCACCGCCCTCTCCGGGAAAGAGCCCGGCCGATCGTTCTCAGGCGAAGGAAGCGCGCAAGCACCCATAGCTCCCCGGCCGCCGACAGGGGGCCGGACAGGGCGATCCTGTCCGGTCCTGGCCTCAGAATCACCATGAGGTTCCCCCGAGATGCGAAAGATGCTGACAGCGGGTCAGATGGGACTCATGAGAGGACCCGTGACCATGGCTGCACCCCGGAAATACTCGCT
>NZ_JBWKFF010000042.1:0-34244 GCF_056434425.1 Streptomyces sp. NPDC044033 | reverse complement strand
GGAAGACCAGGCTGGATGCGGTGGAGAAGACGAAGAAGTCGTACCACTCGACCGTGGTTCCTAGCAGGCCGGCGAGTGCCGCCTTGTGGGCGGGGGACAACCATGGTCGTCCAGTAGGTGTGCGGGAGGGCCAACGCATCATGCTCCAAGAGGTCGCTGTAAGGGACGGGTTGTTCATAAAGGGAGCAAACCAATCAGCAGCATGCGGACGCGGCCACCGCTGCAACAGAGCGGCCATAGAACCTGACACGATTCGAACTGTCCACTTCAGCGGATGACTTGACGGTGTACCGTCCGCTCTATAGCGTCCGGGGGTGTCTCGGGCTGCACGACCTGTGTATTGCACTCGTTGCCACACCATGCACAGGGTGCGGGAGCACCGACGTGTCGGCACACGGTGCACCAGACAGCACGATGCACTGTCGATTGGTTTGTCTGGCTGAGGGGGCTGGGGTGGCCAAACTGCGCTGCGGCTCATCGAGCACCTCGCAGTGAACGCATCGATGGTGCCGAATTGCCTCACTTTACGGTGAGTCTTCCTTGCTCGGGACCAGATCCGCGCTGAGTGTCACCCTGCGCTCGGGGTACGGAGAGGGGGATCACTCATGCCCGACGTGTTGACCGGTGCAGCAGAGGAGCATTGTGCGGATGGCGGGGGCGAGGTGCGGTCCAGGCTCAGGGTCCGCGGCATCGCGCCGTATAAGCTGCCGGACCGGCTGGTGGCGCTCGGACGGATGCCGCTGACCGCTGTCGGAATGAGAGACAAGAGGGCTCTCAAGGCTCAGCTTCAGGACTGAGCAGGAATAGTGAAAAAAGTTCTCACGGTACAGAATGGCTGATTTCCGTACGCATGCGCTAACGTTTCGTCATCTCATTGATGGGGGAGTTGAGTGGGTATCAATGTAATGGTTTTCGATGAGTTGGATCTGTCTCGATCTGCGCTCACAGCATTACTGGAAAAGCGCCCGGAGATCAGAGTCGCGGGATCGGCGGGCAGTAAACAAGCTACGCTGGACTTCGCCGAGTTGCACCAACCCGATGTCGTGATCATCAGTTTCGAGGGAAGAGAGAGGGAGGCGGTCGACATTGCGGAGAAGATTGCGATCCTTCCGGAAGTCCGAACCCTGCTGGTGGCGACTGCGTGCATCCGATCGGTCGTCCGCCGGGCCTTTACCGGAGAAATCGATGGAATGGTGCGGCGCGGCGCTCCGCCTCACCGTTTTTTCGAGGCCATCCATCTGGTGCACCAGGGTGAGCGGGCCTTCGACGCGGAGCTGACGGTCGCGGCCGTGGCCAATGGGGACTGTCCGCTGACCCTGCGGCAGTTGTCCGTGCTCGAGCATCTCGACCGCGGCGACACGATGGAGGAGATTGCCGCGCGACTGTGCCTGTCCGAGGGAACGGTGCGTAACTACATTTCGTCCATGGTGGCGAAGATAGGTGCGCGCAACCGTATTGACGCCCTCCGCATTGCCCGAGGTCTTCAGTGGATCTGAAGGGGGCCGGACCCCGAGGGTCTGAAGCGCATCCCTTGGCATCCCGATCCCGTGTCCGCCGTCGCTCCGCCGCCGGCTGCGCGAGTGGCACGGAGCGCCTCTCCGAGGTGACCTCGCACGTGCAACCTCAGCAGACGTTCATGCCCCGAGGTCGACCATTGTTTTCCCATGCAAAATGCATGGCGATGAATGTGAAGTGAATCTGTCGCGGTGTGATTGCCGACTGCTAGCGTCCATATCGCTGGCTGGAATCCAGCCAGCGCATTTGACGACTGGGGGAGGTAGGTCGTGCCGCACCAATCCACCACCACGGGTGTGTCCTGGGGGAAAGTGGCAGATTCCATCGAATTCATTCCCGCCGAGCATTCAAGAGGGACCCAACCGGAATCCGTGGCGCGGGAAATGCTCGGCTGCGACTCGGCGGACATCGACACTCTGGTCGACGCGGGTCTGCCGTTCGAGGACCGGTCCGGAGTACGTCACTTCGACGTAAATGACCTCTACAACCTCGGCATGTATTCACGCACGACCACGACGCAGCCGGAACTCGCGTTCCGCATGCTGTTCCGGTTCGCAGGCCGGCCGGTCGACGACCTCCTGCGTACGAAGTCCTGGGACTTCCGGGTCCGGATGGAATGCGTCGACTGCGCCGGGGTCGCGCCATGGCGCCTCGAGGAACCGGATGTCGTCCGATTCGGCGGAGGTGTTGCCGATGTGATGGCGCCGGCTGCGAGCTCGGGCTCCGCGGAGTACGCGGCGACGGTCACCACGACCGGCGCGCGCACCCCCCTGGTCTCGCCGGTGCTGTGGCAGCTCGTCCACGACTATCTGGACGCCGGCTATCGCTGGCAGATGATCCCCGTCCCCATGCAGGCCGACTACCAGTTGGTGCATTCCCTCGGCGCCACGAGCTGTATCGCGGCGAGCCTGTTCCTGGCCGAGCGCTTCCGCGCGGCCGGGTATCGGGCCGAGGCGAAACGAGGCTGGTTCTGCGGCGTGCTCGGCGGGGCCCTCGATCTGCCGCACGCCTGTGTGGAGGTCGAGGACGACGACGGTGCGCTCAGGACCGTCGACATCGCCAAGGCACAGCTGGCCGCACGACTGTCGGCTAACACTGAGGCGTTCCAGGAGCTGTGCCTCGGATCGATCTACAACAAGGTGATCGCTTCTACAGCGTCCGGTAATGCGGCTCTCGGCTATCACGAATGCGGTTCGCAGCTACCGATCCAGGTGCGCGCAGACATTCGTGCGGTGCGTTAAATCTGATACTTCGGCCACTGTGGCAAGAAAGACGAGTAAAAATGGCGGTATGTGAAATCGAGCCGGTTGTTCTCGAATTGGACCGGCTGGAGAACCTGGCCGAATCCGGTTACTACAACCCGTACACGATGTTCGACTGGCCCGACGTCATCGAGCCAGACCAGCCGTGGATGAGCGAGAGCCTGACCACGCTGGCTGGCACACCGATGTGGGACGAGCTGACCCGCGGGCAGCAGATCGCGCTTACCAAGTTCGAGGCGATCAACTTCTTCAGCCTCAACATCCACGGCATCCGTGAGCTGATGAGCGAAGTCGTGATGCGCATCCACGAGCGAACCTATGCGGATGTCTCGGAGTTCTTGCACCACTTCATCGGTGAGGAAAACGAGCACATGTGGTTCTTCGCGCAGTTCTGCCTGCGCTACGGCGGCAAGCTCTATCCGGCGCAGCCGACACTGAAGGTGGACTCGAGCGAGCACCTCTCCCCGGTGGCCCGCGAGCTGATCGTGTTCGTGCGCATCCTGATCTTCGAGGAGATCGTCGACTACTTCAACGCGCACATGGCGACCGATCAGACGTTGCCGCACATCGCCCGCGAGATCAACCGGGTGCACCACCAGGACGAGAGCAGGCATGTCGCGTTCGGCCGGATGATCTTTACCAACCTGCTCGGCCAGGTGGTCGAGCGTGATCCGGCAGAGGTGCCGCCGCTTGCCGAGTATCTCGAGAACTACTTGCAGTACAGCATCGGCACCCTCTACAACCCGGCTGCCTACCGCGACGCGGGAATCCCGGACGCGCTGGCGCTGCGACGGCGCGCGCTGCAGCACCCCGCTCGGGTGAAGGCGCACGATGAGGTGCTCAAGCGGACGAGAAGGTTCCTTTCCAAGGCGGGCGTAGGCAGGGAAATCGTCAAATGACCGATCCGATACAGACAGTCCGGGAGTTCGTCATGGGACGCAACCCCAACCTCGGCCACGTATCCGACGATCTGGATCTGATCGACAGCCGGGCCATCAACTCGCTGGCCTTCGTCGAATTCATCTTCCTGCTAGAGGAGTTGACCGGCGAGTCGATCGATCCGGAGGACGTGGACCTGGACGACTTTCGCACCGTCAAGACGATCGAAGCACGATTCTTCAAGCAGAAAGCAGTGCGATGACCACAGTGACTGACAACGGCCTGAGCACCCTCGACGGCGGCCAACTGCGTTTGCTGCGAGCCATCGACACGATGTTCCGGCGCCTCGCCGACGGCTGGGACGCCCCGGAGGTCCGGTACCCGTTTCTGATGCGGTGCCAGGACCTCGACAAGTTCGACTACTACGACAACTTTCCGCATCTGGGCCTCACCGCCACCCGACTCGACCCGGAACGCGTCGGCCCGCTGCTGGCCGAGGCGACACGACCGCTGGACCGGATCCCGACCGACGTGATGGAGCCGAGCGGCTTCGCACTGCTGTCGGCGGCCTGCTACGCGATCTATGTTGACCTGGCCGGTGCGACGCTGCCCCCTGGCGGGACGATGCGGACCACCGTCGGCACGTGTTTCCGCAACGAGAACCACTACGACGGCCTGCAGCGGCTGCTCGGCTTCTCCATGCGAGAGATCGTCTGCATCGGCCCTGAGGACGACGCGAAGAACCATGTCCTGCGGGCCAAGGACGCCGTGATCGCGCTGTGCGCCGAACTCGGTCTTGATGTCCAACTCGGTGTCGCCACAGACCCGTTCTTCGACAAGAACAGCGGCAAGGCGAAGATGCAGCGGCTGTTCCCGGTGAAGGAGGAGTTCGTCGTCAACGGCCTGGCGATCGGCTCGGTCAACTACCACCGGAACTTTTTCGGTGAGCGGTGCGCCATCCAGGTAGCCGATGCCACGGCGCACACCAGTTGCCTGGCCTTCGGCCTCGAGCGATGGGTGCACACCTTGACCCAGCGGTTCGGCAGCACCGCCGCCGCAGTGTCCGCGGTCGAGGGCCTGGGCTGATGCATCCGACATTGGCAGATGTGCTAGGAATCGACGTGAGTCTGCTGCAGTCGGGCATGGGCGGTGTCGCGGGGGCGGAGCTCGCCTGCGCAGTGTCCAACGCCGGAGCGGCGGGCTGTGCCGGCGGCTACAAGCTGGTCGGCGGCGCGCTGTCGGCCATGCTCGCCCGGCTGACCGCGGGGACCGATCGGCCTGTAGGCGTGAACCTGATTCCGGAGGTGGTCGGGCCGGACGAGCTTGATCGCCAGGTGGCGCAGGTGCTCGACGAGACACCGGAGTACGTGCACCTGTCCTTCTTCGGTATGCCCGAGGACGGGGTGTTCGAACGCGTCAGTGCGACCGGCCGGCCCATGGTGGTCCAGGTCGGGTCCGTCGCGGACGGTGTACACGCGGCCGAGCGGGGCGCTGTGGTGGTGGCACAGGGCGTCGAGGCCGGTGGCCATCTCCTCGGTACGACGAAGCGGGATGAGCTGGTCGTCGCGCTGCGCGCCCAGCTGCCCGACGCCTGCCTCGTCGCCTCGGGCGGGATCGGCTCGGCCGACGAGGCCGGTCGGGCACTTGCCGTGGGCGCCGACGGCGTGCTGCTGGGTACCGCCTTTGTCGTCGCGCTCGAATCGCGGGCTCACGCCCACTTCAAGGCGGCGGTTACCGCCGCCGACGAGAGCGAAACCGTGATCACCGATGTCTACGAGATCGGGTGGCCGGGCCGACGGCACCGCGTGCTGGCGACAGCCGCGACCGCCGAACCGGGGCAGCCCAAGAAGTTCATCGGCCGCACGGTGGTCGAAGGGAAGCCGTACCTGGTGCCGCGATTCAGTTCAGCGGTGCCGACCGATGCGACCACCGGCCGGATCGAGGAAATGGCGATGTACTGCGGCCGGTCCTGCAGCGCCGTTTCCGATGAGGTCTCCGCGGCCGATGTCGTCACCGCATTCGCACGCATCCTTCCGGGCGCCGTAACCGTCAGGAACAGGAGAAGGGTGGAGGTCAGTGCCAGTTGATGAAGGACAGGGGCAGCAGGACCTGTCGTACCGCGCGGACGCGCCGCGCGTTCGCACCAGGGACGGTGTCGAGCTCTACTACGAGTCCAGTGGTGAAGGCACTGCCATCACCTGCCTCAACAACTTCTTCCTGACCAGTCCGTTCTGGCGGGAGTACACCGGGGAACTCGCCCGGAACCACCGCGTCGTGACGTACGACATGTGCAACCACGGCGCGTCCTCGCGCCTCGGGCAGGAGCCGACGTGGGAAGAGCACGCGGCGGATGTGATCGGCCTGCTCGATGCTCTGGAGATCGAGTCGACCTATCTGGTCGGTACGTCGGCCTCCACCCAGCTCGCCAGGGATGTGGCGCTGGCGCACCCGGACCGGGTCAAGGGACTGGTGCTGGCGGGCCCGGTCTTCGGCCTACGGGGCATGCGGCGGCACCGGCAGCTGAACCGGGCGTGGCTGTTGACACTGAAGAACGAGGGCGTCGCCGCGCTATACAACCACATGTACCCCGAGGTGATCGCCGGGGAGATGAACGAGGAGGGCGGCACTCCGGGCTTCCTGGGGCTGCGGGAGAGCTTCCTGGCGATGAACACCTCCGAGGAGCTCACCAACGGACTATCGCTCGTTCAGCAAGGTGACACCAGCCCCGGGTTGCTGTCCCGCATCGACGCGCCGACCGTGATCGTCCTCGGCGACGACGACATTCTGTTGAGCCCGGGACGTGGTCACGACCTGGCCGCGCTGTTCCCGAACGGCCGCTGCGAGATCATGCCGAATGCCGGCCATGTGCCCTTCCTCGACGACCCCGAGGGCTTCCAGGCGATCGTCCGCAAGTTCATCGAAGAAGTGGAATCGCATGTCTGACACGGCAGTCGAAGTCCGGCAGCGCATTCGCGGACTTCTGGCCGACCTGTTCGGGAACGACCGCTTCGTCAGCGGAGTGTCGGACGACGTGTCGCTCCGCGAGGCAGGAGTGTCCTCCACCGCACTGGTCAGTCTACTGGTGGCGATGGAGGACGCGTTCGGCTTCGAGTGGGACGACGGGGTCCAGCCGGAGGTGCTGCGCTCGATCGACTCGCTGGCGGGCTACGTCGTGGCGCTGCGCAACTGAAGGGCGCACGGTGGTCAGCGAGCTGGAAGTTCCGGCGGGCATCGCGGCGCCGACGTTGCTGGGAACCCACCCGGTGCCGTGGCCGCACGGGCCGGCTCAGCAGTTCGCGGCGGGCCGTCTCGCGGCCGCCGCGACGCTGGCCTCGGCCGGGTCGGCCGATCGGGTCGTGCCCCGTGGTCCCGACGGCCGACCGCTCTTCCCGCGAGGGTTCCCCGGTTCGATCTCCCACACCGAGCGCCTGGCGGTCGCGGTGGTAGTGCCCGGTGCCGAGGCGGTCGGTGTGGACATCGAGAACGCGACGGTGACTGAGCGCATGGCCAGGTTCGTCTTTCGCGAGCGGGAGCGGCGAACCCTGCTCGCGCCGGTCGGGGAGTACCTCCCGTGTGAGCTGTTCGCAGCCAAGGAAGCGGCCTTCAAGGCCTTGAACGGAATCGGCACACAGGGCGACTTCGTGTTCTGGCGGATCGAACTCACCCGGTCCGACAGGGCGTTGACCGCTTCGTACCGTGGCGAATCGGTACCGGTGTGGGTCCGCTCGCAGTCAGATCCCTCGCTCGCCGTGGCTATACGGCGCTGAACTCAAAATTTCGCCTCGAATAGGGAAAGAACACAATGACTCATGATGTTTTCGAGGTCGTCGACGGACTGTTCCGCAACCGACTGCAGGTGCCTGAACTCAACCCCGATGCCCCGCTGGTGGACTACGGCCTCGACTCAGTTCGCTCCATCGATCTGATCGTGGAGCTGGAGAACCGGTTCGACGTGCGGATCTCGGACGAGCAGGCGGCGTCGATGCGGACACTGCGGGACGTGGTGGACCAGGTCACCGCGTCGCTGACGGTGCGGGCGGGGCAGGGAGAGAGCGCCGCATGAACGCCGACTCTGGATTCGCGCGCTACGCCCGGCCGGAATTCGCCAGGCTCTTTCGCGCGCTGAACCTGGATGTGACCTATCGAGCCGGCCAAGGTGACCACCTGACCCAGGAACCGCGGGGCGGAGGGGACCGCTCCGAAGCCGGGGTTCAGGTATTGGACCTGGTCGGCGGTGCGGGTTCGTCGCTCTTCGGACACAACCACCCGGCGCTGGTCGAGGTGGCACGGCGGTGTCTCGACGAACAGATCCCGTTCAACGCACAGGCCAGCATTCGCCCAGGGGCGGCCGAGTTGGCACAGCGGCTGTCGGAGATCGTCGGCGCCACGACGGGTGCGAGCTACGTGGTCACCCTCGGAAGCACCGGCGCGGACGCGGTGGAAGCCGCGGTGAAACACGCGACGGTCGAGCACAGAAGGCGACTCGGCGCCCTGCAGGAGGAGTTCGAACTGTCCCTGCGGCGCGTGCGGCGCGACGGCATCGCAGACGTCCCCTGCGCGAGCGGGCCCGCGGCCGGGCGCCCCTGCGCGGAGTTGCTGAGCGAGGCGCTCGACAGGATCGCCGACATGCGGCAGACGGATCCGGTCTTCGTCTCGCTGCGGAACGCCTTCCACGGCAAGACAACCGGCGCCGGCACGATGACGCACGGTGACAACGTGCCCGCGGATCTGCACGTACCGGGACCGCAGCACCGGCGACTGCACGACTGGACGCCGAAAGAAGTGGCGAGCGCGCTCAATTCCGAACGCGTCCCGGTCTACTCGGTCACTGTCGACTCCGCCGGAGTGCCGCACTCCGCCGTGCGCCATCTGTCGCCGGTGGCCGCTTGCTTCGCCGAACCCATCCAGGGGGAGTCCGGGGTACACGAGGTGCCGGTCGAGACCCTCGCCGCGCTGCGCGAGCTGGCCGATCGGCACGGAGCGGCGTTGGTGTTCGACGAGATCCAGTGCGGCATGGGGCGTACGGGCACCTTCCTCGCTTCCGAGAGCTCCGGCGTGGTCGCCGACTACTACCTGCTCTCGAAGTCCCTCGGGGGCGGGCTGGCCAAGGTCTCGGCGCTGCTGGTCACCGACAACCGGTACGTACCGGACTTCGGTCGCCACCACACGTCCACCTTCGCCGATGACGACTTCTCGTCGCGGATCGCGACGGCCGCGCTGGACCTCTCCTTCGCCTATCGCGACCGGATCAACGAGGTGGGCACGCTCCTGCGCGACCGGCTGACAGAGGTGGCGGCACGGTGGCCGAATGCCATCGCCGAGGTACGCGGACGCGGACTGCTCCTGGGCGTCGACTTTTACCTGCCGCGGCCCGATTCGGGTCTGATGCGAGAGGTGTTCGACTCCGAGTCGCTGGGTTACCTCATCGCGGGCCGTCTGTTGCACACGCACCGGATCAGGGTCATCCCTACCCTGTCGGCCCCCACGACAGTCCGGGTTCAGCCGTCGGCGCTGCTCGAACCGGTCGATGTGGACCGTATCGCCGCCGCGTTCGAGGACGTTGCCGGGCTGCTCTCCCGCGGTGACTACGCGACGCTGCTCGAGCATCTGACCGTACCGGCGACCGGCGAGTGGCAGCCGCCCCAGCATGTCCCGCTGCCCCGCCTGGACCGGCCGGTCCGCCCCAGCGGAAGCCGGGCCGACGTGCCCCGCGTTGCGTTCCTCGCCAACCTGGACGTCCCGAGCAAGCTCTGGTCGATGGCGCCGGAACTGGCGGACTGGTCGGACGAGCAGTGTGCGGCGGCTCTCCACCGGATGCAGGGTGAGCTGGACCCGTTCGAGGTCGTCCGGCATCGCATCACATCCGAGGCTCAGGGGGAGGTCGAGGTCGTCATGGTGGCGGTGCCGTTCACCGCTGCCCAGGCCAATGCCGCCCTGAGGGCGGGGCAGGGGCCGTGGCTGCGCCGGACGGTGCTCGACGCGGTGGAGTTGGGTGTCTCGCTCGGCGCCGACGTCATCGGCCTCGGGGGGCACACCTCGATCGCCACCAATGCCGCACGGGACGTCGTCGAGAACGACATCAGGGTGACGTCGGGTAATTCGCTGACCGCTGCCTGCGCCTACGACCTGCTCCGCCTGCAGCTGGCAAAATCCGGCGCCGGGGAGCGTCATGTCGGACTCGTCGGCGGCATCGGCAATATCGGCGCGGTGATGGCCGAACTCATCGCTTCGCACTGTGATTCGCTGGTACTGGTCGGCCGGCCCGGTTCGGCGCGGCGACTCGCAACGGTCGCCGACCGGCTCACTGATGCCACGGACGTTTCGATAGCCGATGACCTCGACGCGCTGCGGGACTGCCCAATCGTGGTCAGCGCCACCAACTCCTCGGATCCAGTGATCCTTCCGTATCACCTCGCCGGTGATCGGAAGGTGCTCGTCTGTGACCTCGCCGTCCCCGGCGACGTCCATCCGGCAGTGGCGGGCCTGTCGAACGTCACCTTGGTGTCCGGTGGCCGCATTCAACTTCCTGGCGTGCAGACGCCCCATTTCCCCGGCATCACGCTGCCGCCGGGAATCCTCTACTCCTGCCTGGCCGAGACGATCCTGCTCGGCTTCGAACCCACGACGCCGAGCCCGTCCTACGGCGGCCTGACCTCGGAAGGCGTGCTGGCAGCCCGGGATCTGGCCGTTCGGCACGGGTTTCACCCCGCCCGCATCGTCTCCGACGACATCTCGGTACGACCGTGGGTCGTCGACCAGCTCAGCAGCGCTATCGAGGAGAACATCGGATGACCGCAATGGGACCGCGCTTCCCGAGTACGTGGCACGCCTTGTTGGCAGAGGCGGAACGTGGCTCCGATGGATCGGAGGTGACGCTGATCCCGGAACCCGACAGAGAGGAGAAGGTGCGGTACGACACCCTCGTCGAGAACGCCGCGCGGTGTGCGGCAGCCCTCACCGAGCACGGCGTCGGCCACGGCGACCGGGTACTGCTCTGTCTGCCCACGGGCGCGGAGTTCATCACCGCGTTCTTCGGAACCCAACTGCTCGGAGCCATACCGACGGCGATCGCCGTACCGATACGTTTCGGAGGGGCCGCGGGGTTCGAAGGCCAGCTGAAGGAACTCGTGGGATATCTGCGGCCGACCGCGATCATCACCACGGCAGCGGTCATCGAGGCCCTCCCCGAACTCGCCGAGACCAGCTTGATCGACGGTGCCGCGCTCCATGCCCGCGCCACTGCGAGCGACGCGCCGACGCATCCCATCCGCCGGCCGAGCGGTGACGAACTGGCGTTGATCCAGTGCACCTCCGGTTCGACGGGCAGGCCGAAGGGCGTCATGATCTCGCACGCCAATCTGGCGGCCAACTGCGAACAATTCACGGGTGCCGTCGGGTGGACGCGCGCGGACACGACCGTCAGCTGGGCGCCGCTGTACCACGACATGGGGCTGGTCACCGGGATCCTGTGCCCGGTCTATGTCGGCGGGAACACGGTGCTCATGCCGCCCACTCGATTTCTGCGCGCACCGGCCGAGTGGCTGCGGCACATCAGCACGTACCGCGGCGCCGTCGCGGCCGCGCCGAACTTCGCCTACGGCTACGTCACCTCCCGAGTGCGCGACGAGGAACTCGACGGCGTGGATCTGTCGTGCTGGCGCGTTGCGATCTGCGGAGCGGAACCCATCCAGCCCACCACCGCACAGCGCTTCGGTGACCGCTTCACCCGGTGGGGCATGCCCTCCAACGCGTTCACACCGGGCTACGGCATGGCCGAGGCCACGCTGGTCATCACCACCAAACGGCTGCACGCACCGTTCACGTTCGACTCCATCGACCGGCAGTCCGCCGCCACCGGGACGCGGGCGGTCGATGTCGACCCGCAGAGCGCGAACGCGGTGCAGGTCGTCGACTGCGGTGAGCCGGTGGCCGGCGCGGAGGTCCGGATTGTGGACGACAACGGCCGCCCGCTGGGGGAGAACCAGATCGGTCACGTCCAGTTCCGCAGTCCCTCGCGCACGGCCGGATACTTCGGCCTTCCAGAGGAGTCCGCCGCGTCGATGGACGCGCCGGACTGGTGGAAGACCGGTGACGTCGGCTATTTGCGCAACGGCGGCCTGCGGATCACCAGCCGGGCCAAGGACCTCGTCATTATCCGGGGCGCCAACTACTTCCCCTCGGACTTCGAGCAGGCCGCGGAGACCGTGCCCGGTGTCCGCCTAGGCGCCGTGATCGCGGTCGGACACCGGCCCGAGGGCACCGACTCCGAAGAACTCCACCTGATCGTCGAGACAGAACTCGACGGCGAGCAGCGCGCATCGCTGCGCCAGTCCGTTCGGACCGCGGTCAGCTCCCGGACCGGTGTGACCCCCGCCGGGATCCACCTGGTTCCCAAGCGGAGCATCCCCAAGACGACCAGTGGAAAGCTCCAGCGGGCAAAGGCCCGGGAGCTGTTCGTGGCACGCCCCGAGCTCGCCGGGCTTGCCGACGCGTGAGGCTGTGACCGGTCGTCCTCCGGGTCCGGCAGCACGTCCGGGACTCGCAGGACACCGTCGCCCGAAAGGCCAACCACCGCACCAACCAACCCTGACGAGGCCCAGCGGTCCGTCCGGGGAGTATCGGGCCGTGCATGCGGCTGGAGAGAGGGAACCAGGGTCATGGTCGATTTGCCGCACGCCACCAGCGCCGCCGCGGTGCTGCGCGAGCACGCACTCGCGTCGCCGGAACGCACCGCGGTGATCTTTGTCAACGATGTGGAGCGGGCCGACGGCGCAGCCCGGTGGTCATACGCCCAACTGGACGCCGAGGCCAGAAGGATCGGCGCGTGGCTGCGCGCCCGCTTCCCTGTCGGTACCCGGGTGCTGCTGCTGTACCCGACCGGATTCGACTTCGCCGCCGCGTACCTCGGTTGTCTCTACGCGGGAACAGCCGCCGTCCCCGCACCGCTGCCCGGCCGGTACCGCCACGAGCAGGCGCGGGTAAGCGGCATCGCCAAGAATGCCGCGGCTTCCGCGATCCTGACCGACACGGAGAACCTGCCCGCCGTCCTGGCCTGGGCCGAGGCAGAGAAGGTCACCGGTACCCGGGTGCTGGCGACGGACAGCGGCGGCCTGGCGGACCCGGACTCCTGGACGCCGGAAGAGCTGGACCACCGGACGTTCGCGATGCTCCAGTACACTTCCGGCTCGACCGGGGAGCCCAAGGGCGTGATGGTCAGCCACGGCAACCTCCTGCACAACGTGGACAGCCAGCGCCGCGCGCTCGGGCTGACGGCTGAATCCCGGCTGGGCGGATGGATCCCGCTTTACCACGACATGGGACTGCTCGGTCACCTGCTGCCGGCTCTGCTGCTTGGCGGCACCTGCGTGCTGATGCGCCCCAGTGCCTTCCTGCAACGGCCGCACCACTGGCTGCAGTTGATCGACAAGTACGATATCCACTGGTCCGCAGCTCCGAACTTCGCCTACGAGCTGTGCTGTTCCCGGGTCACCGACGAGCAGATGGCCGGGCTGGACCTGTCCCGGTGGCTGGGGGCCTCCAACGGCTCGGAGCGGGTTGACATCGCGGTCTTGGACGCGTTCGCGAAACGGTTCGCCTCCGCGGGACTCCGGGACGACGCGCTGTGCCCGTGCTACGGCATGGCGGAGGCGACCGTCTTCGTGTCCGGTGCGGCACACCGCAAGGCCGTGGTGACGACGGTCGACGCCGAACGGCTGAAGCAGCACCAGTTCGTGCCGACCGAGGTTGGTGTCGAACTGGTGAGCTGCGGGACGCCACGCGACTACGAGGTGCTGATCGTCGATCCGCGGACCGGCGAGGAGTCGGCGCCCGGAGGCATCGGTGAGATCTGGCTGCGCGGCCCCAGCCTCGCCAAGGAGTACTGGAACAATGCCCCTGCGACGGAGCGGGCCTTCCTGCCGGGCGGCTTTCTGCGTACGGGCGATCTCGGGGCCGTGCACGACGGCGAGCTGTACGTGACCGGGCGGCTCGAGGAAATGCTGACCGTGCATGGCCGTCACCTGTACCCGCAGGACATCGAGCGGGAGCTGCGGGCACGGCACGCTGAACTCGCCGGTGCCGGTGCCGTGTTCACAGTGCCGCTCGGTGCCGAGTCGGTCCTGGTCGTCACGCACGAGGTCCGCGGGCGCCTGGCCGAGGACCGTCTGAGGCGTCTGACCGACGGGATCAAACAGACGGTGGTCCGGGAGTTCGGTGTCCCTCTCGGCGGCGTCGGCCTGTTGCGGCGTGGCGGGGTCCGGCGCACCACAAGCGGGAAGATCCAGCGCGTGGCGATGCGCCGGCTCCTCCTGAACAACGAACTGAGCACGGTGTACGCCGACTACGAGCCGCAGGTGACGGACGCGCTGCGGTCGAGAAGTCCGGAGCCGGCAGGGCTGTGACAAGCGCGGACGACGGGCTGGGGCGCCAACCGAGGATTTCTCGCTCGGCGCCCGCCCGCTCAGTTTTTTCGGACCGCCTTGGCGTACCGCCCGGACGCGGGGCGGTACGTGTCGCGAGCCGACCGGAGGACCGTGTCCAGCTCCTGGAGGACCCGCTCGGCGCAGGTGGCTGCCGCCGGCACGATGTCCTGCATCAGAAAGTAGCCGTGCACAAGCCCCGGCCCCGGTACATGGCGGACAGGTACGCCGGCGACGGCCAGCTTGTCGGCCAGTTCGATTCCCTCGTCGTGGAGTGGGTCGAACTCGGCCGTCGCGACTACCGCCGGCGGCAGATTCCGCAGGTCTGCGTTGAGCAGGTCGACGGCGGGGTCAAGGCGCCGTCGCGCATCGGGAACGTAAAGGTCGTAGTGGTACGCCATGTCGTCGACGGTCAGCAGATATCCCTCGGCGCAGGCGCTGGCCGCGGCGAAGAGCAGCCGTGGGTCCACGGGCGGGTACAGCAGCAATTGAGCGGCGATTCCGATGTCACCGCTGTCGCGCGCGTCCAGTGCGACGCCCATCGCAAGGTTGGCGCCGGCGCTGTCACCGGCGAGCACGTGTTCGTGGCCGGGGAAGGAGCGGCTCGTCCAGTGGGCTGTGGCAATGGCGTCGAGCAGCGGCGTGGGATAGGGGAACTCCGGTGCCCGTCGGTAGTCGGCCGAGACGACGACTGCGCCCAGCGATGCCGCCACGATGCGGCAGGCATGGTCGTGACTGTCGATGTCGCCCAGCACCCATCCGCCACCGTGCAGATAGGTGACCACGCGGCCCTCGTCCGTCGCCGGTGTGTAGATCCGGCACCGGAACGACGTCCCGTCCGCGGCGTCGATCGTCCGGTCGACGGCGGTGACGGCAGCGCGGGGGCCGCTGTCGACCCGATGCGGGAGGGCCGCGTTGGAGAGATATCGCTCGCGGGCCTGCT
This sequence comes from Streptomyces sp. NPDC044033, assembly GCF_056434425.1. Taxonomy (NCBI): domain Bacteria; kingdom Bacillati; phylum Actinomycetota; class Actinomycetes; order Kitasatosporales; family Streptomycetaceae; genus Streptomyces; species Streptomyces sp. NPDC044033. Next base: position 19,227 of record NZ_JBWKFF010000042.1, on the reverse strand, counting down.
CGACGGTCAAGGCACGAACCGGAACCGGAGGGCCGTCGGCGCGTTGCCAGGTGATCAAGTTTCGGAGTATGCGGTCCAAGGGCATGGCAGCCCCTCCTTGGAGATTGTGAAAGGCGCTCCGAACATCAAGGCTCAGGAAGTTCCGGCCTCGTTCGCTGCGAAATGCGACGCATACGATTGTCGTCGGCAATTCGTTGTGTCAATGTACTCGATTAGCCATGGGGATTGTCCGAAGTTCCGGGGTGTATGAAGAATGCATCCAGGGTGGTGCGATTCGCATATTGCAGCGGGCTGATCTTCGCCGATAGCCTGGCGGCGAAATTCGCTCGTGTTGGTAGGTGCTCGATTATTTCCGCACCTGGATATTCCACTCGGATCCGCCGGTCGGCGGGCAGTGCACGCGACGCAGCGCAACAGAGAAGGAAATTGTCATGATTGTTCTGGGCTGCAACGGGTTCACCCGGGGCGCAGAAGTCTTCGCCGAGAAATTTGGTGCGGTGGGCACCGAGAAGCACTACGTCCTCGGGCACGACTCGGGCGCGGCGCTCCTGGTGGACGGCAAACTGGTCGCTGCCGTCGAGGAGGAGCGACTCAACCGGGAGAAGAAGACCTCGGACTTCCCGTTCAACTCGGTGAAGTGGTGTCTGGACCAGGCCGGCATAGAGTTCTCCGATGTGGATCTCATCGCGATTCCATGGAACTTCACCACCGAGATCTTCGACGCGATGATGCACGACCTCGCGTCCACTCCGATGGGGCCTGCGGAGAAGGTGTCCCGGCTGGGTCGTATCGGTGAGCTGTTCGACAAGGTCCTCGGGCGCGAGGCGATCCTCGCAGACTTCGCCGCACGCACCGGATTCATACCTGATCCGGACAAGGTGGTGTTTGTGCAGCATCACCTCGCTCATGCGATGACCGGGTACTACATGGCGGGAATGAAGGACACCGCATTCCTCATCAGCGACGGCCGTGCCGAACTGTTCTCCTCGCTGACTGGGGAAATTCGCGACGGCCGGATCCAGGTCTTCGATGAGTCGGTCGTCAGTGCCAACGACTCGCTCGGCAATCTGTTCGCCTCGATCACGCGATTCCTGGGCTTTGTGCCCAATAACGACGAATACAAGGTCATGGGTCTTTCTGGATTCGCCGAGGCCCCCTCGCCGAATCCGTTCCTCGAACACATCGTCCTGCTGGACGAAGACGGTCGCTACACCCTCTGCCGGCCGCACGATATCGAGAACCCCCGATGCTTCGACGACCTGTTCGAGAAGTACTTCGGTCCCTTCGAGGACACCGTCGAGTACAAGGCCACTATCGCCGCCGCTGCGCAGGAGATGCTCACGGTCGTCACGAGCCGCCAGCTCCGCGCGCTGGAGGGGAGGACCGACCTGAACCACCTGCTGTTCGAGGGCGGCCTGGCGCTGAACTGCGTGAACAACACCAAGTTGTTGGAAGGTTCACGTTTCCAGGACATGGATGTGAGCTTCGGCGCCAGCGACACCGGAGTCGTCATCGGCGCCGCCGTCCACGCCTGGGCCAACCATCCGGACAACACCGCGGAGGTGAAGTACGCGGACTCGGTCACCCCGTACCTCGGGCCGGAGTACGACGACGCGACGATCGAGCGGACCCTGCACGAGTTCAGTGATCGGGTGCGATGGACCCGTCTGGCCGAGAACGAGGTTGTCGACCAGGTGGCGAAGCTGCTCACCGAGAAGGTCGTCATCGGCTGGTTCCAGGGCCGGCTCGAGCACGGGCCTCGGGCACTGGGCCACCGGAGCATCCTGGCGAACCCGAAGTTCCCGGATATCAAGGATGTCATCAACACCAGGGTCAAGCACCGTGAACCGTTCCGGCCGTTCGCGCCGATCGTGCTCGAGTCGGATGCACCGAAGATCTTCGAGATGGGTCGCAAGAGCCGTTCGCCGTACATGACGTTCGTGTTCCCGGTGCGGCCGGAGCACCACGACGTGATCCCGGGTGCGACGCACGTGGACGGTACCTCCAGGGTGCAGACGATCACCGACGAGGAGCCCTTGCTGGCGTCGCTGCTGCGCCGGTTCACCGCGCTGACCGACGTGCCGTGCCTGATCAACACGTCATTCAACGTGGCGGGCGAGCCGATCGTGTGCGCCCCGACCGACGCGCTGAACTGCTTCCTGGGAACCGAGATCGACTACCTCGTGCTCGGCAACTACCTCGTCACAAAGACGGACCAGCCCGCTTGACGTCTGTGATTCTCCCGCCGGGACGCCGTGCAACGGCGTCCCGGCGCCGGGGAAGGTGAAGGGAGGCCTTCTGTGCCTGACGTCTATGAGGCGACTGTGGACCTCACGACGGTCGTGCAAGATCTGGAAAGGCTGGCCTTGGAGCTCCGCGCCCCACGGCTACGGCGCATCCCGCCGGAGATCAGCGCCGCCTGCGACGCTCTCAGCTGTGCGGCGGTTCTGCTGCGCGCCCAGGAGGACGTCCCGGACGGCGCCGGCACCGATCTCCTGTACGACGCCGTCGGATTGGCCCGCAGCACTGTGGAGACGACGAAAATCGCGTGCCGCGAGCGCAGGCGGGCGCGTCCAGGGGGTGCTGACGCTTGAGCGGGATGGTGACGGCGGTCAGCAGCAACGGCGAGCATTCGTTCAGCAAGCCGGAACGGGACAGCATCACCTTGCTTGCAGGGCTGGGTGTGGAGGGAGACGCCCATGCCGGTATGACGGTCAAGCACCGAGCGAGTGTGGAGCAGGATCCCACTCAGCCGAACCTCTGCCAGGTCCACCTCATGCCCGAGGAGCTCTTCGCCGAGCTCGGTGCGGCAGGATTCCAGGTGGCGTCCGGCGAACTCGGCGAGAACATCACCACGCGCGGCATCGACCTGCTCCGCCTGCCTGTCGGAGCGGTCCTGCGTATCGGCGGTGGCGCGGTGCTGGAGGTGACCGGCCTGCGCAACCCTTGCCGGCAGATCGACGAGTTCCAGGACGGGCTGCTGAAACAGGTCGTCGGTCGCGACGAGGCCGGGAACATCGTGCGCAAGGTCGGAATCATGAGCGTTGTGAAGGAGAGCGGTGTAGTGCGCCCCGGTGATGTGATCGACGTGGAGCTCCCGGAGGAGCCGCACCGGCCACTGGACCGGGTCTGATCCCGCGTCCTTCCTTCCGCGGCCCGCACTGATGCACGGACCTGACACCGCGCCGCCCCGCCCCGCAGCTCGCGCTCCACCGCGCAAGCGGTTTCGCACAGTGGAGGTTCCCGAGAACGGCGGGGAGGAAGTCGTGGCCCTGCGCGACAAGAACGCGCAGCTCGAGCGCGCTGACGCGGTCCAGCCGACGGCGTCGGCCTTTTCGCGGCACGGCCCCGGCCCAGGTGACCGTGCTCGTCGATGAGTATCCGCACGGCCCGGGCCGGCAGATGCAGCGGCAGGGAGACCGGGCGTTGTCCGCCACCTCAGGGGATCCCGGAAAGCATCCAGATTCTGGCCAGGCGCAGGTGTGAGGCTGAGCCGGGCTCCGGTCGCTCCTGAGCTGGCCCATCACCGGGCGAGGGCGCGCAGAACCGCTTGCACGAGACCGGCGAACCGGAATTGATGGATGTCACAGGAGATTGTGTCGCCCCAGGCTGTGGCGGCGAGCACGGCAGCTCCCGCATGGGCACCGAAGCCCCTGCGACAGGAGGTCTCCCGGCTGCTGGACATGGAACTGCGCCCCGAGGACGGCGCTGTCAACCTCTTCGAACTCAGCTTGTAGTCGATGTAGCTGATGCTTCTCACCAATCGACTCAACCGTGCCGACGCCCGGGTCGACCAGCAGATTCACGGTGACCTTCCCGACGACTTCGGGCTGGCGCGGCCAGCGGGCGGCGGCCTGTCCCGCACCGGTGAGGAGCAGTACGGCGCAGAGCGTGACGGTCACATACACGGGGAGGGCAGGTTTTCCAAGGGTGTAGCTCGTCCTGAGGGAGGGTGCCCGGTCCGAGTGGCTTCGACGGGTGCTGGTGAGCCGAGAAGTGTCAGTGCCGTCTCCTACTATCCGCACCATGCGCAAATTCTTCATGGTGGGTGGTCGGAGACTGTCGTATGTGGACTTCGGGGGTCCCGGGAGGCCGCTTCTGGCTCTGCACGGGCATTACAGCGAAGCGTTGGTGTTTGCTCCGTTGGCGGCGGCGCTGGCTCCCGAGTGGAGAGTGATCGCGCTCGATCAGCGCGGGCATGGGGAGTCCGACCGTGCTGAAGGTTACGAGCGGGACGAGTACGTAGCCGATGTTGCGGCCTTTCACCAGCAGTTGGACGTCGGTCCGGTGGCGGTGCTGGGCCACTCGCTGGGCGGGGTGAATGCCTACCAGTTCGCGGCCCGGCACCCGGACAAGGTCAGCACGCTGATCGTCGAGGACATCGGTGCGGTTGTGGACTGCGACTGGTCGTTCACTACGCGTCTTCCCGGCGTCGTGCCGTCCCGGGAGGCGTTGGTCGCGGCCCTGGGTGCGGCGGCACCCTATTTCGAGTGTTCCTTCCGTCAGTCGGATCAGGGCTGGGGTTTCTCCTTCGACATCGCTGACACCGTGGCGTCCCAGAAGGCGCTCAACGGTGACCACTGGCACGACTGGATATCGGTGACCTGCCCCACGCTGCTGGTCCATGGAACCCGCAGCGACGAGTTGGCGCCCGAACACGCCGAAGACATGGCTGCCCGCCGGGCCGAGGGTACCCACCGGGTCGAACTGCCCGCTGGGCACGTCGTGCACCACGATGTCCCCGACCGCTTCGCCGCTGCGGTGACCGCTTTCCTCCACAGATCATGCTGAGCCAGGGACTTCAGGTCGGCAGGCGGTATCCGTACTGGTCCTTGTCCCCATGAGTGCGGTGATGCTCGCGAACAAGGTGAAAGTGCCAGTAGGCGTTGAAGTCGCCGTTGCTGATGATCGCGCGGAGTTGGAGGAGGGCCTCGGCACCGGGGACGCTCCATCTGCTGCCGGTGATCGCGAGGCGGTCGGCGACCAGGTGCCTGGCCGCTCCTTCGATCGCGCCGTTGCCGATCGGCCAGCCCCGGGCAAGGGCCTGGTCGTAGTGGAGGAAGTCGCTGTTGTTCCGCAGGTAGCGGATCGCTTTGTCGACGGCGGTGCGCTGTTCACTGGTGAGTTGGTGGTGGTCGGCCTCGGTGTTCAGGGCAGTGACGGTGTCGTGGGTGGCGCCGTTCAGCAGGCGGACGGCGTGGATGGCAACCCAGTCCTCGCCGTCCGGGTCGGTGGGGCGAAAGAAGCAGCGGGCGGCGGCCCAGAGTTTCTCCAGAACGTGCACGATGTCCAGGACGATGTGGATCTTTATGCCGCGGCGGGCGGCTTCGGCCTGGATGAGGTCGAGTTGGTGGCGTGCGCCGTCGACCAGGACGACCCAGTCGCGGCGGTGCTCGGGGGCGCGAGCGGTAGCTTGGTCGAAAGCCTGGGCGATGACCTGCTCGGGATCGTGCTCGACGGAGCCGGTCAACCACTTGTGGGTAGCCCGGGGACCGGGCCGGGGCCGGCGGTGGCCGGTGCGGCCACCGGGCGGGGCGATCACGTCGTGCGGGCGACGAACGGCCGGGTCGGTGTCGTAGACACAGGCGAGGGTCGCCATCCGTTTCCGGTTCGTCTTCTCCCCGGCGGACAGACGGGTGCGGAAGACGTGCTGGGCGCGTCGGGCGGCGCGGGCGGTGTTCTCGCGCAGGTGCTCGGGCCTCATTACGATGCCCTTGCCGTCGACGGACAGGACCAGCAGCGTCGACGCGCTCGCCGGGACAGGCGTGCGGGCTGAGTAGAAGGCAGCGACGTCGGTGGCAGCCGCCTTGACCAGGTGTTCGAGCTGACGCTTCCCGACCACTTTGCCGCTGGCGCGTTCGACCGCATCCAGGGCGGTGTCGTAGGAGCCGCGGACCGCTTCGAGTACCGCGAGGCGGCGCAGTCCGAGGCTGTGTCGCTCACGTGGCAGCGCGAGCGCTGCGTCGGCCGGATGCAGGTTGGGCAGTCCCGCAGCGCGCAGGGCACACCGCGTCACGGTCACCGTCCCGACCACCGTCGCCAACTTGCGTCGGTGGCATGGTTCCAGGCGGGTCCGTCCACCGCCGATCCTCGCCCGGCCCGGGGCGTCCAGCGCGGACAACACGGTCTCCTCGCGCCGCGTACGAAGGTCGAGGTGGCCTTGCAGGAGGAGACGGGCCAGCTCCCGGCCGCCGACCGCCGCCCGCTCCTCCACTTCCTGGTGGGGCAGTTCGAGCGCACCGGGGCCGGAGAAATCGGTGAGCAGAGAAGAGAAGAAAGAAACGGCGCAGGCAAACGGGTCAGCCATCGCGGCGCTCTCGTACTGTTTCATCGGGCTCTCGCTTTCACGAGCATCGGGCTGGTTTCGTCACCTCCGACGCTAGGAGCGGGAGCCCGCCTTCTTCACCGGCGCGTCAGTGCCCACCGGCATCCCCCGGTTGCCCCGGCGCACTCCCCGTAGGCACCGGCGTGCCCCGCGCGGCGAACAGACCCGGCTCCAGCTCCGCGATCCAGTCCCGTTCTGCCAGCCGTTTCAGCTTCGAACGGAACCCCTCCACCTTGCTCTTGTCGGTTGACAGCCCGAGCGCGGCGCACAGATGGTGCGCCCGCATCGGATGCACCGCGTCACCCAGGACTTCCACGATGTCCCGGTACGAGGACGGCAGCACCGCCGCGTCCAAATCCGCCGACCAGGTCGGCACCAGCCGCACCCCCACCGGCGACCCCGCCCCGGCCACCGGCCCATTCGCCGGCTCCGCCGCGCCGCTCTCCCCGGTCTCGGGGCCGGTCACCGACCCGTCCGCGGACAAGATGTCGCTCATCGTCTCCCGCGTGATCTCCAGCCGGGACACCACCCCTTCCTGCTCGGCCAGCAAGGCCGCCAACTCCTCAATCTGCCCACGCAGTTCAGCGATCCGATCCCGCGCAGCAGCCTCCCGTCGCTCCAGTTCCTTCAGCCACGACACCATCGCCGCCTCCCAGCCCCGAACCCTGGACACGACGATCCGGCAAACCGTCCCGGGCAGCAACAACCCACGACGACCTCACTGCAGGAGAGCTACACCCGTTTTCCAATACACCCATGGCGGTGTGAGGCCCTTCATGGTCGTTCTGGCGCGGTTGCCCAACTGGCAAGGAGCAGCTCCGGGCGAATACACGTGCTGCTGTGGGCAGTTGTCGCATGGGCGAGGGCTTCGGGCCCGTACCGTCCCTGCCGAACAGGGCGAACGGTTACAAGGACGAGGGCAGCCCATGGTGGTACGAAAGCCTGCGGTTCAGCGGCGCGAGCCCGGCAGACCCGAGCCACGACCGCTCACGCGCGGGTCACCGCCGCTGTGGGATCTCTGGATAGCGGGCGCTGATCAACTCGCTCGCCCGGGGGCCGCGGGTGAAGACGTAGTTGGCCGTGTCGATCCGCCGGCCCGTGTGGCGGTCGACCACGACCGGGTCCACCGCCACGCCCGCCCTGACGTCGACCAGTACGAGACTGCGGTCCTGTGGGGGGAGTTCACGGTTCCCCCATGCCGCCATGACCAGGATGAGCGGGCGCAGAGCCCGGCCGTTCCCGGTGGGCCGGTACTCGCGGTCCGCGGGATCCTCGGTACCGTCCTCGGTCTCGAGAAGGCCCTTCGCCACCAGATCGGCGAGCCGGTCCTGCAGCGCGGCGGCGGGCGTGGCCAGATTCCGGCGGATCGCGTCGAACCGGGTGTGGCCGTCGAAGACCTCGTGCAGGATCTCCAAGGTCCACCAGTGGCCGACCACTTCGACCGTGCGCGCCAGCGGGCAGTCGGGGATTCGTGCCCTCGGGCCGGGCAGGCGCGGCTCGGCACGCTCACCGCTTCGGCTGCTCAAGAGATCGCTGCTCACCGTCGGCTCCCAGGCGGTCGGAATTGTCTCGTGCCAAGCCTGCAGTGTCGCACCCCGTCGAGGCAGATCATCGGAAAGAAAACGGCAAGACCTGAGTGCTTCGGCCGGCTCGACATCTGCCGGGAGCTACGTGGTTGATCAGCTGTCGACGCTCTGCGTTGTCGCCGCTGTGGCCTGTGCGAGCAGTCCGTCGACGAAGGCGCACAGTGCCTGGGGGTAGGTGTCGAGCCGGGACAGCGTCGCCCACTGATCGCCGAGGGCGGCCAGGCGCGGCAGTTTGGATGTGTCGAGGCCGTCGAGGAAGGCGTCGGGGGCGGTGGGACGCTTGTCGTCCAGGCGCTGGTCTGCGGAGTGCGCGCGCACCAGGATCTCGCCGACCGTGTAGTACCAGATATTGCGGAACACATGGACGGCCTGCTCGGGCGTGCATCCATGGTCCATCGCCCCGGCCAAGATGGTTTCGACCAGCCACAGTGCCGAGTCGCCGAGCCGGGTGATGAACCCGTCGGTGGTGAGGACCTCTGCAGCCCATGGCCAGGCCGCGAGGGCGTCATGGAACGCGGTGGCGCAGGCGACGATGCGGTCCCGCGGCTCGTTGGACAGGCCAGGGTGGGGGATCTGGTCCGCGTACTCGTGGATCAGGAGGAACAGCAGGTCCTCCTTGTCCCGTACGTGGTGGTAGAGGGTCGTCGTGCCGATACCGATCTCGGCGGCCAGCCGACGGATGGTCAGTTTCTCCCAGCCGCTCTGATCGATGAGGCGACGGGCCGCAGTCAGGATCTGCGTACGGGATGTCACAGGGGGACGGCCGACGCGGCCGTGCGCTGCCTTGGTTCGGGACACCACCCCATCATGCCTCTCTGTGAAGATCTCACGCCTTTGTCGTCTGCGCTCGACAGCCCGCTGGCCCGATGCTAATTTCGGAACGTGTTCGAAAATACCCCTCACCCAAGATCACAAAGGGACTGATGCTGTGGTGACAAACACGGAATCAGCAAGCGGAGAAGTGGTCCGCGAGGGGGTCGCTCGGCCCGAGCTCACCCTCGCCGCGGTCGCAGTCGTGCAGTTCATGGTGTCGCTGGATCTGTCGGTCGTGAACGTCGGTCTGCCGGAGATCGCCTCCGGCCTCGGCTTCAGCGAAGTAGGCCTGACCTGGGTCATTCACGCCTACGCCCTCACGTTCGGCGGGCTGCTCCTGCTCGGCGGAAAGATCGCAGACCTGTACGGCCATAAGCGGATCCTGACGATCGGGCTCCCCGTGTTCGGCCTCGCCTGCCTCGCCGGCGGCTTCGCGCAGGAACCCGGTCAGCTGGTGGCGGCCCGCGCCGTACAGGGCGTCGGGGCCGCCACACTGACGCCGGCCGCGCTCGCGCTGTTGGCCCGGGCCTTTCCCACCGGCAAGGCCCGCGTCAAGGCCTTCGGCATATGGAGCGCGATGAACGCCGCCGGCGGCGCCCTCGGCGTCCTGATCGGCGGGTTGCTCACGCAGTACGTGGGCTGGCAATGGGTAATGTTCATCAACGTCCCGATGGTCGCGGTGGCGCTGGCCCTGGCTTGGCGCGGCATCGCCCCCGACCAGCCCGTCGAGCGCCGCGGGCGCCCGGACGTGCTGGGCGCGGTCCTCGCCACAGCAGGCATGACCCTGCTCGTGTTCGGCATCATCCGCACCGACCAGTACGCGTGGACCTCGGCGGCCACGCTGTCGACCCTGGCCGTCGCCGTCGTGCTCCTCGCCGCGTTCCTCTACGTCGAGAAGACCACCACCCGTGACGCGCTGATCCGGCTTGGCCTGTTCACCAACCGTTCGGTCGCGGCGGCCAACTCCTACAACCTCCTCCTCGGCGCCGCTATGGCCTCGGCCTTCTACTTCGTCTCCCTCTACCTGCAGCGTGTGCTGGGGCACGGACCGGCCCTGTCCGGGATCCAGTTCCTGCCGTTCGCGCTCGGCGTAGTAGTCGGCTCTGTGGTCGCCGTAAAGCTCGGCTACAAGTTCCCGGCCCGCAATCTCCTGATCGGCGGCGGGATGCTCACCGCGGCAGGGTTCGCTTGGTTCGGCATGATCAGCGCCGACGGCTCGTTCGCCACCGACGTCCTGGGGCCGTCGATCGTCACCAGCATCGGATTCGGGCTCTGCCTCGCACCGGTCGTCTCCACCGCCACCGTGGGCGTCGCGCCCCACGAGACGGGCTCCGCCTCCGGAATGCTCAACAGCACACGCCAGATCGGCGCATCCCTGGGACTGGCCGCCCTCGGCACCGCCGCCCACGACCGCACGGGCAAGAACCCCGGCCTCGACGCTCTCACCGACGGCTACGCGCTCGGCATGACCATCGGCGCTGTGCTCCTGGTCGCGGCTGTCCTCGTCGCGCTCACCGTTCTGCCCCGCACCAGCACAGCGGCACCGGGCCCAGGAGCCGGTCGGGCGTGAACTCGTCCTCGACGGAACTGACGGGTCATGACCCATCAGCACAGAGGCTGCTCGGCAGGTCGGCATCGGCCGGCCGGGCAGCCTTCTTGTAGGTTGGCCGGAAAGGAACGCGCAAGTCTCCGGGCATTGGCCATGTGGGACCTGTCACTCTCCCGCAATGAGTAAGCCCGCTCTGAGAGTTCGGTCCTTGGACCTTTCCGATCCGGCCACATTCGTTGAGAACGACAGCCATGAGTTCTGGCGCGAAGTGCGCGCCGAGCGTCCCGTCTACTGGCACGAACCCACTGACCGGAACGCCGGGTTCTGGGTGGTGTCGCGCTATGCCGACGTCCAGTCGCTATACCACGACACGGCCCTAAGCTCCGCCCGGGGCAACGTCCTCGACGTGGTGCTGCGCGGTGATGACTCCGCGGGCGGGAGCATGCTCGCGGTCACCGATGGCCCGCGCCACCGCAAGCTGCGCAACCTCATGTTCCGGGCCTTCACCCCGCGCGTTCTCGGCGAGGTCGTGGAAAAGGTTCAGCGACGCACGACCGAGCTGGTGTCGACGGTTGTCGGGCGCGAATCGTTCGACTTCGCCGCGGAGGTCGCGGAGCAGATCCCGATGAACACGATCTGCGACCTGTTGTCCATTCCGTATGCGGACCGCGCTCAGCTGCTGCAGTGGAACAAGATGGCGCTGTCGTCCGGCGAAGCGGACAGCACGGAGCTCGACGCGCTCAGCGCCCGCAACGAGATCGTGCTCTATTTCATGGAGTTGGCGCGGGAGCGGCGGGACGCCCCCGGCGGTGACGTCATCAGCATGCTGGCGACCGCACAGGTCGAGGGGCGTGGGCTCACGGTCGAGGAGATCGCCGTAAACTGCTACAGCCTCATTCTCGGTGGTGACGAGACGTCCCGGATCTCCGCGATCTGCGGGGTGGCCGCGCTCATCGAGAACCCCGACCAGTGGCGCGCTCTGCGCGAGGGCGAGGTCTCCCTCGACTCGGCGGTGGAGGAAGTCATCCGCTGGGCGACGCCGGGGATCCATCTGGCGCGCACCGCCGTCGAGGATCTGCGGATACGCGGCCACACGGTGCGGCGCGGCGACATCGTCACGCTGTGGAACATCTCGGCCAACAACGATGAGGCGGTCTTCGACCAGCCGCGCCGGTTCATGCTGTCCCGCTCGCCCAACAAGCACCTCGCGTTCGGTCATGGCCCGCACTACTGCCTGGGCGCCTTTCTCGGCAGAGCGGAACTGAGGGCCCTGCTGAGCGCCCTGATCGCAGGCGTGGCACGGATGGAGCTGTGCGGTACGCCGCGCCCCATCTACTCGAACTTCCTTACCGGTTACGACAGCCTGCCGGTCCACTTCGCATGTCACTGAAAGGAGAGGCAAGAATGCGGAAGAACATCTGCGTCATCGGCGCCGGGCCATCGGGACTGGTCGCGGTGAAAGAGCTGCTCGACGAAGACCATTCAGTGACTTGCTTCGAGCACGGCGCCGAATTGGGCGGCGTGTTCCGCGCAGGGTCGGCCTCGACGAGGCGGGCGCCTACGACTCGACGATGCTGACCACCTCCAACTACATGATGACGTTCTCCAGTTTCCCGCCGCCGGAGAACCAGGAGCGACGGTACTGGTCGGCCGGTGAGTACCGGCAGTATCTGCTCGATTTCGTCGACAAGTTCGGTCTCGCGCCGGCCATCAAGTACCGCACCGACGTGCTGAGCGTGTCGAAGAACGAGAGCGGGGGCTACACGGTCGAGGTCGCTCCGGGGGGGGCGACCCCGCGGCAAGGCAGGCGCATCAGTTCGACGCGGTGGTCATCTCCACGGGCACCCACCGGGTCCCCAACTACCCGGACCTGCCGGGACAGTCCGAATTCACCGGCGACATCGTGCACTCGGCCCACTACCGGAACGCTGAACGATTCCGCGGAAAGCGAGTCCTCTGCATCGGGATCGGCGAGACGGCAGCGGACGTCGTGAACGAGCTAGCCCAGACGGCAACGAGTTGCACGCTGTCCGTGCGCCGCTACCAGCCCATCGTCGAGTGGTACCCGGGGGGCGGGCCGCACACGAACGACGCCTACACCTCGCACCTGCTCCACTCCGTGCCTCTGGCGGCCGCAGGTGCGGCCATGCACTTCGGGGTGAAGCGGAACAAACGCCGGGGCAAGACAGCTGCCGCCAGGGCAGTGGCCGAGTGGAACTCGAAGAACAAGTCCTTCTTCCACCACTTCCTGACCAAGAACGAGGCATTCATCCACCGGGTCGTCGACGGCTCGCTCACGGTTGACGCATCAGGTATCGAGCGCCTCGGCGAGGACTACGTCCAGTTCAAGAACGGCCGCCGGGTGGAGATCGACACGATCATGCTGAACACCGGCTACATCGAGGACTTCAGCATCCTGAAGGACGTCGAGATCGACGATGTGCGGAAGCTGTACAAGCACATGATTCACCCGGATCTCGGCGCCGACGTCGTCTTCATCGGCTGGGCTCGGCCGGCCGCCGGCGGTGTGCCGGCGTGTTCCGAGATGCAGAGTCGGTATTTCGCCCTGTTGTGCAGCGGAAAGAAGAAGTTGCCGGACCGTGTCAGGCTCCAGGGGCTCATCGAGCGTCAGGCGGCGTACGAGAACGAGGTCTTCCACGGCAACCCTGATCTCCGCACGCTGGTGCACTACAACCACTTCACGATCGATTTCTCGCGGGTGATCGGATGCTCCCCGTGGCGCCCGGCCGTCTTCTTGAACCCGCGGTTGGTGTACAAACTATGGGTCGGATCTCAAATGCCGTACATTTACCGGCTGTTCGGCCCACACAGTGACTACAGGACCGCGAAGAGGACCATCCTGAGCGTGCCCTCGGCGTTCAGGCTCCCTCAGGCCCTCGCGACGGCCGCGGTCAGCGGCGTCTCGCGGGTGCTGATAGCCGTGGGCCTGATGAAGGCAGACCCCAGGTACTGATCGCGGGCGGCGGGCCAGACGGAACACGTCCGCCTGGCCCACCGCCCGCAGGCCTTCGAAGTACGGCCCGAGCCCGAGCGCGAAGACGGTCGCCTAGACCACCTGGCGCTCAGGACAGGAGGCCTTCAACGCCTTCTTGTCGATCTTGCCCACCGGGGTGCGAGGCAGATCGGGCACCACGATCAACTCGTCCGGGAGCTTATAGGACGCGAGGCCGCGCTTGCGGATGTGATCCCTGAGCGTGCGCAAGGAAATGTCCGGCGCCGATGCGCTCGCCTCGCTGCGGCGGAGGACGACGAAGACGCAGAGGCGTTCGTCGAGTGCGTCGTCCGGGATGCCCACCACCGCGGTGTCCCGGACCAGCGGGTGGGTCAGCACGTGGCCCTCGACCTCCTCGGCTGAGACCTTCTCGCCCAGGTGATGGATGATGTCCTTCAGACGGCCCTCGATGACGATGTTTCCGTCGTCGGTCATCCGGGCCAGATCGCCGGTGCGATAGAAGCCGTCAGTGGTGAACGACCGGCGATTGTGCTCCGGCGCGGCGAAGTAGCCCCGGATCGTGTACGGGCCCCGGGTGAGCAGCTCACCGGTCTCGCCGGGGGCAACCTCGCCGCCGTCCGCGTCCACGATCCTGATCTCGTCGTCCGGGCACACGGGCCTGCCCTCGGTGCCGAAGGCGACCTCCGGCGGATCGTCGAGCCGCGTGTGGGTGATCAGGCCCTCACCGATGCCGTACACGTTCAGGATCCGGCACCCGAGGCTCCTGCTCACCTGTTCCGCCGCCGCGGGCCCGAACTTCGAACTGCCTACCTGGATGGTCATGCCGCTCATGTCGACCGGCTTGGTCGAAGCCGCGTCCGCCCACAGCAAGGCCAGCGCAGGCACGAGCGTCGTGAGCGTGACGCGCTCCTGCTCGATCAATGGAAACACGTGGTCGGGGCTGGGGTTGGCGGCCAGCACGGCCTTTCCGCCGAGGAGCAGCGCACCCAGCGCCCCTGGGCAGCCGAGTGCGGCGTTGTGCGGCACGGGGTTCGCGGCGAGGTAGACGCCGCTGTCGTCGAACTCCAGGACCCGGGCACAGGCGAAGATGTTGTACGCGTAGTCGTCGTGGGTCCGCGGAATCAGCTTCGGCACACCGGTGGTGCCGCCCGACAACAACAGCAGCGCCACCTCGGACGCGTCGACCGGCGGCAGTTCCCGTACGGCGGACCGGGCGAGCTCGGACAGCGGCGTGAACTCCGCAGGATCGCCCGCGACCAAGACGTGCCGCAGGCCGGGCATGTCGCGGCGGACCTCGCGGGCCAGCGCCCGGTAGTCGAAGCCCTGGAGCCGGTCGGGGCCGACATAGCCCACCGCGTCCGATGAGCGCACCAGGTGGAGGATCTCGTCGCGGCGGTGACCGGGCAGTGCGAGCACCGGTATCGCACCGATGCCGACAAGGGCGACGACGGTGGTCAGGAAGTCGATCTTGTTCGGCAGTTGCACCACCACCCGGTCGTGCTGCCCGACGCCGAGATCGAGAAGGCCGGACGCGATACGGTCGGCCTCCGTGAGCAACTCTGCGTAGTCGACACGGCGTTGTACGTCCACTGCGGCGATCTTGTCTGGGTGGCGGCCCGCGCGGTCGGCGAGCAGCTGCCGCAGTGAGACCCCGTTCCAGTAGCCGGCGCGGCGGTAGCGGTCGACGAACTTGGGCGGCCAGGGAACGAACCCGTCCAGCATGTGTCCTCCTAGGTTGCGACGCCTTCAGGTTCGGGCAGTGGCACAGGAGCGACGGCGGGCTCGACAGAGCTTTGACAGATTGTGGTGGACAGGCCAAGGGTTTCGGTGAAGCTCGATGGCGTGACTCCCATACGATCGCTTCACCGACGTTGGGTGCGGGTCCTCAAGGACGTGGAGCGCCCGGCCGGCCAGCTGGTCTGCTTTCCCCATTCGGGTGGTTCGGCGGCGACATACCGCGCCTGGTCGTCGGCGATGCCCGCTGACTCCCGACTGCTCGCCGTGCAATACCCGGGGCGCGCCGACCGGATCGCCGAGGCACCCGCGACCAGCATCGCCGAGATGGCCTCGTGCGTCGCAGCGGAACTGCTGCGCCTCGACCCGGCCCCTTGCACCCTGTTCGGACACAGCATCGGCGCACTGGTCGCGTACGAGACCGCGCGCGTGTTGCAGGAGAGCGGCACCCACGTGGACTGCCTGTTCGTCTCGGGCGCACCGGCGCCATGGCTGGCCGGCGGCGGGACCACACACCGGCTCCCGGACACCCGACTCTGGTCCCTGCTGCGGGACTTGGGCGGCATAGACCCGGAGGTGGCGGACGACCCTGAGTTCAGGGAGCTGCTCCTGCCGGTGCTCCGATCGGACATCGCCCTCAATGAGACCTATCGGCCGATGCCCCCCGACGAGCCGCTGAGCTGCCAGGTCCGCGGCTACCTCAACACCGAGGACCCGCTGGTCGACGGGGCACGAATCGGTGCCTGGTCCGGCGTCAGCACCGGCCCGTTCAGCGTGCGGGCCTGGCCGGGCGGGCACTTCTGGTTTCTGTCGGACCCGACCGAGCTGGTCAGCGACATCCGCTCGGTCTTCGCGGAGAGCGAGGCCGTGTGATGACGCTTGCCGGAATGTCGGTCGTGGTCACCGGTGCGGCCACCGGTATCGGCCGGGGCATTACGGAGTGCTTGCTGAAGTCGGGCGCGAGCGTCACGGTCGTCGGGCGCCGCGAGGAACCACTGCAGGAGCTCGCGGCGCGTTACGGAGACGCCGTCGCGGTGATGGCGCAGGACGTTGCCGCACCCGCCGCCGCCGAACGGATCGTCGAGGTGGCGACCGCGAGCTTCGGAGGGCTCGACGCGGTGGTCAACAACGCGGGCCTGGCCCGTTTCGGCTCCCTCGATCAGATGGACCCCGCGCTGTTCGACGCGATGTTCGCCGTCAACGTCCGGGCGCCGGCCCAGCTGATCCGCTGCGCGCTACCGCAGCTGCGGGCCCGCCGTGGCAGCGTCGTCAACATCACGTCAGTCGGCGGCGCACTGTCGATGCCGGGGCGCTCCTTCTACGGCGCGACCAAGGCGGCCGCCAACAGCCTGACGCGGTCGCTGGCCAGGGAGTTGGCACCGGACGTGCGCGTGAACGCGATCCTGCCCGGCCCGGTGGACACTCCGATGTGGAACGAGACCGGCTTCAGCGAGAAGGCCACCGAGCAGATGCGGGTCGACCTCCTCGCGTCGACCCCGATGGGGCGGTTCGGCGAGGACACCGAGATCGGCCAGTGGGTGTGCCTGCTGCTCGATCCGCAGCTGTCGGGCTGGGTCACCGGTGCGCTGATGTCCGTCGACGGCGGCCGCACCGCATGACACACCTGGTGAATCTGACGGGCTCTCAACATTACAGAGGTGGCACGGGTATGACTTTCGAGATGTTGTCCGCCGCCGGCTCCATACCTTCCTCCTGTCTGCACCGCATCTTCCGGGCTGCGCAGCTGAGGGAGGAAGAGGCCGGCGTCGATGTGCTGAAGCTGCATGTCGGCGACCCCTACTTCGACCCGGCCGACAACGTCGCCGAGGCCTTCATCGACGCCGTGCGGCGCGGCGAGACCAAGTACACCGGCGTGGAGGGCCTGCCCGAGCTTCGCGCGGCGGTGGTGGACAAGCTCCGGGCGGACAACGGCGTGGACAGCGCGGTCTCCAGGCTGCTGATCTCACCGGGCTCCTGCCAGGGCCTGGCCGCGTTGATGCAGTCGCTCGCAGAGCCCGGCGCCGAGATCCTGCTGCCGGAGCTGCACTGGCCGGTCCATCTGCAGCAGAGCGTGCTCGCGGGATTCCGGCCCGTGCTCTACCCGCTCGGCGCCGATCTGCGGCCCGACCCCGAGGCGATCGCAGCCGTCGCGACACCGCGTACCCGGGTCCTGCTGATCAACTCACCGGCCAACCCGACCGGTGTCGTCCTGGACCGCGATGAGCTCGGCGCCCTGCTGGACCTGGCGCGCAGCCGGGGCTGGCAGGTCATCAGCGACGAGGCCTATGAACACTTCCTCTACGAACGCGAGCACATCTCGGTCGCCTCGCTTGAACGGGACGTCTCGGTCGACGAGCGCATCGTGCACGGGGTCTTCAGCTTCTCTAAAAGCTTTGCGATGACCGGCTACCGCCTGGGCTACGTCGCACTGGCCAACGACCGCGCCGCCGACGTCATGAAGGTTGTCCAGGAGGCCAACATCATCGGCACGTCGACCCCGGTGCAGTACGCGGGGATCGCCGCGCTGGACAGCCGGTCCGACGCCACGGCGACCAACCGCAAGCTCGTGCAGAGCAACAGGGATGCGGGGCTGCCGCCGCTGATCCGGGCCGGACTGCTACACGAGCTGCCGGCCGGCGGGTGGTATGCGATGTTGGACGTGCGCCGAACCGGCCTGGACGCTGAGACGTTCGCTACGCGGCTGCTCGAGCGCAAGGGGGTCGCGGTCGTACCGGGCGAGGGGTTCGCCATGCGCCCCGAGCTCGACATCCGGGGCCGCATCCGCTCCCACACCTATGCGCCCTGGGCGCGGCATCTGGTCCGGATCGCGTTCTGTGTGGATCCGGCGGTGCTGGGGACCGGGGTGCGCAGGATCTTGGAGTTCGTCGACGAGTGCAGTGACGGCGGGCCGGCCCCAGCTGCATGAGGCGCGGCTGCCGGGATGGTTCAAGACGGTTCAGTTCGACGGAAGTTTAGGAGACCATGGTCAGAAGTGCTGTGATCGTCGGCGGCGGGACCGCTGGCTGGATCACCGCGTCGTAATTTGAAGCGACGTTCGGCGATCAGCTTGCTGTCGCTCTCGTCGAGTCAAAGAACGTGCCCACCATCGGCGTTGGTGCAGCCTCTTCCAGCACGATCCGCCACTTCTTCGCGTACCTCGGACTGGAGGAGCGTGACTGGATGGCGGACTGTCACGCCACGTACAAGCTGGCGATCCGCTGCGACAACGGGCGGGCCGAGGGTCACCACTTCTATCACCCCTTCGAGCGGCCACGGGTGGTGGAAGGCGTCCCTCGTCGACTGGTGGCTGCACAAGCGGCCCAGCGCGGACTACGACAGGGACTGCTCGGTTCGGGTCCGGAGGCCCGGTCCACGATGGCCGAGCAGACCACCCAGTTTCCGTACCAGTTCGACGCGACGTTGTTGGCGAAGCTGCTCACGGGCTACGGCACCGACCGCAGTGTCCGGCGCGTGCTGGATCGCGTGGTCGAGGCCGCGGTGGACGAGCGCGGATACCTCACGCATGTACGCACCGACGCTGGCGACTACTGCTCCCGGACGAGGCCGAGCCCACGCCCAGTGAGTTCGTGGGACCCGCCGCGGACGACCTGGACGCCAACCACGTCCGGATGCGCATCGGCCGGGGTGAGAACTCCTGGGTGAACAACTGCGTGGCGATCGGCCTGTCCAGCGGGTTTCGTCGAGTCGACGGGGATCTTCTGCATCCAGAACGCGATCGAGCAGTTGGTGAAGGACTTCCCGGACGGCCGGGACGATGATCAGCTGCGCACGTCCTTCAACTGGCAGGTCGCCAACGTGATGGACAGTGTCCGGGAGTTCCTCGTCCTGCACTACGTGGCTGCCAAGCACAACGACAACCAGTACTGCCAGGATGCCAAGACCCGCAAGATGCCGGACGGCCTTGCCGAACACATCGAGCATTGGAAAGTGAAGCTCCCCGACAAGGACACGATCTGCCCCTGCTGCCACGGATTCGAGTCGTACTCGTACACCGTGATGATCACGGGGCTCGGAGGTCTTGACGTACGCCCCCTGCCCGGCCTGGAGATGATGGACGACGTCGCCGCGACGAAGGAGCTGCGGCTGGTCCGGGACCAGGCCGACGCACTGGTCGAACGGCTGCCGAGCCACTAGCCTCGCGCTTTCATGAAGCGAGTTGTCCGACGGGTGGTCAGGTAAGCGAAAAGTGCCTCTGACCAGCAAGAATGAGGATTGTCGAGGTCCT
>NZ_JBWKFF010000041.1:0-35809 GCF_056434425.1 Streptomyces sp. NPDC044033 | reverse complement strand
CGAATGCAGCACCATCCCGGCCTCGTCGAGGGCTACCTCGCCAAGACCGGCTTGGACCTCGAACCCCCGTAACCCCAACCATTAATGACCTCTAGCAGTTCCCACAGCACCGTGTCGAAGCAGTCTGCTCTCGTATCTGCCGTGCTGGGTCGGCAGCTCGCGCGAGAAGGACAGACATGCCGCACGGATACGCCGACCACAACGCCAAGCGCCTTCACCGCTACACAGGCCTCACGCACGCGAGTTCCTGGAGGACCAGCCCGTCGGCCGGCCGCGCATCGCAGAAGCCACCGGCGCCCAACGCCTTCTCGAAGCCCTGGTGTTCGAGCACCTGCGGGGAGATGTCGACTACTTCGCGCATCCCATCGGGATCGGTTCCGTCGTCCCACGCCACGACAGCGTCGCCCTTTCGCTCGACGCGTCCTCGACCCGGCACGACTATCCGCTGGTAGCCCATGCCTTGGAAGGGTTGTTGCCGGCAGAACTTCCCGAGGCGGAACAGACCGAGGACGACGTCCGGGTACTCGGTGTACCGGGTGTTCGGATCACGCAAGCCAGTAGGGAAAGCCTGCATCTGTCTCTCGCCGGAACCAAGGCGAGCGTGATCCTCACGTCCGGCGGCAACAGCAACTGGGCGTCTCTGGTTGCCGAGCGCCATGCACTGCTGGAAGCCGACGGGTACCGGCCATGCTGGAACGAAGCCGAGCTGACTGAACCGGAGATTGCCTTCCACCAAGAGCACGCCGAGATGTCCGAGGCCATCACGGAAGCATCTTGGCTGCCAAGCGGCCTACTGCGCCGGACCGGACTGTTCCACGAGGTGAGTACCGCGTACTGCACGCGTTACTGGGTGACGTGGGACCAGTGGCGGCTCGAGCTCAAGCACGATCCGAGAGTCAGGCCAGCCCACAACGTGCTCGTCGATCACCTGACGGACCCGAATTGGGGCATGGACCTGCCGGTCGACAAGCTTCACTGCGAGTGCGACGCGTCATGGGCGGATCCCCACTACGACCGGCAGTGCACCGTCGAGTTCAGCAGTCCCACAAACCGACCTGGTTCGCTTCAGGTGCGGTTCCGAGCCATGGGTACCTGGTGCGACTCGCAGGACACCTACCGAGCCCTGCAGCGTGCCGGTGCCGATCCGAGCTGGCTGGGCCGCGTGATGCCACGGCACCACAACAGGGACCGATCAGGCCACTGAGCTGGAATTTCCTCCCGCCGGGGATGCTGATGGGGCGTTAGCCTGAAGGGGTTGTTCTGTCCGTGGCGAACGTCGGCTGTGGCCGACGGTCGGTTAGATTCTTCTCCACGGGCTGGGACAGCCCACAGGCTGGCGGTCTGCCCGGGCGGACCTGCGGATAGGCCTCCAGGGTGTGATGCCCGGTCCCGCGCTTATGCGCTTCCTTCGTATTGTCCTGTACGGCCCTGTGACCAGCGGTCGAGTTCAGCCCGGGTGATCGGCTGCGGAACGGGTTGTCCGTGTCCCCGCACAAGAACGACCGCGCCCTGCGCAAGGTCCTTGAGGACTACCTCTATGTGGACCAGCGCGCTGTCGAGCGCGATGACGTCGGCCGCCCGGTGCTCGACAGCGCCGAGCCCAGGCAGCAGGTCTTCCAGGCCATGCTGGCCACGTGTCTGATGAGCAACTCCAGTGCGCGACATCCGTTCGACTCTCTCCCAGGGGTGTGCCTTTCCGACGTGTGTAGTTACGCGAACGCGATCGTTTCGCGTCCCGCTCAACTCGACGTCCACACCAACACCGCCTGCCGCATCGCCGCGCGGCTGATGCCGCTGCTCCACGGCGAAGGGCAGGTGTCTGGGATCCCCGGGCTCCGGCTGGAAGGCTTGAACAAGCGCCGGCTGCGTTTCGTGCACCTTCCCACCGGTGGCCGTCTGGATCTCATCGACTCCCATTCCTCCAAGGGCCGCACGCGCCGAGATTTCCGGCAACAACTCAGGGGCGAGACGCGATGGCACACCGACCCAGAGGTGACGGAGATCCTGTGGACTCGCACCGAGATCTCCCCCGAAGAAGCCGCCTTGGCCGCTCACTGGGAAGCCCGGCCCTGCGCTCCCCTGCGCAGCGCGCTAATGACCCGCGCCATGGTGCTCTGGTACAAACTCGGCATCAGGCCAGCGTGGAACGAACCAGCCCCCGACCGGAATTGGCCGCAAATGGCGTGGCAGGCGAAACGAGAACGGACCGACGCCTCGCATGTGGCAGACATCCTGACTCGATCACCGGCACGGATTCCGGGAGCCGTCTACGAACCCCACGGCGTATCTGCCGGGTTGCTGGTCCTCGATGACGCGGCGGTGCTGCTGAAGTCGTCACACTTCTCGTAGCGAGTCCAGTACCCTCTCATGCGCCGCTTCTGGCCCATGCGGGCTCTGTGCTGAACTCTTCATCGCGCGCTGACGAGGCTAGCCATCGGCCTGCCCCCGGAGGCCGCGAGCCAGAGCAGCATGGTGACGCATGACCGTGACCGTGCCGACATCCACCGAGCGTTGGTCGTGGTCATCGCCACAGGGACAGATGCTCCAACCGCTCGTCTCGACACGGTCAGCCACCGAGTCCACCAACTCGGCCAGTTCGTCGAGCACTCCCATGGAGATCTCCGCTGCCCCATCAGCATGGTCCCTCACGAGGGCCGCGCCAATCTCGGTAGCGAGATCCAGGAGGTGAGCCGCAGCCGCTCCGTCATCGTTGAGGCCGGCGTACTTGCCGGCCTGCGAAGCAGCCATGACCAAGTGGCCGAGCAACTCGACCGGGGCGCTGACCGTACGGTCGTCGATCCGCACCGGGCGCACCACGTGCGGGCCAGAGACTCCTTGGTCATCTTCACTCGCCGCCTTCATGATGATATCCGCGACGGCTTCCGGGGTCACCAGATGGACAGCTTCTTCATGGTCCATGCCCACCTGCTGAGCCATGGCCTCGACGAGGTGCTCCGCGACGCCCCGCACCGATGTCGCCTCGACCTCGACTCCGTGCGTCAGCAACACGGCACCCGCCTGCGTCACCAGGGTCTTGAACGGGAGGATGTCCAATCGATCTGCCACCGACCCAGCCTAGAAGTGCGGGTTGGAACGTTTCCACAAAACCGGCCTGCTCACCAAGAAGCCTTCCCACGCCTTTCGACGGCGCTACCGCACCATCCCTCGCGCACTCCCGCGCACAAAGTCTGCGCTGATGCGCTCCCCTCGCGCACCCCTTGGATTTGGTGGCACGAACCGGGGAGGCTATGTCGGCCGACGCAGGGGGCGAAAAAAGCAAAAGCCCCAGGTCACGGCGAGTGAGTCCTGAGGCTTTCACAGAGCCGCCTTCGGGATTCGAACCCGAGACCTACGCATTACGAGCACACGGGCGTTCGTGCTGGCTCGTGACCGCTGGTGCCGCAGAGTGACATCGTGCCTGATCAGCGCATGTGCACCCGTCCACCTGCTTCGCGCTCGTGTTGCACCGTCCAAGAGCGTCCGTCCAGTCGCTGTCCAAGCAAGGGCTGGCTGGGGCAGTGTTTCGGCGTGGACCGGTCGGTTGTCGTACCTCTACAGAGGGATCGGCTCGTGCTGTCGTTGCAGCCGGACGCCTGCAGGAGCTAGCCTCGCTTCTGCCTGGCCTCGGACGCGGCCAGTTCTGGATGCCTACCCGACCGCTGGGCATCGGCAGAGAACCTACGTCGTTCGTATCCTTCGTTGTTTCGTTCTACTGCTGTGCTGGAATGCACCTTCGCTGCCCGGGTCGGGGGGCGGTTCGGAAGGAGCACCCCGTGTACAGCCTCGACCAGATCAGCAACGCCGCCGCCCAGCTCACCGGTGAGCCCCTGGAAGGCGCCCGACAGCGCACCGCCGCGCTCCAGCGCTTCGACAGGCTCCTGCCTGACGCTTCAGCCGAGCAGGAGTTGCTGGAGTCCGTGCTCGCCACCGAACTGGGTCGCGTCGAGGGGCAGACGCGGCCGTTCGGAGTTCGGGAGGCCAAGCCCGTAGATGAGGGGCTGGTGCTGCGGCTGGAGCGCACCGAGGATGTGCAGGCCCTGTTCACCCTGCTCCCCCACCGCCCGAAGAAGGGGGCGTGGCGCGGAGTACGCGGGCTGACCGTCCGGGTGGATGGCCCGCGGTTGCGGTTCGGATTCCGGTCCTGGGTGCACGAACGGTCTCGGTCGTGGCGGTCGACGGAGCCGACGGTGTGGGTAGCAGGACCGCACGGAGAAGACATGGCGGCGCTTCTGGCCGCTCACGAAGCGCAGGTGATCGCGGCGGGCCATAGCCCGCAGTGGGACCCGCAGCATCCGGAGGCGGGGCCGAAGCGCCAGGAGCCGGTCTCGCGCAGCCTCGTGCGGCGGCTCGGCTTTTCCCACGGGTTGGGCAGTGCGCTGCTGCGGCGTCCGCGTCTGTGGGACAGTCTCGCCGGTTACGCCGGGGTGCGGCTGAGCACGCGGGTGGCGGACTACGGCCTGGACTGGGTCGTAGACCGTTCGGTGGCTGGTGGTTACTTCGATGAGGCCCGGATGATCGAGGTGCTTACGGACGACATCGTGGGCTACGGCCTGAACGTGCTGGAGCACGCGTGTAGTGCCGAAGTGTGCACGGTACGCATGGCGCCGCGCGCGGGGGTGTGGGGCTGGAGGGGCGTACTGACGGTGCACAGCCGTCACATGTCGTCCCGTCCGCCCCACGACGTGTTCTCTCCACAACCGTTGTCGGTGGTCGGCGATCGCCGCAACGTCAGCCGACCGTCGTCCGGCTCCTGTCTACCGGTTCCGTCGGAACGTCAGCGCAGCGGCGCCATTCTCCATCTCACCCCAGCGCCTCAGCACGGCGCACACCAGGAAGAGCTTGCAGGAGTGGCCGAGCAGATTGCGGCCGTCTGGACAGCCCAGGGACTGGTCACCGCGCTCGTGCAGGTTGGCGAACGGGACCGCTGGCGTCTCTTCAGCGACCCCGGAAAGCCCCCGTGGGCCACCAGCCAGGTCCCGAAGACCGTTGCAGGGTGGCGGCGGCTGCGTATCGCTCCGCCGCCCGGTGAGCTGTGGACGCTAACCATTCCCGACGACGATGAAGTCGTTGCTTCGACCGTGGCAGAGGCGCGACGGGCCTTCGACCGCGTCTTCCTTGTCGGGCGATCCGGCTGGCTCGCGGACCTGGACCCTCTCAACCAGCAGGCCGACATGCGTGTTCTCGTGCACCGGGCCGAGCCCTACGAACGGCACATCCGGCTCCCCTCCGACCCCGGCCGGGAAGCCGTCACCGAAGCGTTGACGCCGGCCGAATCTGCTATCCAGTGGCGGCAGCAGGAGCTGGGGTGGCGGGCTCCGAAGCACTCGTTGGCTGGGATGCTTCTCCTCTCCCCGCGCTATAGGGACGTGGCACCGCTCGACGAGTTCGACCAGGCCGTCGAGAACCAACTCGCCCGCTACGGAACCCCTGTGCTGGGTCGTTTCCCCGACAGCGGTCCGATCGTCCACGGTGCTGGGCACAGCTCGCATCCGCCCACCGTCCTGGATCCCGAAACCGACCGAATTTCCCACGCGCAGATGACCACTGCGGCGCTCGCTCTCGCCCGCCGCCTGTGGCCTGAGCCTCCCGGCCCAAGCGACCACTCCGGGTTCACGGACGCTCGCTCACTGCCCCAGGGGTGATGGCTGGACGCCCCCCATCGATCTTCACCGAACCGGCCGAGCGGCACACGCGTACCTGGGGCGTGCGCGAACTGCGCCCGGAACCGCGTGTACTCGGTGCTGGAACAGCATTCGCGCGATGCCACGACCGTACGTCGCCGGTTGTTGTGGCTGGAGGCCCGGGTTGTCTGGCACCCCGGCTTCGACCTGGCGTCCGGGGGGCGATCCGGTGGCCTGAGCTGAGCTGCGCAGACGGGCTCGGGAGGGTGCCGGTCGGGCCGGAGCGGCGGGATAAGCGGGCTGTCTGGTCAGCAGGAGCGGATTGTGCGGGCGGCGGGTGAGTTCGTGGCCGAGCTGGGGGGTATCCGACGATGCGGGAGCTGGCCGATGCTGCCGGTCTGTCGAGCACACCGACGGTCTCGTGTCACCTGCGCCGGACCGGGGAGCGAGGTGGGGGAAGGTGCGCTCTGAGAGGGCGTTAAGTCCGTTTCTGGTAGCGGCCGCGTCCGGGCTGGGTGAGGAAGCCCTGACGAGTGAGTCGTCCCAGGCGGGAGCGGGTGACGTTGACCGAAGGCTCGTTGGTGGGTAGGCCGAGGTGTTCGTGCAGGTCGTGGACACGGAATACCTTCGCGGGGTGCTCGTTGAAAGCGGTCACGATGCGCTGGTAGACGGTGGCGGTGGTGGTCTCCGCGGGGGCTGTTGCGCGATCGGGAGGGGTGAGGCCGTCGATGACCTTGCGGGTCGCGGTGAGCTCGGTCAGGCGGGCTTCGGTCTCGACGAGGTCGGTGGTGAGCCGTTCGATCTGCTCGCGCAGGTGGTCGGCTCGCGCAACGGTGTCATCGTGTTCGGTCTGCAGCAGCCGCAGGAGTTCGTGGACGTTCACGCGGCCAGCTCCACGTCGTCACGCCAGGCGGGGGCAGCGGTGGTAAGGCGGCGGAGCATGCCGGCGGTGGAGGCCCAGTAGACGCGGGAGGCCGCGTTGTCGGGCCGGTGATCGTAGTCGCGGGCCAGGCGCCGGTGCAGCATGAGGGTGCCGTTGACCTGCTCGACCACCCACCGCTTCGGTTGCGGAACGAAGCCCCGGCCCTTGTCGTCGGGGTTGCGCCGGACCACCTCGACGGTGATGTCCTTCACCGCCCCGTGGATGATCACGGCGTCCTTGAAGCCCTGGTCGACCAGGACCTTTTCCAGGCGCATTCCGCATCGTTCGGCCGCCTGGTCCAGCAGGGCGATGCCGGCCTCGTTGTCGTGGGCGCTCGCGGCCAGGACCACCACGCCGATGATCAGACCCATGACGTCCACGGCGAGCCCTCGCTTCCTGCCGGGCGTCTTCTTGTTCACGTCCAGTCCCGTCGTCTCCTTCGGCACCCCGGCCGCCACGCGGACCGACTGGGTGTCGATGATCACCAGGGACGGGTCCTCTAATCGTCTGGACCGCTCCCGCACCTGGCAGCGCAGGATCTCCTGGATTCGCTGGTCAAGACCGTCCTGACGCCACAGGGTGAAGTAGTAGAACACCGCCGACCAGGCCGGGAGATCGTGCGGCAGGAGCCGCCACTGACAGCCCGTCCTGTTCTGGTAGAGCAGCGCGTTCACGACCTCCCGCAGGTCGCAGGAACCCGGGGCCCCGGTCGCCGACCGCGCCACCCGCTCCTGCTTCCACCCGGTGACCAGCGGCTCGATCAACGCCCACTGCCCGTCGGACAAGTCGGTCGCGTACGGCATCCGTTCCATGCCCGCGATCCCATCATGCACACGACATGATGTGAGGACAGAACCCTCCCATCACCCACGAACGAGCGACACCACATCACCAGGAACGGGACTTAACGCCCTCTGAGAAGTTGAGTGAGGCATAGAGGGTGGTGGCGACGATCATGCCGATTGCGATGGACTTAACAGGCTCGGGAGTCGAGTTCAACCCAGCAGCCCATCAATTGTCGCACGTGTCAGTGGAGGTCGATGGAGCGGCGTTGGGCACACATGCCCACTGTGTGAGGGCGGTGCTGCCGTGAAGACGCGCGGCCGGTCACTCAGGCGGTGCCCGCTGTGCGGCGGGGAAGCGCTTCCAGCGGAGGACCACTACGAGCGGGCCGGCCAGGCCAGATCCGATGAGGAATGATCTGGTCGCCGCTTCGGTTCTCGCCTGGCAGTGATCGTGCCGGAGCGGGGAGGAGCCCTTGGGCGACCTGAAGATCTTCCGAGTCAGAGGCGGCCGAACAGCGGCGACACCGGGTACGTCGGTCGCGGAGGGGCCGAGCTGCACGCGGCGTCTACAGATCCATCATCTGGCGCAGCGCGGCGGTGATTGCTTCTCCATCTGCTCTTGCTGGGCCGAGGCTCTCCCTGATCTGAGCGCTCTGGCGCATCACGAAGTCCCGCTGGTCGTCCGGAACGTCGTCAAGCACCGTACGCCGGGCGGCGAGCGTTCTCGCCTGGGGGAGGCGACCCAGCACCGGCATCCCGTGTCGGGCCAGTTCGGAGTCGACGCTGCAGTCGAAGGAGTCGGGGTCTCGCTCGTCGACGCCACGCTGGAGGAGCAAGCCGGCCATGGGCATCTCGGCGTACGGGAATCGCGACAGCTCGCTGTGCATCCATGCCATTGCGGACTCGGAGGGCGTGAGGGCGGTGGCGTGACGCTGCAGTTTCCCGTCCTGCGCCCTGGTGCTCTTGGTCTCCTTCGGAAAGGTGCCGTTGGCCACGACGACGTGGTCATCAGCGAAGGGGGAGATGGCGGCTGCGGGCAGGTCGATCACCTGGTGCTTGACCATGATGATGTGGTCGAAGTGCTGTCGGGCGTCGGTAATCTCGGCTTCGAAGTCGTCGTTGAAGGGGTCGGCCGTGCCGGTAAACATGGCTCCTGACCCGCCCGCCAACCGGGAACGCTGCCAGGTGATCTTCCCTTTTCGGTGCTCGACTTCCAGCACCATCACAATCGCGCCATGAAGCGCCCAGGCTGCGGCGAGCTGCTTGGCGGCGTCCAACACCGCGCGTTCGTCGCGCACGGTGCTGACCAGTTGAAGGACGTGGCCTCTCTGGGCTTCGCCCGTTGTGCGGCCATCGGTCTGTCGTTCGTGGAGTACCGCCGGGGTGGAGCAGGCGCGGATCCGCTGCCGGGCCGGGGTGGTGTCTTTGCGCCTCACCGCGCGGACGGTGAGGCGACCTGAGTCGAAGGTTTGGGCACATTCCTCTTCGTTGCAGCTATGCCCGTTGATGTCGGCGGCCATCCCGGGGCCGGCCACTGGGTCGGTGAGGACGAGGGCAACTGCGTCGTCGTGGAGGTTGTCTCCTGGTGGCAGGAGGCGTTCCACCGTCCAGGCCAGGCCGCTGCCTTCAGCCTGGGGCTGGCTGGTGATCGCCACGGTGCCATCGTTGGTCAGTCGTACCCAGAGGTGCAGTCGACGCAGCACGGCGCTGGCCAGGCCGGAGCTGGCGGCGTGTACGTCCACACTTCGACCGCGAGTCGTTCGATTCTTCGGCCGCGCCGGACGGCTCCTTCGCAAATGGAGCGGCGGTGGGTCGTGAGGGGTGTCCTCGGTCCACAGCGGTACGTGCCGCCGAGCCTCCACCGCTTCCCGGTGCGCCAGCAGGACGGAGGCGAAGTCGCAGGTCCGCCGTGGTCCAGCTAGCAGGACCCTGCCGCCCCAGGCTCCTCCAAGGAGCAGTTGGATGCCCCCGCGCTTGGCCTCTGCACGTAGGTCTACTACCCCGTGCCGAGCCCTGCGCCCGTCCCGATAGGGGAGCAGCGGAAGCACTGCGCTGAGAAGTTCGGGCGACTCCAGGCGCAGGACGAGCCTGTCGGGGGAAGGGATGATCTCGCTGATGCCCAAGGGGTACCGCCCATGCCCCGCGCTGAAAGCCTGGAGGAGGTGCGACTCCAACCGCTCCTGGTCGCTGTTCGCTGCTGCCGGGACCGGCGCGGACCAGTCAGCTAGCTCCCGAAGCCGAAGCCGCGCCCCTTCAAGGCTCTCGCCGGTGAACTGACGCCGGACAGTGACGATGTGCTGCTCGATGAACATCACGCACTCCTTCCCTACTGCCCCGACCCGGCAGAAAGCGCGTGAAGAACAACAAGCGGCTGGCGTGAATGGTGAACGAGGAGGGGTTCTCCGACGGCACCAGGGTCGGTTCAGGGCGCCCGAAACTGGCCGCCTCGCACAGCCAGGTGGCAGCAGGGAACCGTGATGGATGGCGATGGCGCAACCTCCTGAGTGCGTGTCCAGGCCAGAACCACCCGAGCGGATGAGGCGGACCTTGGCTACTCCTGCCTACCTCAGCGCTGCCCGAGTGACCCTTCCCCGGGAATAACCGGGCAGCCGTGTCGATTCTCGCCTGCAGTGATCGTGCTGGAGCAGGGAGGAGTGCATGGGCGACCTGAAGGTCTTCCGGGTCCAAGGTCGCCGGGCGACGGAGATTCCGGGTGCCTCGGTAGCGGTGGAGCGGGAGTTGCAGTCGCTGATCGAAGGCAACATGGAGGCGATGCTCGGCATCCGGTTCCTGGCCTCGGAGTACCGGACCGGTCGGCGGCACCGGGGCCGGGTAGATTCGCTGGGGCTGGATGAGAGCGGGACTCCGGTGATCGTGGAGTACAAGCGGTCGCGGGATCAGAACGTGATCAACCAGGCGTTGTCGTATCTGGTGTGGTTGCGGGATCACCACCACGAGTTCGAGCGGCTGGTCGCCGACCGCCTCGGTGCGGAGACGGCCGGGGCGGTGGACTGGAGCAACCCGCGGGTGGTGTGCGTGGCCGGGGAGTTCACGTACCACGACACGGTGGCGGTCGAGGAGATCGACCGTCGGATC
The DNA here is from genome assembly GCF_056434425.1 of Streptomyces sp. NPDC044033. Taxonomy (NCBI): domain Bacteria; kingdom Bacillati; phylum Actinomycetota; class Actinomycetes; order Kitasatosporales; family Streptomycetaceae; genus Streptomyces; species Streptomyces sp. NPDC044033. The sequence goes on along the minus strand of NZ_JBWKFF010000041.1, from coordinate 25,385 downwards.
GACCTGGTCTCCTACCGGGTCTTCGACGACGTCCTCACGCTGCGGCTGATCGCCTCGGTCGCCGGCGCGAGAGGGCCTTCTCCTCGCGCCAAGGCACCGACCGTTTCGAGCACGGCAGTGTCGGCGGTGAGCGTGCCGCAGCAGCGGCTGGAGGGTGCTCCGGCGACGGTGCGGGAGTTGTTCGGCGCGGTCGATGAGCGGCTGCTGCTGCCGGAGGGGGCGTGGATGGAGCCGCAGCAGCACTACTTGACCTACCGGCGGTTGCAGAAGTTCGCCTCGGTGCGAGTGCTGCCGCGCAAGGAGGTCGTGGCGGTGAACCTGAAGCTGGACCCGGCGACGGTGGAGCTGGAGGAGGGCTTCACCCGCGACGTGACCGAGATCGGCCGTCTCGGCATCTCGGGGGTCGAGGTGAGCTTGCGCTCGCGCGCCGACCTGGAGCGAGCCGAGGGCTTGATCCTGCGGAGCATCGCGGCCTCCTGACCAAGCCGCGCGAAAGGGGCGGTCGCGTACCCGTATCGGGTGTGCGACCGCCCCTTCGCGCGTTCTGCCTTCCTCCTCGGTCTCTCGCCGGGGGTCACTCCTCGGGTCCGGCGAGGCCGAAGTCGTCCTGGGTCAGTTCTTCGGCCATGCGCTGTTCGGCGATGTCGGCGTAGTGATCGGACAGCTCGATACCGACGAACTGTCGGCCTTCGCGCAGGGCGGCAACGCCGGTTGAGCCCGATCCGGCGAAGGGGTCCAGGACGATGCCGGCCTCGGGGCAGATCTTCACCAGCTCCTGCATCACCTCGACCGGCTTCTGCGTGATGTGGACGCGTCCCTTGCGGGGCTGGCTGGCGGTGTAGAGGCCGGGGAGGTAGACGGGGTTGCGGTTCGCGTCGACGGGGCCCTTGGTGCCCCAGACGATGTACTCGCAGGACTGCTTGAGCCGTCCCTTCTGCGGGCGGGAGACCGGCTTGTGCCAGGAGGCGATCCCCCGCCACGTCCACCCCGCGGCCTGCAATGCATCGGTGGTGGTGGGCAGTTGGCGCCAGTCGGTGAAGACCAGCGCGGTGCCGCACTCCACGGTGGCCCGGTAGGACTCAGTCAGCAGCAGCGACAGCCAGTACCCGTAGGAGCGCTGGTCGCGGTTCTCACCGGGGAAGTTGGCGAGCTGGTGCTCGGCGTCCGCAGCGGTGTACTTCGCCCGCGCGGTCCGTCCAGTGCGCTCGGAGCTGGTGCGTCCGCCCGAGTTGTAGGGCGGGTCGGTGATCAGGGCGTCGACGCTGGCGTCTGGTAGGTCGGACAGCACGCTCAGCGCGTCGCCTCGGTGCAGGGTGTAGGGCATAACGGGGTTCTCTTTCAGGAAGTGGTGCACGCACGCCCGACCCCGCAGGGGGACGTGGTGGCAGGGGAATGCCCGGCGAATTGCCCCTGGTGTTTCTGGGGCTGGGGCCGATGCGCGCTGAAGAGTAGTGCGGGATTCCGGCCGAACCAAGCCAGAAGCGGCCTGGACCGGCGTCTGGGTCGGCTCGTTTGGTGCGGCCGGAATTCGTCCCTACAGTCTCGGCAAGCTCATCGGGAAGGACCCGGTTCCGCCCTTGTTGAGCTGTGCTGATGCGTGTTGCGGCGTCCAATGGGCCGGTCGCTTCAGCTTGTTGCCGAACATCTCCTGACCGGAGAAAGGCGTCTGTGGAATGTGGCGCGTGAGATTACCAGCGCGGCTTACTGCCGCTCTTCGCTAAAGCGGCCCGGTGGCCGGGGTTAGCAGATCCCGGCCACCGGCTCCGCCACCCCTTGCAAGGGGATTTCGGATTCTTGACCGGCGCGGTGCCGGTGGCCTTTCGACGAGAACGCCCGCACCGCTCCGCCTACACACAAGGAGTTACTCATGCGGCACCCCATGAAATGCTCGGCGCCACGGCCAGACGGTCGGCTCGTTCCCCGTCCGGTTGCCGGTCCGCGCTCGTGAACAAGACCCTGGTGGTCGTCGGTGCGGTGGTGACCGCGCCGATGCTGCTGATCGCTCCGCTGGCGATGGCGATGGCCGGTGCGCACGGCGCCGAAGCGGCCTGTAAAAGACGACGCGGGTGGCGACGTTGACGCTGCGGCGGTCACCAAGCAGGTGCGCTCGATCCTCGACGGCGGCAAGGCCGGTTCGGTCCACGTCTCCGGGCTCGATGCCCCCACCGAGCAGGTCCCGAACGCCAAGAAGATCCAGGCCACCGGCGTCGCGCTGAAGATCCCGCCCCGGGGACAGGTGGTCGCGCTGGCCACGGCCCTGCAGGAGTCGGGCCTGCGGAACCTGTCCTACGGCGACCGGGACAGCCTCGGGCTCTTCCAACAACGGCCGAGCCAGAGCTGGGGCACCGCACAGCAGGTCCGTGATCCGGTGCACGCGGCGACATCGTTCTACACGCACCTGAAGAAGGTCTCGGGCTGGCAGTCCATGACCGTCGCCCAGGCCGCCCAAGCGGTCCAGGCGAGCGGGTTCCCCGACGCGTACGCGAAGTGGGAGCCGCTGGCCACCGCCTTGCAGAAAGCCCTCGCCAAAGCCCTTACGGACGGCGGCGGTTCCGGCAAGGAGACCGAGAAGGGCGACAAGACGGACGCCCCCGCCGGGGGCGAGTGCGGTAACGAAGACGGCTCGTCGTTCGGTCCGATCCCGAAGGGATCCGTACCCAAGGGCTACAAGATCCCGGCGTCGGCGCCCAAGCCAGTTCGCAAGGCGATCCGGTGGGGCCTGGGGCAGCTCGGGACGCCGTACCAGTGGGGCGGGTCGTGCGCGGACGCGCACGGCAAGGACCCGATGGGCCGGTGCGACTGCTCCTCGCTGATGCAGGCGTCCTACAAGGCCGGTGGCATCACGCTCTCCCGGACCACGTACACGCAGGTCGCCGAGGGCAAGGCGGTCAGCCCGAAGCGGCTGCAGCCGGGGGATCTGCTCTTCACCCGCGGCACGGCCGCCCGGCCGGAGCACGTCGGCATGTACATCGGGCAGGGCCTGATCCTGCAGGTGCCGCGCACCGGTGACGTCACCAAGATCACCCGGCTCGCCGAGTGGCGTCCCTCGATCCTCGCCGCGCGTCGCGTCGCCTGACGCGCCCTCTCCTCCCCTCCCTCATTTCTCTCTCGCACGACCTCCGGGGCTTTCGCATGCCCGGACTCGAACAGGAGTTCCCTTGAAGCTCGCGCAGCATCTCCAGCAACTGGCCTACGACCCAGGCGTCTCACCCAAGGGCGGCGGCCTGCCCGGTATCGACGTGTTGAAGAAGGTGGTCGGTTCGATCAACCTCTTCGGGATCATCGCCACGGTCGGGGCCCTGGCCCTCTCGGCGGTGATCTGGGCCTGGGGCCATCACAGCGGCGGCCACCAGGCCGAGCAGAACGGCAAGAAGGGCACCACGATCGCGGCCGGCGTCGCACTGCTTCTCGGGGCGGCGAACGGGATCGTCGCGTTCTTCTCCGCGATGGGGACGCAGGTCCACTGATGCCGACGCTGAAGAAACGATCCACCTCACCGCAGGACTCGTCCGTCGCGCCCTCGTCGGTGCTCCGGCGCTCGGCGATGATCGGCATCATCCTGGCCGTGCTGCTGGCCCTCGCCGGCTTCGTCGCCTACCTGACCCGGTCCGAGGCTCCGCAACCACGAGCGGACGCCCACCCGAAGCCCACCGCCACGCCGCACTCCCCCGCACCGCGTCCGGGCGCGGACGAGGCCGTCGCCGCGCCGCCGCGCACGGGCGACCCGGTGGAGTTCGCGAAGGCGGCGACCAAGACGCTGTGGACATACGACACCCAGCACTTCTCCCGAGCCGAGCACCTTGCCGGGCTCAAGCGGTGGATAGCCGGCGAGGCGAAGTACGCCGACTGGAAGTCCGTGAGCGGTGAAGTGCCGGGCAAGGCGCTGTGGTCGCGGATGCACGACAACCACCAGCACGCCACCGCCAACGTGAGCGAGGGCCACTACCCCGAGGCGTTCAAGACCGCCATGTCCCAGGACCCCGGCGGCATCACGCAGGCGTACGTCTACGCGGTCACCGTGACCGGCAAGCAGTCCCTCGCCTGGAAGGGCTCGGGCGCCGGAGCCGAACCCCGCTCGACCACGCTCGCCGTCCAGTGCCGGCCCCATCACGCGTGCGCCCTGTCCGGAGTTCTGCCGGAGGTCGCCCCGTGAGTCGCGCCGCAACATGCAAGGAGGTGTCCGATGGGGGCCTGTGACCTTCCGCTGATGAACTCGGTCTGCGGCGCCGTGGGCGGTGTGGCCGGGAAGACCGGTGAGGCGATCACGGACGGCATCGGTGCGTGGATCGCCAAGTCCATGGGCGAGGTCGCCCAGTCCGCCGCCGACCTAGCCTCCAAGGCGGTGGACAAGACCACCGCCGTCGACCTGAACGCCGAGTGGTTCCGGCACAATTACGAGCTGATCCTGCCCATCGGGCTCGTGCTCACCGTGGGCACGTTCTGTCTCCAGCTCACCCGCGCCGCCTGGCGCCGCGACGAGCGCGCCCTGGCCCAGGCCGCGTTCGGGACGATGATCGGCGTCTTCTTCGCCTTCGCCGCCATCGCCTGCACCACCGTCACCCTCACCGTGGTCGACGCCCTGTCCGCCGGGCTGTTCAAGGCGGCGAACTCCTCGGTCGACGATGCGATCCGCCGTGTGATCAAGGTGAACGAGCTGGGGGCGATGTACGGCCTGGGCTGGGGCGTACCCGCGATCATCGCGCTCGGCTGCGCGATCGGCGCGTTCTTGTACTGGGCCGTCATGGTCGCCCGCAAGGTCGGCATCCTCGTCCTCGTCACGCTCGCGGTCTTCGCGGGCGCAGGCGGCGGCTGGGAGGTCGCTAAGCGCTGGCGCAGGGGCTGGACCGAGGCCACCTCCACGCTCATCGTCAGCAAGCTGTTGATGACGATCGTCTTCCTCCTCGGCGTCTCCGCGATGGGCAAGTCCGACTCCGACGGCGGCATGGCCGCGCTCTCGGACGCCATGTCCGGCATGGTCGTCATGGTCCTCGTCCTGCTCTGCCCGTACGCCACCTACAAGTTCGTGCACTGGGCCGCAGACGGCGGCGGACACGATGACCTGCACCGCACCGGCGTCGCCGGGGTGGGTACGGCGGCCGGGGCGGCGAAGACCGCGGGCCAGTTGGCGATGCAGGCCAAGACCGGCGGCATGGCGCCGCAAGGGCCCTCGAAGGTTCCGGGCCAGGGTGCCGGCGGGGTCGCCTCGGGCATCGACCCGAGCGGCGGCTCCGGTGGCCAGGGCAAGCCGAAGCAGACCCACTTCCGCTTCGGCGAGGACCCAGACGCCGGAGGCGACAAGGGCCGTGCGCTCATCCGACGTCCCCCGACCGACGGCGACCAGGGCCAGCCGCTCATCCGCCGACCCGGTCAGGAATCCGGCGCACGCTCCAGCAGTGGTGGCCAGGGCTCCTCCCACCGGTCGACGGGGAGTATGCGCCAGCCGTCTTCGGCGGGCCAATCACCGCCATCGAGCGGTCCGCCGCCGCAGGGCGGTGCCACACCGCAGCGGTGGGTCTACCCCGGCCCGCCCGGTGATTCCGGCTCCTAGAACCCTCACCTGACGGGGGCGGGCTCAGGCCCCGCCCGGCCGCCCGCCCCCGTCCCCCTTCTCTCTCTTCTCCTCTGCTTTCAAGGACGGCTCTGCCATGTTCTCCGAGACCTCTTCTTCCGACGGTCCGGCCACCGTGAAGTTCCCCCACCGCACCCGCCGGGGCGTGCTGATGGGCCTGTCCGTACCGCAGTTGCTGGGTGTCGCGACCGCCGGTCTGCTGCTGCTCGCGGTCCTGCTCACCTCCGGCGTCCTCGGCGCGCTCAAGCTCATACCGCTGTGGGCCCTGCTCCTGGCTGGAGTCTTTGTGCGGCACCGGGGCCGGTCGCTGGCCGACTGGGCACCCATCTCCCTCCGGTACGTACTGCGCCGTGCGAAGGGCCAGTTGGTGTGGCTGGCCCGGCCCGACACCCGGCCGCGCCGGGAGGGGCTGCTGCACCTGCCCGGTACGGCCGCCTCGCTCCGCGTCGCCACGGCGCCGAACGGTCACTTCGGCGCGGTCCACGATCCGCATGCGGGCACCCTGACCGCGGTGGTCCGCGTCTCGGCCCGCGCGTTCGCGCTGCTGGACCCGGCCGCCCAGTCCGCGAACGTGACCGGCTGGGGCCGCACGCTGGCCGCGCTCGCCCGCACCGGGCACGTCGCCCGCGTCCAGGTACTGGAGCGCACCGTCCCCGACAGCGGGGACGCGCTCAACCGGTACTGGACCGAGCACGGCGAAGCTGATACCCCGCTGGCCGGGGCCGTCTACCGGGACCTGCTGGAAGCCGCAGGACCGGCAGCCGCGCCGCACGAGGCGTACGTCGCCCTGGCTCTCGATATGAAGGCCGCCCGGCGCCTGGTCAACCAGGGCGGGGGTGGGCTCACCGGCGCCTTCTCCGTGCTGGCACAGCTCACCTCCACCTTCGACCAGTCCGCCCGCAACTCCGGTCTCGCCCCGGGCGGCTGGCTGTCCGCCAACGAGGTCGCAGCGGTGATCCGGACCGCCTACGACCCCGGCTCCTCCGCCGCTCTCGACCAGTGGTCCCAGACCGGACGCCCGCAGGCCGACCCCGCCGCTGCCGGACCCGTGGTCCTGGTGGAGAAGGGCGAACGCGTCCAGACCGACACCGCGCACCACGCCACCTTCTGGATCGAGAACTGGCCCCGCACCGAGACCAGCCCGGGATTCCTGCACCAGCTCCTGTTCACCTCTGGGGTACGCCGCACCCTCTCGATCACCTACACCCCCAAGGGGCTGGACTCCGCGCTCAAGGACGTGCAGCGCAAGAAGTCGTCCGTCATCGCGGATGCCGCCGAGCGGGCCCGCAAGGGACAGGTCGACTCCGAGGAGGACGCCGTGGAGTACGCCGATGTCAAGGAACGTGAACGCCAACTCATCGCCGGGCACGCCGATGTCGCCGTCACCGGGCTGCTGACCGTCAGCGCCGAATCCGAGGACGACCTCAACTCCGCCTGTGCCGCGATCGAGACCGCCGCCGTATCGACCATGACCGACCTGCGCCGCCTGACCTGGCAGCAGGCCGAAGCCTTCACCCGCGCCGCCCTCCCCCTCGCCCTCGCGGCATAACCGGCTCCAACGCCGCCCCCTCGTTCCGTGCTCGACCGAAGGCCCCTTCCCATGCAGACCGACCCCCTGCCCGACCTGGCCTCGGACTTCGTGCCGTTCGCCACTGCTGCGCTCGACTTCCACCGGGCGATCAACCTTCCCGACGCCCCAGTCGCCGCCTCCCGCGCGGAACTGGACTCGCTGCACGCGCACCTGGTCGCCCTCTACGGGCTCCTGGATGCGCACACCATCAGCACCTCCCCCGTGGCCGGCGTCGAGGGCGATCACCTGCGCGCGTGCCGCATCCGGCTGTGGCAGGCCGCCGACCACCTCCACGCAGCCTTCCACGCGGCTCCACATCCGGATACCGGGCGCCCGCCCGGCCGGGAGTCGTGCCGGGCCCGGCTTCCCGAGGGTGCGCCCGAACTCACCGTGTGCCAACGGCATCTCGCCGCCTCAGCGCGGGTGCGCCGGGATCACACCCCGGCCGATCTGCGCGACCCCTTCACCGGCCTCACCCGCCACTGACCACCAGGAGCACCACCGAGCATGCCCCCCTCCACACGCACGCGCGCCACCGCCAGCCCGCTGTTCGTCCCGGCCAAGAGCGACCGCCGAGCTGCGCGCGCCGCACGGGCCCACCTCGCCACCGCCCGGGACCAGGCCCGGGACGCCGCCCGCCCCGAGACCCGCACGACCCCCTCCGGTCTCGACCCCGAGCTGCGGGCCACCTACCCGGCAGCCGGACGCCCCGGTGCCGCCTCCGCCCGCGGCGGCAGCCTGAAACTGCCCGCCCACCGGATGACGACCGCGACGGCCTCGGGTGCCTACCCGTTCCTGGCCGAAGGCGGCCTGGGCGCCCAAGGCATCTACATCGGCCGTGACGTCCACGCGGAGGCCGCATTCTGCTACGACCCGTTCTCGCTCTACGGCCGCCTCGACGGATTCACCAACCCCAACATCCTGCTCGCCGGGGTCATCGGCATGGGCAAGTCCGCCGTGGCCAAGTCCCTCGCGGTCCGCGCCGTCGCCTTCGGCTACAAGATCTACGTCCCCTGCGACCCGAAGGGCGAGTGGACCGTCATCGCCCGCGAGCTGGGCGGCCAGACCATCGCGCTCGGCCCCGGCCTGCCCGGACGTCTCAACCCGCTGGACGCCCCCGCACGGCCGAGCGGGACCAGCGAGGAGGACTGGCGCGGCGAGGTCCGCAAGCGCCGCCTTCTCCTCCTCGGCTCGCTGGCGAAGACGGTGCTGCGGCGCGAGCTGCACCCGATGGAACACACCGCGCTCGATGTCGCCCTCGACGAGGTCGTCGCGCACGCCGAGGCCAGCGGGAACACACCGCTGCTGGGGCAGATCGCACACGTCCTCGGCTCTCCCGGCCAACTCGACGCCGCGCTGGGCGAGCCCTCCGGCCGCCTCGGGACCGCTGCCGAGGACCTCGCCCACGCCCTGCGACGCATGGTGCACGGGGACCTGGCGGGGATGTTCGACGCGGAGTCGACCGTCGCCTTCGACCCGGGCGCTCCGATGCTGTCCATCGACCTCTCCCGTCTGGGCGGCGCGGGGGACGACACCGCGCTCGTGCTGGCGATGACGTGCGCGTCCGCGTGGATGGAATCCGCCCTCGCCGACCCCGACGCCGGACGGCGGTGGGTGATCTACGACGAAGCCTGGCGCGTCATGCGTCACGTCGCGCTGCTGGAGCGCATGCAGTCCCAGTGGAAGCTCTCCCGGGGGCTCGGTATCGCGAACTTGATGGTCATCCACCGGCTCTCCGACCTGCTGACCGCAGGCGACGCGGGCTCCCGGGGCCGCGCCCTGGCCGAGGGCCTGCTCACCGACTGCTCCACCCGCATCATCTACCGCCAGGAAGCCGACCAACTCACCGCAGCAGCCTCCCTGCTCGGCCTGACCGGCGTCGAGGCCCAGGCCGTCTCCGCCCTCACCAAGGGACGCGGCCTGTGGAAAGTCGCAGGACGCAGCTTCATCACCCAACACCTCCTCCACCCCCGCGAGCGCGAACTGTTCGACACCGACGCCCGCATGCACGGCTGAACGGCCAGAACGTCAGGCGGGCGGTGCCGAGCACCGGGTTCGACACCGCCCGCCCCGACCTTGCGAAGGAGCACACGATGCCTCTCGACCCGACCACCCGCGAATCCCTCCTCGCAGCACTCGCCGAGGCCGCCGCGCGAGGGCGCAAGGCACTGGAGGGCTGGGACGCCGTCTCCGACAGCCTGTGCGGCGACAACTTCGAACCGCTCGACGAGCGGTACGACACCCGCCAGCACCAGCGGGACGCCGAAGCCTGGGCCGCCTTCGAGCCCTTCCTCGACCACGGGCCCGAACTGCTCGCCCAGGCCGAGGAGGACTTCCGCGCCCTCCACCAGGACTACGACAACCCCGACTTCGAGACCATCGCGCGCCGCAGGTCGCAGCTCACCGCCCTGCACGAAGCAGTCGAAGGGGGCCGCCAGGAGCGCGCTGCCTGGGAGTACGCGGAAGAGATGGTCCTCCCCGACCACCCCAAGAGCGCCGAGTTCCGGCACAGGTCAGAGAACCTGCGCAACGCCGAGGGCTGGCACTACGCCATCACCTTCGCCGACAACGCCGACGTCCTGGTCGAGATCGACCAGGCAACCCGCGCGCGTGCAGGCACAGGTCGCGGCCGGACGACTCAGGCCGAGGCCGCCCGCGCCCGCTCCACCACCACAGCCGCGCCCACCGTCTCACCGACCGCGCCGCCCAGTCCTTCCACGCCCGCGCCGCCCGGTCCCGAGAGGACCCACCGGAGGCGCTAGCGGAAATCTCCGGCACCGCCAAACCCCGCTCCCGGGAGGACCCTCGCCACCCGCACGTCCCCGACCCTGCGAGGTACATCTCGTGGCGGAAGCTCCGCACATCACCATCGGCCACCACCCCGATGCCGGCGTCGTGGCCGCCCCCTCCCACGATCACCACGTCACCGACCATCTGCTCCGCCGGGTCGGTTTCGAACCCCTCCCCAACAGCCACCTCTACGCCCTGACCGAGCCCGGCCGCGATCCGGTACGCCGCACCCAGCTCGCGGTGCAATCGCTGCGGGCCGCGCGCCAGAACGTCAGCGCCGATGCCGCCTACGGCCTTCCCCCAGGTGAGCATCCGCTGCCTCCCGGCGGGCCGCCGAAGGAGCCGCCCCTAGCGGCGGCCTCCGCCCAGCAGCGACGGGCCCAGGCGTCGACCGCCGTCTCGCCAGCCCGCACGGGCACCGCCCCCGCGCAGGTCGGCCCGCTGAGCGAGAGCACGCACCGCCCCAGCCCGGCTGCGGCCCGGCAGCCCGCACACCACCGCTAGGAGAAACGTTCCTGTGCCCCTGGAACTTGAGCCCGACGTCGCCTTCGGCGCCACCCCCGAACTCGGTATCGCCGCTGCCGTCGCCGATGACCGCCCCTTCCTCGACGAGATCCTGCGCAAGCACCGCTTCGCGTACAACGCCAGGCTGGATGTGTATCTGCTGCCGGACGGCACCCCGCACCACACGGCAGTGCAGAACGTGGCCGCCGCCACGCACGAGTTCCAGGACGCGGGCCTGTCGGTCGCCGCCGACCCCCGCGCCGTGGTGCCACCGGACGGGAAGAGGCCCCCATCCCTTCCCGGTCAACCGCCGGACGCGCTGAACGACGAGGCCCGCGAGCTGCGCGAGGCCGCTGGGATCTCGGAAGTCATCCGGGGCGCGATGGACGAAGGCATCGGCGCGGTCGAAGAGCTGGACGACCTCGTCGACACCGCCACGAAATGGTGCGACCGCCTCGACTCCGACCAGGGCCGAGACATGGCTCTGCACCTGCACAACATGAAGCACCTGGTCACCTCCCTCAACGACCACGTCATGAACGCCGTGATGGAGCTGGAGGACATGAGCCGGGGCGTGTTCCGGAACGCACCCGCGCCCTCGGACGTGCCGCCTCGCGAAGCGCACCAGGAGCTGCCGGAGCATCACGCTTCTCGCTCCCGTGCAGCCACAGCCTCCTCGCCCCAACGCTCCAAACCCACCCCGCAGTCGGCCCTCCCACCGCCAGTTCCTCCGGCCCTAGCCCAGCCGTCCGAACATCGCCGCACCCGCTGAACACACCCATCGATCTGTAAGGAGCCTGCTCCATGCCCGTGAAGACCGTCTGGCCCATCGACCACGCCTGCGGCCACACCTGCGACGTCGACCTGTCCGAGCGTCCCGCCGACCGGCGTGCCGGCTACGCACGCTGGCTCACCTCCCGTGACTGCTCCGAGTGCTGGCGAGCCTCCAAGGACCAGGACTCCGAGTCCAAGGCCGAGTGGCTGGCGAAAAAGCGCGCCGAAGAGGCGGAAGCGGCCGAAGCCTGGGCCGAGCGGTACCGGATGCCGCCGCTGGATGGCAGCGAGCGCGCGGTCGGCTGGGCCGCCCGCTGCCGCCACCAGCTCGTGACCGCCGCCTTCACCTCGCTGGTCGCCGAAGGCGAGATGGACGAGGACGAGTGGCAGGCCATCGAGGAGGCCGTACGGCCGCTGACCCGGGCCGGGTGGTGGATCGACAACCGGGACTCCGAACCTACGGACCTGCCCGAGCTGCTGGAGGCCGCCGACGAGGCCGACCGCCCCAGTGAGAACCCCCACTTCTGACCCCAGGGAGCCCCCGTGCCACTCAACCCCCATGTGACGCGTACGCCCACCGATCCGGAGGGCAAGCGCACCTACGGGCACCAGATCCTCCATCTCACCGACCGGCTCAGCGGTGCCGAGACCTACGACCAGGCCGCCGAGGCGACCGAGCACGTGCTGGACGAAGCAGACGGCGTGCTCGCACGGCTCGGCCAGTTCTTCGAGGCCGCTGCCGAAGAAGCTTGGTCCTCCGGGGCCGACGAGGGCTTCGATCTGGCCTGCCGGTTCGAGGATGCTGCCGCCACGCTCACCGATCTCAGCGACGAGCTGCACGGCGCCAGCGGCGAGATGCGGGCGCTCGGCCCGCCCCCGGAGCCGCGCTGGCAGGCCCAGGTCGCCCGCTACTACGCCACGGCCCCGCAACGTCCCGGTCCCGCAAGCCCGACCTCCGCCGTACCGGGGCCGCCCGCCGCGCAGGTCCGTCCCGAGCACGCCCCGCGGCCCCGCCACCACCGCTAGGAGCCCATCTCCCATGACCGCTTCCAGAGCCTTCCCCTCCCTCCGCGCCCTCCTCTCCGCTTCCGCACGTTCCTGGATCTCGTCTTGTCTGATGCGCGTACCAGGACGCCCTCGACCACCACCGGTACGGACGTCCTGCTCTATCTCCTGCTCGGCATCGCCGCCCTCGGTATCGGCGGCGGCAGCCTGGCCTGGCTGTTCGGCAACCTCACCAACTCCGCCTTCGGCTCCGGCCCGTGGGCCCCGCTCGAACCGGTCCAGGCCCTCTTCCACCCCGAGGATCTGTGGCCCCATCTCGACCGGCCCGCCCTGCTCACCGGCTGCTACGCCATCCCCGCCGTGCTCCTGCTCGCGGCCGCCGCCGGTGGCGCGAAGCTGTGGCTGCGCTTCCGCACCAACAAGCAGGGCCTCGCCGACCACCGCGATCTGGGTGACCTGCTGCCGAAGAAGGCCGCCGCCAAGGCCACCGGCCTGCGCCCCAGCCTCACCGGCACCAAGCCGGCGGATATCGCTCCCGACGACCGCGGGGTGCTGCTCGGCTCGCTGAAGCCCGGCGCGGCGGAGGTCCGCTCTTCCTGGGAGGACGTCCTCCTGGCCATCATGGCGCCCCGCTCCGGCAAGACCTCCGGCCTCGCGATACCCGCGATCCTCCGTGCTCCCGGCGCGGTGCTGCTGACCTCCAACAAGGCGGCGAACGACGCGTTCACCGCGACGCTCGACGAGCGCGCCAAGGTGGGCACGGTGTGGACGCTGGATCCGCAACAGATCGCGCACGCCGAGCAGACGATGTGGTGGGACATCCTCTCCGATGCCCACGACCTGACCGGCGCACGGCGCTTGGCGCAGCACTTCGTCACCGCCTCCATCGATGAGTCCAGCGCCGGGGACTTCTGGTCCACCGCCGCCGCCAACACGTTGACGGCTTTGTTCCTTGCAGCGGCGCGGGGCGGGCGGCCGGTTACCGAGGTGACCGCCTGGCTCGCCTCCCCTGCCGACCGCACCCCGATCGACCTGCTCACCGACGCCGGCCTGGACGCCGTTGCCGCCCAGCTCCAGGGCACCGTCGCCGGAGCCGTGGAGACGCGCGACGGCATCTTCGAGAACGCCCGGCAGTACGCGAGCTGCCTCCTCGATCCGCGCATCGCCGCCTGGGTCACCCCACCTCAAAGCACCTCGAAGCTGCGCGAGTTCAAGCCGGAGGAGTTCTCCTCCAGCCACGACACGCTCTATCTGCTCTCCAAGGACGGCGGCGGCAGCGCGTCGGCGATCATCGCCGCCGCCGCTGATGCGGTGATGCGGGCGGCCGTCATCCAGGCCGAACGCGATGGCGGACGCCTCGACCCGCCCCTGCTGGCGATCCTGGATGAGGCCGCGAACGTGTGCAAAATCCAAGACCTTCCCGACCTCTACTCCCACCTGGGTTCACGCGGGGTCATCCCGATCACGATCCTGCAGTCCTACCGGCAGGGCCAGCGAGTGTGGGGCGAGACCGGGATGGACGCCCTGTGGTCGGCGGCGACGATCAAGCTCATCGGCTCCGGCATCGATGACGCGGACTTCGCCGACAAGCTCTCCCGTCTCGCGGGCGATCACGACGTGCAGACCCTCTCGGTCTCCAACAGCGAGTCCGGCCACTCCTCCTCCGTCTCCATGCGGCAGGAGCGTGTGCTGCCGCCCGACGCGATCCGGGCTTTGCCCAAGGGCAGTGCGCTGTTGCTGGCGACCGGGGTCCGACCGGCGCTGCTGGATCTCAAGCCCTGGTACCGCGAGCCGGACGCCGACCGCCTCGGCGCCGCCTCGAAGCAGGCCACCGCCGCCATCACCGAGCGTGCCCTGGCCAAGGACCGCCCCGGCCGAGACCAGTACGGACCGGCCACATGAGCGTCGTACCCCTCAGCAGCACCCCAACGAAACGAACGGGTTTCACCACGACGCCCGTCCGCCCGCTCTCTCCTCCCGTCGAGGTGCCCGATGACCGCCCCTTCCTGGGACACCATCCGTCCTTCCGAGCAACTGGCCGACACCCCCGCTGTATGCCGGGACGGGCGCTGGTGGCTGGTCGCCCCCAGCGGCGCCATCCCCACCAACGAGCCCGCGCTCGCCCGCGAACTCGACTCCCTAGCAGCCGACTTGGATGCCGCGAACCGGGCCGTCGCCCACCTCGGCATCGACGAGCCCGACCAGGGGCTGGGGTGACGCCGCTGCTGCAGGCCGAGCAGGCCGTCCTGGGCGCGGTGCTGCTGGAGCCACGCCAGCTTGGACGCCTGTCCGGATGGCTGCGCCCCGAGCACTTCTACCGGCCCGCGCACTCCGCGCTCTACGCCGCGATGCTCACCCTCCGCACCGACGGCCACCCGACGACGAAGCTCGCGCCCGACGCGCCGGTCCCCCTTGCCTGGCTCAACGACGTACGCGAGGAGGCGAGTACCCGTACACGTGGCGTCACCACCGCCTACGTCCACTCGTTGGTCTCCGCCTGTCCGCGTCCCGCGCACGCGCCGGTCTACGGGCGGATGGTGCTGGAGGGGGCCATCCACCGCAGCGTCACCCAGCACGCCGTCCGCCTGCACCAGGCCGCCCGCACCGACACCGCCCGCGGCAGCAGCGTGGACGAGACCCTGCACCGCGCGCAGGTCCTGCACGACGTACTCGACGACCTCGGCCGACGCTGGGGCTTCGAACCCCGGCCCGTGGAGCCGAACACCGCCGTCGCCGGACTGACAGCCACGGTTCCGGCGGGGCAGGTTGCCGAGCGGGTGCTGGCCGACGAGGAGTTCCTCCTCGGCGCGCTCACCGCCCACCCCGAGCAGCTCTCCCGGATGACCGACTGGCTCCGTCCCGGTGACTTCGCCGACCTGGGCCACCGGCAGGTCTACCGGGCGCTGGTGGCGCTGCGGCACCGGGGCGAGCCTGTGGACGAGCTGACGGTGCTGTGGGAGTGCCAGCGCCGAGGTGCCCTCGGGGATGGCTCGCTCGATGCCGAGCGCGTGCGCCGCATCTGCCACGTTCCCTTCGCGGGGGCGGCCGACTACTTCGGCGAGCAGGTCCTCGACTCCTCCCTGTTGCGTACCGCCGCCGCCTCCGCACGGCAGGTCGCCGCCCTGGCCGACGACACCTCCCTCGCGCCCGGCCAGCTCATCAGCCACGCCCTGCATGCCCTCGGCCCGCTCGACGAGGTACGCCGTCGCCGGGCCGTCAGCGATGCCGGCCCTCAGCCGCAGGCAGCGACGACACAACCGGCGGGCCTGCCGCCTCCGGCCCGTGCCGCCGCCGCACGGGCGCGCAGCACCGCGCCCCGCGCCGAGAACACGGCGCCTGCAAACGCGGCTGCGCCCTCTCCCACCCCCTCTGCCCGGCATTCCCGAAGGAGTTCTCCGTGACAGACGCATCCGAGCGCACCCAGTCCGAGCAGGCCCAGCTCGTGCTCGTGGCCGAAAGGATGGAACGGCTCCGCGCCAGCGTCACTGTGCCCTCCTCTCCCACAGATCAGCCGGACCTGATCGGATCCTCCAAACAACTGGCTTCCCTCACCAGTCTCGTGCGGGATCTGTCCGACGAAGTCCTCTTCCGCTCCGTCGAGGCGGTGCCCCGAGCAGACCCTGGTCAGGTCGTGAGCGCTTACACGGACGCGGCCGGGCAGGCGGGAGAGGCGGTGTCCCACTACACCGCCGCCTACTCCGAACTGAGCTTCCAACACCGCTACCGAGGCCGTGTCGGTCCGGACCTGAATGACGCACGTGAGTATTCGTTCGCCTCCATGCAAGACAGCCTCAAGTGGGCGCGCGACCGCCTCGGCGACGGCGCCCAGCGCCTGCGGGCGGTCGCCGAGGACCTCGACACCACTGCTCCCCTGGCCAGGGCCGCCCGCACTCGAACGACGCAGCAGGTCATCGCCCACACTCGCGCACCAGCATCCGCTCCCGCACCACCCCACTCCGCCCCCGCACAAGGAACGAGGCGAACGCCGTGACCCCGTCGCGCCTCCAGGCAGCCGCACACCATCCGAGAACCACCAGCTCCCCCACCCCTCCCTCAACGCACCCGCAGGAGTTGTTCCATGAACGACCACGACCTCCAGACGGAGACCGAGCGACAGCACATGCTGCGCCGGGCCGAGGAACTGAGCCGCAAGCGCGACGAGTTCCCCCTCCCCCACACCCCGGACGATCTCCCCGACCTGATCCGCGCCTCTACTCATCTGGCCGACCTCGCCTCCCTCGTGCAGGGCCTCTCGGCGGAAGTGCGCGTCCGCTCCGCAGAGGGCCAGCCCGATCCCGGCCTCGACGCCGTCCTCGGCGCCTGGGCCAGGGCAGCCGGACACCTCAGCGAAGCCGTGGGCCATTACGGAGCCGCCTACCGCCAGCTCGGCTTCCTGCACGCCCACTCCCGCACCACCCCCGAGCACGCGGCCCTGATCGACGGGCGCCATACGGCGTTCGCTCTCGCCCAGCAGCACATCGCCGACACCCGCGACGGCCTCTCCTCCGCGCACGCGTCCATGACCAACGGCGCCGCCCTCCTGGAGGACGCGGAAGCATCGTCCGTCTCCAGGGCAGCCCGCGCCCGCTCCGCGCAAGCCGACCACGCTCGTGACCAGGCGGGGGCCGAGGCGGAAGCACCTGCCGAGGCTCCCGCCCAGCAGCACTCGCATGTACCCGGGCCCGTACGTGGGCGATGACCCGGCGTCCGGTAACTCCGGCCTGCTGATAGGGAGCCTGTGCTCCGGCTACGGCGGCCTGGACCTGGGCGTCCAGGCCGCCCTCGGCGGCGCCCTCGCCTGGCATGCCGAGACCGACCCCGGCGCCAGCCGCATCCTGGCCCGGCACTGGCCCCGCGTTCCCAACCTCGGCGACATCACCACCGTCAACTGGGCGGACGCGCCGGAGGTGTGCGTCCTGACGGCGGGCTTCCCCTGTCAAAGACGTCTCGGTCGCCGGGCGCCGTGCCGGCCTGCTGGAAGGAAACCGCTCCGGGCTGTGGCACCACGTGGTGCGTGCCATCGACGCCCTGGACCCCTGCCTGGTGGTGATCGAAAACGTTCGAGGACTCCTCACCTCACCCGCCGCTACCGCTGGCGACCTGGAACTGTGCCCGTGGTGTCTGGGAGACGGCACAGGCCGGCCTGCTGTGCGGGCACTCGGTGCCGTACTCGGCTCCCTGGCCGACCTCGGGCGTGATGCGCGCTGGCGCGTGCTACGCGCCTCCGACGTCGGCGCCCCGCACCGAAGGGAACGGCTCTTCCTGGTCGCCTGGCGACGAGAGGCCATTGCTGAAGACGCCGACCAGCAACATCGCTTCCAACGGCGGCAGCCAGCACCCCTCGAAACGGAAGGAAGGGGGGCACGGGCCGAACCTCGCGGACGAGGTCGAGTGGCTGTTGCCGACCCCGAAGGCATCCGACGGCATCAAGGGCTCGCCCCGCCAGCGCCACGGCAACGGCGACCTGACGCTCCCCTCGGCAGCGGCACAACTGAGCAGCCGAGCGACCGCAGCCCGTCTTCCGGCGGACCCGTCCCCCACCCTCTTCGATACCTCGGCACTCTCGAAGAAGGCCCCCGGGAATGGGGGCGGTACGGCGACGCCATCGTCCGATGGGAGAGCCTCACCCGACCGGCACCGCCGCCGACCGACGACGCGGGGCGCCTCTCGCCACGCTTCGTGGAATGGATGCAGGGCCTTGATGACGGCTGGGTGACCGCCACTCCCGGACTGGGTCGCCCCGCCCAACTCAAGGCCCTGGGCAACGGTGTTGTGCCGCACCAGGCCCTCCAGGTGGTGCGGCTCCTCACACCGCCCGCGACCATCTGCCGCCACCGCCGGGGTGCCTGAGCCGCCCCTTCTACACCTGGTTTCCCGGCCGGGCCAAACCGGTCGTTCTCCGGATCCTCGACGCTCCAACACCCGAGCGACGAAGGGGATGTCGATGTCGGAGTCCGCCGACGAGAACGAGCCGGTACGGATACCGGACCACAACCTGGACGACCTCGTCTCCACGGTCAGTGGCCTGGTCGCCGAGACCCGCAAGCAGGGCGAGACCCTCGCCCGTCTCACCGACGATCAGCCGTCGCCGCCCGACGGCGAGGCGGAAGGGCCCGGTCGGGGAGCCGCTACGCCTACAAGCAGTGGGAGCGGCCCGGCCGAGGCATCTTCCGTTTTCATCCTGGCGATGGCGGGCCAGGCGTATGCCGAGGAGTTGGCGGCGCTGAAGGTGTGGGTGGAGGACCTGCTTTTGCCGGTCTACGGACGCGAGATCACCTCCACCCGCCCTTGGTGTGCGCGGTGGAGCGAGCATCCCGAGGCCGTCGCCCGGCTGCACGCGCTGTGGCTGGCCTGGCAGCAGTTCACGGACGCCGAGGCCGGTCTCGCCGGGCCCTCCCTGTGGCACCGCGACCACCTCGACCCCGGGCTGATGCAACTGCGTGCGCCGGACGGCCCGTTCAGCGCGTGCACCACCAGTCCGACCCGCCCGAACCACCGTCTGCTGGCCGGGCCGGACCCGGCGGAGTACGAGGTGGCGGCGTGACAGGCCCGGACTACCGCATCGACGGCTTCGAGCCCGCCTCCGTCGCCGTCGAGGGCGATTTCCTGAGCGCGACGCAGTGGGACGACATGTACACGGAGCTGGCCGCGCACCACACCGCCGACGACAGCTACCTGCTGTTCTACGACCGTGCCGCCATCTGGGACGACGTCCCCGGCTCGGCCGAGTACGTCGGTATGCACATCGAGCGTGACTCCGCCAAGGGCACCTTCACCTTCGAATCCGCCCAGCAGCCGACCGTGCCGTTCACACAGAACTGGCTTAGCAACCGTGGCTGCCCGCCCGAAGCGATCGAGCTGGATGAGCCCGGCCCGCGCCCGGCCGATGCGATCACCTCCCAGGTGGAGGACCGGCTGCGCGCCAACCCCGGCGGCCGGTACACGCTGCTGGAGGACTACACGCACAACCCTGGCAATTTCCGGGACGGTGTCGAGGTCAGCACGCTCGTCCACGACGCTCACCCCGGCTCGGCCGAGCGGCCCTACCGGCTCTTCCTGGAAGAGACGTCACCGTCCTTCGACACGTACACGGTGCGCGAGGGGGCGTTCAACAGCGCCGAAGCGGCCGACGCATGGCTGCGGGACCGGGACACACCGCTGCCCCTGGCCCCGGCGCCCGCGAGCGACACCGTCGACCGGCGTGCCACTGCCGCCCTCGCCCGGACCACGACCAACGCCACGGCCAGCACACAGCCGCCCCTGCCGGGGATCACTGCGGCGCCCGGCACGGTTCACACCCGTTCCAGGGGGCTCTCGTGAGCGCCCGCTACGCCTTCGCCGCGCACCCCGAAGCTCTGGCCGATCTGCGCGATGTGCCGGAGAAGATGCGGGACCTGGCGCTGCTCGAACTCCAGCACCTGGTGCACGGCAACGAACGCGGCGCCGCGCTGCAACGGGAGTTGGCGGGCTGCCACAAGGTCTACGTCGACCCGCAGACCCGTTGGCGCATGGTCATCCAATACCGCGACGCCCCGGCCTCCTCCCAGCACAAACGGGAGATCTATCTGTTGTCCGTCGGTGAACGGCAGGACCATGCCGCCTACAACGCCGCAGCCCGGCGTCTGGCACGCGAACACCAGCACACGGATTCCGGCCCGCATGCCCGACGGGCCCACGCCGCCCGCGCCCGCTCCGCCCACGTCACCGTCGGCTGGACCGAACCCGCCGCACCGGCGCCGGATTCCTCAGCGCCGCAGCAGCGTCCGCGGCACATGCGCTGACCAACTTCGTTGAAAAGGAATGTATTTCATGTCCGACGAGCCCGAGGATGAGCGCTGGCGCGAGTACCGGGTCACCCCGCGCTACCTCGCCGGGTCTCCTGGTAATGGTGACGCGGGGTTCGCTCCCGTCACCCACTGGCCGCACTACTCCTTCGACGACGGCCCGTGCCAGCTGATGGTCACCAGCCCGGACCACAGGATCAAGATCGGTTGGTTCGGTGACGACTTCGACCTGTGGAAGATCACCGCTTCCGAGGACGCCGTCTCCCCGCCCAAGTGGCAGGCCACCTTTAATCACACTGTCCCGCCGGAGGTCGTCGCGGGTCTCACCGAGGCTCTCGCCAAGGACTGGTATCCCGAGAGCGACCGCTTCCTCGCCGAGCCCTCGATGTACTGGGCCGACGAGGTCCGCCCGCTCCTCGATGGCGGCTGGGAGGACCGTTTCGAGCCCCAGCACGCAACGGTGAACATCACCTCCCCCGACGGGCGGGCCGGGGCCTGGATCGACACCCGCAACTACGGCCGTGACGACGAGACGGTGGTGCTGTGGGCGGGGCCTCCGGGGTGGGCCACCCGCGCGGAGGCGACCTTCACCTCCGACACCCCGGACCACCTGATCGCCGCCACCGCTGCCGCGCTGAGCGACCCCGCGCCCGTCGTGCGCGAGCGGCACATGATCCACCGGGACGTCGAGCACCTCGTCCGTCTCGAACCGGTCAGCGCCCGTGCCCAGCCGCGTACGGGCGCTCCCACCCCGCTGGATGCCAAGCACGCGGCTGTCTCCGCCGCCCTCCACCGCGCCGCGCACAGGGGCCTCGGCGCCAGGCGTGCCCAGGCCGCGCGTATCCGCACGACGCACCCCCGGCCCCGGCCGAGCGCGACACCCGCCGCCCCGGCGGCCCGCGCCGACGCCTTCGCCGCCTCGCGGACGGCTTCCCGCCCGCGGCGCTGAACTCATTTCGGAGAACCACCATGCACACCCCCACTCCCGCCCCCGCGAACCGGATCCACCACGCCGTCGATGTGCTCGCGCCGTTGTGGACTTCTTGGACCTTGGAGACCCTTCGCGAACGCGGGCCGCTGCGCGCCCCTCAGCTCAGGTCCGCCATGCCGTGGTTGAACACGGCCACGCTTCACCAGGTCCTGCTGCGCATGCGCGCCAGTGACCTGCTCGCCAAGCCCGAACGCGGCTGCTACGCGGCTTCGGCTCTGGGTCAGGACACGCGCCCCGTCCACCGCGCCCTGGCCTCCTGGCACGCGCGGCACTTCGAGGTGGACGCCACCGCCTGGAGGCGGCCCGACCGGGTCGAGGACGCGCTGGCCCGGCTGCGCGGCAAGGGCACCGTCGACGTGCTCACCGCGCTGGAAGAGCACGGCCCTCTACGGCCGGGCGCACTGCGCGAGGCCACGGGGCTGGCGACCGGGTCCTTTCACTACCGCACCCAGCAGCTCCTCGACGACGGGCTCGTCACGCGCCTCGGCTCCGACCAGCGCTTCGCCTACTCCCTGGCTCCCGGCGCACGGCAGCTCGCGCCGGTGTTCGTGGAGTTGCACGACTTCGGCCGCCGCAGCCAGGCCGCAGCGGCCGGGCCACCCAGCGAGCTCTCCGCCGTGGCAAGTCGGGCACACGCGGCCCGCCAACACTCTCCCGCCGCACCGAGGGCGACGGGGCTGTTCTCGCATCCGGACCAGCCGCCGCCGCGCGTGGCGGCCTACATCACCGCGCTCTCCCACCCGGCCCGCACGCGGTGACCCGCGCGCCCAGCCACAGAAGACCTGCCCGCGACGGCGCCCGCCCTGGCCCACTACGGCCGGGCGCGGGCGCCCGTGCTCCCCCGGATACTCCATGCCGCACCGCACCACCGCCGGCGAGGACGTGCTCGTCGCACCCCGCTACCTCGCCGGGACCACCGGCACCGACCCCGCCGGGCCCCTCCTGGACGCCGCCCCGGGGTGGAGCCACACACTCGTCGGTCCTGACCCCTTCTACGCCAGCTCCTGCCAACGCCTCCGCGCCGCCCGACGCGACGGCGAGTGGACCTTCACCTACGCCTACGACCCGCTCGGCATACCGGACTGGTCCGCGCACTTCGACCGCACCACCCCCGACGAAGTCCTCGCCGCCTTCACCGAGCGGCTCATCGACGGCGTGGACACCTACTTTGCCGACTACCTGTCCGGCGGGCCGCTCCACACCGGGCAGACCCCCGCCGGTGTCTTCGCCGAGCACGGCTGGGAGCCCGTGCGCGGCACCCGGCCCTGGCGCACCCTCGCCCCCGACGAGCGCGCCGCCTTCCACATCCGCACCGGCTACGTCGATGACCCCGAGGAGCTGCGTCACCGGGGCGCCGCCACCTGGAAGATCACCGCCGGCCCCGACCCGGTCTCCCGGCCGACCTGGGCAGCGCACTTCACCGGCCACACCCCTCAGCCGCTGATGACTGCCGCCGCCCTGGCCGTCGCCGACCCCGAGCCCGTTGCGCGCCCTGCGCATCACGTACCCGAGGCCCATCGCGATCTCGTCGGCCTGCGCCCCACAGCGCACTCCGCACGCGCAGCGGCGGCCCAGGTGCGTGGCCGCTTCTCCGCAGCCACGCAGCGCACCCGTGAAAGTCCTCCGCCCTCGTCCGCGCCCACGCCCTCGCGAACAGCCCGAACGCGCTGAGGCCAACCCGATCGTCCTGAAAAGGAGTTACTCCATGCCCGAACCCGGCCCCGACACCACCGTGCTCGTCTCGCCCGTCTACCTCGCCGGGGAGGGTTCCGCCGAGCCCGCGCTCCGCCCTCTCCTGGAGGCGGGCTTCCGCCACGAGTACGACGCGCTCGGCAACGCCCGTCTCACCTCTCCCGCACAACGCCATCGGGTCGATTACATGCCGCGCGGGCTCACCCAGGTCCAGTGGCGGGTCAGCGAAGGGCCCGACCGCTACACCCCGCCCACATGGCAGGCCGCGTTCACCGACAACACGCCGCCCGAGGTCGTCGCGGCCTTCACCACGGCCCTTGCCCAGGACGTCAGCCTGTGGCCGGGCGGACGGCGGCCCCGGGCAGACGATGTGCTGCGTCCCCTGGCCGAGGCCGGCTGGCGACGCCGGGAGAACGAATGGGAGATCGACTTCACCTCCCCCGATCACCTGGCAACGGTCAGCTACGACACCACACCCGGCCATCCCCTCGATGCCGACTACGAGCCCTGGCTCATCTCCGGGGCACGCAACCTCGGCCACGGCCACGACTGGTACGGCGCCTTCACCACCCACACCCCGACCCGTCTCGTCACCGCCGTCGCCACACGGCTGAGCAGCCGCGAGCCGGTCCCGCGCACCAACACCGAAGCCCTGCACCCCGAGGCCACCGTCACCAACAGTGCCGCGCACTCATCCACGCCCACCGATACCCCTCGGGCCTCGGCCGCCCGCAGCCGTACCCGTGCCACCGCAGGGGACTCGCGGCCCCAGCCGAGCGCGATGCCAACTCCCCAGGCTCAGGCCGCCAGTGCCCGGCCGCGCCACCGAAGGTGACGCTCCCGTGCCTCCGGACAGGTCATTCCTCTCCGGGAGGGTTACCCGCACACGGGTCTGGCGGTCGGGGTCGACCGAGGGCCTCGGCGAGTTCCTCGACCGTCACCTCGATCCGTCCGCCGCGCGCCGCACGAGCCCGTCCCACGGACGCCGCCTCGGCATCATCAAGGCTCTCGCCGAACCGACGCTGCTCGTCCGCGTCCACGCGCCTTCCCCTCCTTCTTCTTCAGGTCGCCCCCAGTCAGCCCGCGGGGGCGACCGATTCATTCCCGAACGAGGAGTCCATCCGCACCGCCCTGGGCCGAGTTCGCCTGCGGCAGACACCAAACCGGCCCACGGACTGGAATGACGGCCCGATTCCAAGTCAACGTACAGACGGCTCGAAAACCCGCAGGTCAACGAAGGGATTCCTCGTGAAGTCCAACGCTCTTACACCGGCTCGCACCACCTCCGCCGACCGCGAGTGGCTGCTCGAATGCCACTGCGCGGACCCCGTCCTGCGGCTGCTGGACAACTGCGGCTGGGACACGGTCGACGACCCCAAGGCCAACGTCTACTGCGCCAGCCCCGACCGCCGCGTCTTCGTCGGGTTCCTCCCCGAAAGCCCCGAGGCCGCCTTCGGCGAGCTGTGGCACATCAGCGTCCACGGACCCGACGGCCGCCGCGCCTGGAGCGCCACCTTCGGCGACGACATCCCTGCGCAGGCCGTCGCCGGATTCCTCGCCGCGCTCATCGCCTACCCCGGCCCATATTGCGACTGCATCTGACGCTCACGGCACGGCCAGCCCGCTGCTACATCCCACACCACGGAGGTCTCGTGTCCCGCACGCTCACGGTCGGGCAACTGATCCACCAGTTGCAGACCCTCGACCACGACCAGCCGGTCTTCCTCGCCATCAACCCTGACTGGCCCTTCGCCCACCGCATCAGCCAAGTCCTCACCGTGACCGACGGGCCCGCCACCGTGGTCTACATCGCGGAGAACGGCCAGGAGGGCTATCTCCCCTCGGCCGTCCGTACCGAACTGGCCTGGTCCTGAACTTGCCCCGAGGGCCCGTGACGCGGTTCATCCCGCCGCGTCACGGGCCCTCGGCGGCACCGGCAACTTCGTAGACGAACAAGGAGGTCCCGTGAGCGACATGCTCGGCAAAACGGTCCCCGGGCACGAAGGACCCTGCGTCCGCGCAGGCCAAGGCTGCACCTGCTACTACTACCCGGACGAGAACGGCACCCGTACGCGCTCCGGGGCACAAAAGCGGAGGCGGCGTATCGCCCGACGCCGCGAGCAATGCTTCTGGCACACCGACTTCGATGTCCCGGAGCGCGCGTGACCGCCGCTCGGCTTCCTCGTGCACCGGAGCCGGACCCGGGGGCGGAGCAGTCCCTGGCCGACGTCGCCCCGCGCCCCATGCCCGCATGGGCACGGGGCGCCCTGGTGAAGCACGCTCATGCCGATGTGAAGGCACCGGTCCCGGTGTGCTGGCTGCTGCACGGAGCTGGTGCACCGGACGGCTACGTGTTGCTGAGCTGGTATCCGAGGACCGATGGCACGACGGAAGTGGAAGCCCGTCTCGGCCTTGCGGGCGGCGAGGTGACGCTGGCCGCGTGGCCTTCGCTCTGCGGCGACTGGGCCCGCGTCGTGCACCCCACCCTGCATGAAGTTCTTGGCCTTCATGCGGCGATGTCCCTGGCGAAGGACGCGCTCCGCCTCGCCAACGTGCTGCTCGACTCACGCTGACGCCATTTACGACTACGAGGGCTGACCCCGCCGGGGTCAGCTTGACTCTGTCGGGGATCTTGGAGTTTCCCGGTGCGGCAGCATGATCAACGGGCATGCTCGGGTAGTTCCGCCGATCGATGCAGCTGACGAG
>NZ_JBWKFF010000040.1:0-43648 GCF_056434425.1 Streptomyces sp. NPDC044033 | reverse complement strand
TCTCGGAGCTCCTCCATTCTTTTCCGCGGGAACCCCACACACCCCCCCCCACCCCCCCCCAAAAACCCCCCCCCCCCCCCCCCGCCCACTCCCCCCCCCCCCCCCCCCCCCCCCCCCGCCGTTGTGAAGGCCTGGCGCACCCACGACCAGGTGCCGGACAGGACTATGGACGAGCTTGCTGGTGCGTTGGACGCGCTGGAGAAAGAGGAGGCCAGTCCTGGTGTGCAGCGCATCCGCCAGATCGGGCACTTGGTGCAGGAGCTGACGCGCCAGGAGATGGGCCTGGCCGAGGTAGAGGCGGTGCGCAACTCCTGGACCCGGTTTTATCGGGACACCTCGGGTGTCCTGCACGGTTCGGGCGCCACACCGGAGAACTCCCGGGAGCGGTTCGAGGGAGTGGTGGCCTCCTTCGAGCAGCTCTTTCTGGGGCTGCCGGAGCGTGCCGAGCGGCTGCGGCAGCTGGCGCGCAGCGAGCAGCCGTCGCGGGCGGATGCTGCTGAGGTCGCGTCCATGTCGGATCCGCGCGCCGGCGAATACTTCTTCCGTGCGGCGGTCAGCCGGTGCTGGCTCGACCTGCTGCCGCTGGAGCGGCTCCTGCCGGAGACGTCCCGCTGGCCGGCTTTGCCGTATCTTCAGCGTCTGCTGGACGCCGACGCCTCGCCTGTATGTGCGTGGGTGCAGCAGCATCTTGGTGCGATCGACGCGCGCGGTGGTGGTGCGACGGGTATGGCGGTGGGCTTGGTGGCCCGGGCGGGCATGCTGGCGGGCACGCTGCTGCAGCAGATCGCGCAGACGCACCAGGACCGGCATGTGCTGTTGCGCATCAGTTTCTGGGCCCATGACGTTCCGGTGCCCGACCGCAGCAGGCAGTGGGTCGTGGTCGTCGAGGCGGTGCTGCGCACGAAGTCCTTCGGTGCGGACGAGTCCTGGGAGGCGGCACGGTTGGCGCACGCGTTGGCGGAGACGGCCCACCCGGCGGGCCGTCTGCGCCCGGCCGGTGACCGTTTGGGGACGGTCGTCCGGTCGGCGCTGGCATCGGTGCTTGCAGCCCCTTTGGCGGAGGCTGATGCGTGGCAGATCAGTCTGGTCAATGATCTGCGGGAGGTTTCCCTCGCTGATCCCCCGCACGACGTGCTGTTCGCTCTGGCTCGTGCAGTGCTTGATCTGGCCCGCCAGGATGCACGTGTGGGTGTCCCGCTGTCCGAGCGGTGGCGGGTGCTGGACAACAAGCTCCCAGCGGGCGCCGCGTCCGACCGGCTGCGCGCGGTCGTTCTCCTGGAGAGCTACGACGACGACCGGAACGATACGGCGTCGTCCGCTGCCTGGTGGGAGCAGGCTCTGCCTCTGGCGGGCCGGCTGGCGGCTGCCGGGTCCCCGCGCGCGGATGTCGCGGACTTCCTCGCCCTGCTCGAGGATTCCTGCCCCGACGAGCGCCGGGCCGTTCTGCACGAGGTGCTGGTCCAGGGTCTGGGAGAGGCGCCTTCCCCGGCGAGAGTTGCCCGCTGGAGGGCGGCTTACGAGAAGGCGTCCGAGCGGCTGCCACCTTCCTGGGGCACCGTCTGGGAGTTGTCTTCGGTCCTGTCTCCACAGGTGCTGCAGTCGTGGCGGCCGCTGCTGGACACTCTCATCTCGGTGACGGGGCGGGCCGCCCCCGCTCGTCCCGCTCCTCTCCTGCAGATCATGACGTCGAGGGGCGAGAGCCACGGCGGCCTGTCCGTGGATGTCTTCGCTGCTCGGGCGGCACAGGACGGGCCCGCCGCCGCGGTCGGCCGGCTCGTCGCCGCGCCCGTCCCGCGCACCGATGTCGACGCCGAGGGGGCTCGCGCCGGTCTGCTCAGTGACCTGGTGTCCCAGGATCCGCCGCTGTGGGCGCGCGAACCGGAGGCTGTGATCGCGGCTGCGGCCGGTGCCCCGGCCGTGCTGGCTGCCTATCTCAACTCCCTGCACCGGGCCGCCCGGGAAGAGAAGCTCGCCGACGGTGAGCTCGCACGCATCGCTCTGGCGGCCTTCGCCGCCCGCCCGGCAGACGAACAACAGGGCCCGGGCACGGAGCAGTTGCGGCGGGTGATCTGCAACGTGCTGCACCGGGCGTGGGAGAGCGATCTACTGCTGGACTGCGCATCTGAAGAGCAAACCGGCGCGGTCGTATGGATGACGGGACTGGTCACCGCGTGGACACAACCTCGGACCGACACTCAGCAGCCGCTGCTTGCGGCCATCGACCAGCCGGGCGGGGCCCTGCTGTCGCTGGTCGCCCGGGCGGTCAAACAGGCTCATCGCACCGGCCGGCCCCTGGCAGACCCGGTCCGCACACTGCTGAACCGGCTGCTGGAGGACGAGCCGGACGACCAGGCCCTGGCATTGATCGGCTTCTGCCTCGGCCAACTGGCACAAGTAGACGCGGCATGGGCCGAGGAACACGCCGAAGCGCTGTTCGCCCTTGATGCCACGTGGCGGCCGGCCATGACCTGGCTGCGGAACGGACACCCGCACACCGGCGTCCTGGCACGCCTGGACCGTGCAGCCCTGTTGCGGACGGCGGCTGCCCCGGACGGCATCCCCGCCATCGACAAGATCATCCTGTCGTTCCTCGACGGCTCCGACACCCTGGGCCCGGCACCCGCGCTCCTGACGGACCTCGGCGCGCAGGACGGCGGCCCCCGAGCCGTGTCCGAGCTGTTGTCCCGGCTCGCCGGAGCATTGCGCCACTGCGAAGAAGCAAGCCCGTGGCCAGAGCGCGCCGCAGCGCTGTGGCGCAGCGCCCTCACGGCGCAGCTGACACCCGCGGCCCTCACCGGTGCGGGACGGTTCGCGTACGCCGACCGTCTCGACGACGACACCTGGCTGGAGCTGGCCGCGCGCACCGTGGCTGTACAGCCGGAGCTCGAGATGCCCTACCGGATTGCCGAACGCGCGGGCCGCCACCCCGATTCCGCTGATGCACTGCGTATCGTCGCAGCACTGCTCGGCACGCCCGCGGACCAGTTCCGACGGCGGGAGGTGGAGGGGCATGCGGCGCAGCTCTTCGCTCGGAGTACGGCGGAAGGCACAGCCGAACATGAACAACTGCGGATCGCTCTGATCAATGCCGGCGCGATCGAAGCTGCCTACAAGGAGACCCCGACCGGTCCATGACGGCCCGCGGCGCGGGCGGCCTGCGTCTGCGACCCGTTCGGATCAGACGTGTGTGTCGCGCGGCGGGTGCGGGGCCGGGAGCTCCCACCTTTTGGCGTTGTACTGGGCTGCGTTGTGGGGGCTGCGGCCGGACGGGATGAGGGTGCGCACCGTCGTGCAGTCCGGGGTGAGGGTCAAGGTGACCTTCTGCCCGGTGACGGTGGTGATCACGGCCGACTGTCACGGTGCCCTTGGTGGGGGCGCACAGCAGCTTGTCGACGACCTTCCGCAGGGCCTGGAAGCGCTCTTGTACGGAAACGGAGCGGAAGAACAGCGAGTTGAGGGCATCGGAGTGGAAGACCGTGCCGGGGCGGCGCGCGACACGTCGGATGCTTTCCTGCGCGGATAGGGCGACGGGCCTCTGGCGTGGGCAGGGGGCGGCCGTCCCAGTCGTAGACGCGGCCGGCGGGCAGCACAGGCCAGGTGATGTGAGCTGGCAGCCCGGCCTGGCGGCGGGCCCGGGCCGCCGCCTCCTGCGCAGCCATCCGCTGCAGGTGAGCCTCTTGACGCTGCCGCTGATCGGCCTGACGGGCCTTCTTCAAGGCCTGCTGCTCCTGCTCTCGTTGAAGACGCAGCGTGCGGCTCTGGCGCAGGTCCTCGGTGGGCACGTGCTCGCGACCGAACCAGGGCAGGTCCGGTGAATCCGATCACGACCTTGTCGGCGGCATCGACGAGGAAGGTGTATGCATCGTCGCCGTCGGCCTTGGGGCTGCGGGCGCGCACCGCCGTGGTGCCGACTTCACGGGAGATGCGGCCGACCTGCAGGAAGCGGGTCAGCAAGAGGCGGATCTCTTTGTCCGCCGTGTCCTCGGAGAGGATGTAGGCGGACATGTAGCGGCGCCGGGCGGCCTGGGTGATCCGCACGGTCCGGGCCAACTCGGTTGCTGTTTCAGGGGAGAAGACCTCGCCGGCCTCCCAATGGACGCGTTGCATGAGCCGAGGGTAGCGAGTCTCGGGCGTCACCAGTCCGGACGGAAATGTCCATGCTTCGATCGTGTCGGCGTCCCTGCTGCGGCACCGGGGCGGCAGTCAGCCGCTGGGCATGCGGCGAGACACCAATTGCTGGAGGGAGGCAAATTCGCACGACCGCCGTGCTACACGCGCCTGCCGAGGGCCGCTTGCGTTCATTCCCGCTGGCCGTCGATGGCGCAGCTTCAGGATGGACCTGTCTTTCAGAGAACATCCACACTGCACAGTGTCCTTCACGTGGCTCACGTTGACCGCAGTCCCACTGTTTTCATCGGTCACTGTTCCTTGTGCGGTGGCCGCTCACGCGCCCGAGGTGTCGTGCCGGTGAGCCGTCATTGCTTACTACTCGGCATCCCGTCCTGCCATCTTGGCCGGGGCCGCATCCAGGCGGCTCTTCAATCTCTTTCAGAGGATGAGGGGCGGCAGCAGGGACTGCACGATGGTGTGGGGCGTGGTCATGCCCGCTTGGGCTCGTACGGGCTCCAGCCGTGCAGATAGGGGCGTAGGTTCTCAGCGGTGGCCTCCGGTGGTTCTGGGAGGCCCGGGCTTTGGAGAGTTGGATCGATTTGGTCGGCGTAGGCGCGGGCCCAGTCGATCCAGGCGATGGTTGCGTGCGCCGTGTCCGCGTCGGTGTTCTGTGGGTGTTCGAGGGCGTCGCAGTAGGCGCGGACGGCCGTGGCTTCCTGCCACGCCTGGACCTGGCCGCGCAGGATCTTTGTGCGGTGGTCTTCTGTCAGGTCGGTGCGTGCCTGCCGCATGGCGGACAGCCAGCGTTGCCGTGTCTCCTCCTCCTTGCGCTGGCGGGCCAGGCGGCGTTCGGATTCGGTGTGCGCGCGGTGGGTGATCTCGCGGAACAGGTTCGGGAGTCTGTCTTCCAGGCGCCAGCGTTTGCGGTCTCCCCAGTGCGAGCGGCGGCCCGGGTGCGCGTAGGTGTGCTCGAGGCTGAGGTCGAGTTGATGAGAAGGGTGCACGGTTCGCTCGGTCACGCGCTGCCAGGAGTATTTCAGTCCGCTGGGGTCGGGAGCCTCGTGGGAGCCTTCGTGGAAGAAGAGCGGGAAGGTGCTGTCGGCGATGGTGATCACGAGGCTGGCCCGGGAGTCCGATGCGGGCATGCTGAGCGTGTAGCCGTTGTCTTCTGCGGCATGGCACAGGGCGTGCAGGATGCGGCGGGCGCGCGGCTGGCAGTCGGGGCAGACCGGGGTGGGGGCCTGGGCGGCCGCGGGGTGCAGGTGGGGCGATGGCAGGGTGTCGGGGACCGGGATGGCGTCCGGGGGTGTTGAGGGTGGGGGCGGGGGCCCGGGGTGCAGGGTGATGACCAGGTCGCCTTTGTCTCGGCCGGTGTGTCGCAGGTGGTGGTCTTCGGGGACCAGGTGGTCGGCGCGGGCGGTGTGCAGGATGCGGCGCCAGCGAGCACGATCCTTGGGGCCGGGGGCTTTGATGTGCACGGTGCCGTCGCCCTGCTGGAGCTTGGTGATCAGTTCGGCGGCTTCAGTCTTCGTTGACGATGCCGGGGCTGTCGTGCCCGGAGCGCGGGCGCAGTCGAGTTGAGCGAGGTACTGGCGGCCGGCGTCGGTGGGGGCCGCGCTCCAGCGGCCGCCGGCCCGTGGCGTGGTGACCAGTCCGCGGCTGCGGAGCGCGTAGACCGTGGTGGCGAGGTGGGAGTCGCCGGAGGTGACCGGTGCCTCGCCGACGCAGACGCGGCGCAGCACGGCGAGTTGGCGCGCGTTCAGCTTGGTGGCGGCCACGAATCCGTTCCTGTCGGTGATGCCGGTGAAGCGGTTGGATCAGTCGCTGTGTTGAGCTTGGCGTAGCGCGTCGAGCGGGATGCCCAGGTCGCGTTCGAAGCGGTCTGCGGCTTTGGTCTGTCCGCTCTGGCGCAGGCAGTCGATGGCCTGCTCCATGAGTTTGCCGATGCGGAGCACTTCGTCGCGCAGTGCCTTCAGTTCCTCGAAGGCCTCGACGGCGTCGGCGCCGCACCACCGGCGCAGCAGGTCGCGGCCAGGTTTGAAAGTACGGTCGGTCTCAGCGCAGATCTCGGGGTTGATGTGGGTGCCCGGGTTCTTGCCGCGGCCGGGGTAGTAGTGACCGTGGATGGCCTCGTAGCGGGCCTGGCGTTCTTGTTTGTCCAGGATGGGGACGAGGTGGTCGACCCGTACTGCGGCCAGGCGGGAGGCCACTTGCACGGTGGTGGGCCAGGGCGCGACCAGGGCACCGTCGTCGTCGGTGAAGGCCCGCGGGTCGCTATGAAAGAAATCGACGGGGACGCCGAGGAGCGCGGCCAGCGCGGGCACATCATCGACGTAAAGCAGGCCCCGTTCCCGGGAGTTGAAGCCGAACGACATCACCTCGCCCGCCAAGTGCTCGTCGAACAGGAGGGTGACGGCCTGCAGGGCGGGGTCATCGTCGTCCGGGCTGTCCTTGATCAGCTCGTTCCACCGCTCCTCGCGCGCCAGCCAGGCATCCTTGTCCTGCCACAGCACGCGCAGCCGGGCAGAGGGCACCCATTCCTCGCGCCCTTCGGCCTCCTCGTCGACGAACCGCACCCTGATGCGCAGCGGGCGCTGCGTGCCGACCTTCACGACCTCGACCTCGTCGACCCGGCCGTGATGCGGCGCCACCCGGTACGCCCACCGCTCCCCCGCCTCCATATGACACCCCTAGTTGCCCGTTGCCCGTATCGTGCTTGTCTCCCTGCGCGAAGACGGCAGACCGCGACGAAACGGCTGCCTCCGAAGTCCCACTGTCGGGCCGCTCCTCTTCGCTGGAACCGTCACCAAGGTGCCACCTTGGCACGGCTGCCGTCTGCCGCTCCCCGCGAGCCGCACCACTGGGCAAGGACGTTCTTACCCGCTCCCTCATCGACGACATCCTCACAGCCTGGTCACTGCCCACCACACCGTGAACTGCCCCACCCACGGCAACAGATACACCCCCATCGCCCCAACCAGCAGATGAAACAGAGCCTCAACAGCAGCCTCGTACATACCTGGACAGCGACCTCGGCCAAGATCTTGTGCATCCCACACAGGCCATCGCATCAGGAACTAGGCTGCCGGGCTGGACCTTGTGTTGCCGAAAGCAGCAGTTGGGCCGCGCAGTCGGCAGGTTCCTCGGGTGCCGGCCGGCAGGGACAGATGCGCTCATGACGGAGCGTCGCCGCGTCCACGGTGCCCGACCGCTTGTGTGAGGAGTTCTGCGTGACATGGGCCTTGGCCGCAGCAATCGGAGTCACCGTGTGGACGGTGTCACTGTACCTGCTGATCATGACGTCCACGTCCCAAAGCCGCGGGCGGCGTTCACGGCTCGAGAAGCTGCTCTGGTCACGGGCCGAACAGGGGGCCAGAACCAGTCTGCCCATTCTGCAACGCAGGGTGGAGAGCAGTTCCGAGGCCACATTGCCCCAAGACCACACCACCTGGGTGTTCCTGCAGCGCGAAGACGTATTGCACCGGGCCTCCCACCGTGCTTTCGCCATCAAGATCGTCGTCCACCTCGTGTGCACCGGAGTGGCCAGCAGTGTGCTGTTCCCCGCCACGCTCTCGCTGGTCAGCTCACCCTGGGGAGGCATTCTGGCCGCGAGTGCCGTTCTTGCCCCGATAGCGATTTCCGGTATGGCCATCTGGCTCGTCGTCACTCTGGGAATGGCCCGTTGGACTACGGAGCTTGTAACGGCAACCGGCCGACGTGCCTACGAAACACTGATCGAGCCCCTGCCTGACTTCAGCAGGGGCACCGCTCCACAGTTTCCGGCACCGGACGAGGAGACGCCGTACCACGCCGCGCACACTCCCTCAGTCAGAGCGCTGGAGAGCTTCGCCCGGGCTCTGGAGGCTTACGCTTTGAACCGCGCGCTGCCTGACGGCCGCACCCCCATGCCGCAGGTCGTGGCCCACTTCTGTGCCGCCGCCGTGCTGGTCCGCGAGGTAGCTGCAGGTGTTGAGCTCGACCGCGTGAACGGCTGGCGCCGTGCTGTACACGAGGTCGAGCGGCTCCTCATGACACTCGCCTCCGGCCGCCTGGCCCAGCTCGCCGATCCGCTCCCCCACACTCAGGACATCCTGCAGGAGCACCAGAAGCGGACCGCTTGGATGCGGCAGGCGCCACGCCTGCTGGCCTACACCGTCTGCCTTGGCGGCATCGTGTACGCGGCAGCGTCCTCGGCCGTTGGTGTAGCCGTCGCCTCAGCCATCGTCACGGCCGCCCTGACTGCCTGGGACCGGCTCTTGTGGGCCCCTGGACACGGTTCCGGACCCGGCAGCCGTCCACAGTGAACGTGAACGTCCGGCCGCCGTCCATGACTTGGTCTGGGCTGGGGCATCGGTTCTGCCAGCGCAGACCCCGCACTCGCCGTAACGGTCTGCACGAGAATGACATGGGCGTTCGTCACTCGTGTCAGTACCGGATCGGCACCAGATGTCAGCGCCGATCACCAGGTCACCAGACTTGCGCCACTGACACCCAAATGACGATGTTCAACTGACACTTTCCTGCTGCAGACCACAGCTCCCTGCAGTGCGGTGCGCCTCATCCACGATCAGCAGATCGAAGATCGGTGCCGGAGCGCGGGTGTGCTGGGTCTGCTCGACCTTCGGAAGCGAGTCGAGCGTGACGAAGACGGTGGTGTGCTTGTGCTGGGCCAGCCAAGTTGCCAGAAATTCTGGGTTGTTGGTGCTGTGGACCGCCGCGCCTGCTAGGACGGGGTGCTTGGTCGCTTTCAGGGACGAGACCGCCATCATCGGCTCCAGTCGCCCGTCCCTGCGTGCGGCCTGAGCCCACTGCGCGATCAGGTCCAGACTCGGCACCGCAACGAGCAGATGACGGGTGTGCAGGGTCTCGGCGGTGCGCAGAGCGGTTAGGGTCTTGCCCGTACCGCACGCCGATACCACATGCCCGCGCGTGTGTGGACGTTTGAGGTGACGTGCGGCGATATCGACGGCCTGCTGTTGGTCTGGGCGTAGCGTGAGCCGGTCGGGGCAGGCTCGGTATGGCGTAGCGGTTGATGTCACAGCCGTGGGTTCAGGACTGGACGACATGGGGTGGATCCTCGACTCGCGACGGGGGCAGCCGGCAGGGGCCATCCTGCCGTACGTGAGCGAGCTATGGCAGGAAGGCTAAGCGAACAGGGCTTCTACCAGGATCGCTTGGAGTGCTTCCTGCCGCGCCGCGGTCGCGAGTTCGGCTGCGGTGAAAGCGCCGGTGAGGCCGGTGCAGGACCGCGCAGGGTGAGGTCTGGAACATCTTCCACATCGCCTCGGGCAGGACAACGGCTGGTTCCGGCGTGGATGGTCTTCGGCTCTTCGCGGGTGGGGGGGCTTCGAAGTGGAGTCCGCTGAAGGTGCGGTCCCCGGTGCGGAAGACTGCCGTCCAGTACTGGTGGGCCTCGGGTATGGCCGCCTGCCAGGTGGGCCAGTCGAAGCCTCTTCGGCTGGTGTAAGTCCCGGCTGGATCGCGTCCGGCTCACCGAGCAGCCCCGTACGCTCCTGAACGCGCTCGCCACACGCTGGTGCGGAGTGCGGTGGGGCAGGGGCTGGGGTGAGCACGTTGCAGTAGTCGCGTTGCCGTATTGACCGTCCGACCTGGTTTTTCCGATGCCAGAGGGGTCGTTTTCATCCGTTTGGCTGCGGTCCGAATGGATGGTCAATTGGTCTCTTTTCATATGTTTTGTCAGTGGCGGCTGCTGCACTGACGGCATGACAAAACACAAGGCGTTCCTCGACGGCTCGAACCGTACGGAGGACCACGACTTCGACCCGATGGTCCAGGCCCTGCTGGACCGGGAGGAACGGCGGCTGCTCGCCTCGGCACCGCCAGTCCCCGACGGAATCGACGAATGGCACGCGCTGGTGGCCGAGGCTGGCTTCGTCCGGCGCAGCTCGGTGCTGGCCCGCGGAGCACCGTTGCACCAGATCGATCAGCGGCAGGCGTGGCAACGGTTCCCCCGTGATCTCTACGACCCCCGCACGCTCGCCCTGGCCGCGCTGGAAGCGGTGGTGAGCCGTCAGGAGATGGAGGCGGAAGCAACCACCGAGGAGGTGGTGGAGTTCCTTGCCTCCCTGGCGGTGTCAGCGGCGCCCGCGCGGGATGCCTCGGAGCACCTGGCGGTGGCCCGGTTCGTCCTGCGGGAGCTGCTGAATGACGCGCAGGACGGGGAGGAGTTCGACGTCTCGTACAGCGACTCTCGCGAGGGGCACAGCCGGGTGACCTTGTCGCTGCGGATGCTGGAGGAGGGTTTTGGTCGACGTGGCCAGGCCGTGCTTCGGGCCACGACTCCGGCCATCAACCTGCTGCTGTCCGGGCTGGACCACGATCTGGAGGACGTCCAGGCGGCGAAGGACATGATGCTGCGTCGCCAGGTGGATACCGGCCGGTGGAGCCGGGCGGAAGAGAGCGCGGCGGAGAGCCTGAAGCTGTCCCTGATGTACTGCGAGCGGGTGCGAGCGGTGCTGGAGGAGACCGAACGCGATGTGCGGGCGGTGGACTGGGGTCAGGACGTGCCCAAGCTGCTGCAAGCGTCCCGCGCACACCTCGGCGAGCGGCATCGTGTGGAGCGCGAACTGATGGAGTACATGCGCGGGGTCCGCAACGACGTGGAGGACACGGAGGTGCGGCGTACCTGCGAACGGATCCTGCAGTTGCTGGGCCGGGCCCATCTGCGCCACACGCAGCTGCTGGAGAAGATCATCGACGCCCGTCCGGCGTTCTTGCGCTCGCAGGCCGAGCAGCGCTTTCGGCCTGCTCCACGCCTGGCGCTCGTGGGCATGAAGAAAGACGTACTGGAACCGGTGCTCCGCCTCGATGTCGAGGACGCCGAGGCGGTCGTGAGCCTCTTCGCCGACGCGGCGGGCGGGCCGGTGATCACGCACCGGCCGCGGCTTCGGGACTGGTGGGCATCGTTGCTGGCCCCGGCGCGCGAGGTACAGCAGACGTGCCCCGACGAGGACATCGAGCTGATCGCCGACGATGCCGGTGAACTCGACATGTACAGCGAGGAGGACGTCGCCATCGCCCGCACCGTGCTCATGGAAGCCCTGCGTGCGCCGGTACGGCTGTCCTTGCTGCTGGAGCAGACGCTGGCGCACCGGGTGGAGGCTGCCGACCTGCTGGCCGTCTGTGTCCTGCGGGCCTTCGCCCCGGACCCGGAGGAGGACGAGGAGGAGCCGATGGCGGAGGAGTTGGCGGACCTGCTGGGAGAACTCCTGGTGGTCCTCGACGACGGAGCCGTCTTCGATCTCGGCATCCTCGCCGGCAGCGATCTGCTGCTCGTGCCCGCCCAGTCGTTGATCCCCGATCCCACGTGCGCCGAGGACGACTTGGAGGTCCTGGCATGACCACTACTGCGTACGTCTACTCCCCGGCTGACCTGGCCGACGCCTCCGCGTTGGTGCGGTTCGGCTGCCAGCCGCGCCTGCGGCCTTTGGGCATTCCCCAGTACCGGGATCTGCTGCAGCGCTATCGCCTGGACGGGCCGTTCCGTGACGCGGTGGACGCGGCTGTGGACGGCCTGGACATGGATCTGATCGAAGCTCACCAGGTCGAAGGGCTGATTCTGCATCCCCGGGAGGGTTCGTGGCTGTCCTACCGTCTCAAAGACCACCCCAAGCTGGGAGTCAAGGACCGCCTCGTCCTCGGGCTCGTCCACGTGGCCATCGCGGCTCGCGCCTACCCCACTCCGGCGGACTTGGAGGAGGGGAGCGTCAAACGGATCTCGCTCACTGAGGTCGACGACTTCCTGCGTCGGCTCACGGACCGGCTCCGTGAAGCAGCCGTGGACGCGGAGGGTCTGGCCGTGCCGCACGAAGAGCTCCAGGCCGCCTGGCGGGTGTACGCGAAACTCCCACCTTCTCAGCTGACGCCGACGCGGCAGCTGTCACAGTCCAGCACCCAGCGCGTGATCAAGGAGGCGCTGGACTGGCTGGTGGACCAAGGGATGGCTCAGCGTGCCGACGCGCTCGGGCCTGGGCACTACCGGCTCGCCCACCGCTTCCGCGTGCAGGTGCGAGAAGCAGCCGCCACGGCGGCCTTCACCGTGCTGTGCGACCTGCGCCGCGCCCACCTTGCCGAGGAGGACTGACTCATGCTCCAACTCCGACGTTTCCGCCTGGAGAACATCGGCCACCGTGCGGCGGGGTTCAAATCGCTCGTCCTGGACATGACCGGTGGACCGAGCTCCATCGACGGCAGGCTCGTGCAGCCGGTGGACGTGATCCTGTGGCTGCGCAACGGCGGCGGTAAGTCGAGTCTGCTTTCGCTGTTCTTCAGCCTGCTACTGCCGGCCAAGAAGGACTTCATCGGGGCGCTCAAGGCCAAGTCGCTCGCCGAGTACGTCCCTGACGGGCAGGTCTCCCATGTGATCGCCGAGTGGGGGGACTCCGAACGGCCCGCGGCCGGCGCGGTGCTGCTCGCCGGAGGGGTCTATCAGTGGCGCGACCGTCAGCGCCCGGCGGACGTGAGCAGCAGCTGGGAACGGCTGGAGCGCCGCTGGTACCTGCTGCGGCCACAGCCCGGCGGTCTGGAACTGGAGTCGTTGCCAGTACGTGCCGAGGGCGGCCAGCTCACCATGAGCGCGTATGTAAAGGCGCTGGAGACGGCGTACAAGCTGGAACGGCGGTTGCAGCTGATCGTCGCGGACGAGCAGTACACGTGGGAAGAGCAGTTGGAAAGCCACGGTCTGGACCCTCAGGCCCTCAAGATCCAGAAGGCCATGAATCAGGAAGAGGGCGGCATCACCGAGCTGTTCAAGTTCCGCACCGTCGAGGAGTTCGTCGATTTCCTCATCGACATGATCGTCGATGCGTCCGCGCCCACGGCGGCGCGTGCGGCGCTGTCCAAACACGCCGACAAACTCGCTGCCCGGCCCGCGCGTGAACTGGAGGAACGCTTCCTTGCCGAGGCGGTCCTGCGGCTGCGCCCCGTACAGAAGGCCACAGCTGAGGTCGCCGTCGCTGAGCAGACGCTCTGCCAGCAGGTCCGGCTCGCCCGTCGCGCCGGCGAACACATCCAGGTCCAGGCCGAGCACCAGGAACGGGAGTCGGCCTCCTTGCGGCAGCGCGCCGAAGCCGCCGAACGTGAGGCGCAGGAGGCCGACGACCGGGTCGGGGGCCGACGGCGGCACGTGGCCGCAGTACGGGAGGCGGCCGAACGACTGCGGGTGAGCGACTGCGAAGGGGAGCATGCCAGGCGACTTGAGGCAGTCGGTGCCGCGGGGCGGGAGCACACGGCCTGGCAGGTGGTCCCCTTGCTCATGGAGCTGGCGGACCGGGAGGACGAGCGGCGGCAGGTCAACCGGCTGCTGGCGCGTGTCCGCAGTGAGCAGGCCCCGCTGCGTGAGGCTGTGGAGCAGGCCGGTGCCGCGCTGTACGCCAAGCTCGAAGACGGCCTGACCCGGCTTGCGGGCGAGGCAGACCAGGCCCGTGCCGAGCGCGAGACGGCCACCGCACAAGCCCAGACGCGCGAACGGGAGTACGAGGAGGCGGTAGCCGCAGCCGGCCATGCCGAGAGCCGTGCCGCATCCGCCAAGGCGCACTGCGAGGAAGGGAAGGAGGAGCTTGCGGCCGCCCGCCGAGTGGGCGTGCTCGGCGAGCGGGAGGAGCCGCACGAGGCCCTGGAGCGTCTCGTCCACGAGGAGGAGGCGGCCCGGGAACAGGTGGAGCAGGCGCGGCGTCGGCTGGAGGCGGCCCGCGAGCGCACCAGCGATACCGCGGCGGAGCGGGTGTCGTGCACCGGCCGGCTCAGTGCCGCGCGGCAGCGGCACGACCAGGTGTGGGACCAGTGGAACAGGCTGACCCAAGAACGCCGAGAGCTGGTCGGCGAGCCGCGTCTGAGGGAACTGGCGGGCATCGGGGATGCGGCAGGTGAGCTGGACCTGGACGAGGTCGGCGCTGACCTCGTCGCGATGCTCACCGATCAGGTAACGCACGCGGACGCGGAACTGGCCGCCGAGCGTGCCCGGGCGTTCGAGGATGAGCGGCTGCGCGCCGCGCTGGACCAGGACGGGTTCTGTCCGCCGCCGCACGAAGTCGAGCAGGCCGTCGCCGCCTTGCGGGAGCGCGGTGCCAACGCTGTAGCGGGGGTGCAGTTCCTGCGCGAGACCGTGCCCGCCCACCAGCATGACGAGGTCATCGCGGCCATCCCCCATCTGATCGGCGGAGTGGTCATCTGCGGACCGGTGCCCGGTGATGATGTGGCGGCTCTGGCCCGGCAGGCCAATATCGCGCTGTCCACGGTGATCGCCGTTGGGACCGACGACCAGGCCCGCGCCCTGCTGTCCCAGGCCCCGGGCGGCATCGCGGTCCTGCCGCTGCGCCCTTCGGTCCTGGATGCCGATGCCGGCGAGGAGGAACTGCACCGCGTCAGTGCGCGTCTGAAGACCCTGCAAGAACGTCTTGCGGCCATCACCGTACGGCGCGAGGCCGATCACGCCCTCATCGTGCGGCTACGGGGCCATCTGGAAGCATTCGGCACGCGGGCGCGCGCTGCGCTGGCAGAGCTCCTCGGCCGGCTCGACGACGAGGTGAACACGCTCACGGAGCGCACGAGCACTCTGGCCCAGCAGGCAGCAGACGCCGAGGACTCCGGCTGCCAGGCGGAGCGCCGACTCGCTCAGCACACGAGCG
This sequence comes from Streptomyces sp. NPDC044033, assembly GCF_056434425.1. Taxonomy (NCBI): domain Bacteria; kingdom Bacillati; phylum Actinomycetota; class Actinomycetes; order Kitasatosporales; family Streptomycetaceae; genus Streptomyces; species Streptomyces sp. NPDC044033. Next base: position 28,892 of record NZ_JBWKFF010000040.1, on the reverse strand, counting down.
CCCTGATGGCGCTCGCACAGGTACTCCCCCGGATCCGGGCCCTAGTGGAGACGGCCCGCATGGTGGAGCGTTGGGCGGCAGAGGGGCAGCAGGCCCGGGCCGAGGCCCGTGAACGCCGTTCTGGGGCCCGGGAGTTGAAGAGGCGATGGCATGGCGCCCAGGAGCGCAAGCGGGCTGCGGAAGCAGCGCTTGGGCAGTGCCGGGAGCGCGCGGAGCGCTGGGCCGGTTGGGTGGAGGAGATCGGGCAGGAACTGTCCGCCGAGGTCATCGACGCCGCACGTCCGGCTGCAGTACCGGAGGCAGGCGTGCAGGCTCTGCGGGAGCGTTGGGGGCAGGCCCGTCGGGACTGGCGAGGTGGCGTCAGCGACACCGCCCTGCAGCAGCGGCTCGCCACCGCCGAGACGGCCATCGACGGACTCAACCAGAAACTGGTCCAGGCCGGCTCCATGACACGCACGCGGGCGGCAGAACTCGCTCAGCAAGCCGACGCGGCGGATACCGAACGCCTCACCGCCCGCATCGCCACCGCCGCCGAGGTCCTCAAGCAGGCCGAGCGGGAAGAGACCGAAGCCGGCCTGCTGCACCGGCAAGCCACGCAAGCCCACGAAGCAGCGGCCGCCGCGCTGGAGGACCTCGTCCCGGGTGCACAACGGCTCGCCTTCCCCAGTACCCAAGCGGCCCAGGAGAAGCTGCGGTCAGAGGAACAGCTTCTGGAACGGGACCGCAGCCTGGCCCAGGTGCGGCGGCTGGACGCCGAGAAGATCCACCGCAGCGCCGACCTGGCAGGCAGTCACTCCGCGCAGCTTCGGCAATCGGCCGGTGCTCTGAGTGCAGCTGCCGACCACCAGCCCCCCGGTGAGAGCGCCGACGGCGACGCGGAACTGACCACTGACGCGCTCCTGCTCGAACAGCACGGCCTGTCCGCCGTGACCGCTCAGACCCTGCAGCCGCAGGACGCCGAGCGAATCAGGGACACCCTCCTGCGCGAGGTCACCCAGGCCGCCCGGGCCCTCGACAAAGCAAAGAACACCCTCCGCAAGCACGTACAGCAGGTGGAACGGCTCGCCCTCCAGCCGGAGTACACGCCGGTCGTCGACGGACGACTGCGGGAACGCCTGCAACAGGACCTCACCACACCGGCACGGCTGGCCGCGCTCCTGGAAGACATCGAAGAGCGCGAGCGGCAGGTCAACGCGCTGCTGGCCGAGTCCGCCGAGGACCAGGCCCGGGTCGTCGACGCCTGCGCAAGCACCGTCGAAGCAGTCCTGGACACCGTGGAGGAAGTCGCCCGCCACTCCCGCCTCCCCAAGAATTTGGGCAACTGGTCGGGCCAGCGGTTCCTCTCGCTGGAACTGCGCCAGCGCGCCCGCGGGGACGAACTGGCCCGCAGGCTGTCCGCCGAGGTCGACCGGCTCATCGCCTCGCTGCCGGCCACCGCCGCCGGACGGGCCAGCGCCCTGCCCGACGCGATGCCCCTGGCCAAACGGCTGGTCCTGGCAGCGCTCGGCGGCCGCGGCAACATCATCGCGAAAATCATCAAGCCGACGCAGAACCTGGACACCGTCGAACGCGAATCCGTCACCGTGATCCAGAAGTTCAGCGGCGGCGAACTCCTGACCGTCTCCGTACTGCTGTACTGCACACTCGCCCGGATGCGCGCCGCCCAACGCGACCGCCGCATCACCGGCGGCGTGGGCACGCTGGTCCTGGACAACCCCTTCGCCAAGGCCAACTACGGGCCCTTCCTCGACCTGCAGCGCCGCGTCGCCGGGGCCCACGGCATCCAGCTCGTCTACACCACCGGCTCCAACGACCTCCCGGCCCTGGGCCGCTTCCCCCTTATCATCCGGATGCGCAACGGCGTGGACCTACGCACGAAGCGACGCTACGTCCAGATCCTCGAGCGGTACGGAGACGCCGTAGCGGCCGGTGTCGCCCGCGCTCAGGACGACCGCATCGCCTCCGCCCATCTCCTGCGCCGCAGCGCCCTGCCCCCTGAAGCCGGTCCGCACACCGAGACCTCCGAGGAGGCCGGGTGAGCGCCGCCGATCGCATGGCCGCATGCCTCGCCCGGCAGGCCCGCCAGCGCGTCAGCTTCGACGCACTGGCGGCCGCGGTCGACGAGGGCGACTCCAGCCTGGCCACCTCGCCACGGCGCCGCCGCATCCTGGCTGACGCCGCCCAGGCCCTGAAGGATCGCGGCCTGGCCACGCTGCCCAAGGGCAGCAACGGATGGGACTGCAGCGCCCACCCGCCCCTGCCCCGCTGGGTCAAGCGCACCCAGGCCACCCGTCCGCCCCGCCGCCAGCCCGCACCACGGGCGTACGTCGAGCAGCTGGCCTTCGCCACCACCATGAAGTTGACGGCTGCCGATCACGCACTGCTCGGCCCCATCAACACCCTGCTACGGGACCAGCCGGATGCCGAGATCGTCCCGCTTGCCGACCGCTCCTACCAGTTGTTCGGCGACGAGAAACGCCTCAAGGACATCGAACGCCACCACCTCGTGAACAAAGGGCTCCTGGACCTCACCACACACCTGCGGGCACAGCCCACCCCCGCCCCGCTGGCCATGTACGAACTCGGGCCCGCGCCCTGGCTGCTCATCGTGGAAAACACCGCCGCGTTCACCAGCCTGCGCGACATCCTCAGCACCTGGCCCGACCGCAGCCAGGTCGGCTGGCTCGGCTTCGGCGCCGGCGACCAACTGACCTCCTCCATCCCCACCGCCCTGACCTCCTTCCGCGAACGCGACCACCCCATCGACGACCTGCTGATGTACGCGGACCTCGACATCGACGGACTGCACTGCGCCCAGCAGACCAGCCTCCGGGCACAAGCCGCCGGCCTTCCCCCACTGCTGCCTGCAGCCGGCCTCTACCAGGCCCTCCTCACCCGTCCGCCACGCTCCCGCCCACCCGCCACCGCCGACGAGGCACGCACGGCAGCGGCCTGGCTCCCGCCCCACCTCGCCGCGCCCGCCGCACAACTACTCATCGACGGCCTGGTCCTGCGCCATGAAGCCCTCCCCAAGCCTCACCTCCGTGCCCTGCTCACCCTGGATGCACTCCTGCTGCCCCAGCTCCGCGACGGCGCGCCGGCCAGAACCGCACCGCCCACCCCAGCCAGCTGCCGAGCCGCTTCCACCCGTGCCGACGCTCCCCGCTGTGCGCCATGACGGCGGGTGCCGGAGTCCAGCGCCTCCCGAGCGACGGGCGCCTATGCGGCGAAGCCGACGTTGGTGACGTACTCGTACTGGCCCCACTGACTGCCCAGGTCAGGCAGGACATCAGTAGTCCACGCGTTGTCGAGACCCTGGTAGTCGCCAGCCGCCCAGGAGCCGACGATCTTGTCCCAGCGGCGCACATTCATCGTCCGGTACTCCACCACCCGCTGAAGCGGCTGCGGCACCTGGGACTGATTAACGGGGTGGATCTCCACCCGGGTGCCGCGTCCGTCGCGGTTGAGGCGGGCCAGGAGATAGCGGGCGACATTGCGGCGGCGCACCGCGCGGTAGGCGGTGTCGATGCGTTCGAGGTTGGCCTTCGACGGGCGGCGCTTGCCCGCCAGCCACGCCTTCAGCGTCCGGTCGGTGACCGTCAGCCCGGCGTCCTTGGCGGCGTTCCAGCTCTTGTCGGACTTCGTCAGGTAGTGCAGGCGTGCCATCAGACCGCGTGTGGCGGTCACGGGAGTGGCGATGCCGCCGGCGAGTTCGTCGAGCTTGCGCGCGACGGCGTCGCTGCCCTTGATGCCCCGGGCACCGAACTTCCCGAAGTCGAGATTCTTCTCCGGCATTACTCCTGCTCCTCCCCCATGGCAACGTCGGTGTCGGTGCCGGATGTGGCGGTGTACGCGTCCTTGATCTTGACCTCGGTAACACCGCGTCCTTCAGGGAAGACACGGTGCCAGTCACCGATGACGTGGAGTTCATCCGTACCCATGACACGTACGACGGCCAGGCCTCCGTCGTGGGCTTTGAATGCCTTCATCCAGAGGTTGGCGAATGCTTGGGAGCGGATGATGTGCATCCAGTCCGGACGGTAAAGCTCCCGGTTGTAGTTCGACTCCCCCATCGTGGAGACGAACTTGGAGTACATCGCCTTCACGTACTCCAGCGTCACCGTGTCCCCGGCGGCGATCGCGGTGTCGCGGGCGTCCTTCAGGGCGATGCGGAACTTCTCCAGGAGGTTCTCGGTGGCGCCGGAGGTGTAGGACTCGTGGATCTCCGGCGGCGCACACAGCCCGTACTTGGGGCCGGACAGCCACAGCAGGAGGCGAAGTGTCGGTTCGGTGACCCATAGCGGGCCGGGCTCGTCGCGCTGGCCGATCGGGTTCGGCAGCACGTCCTCGTGCTCCCAGGCGGGCGGGGTGATCAGGTGGACTCCGGCGCGGCGGCGGTCGTGGGCGAGGCCGGTGGAGTGCTCGAGCTGTCCGAGCGGTAGGTGGGTCTTGAGGGCGCTCAGGTAGGCGCCGTTGATGTCGAGCGCCGTCACCTCATGCCGACCGGGCGGCAGATCAGGGCGGGACCACTTGGGACGGGCCTCCCAGATCTGGTCGGCACCGCGGGAGGTCTGCTTCTTGAGGATGTCGGGAATCCAGGGGTGAGCGATCACGTCGTAACGCGCCCCCTTGCGGGTCTCGTCCAGCAGCCACATTGCGTCACCGATCGCCCGCTTCCGCAGCGTAGCGGTGGCTGCTTCGACGTCGCCCTGGTGCTCAGCGAGCGCGCCCTGAACAGCGCTGTGGACCAAGTCGACCGGACCAGACGGCTCCTTAGAGGCCCGCCGGGCTGGCCCCTCGGACCGCTCAGCGCCACGACCCACTAGACGTGACGAGCGTGCGGGACGCGACGGCGTCTCCGCGGTTGGCGTCTCCGGTACGGCAGCAGACGCGCACGACGGAGTTTCGGCGGTGGTGCTGGACTGGCAGTCGGCCGCATTCAGGTGCTGCACGAACCCTGCCACCCGCTGCTTGGCCGGGCGGCCACACAGCACACACGGCTCCGGTGCGGCGAGCATCTCCACCTCATCCCCGTCGCCAGGCTCCGGCACACGCCGGCAGGCGTCGGTTGCCGCCGTGGGCTCCGGCACCGGGGGCTGCTCAGCAGATGGCGCCGCCTCGGTCCCGGTCCCAGTGGTGAGCTTGGCACTCAAGCCGTCCAACAGATAGGCGTACTTGGTGCGGACCTCGCCGACCGGCTCCCGGCCGCCCTCCCAACCGGTGACCGTGGACGGGCTCACCCCCAGCGTACGGGCCACCTGCGCCTTGGAGAGCCTGGCCTGCTCCCTCAGATCGCGGCGCACTTCGGGAACAGGGAGCTCGGCCTGCGGACCGACCGAGGCGAGCAGCGAGTCAATCGCGTCGAAGTCACTCACCAGGCCGCCCCCTTTCAGATGTAGGTGACAGGGTTGCGGGACAGGTGCGGGCTGGGGGTGGGACGGCCGACGCGCGGATCGCCGCGCAGGAGGTCGCCTTCGAGGGCGTAGCGGTCTCCGCACTTGGAGATCCCGGTGATCTTCGCGACCGCGAGAACCATGCCCTCAGCATTGATGATCTGCACTTCCTCTTGAGACAGGGCCCGGTCGGCATTGAACTTCCACACGCCCCGGCCGGCCTCCCACGCCTCGTCCTCACTCATACCCGGACGCCATCCCAGAGTGGTCCGCTCCAGCCAGTCGCCCGCATCCGCAGCTCGCTCAGCACCGATCTGAATCTGCAGCACCCGCCCACCTTCCAGGAAACTCTTTAACTTGTTGCAAAGTTATCACCTGGGCGATTAACTTCGCAACAAGTTTGATAGTACTCAACCCACCTGGCACCAGGCCGACTTCCCCCGGACCACCCGACGCGACGGACAACTTCCCACAGCCAAGACACATGGCAGGAAGCACGCGCAGCACCTGGCCTCGCCGAGGCGGCCACGGACAGCCCGGCACACATGTCAGCGAGTGAAGACACACCACGGCGCAAAGCGACCGAGCAGCACGGCAGACCACACCCCGTCCCGCCGCTGACCTGGGGGTTCACAGAACTGCGGCCAGAGCCCTGGATGGGGGCTGTCGTACGTGGGCGCCGCGATGGGGGGCGGGTCGCCCCATACGCGGATGATCCGTGCTGGGTGCGGTAGGAGCACCAGCCCGCCACCATGGCTGCCCAGTTGAGGGTTGGGGGCCTAGGAGAAAAAGGCTCCGGGATCAGCACGCTGTGGCACTCCACGGTGCCCGCAGATCAGCGCGCGCTGATCGCACGTCTCATCGACGGCGCTGAGGAGCATCTGACAGGTGCACGAGGTGCACGCCGGTCCTACCGCCGATGCTGCCCGGTATCTGCTGCAGAACCTCACCCGCAGCGCTGCCTTCCTCGATCAGGCCTTGCACCAGACCATCTCGGCGGCGGTGAAGGCCGGGGTCCCTGTTGAGGACGTGTCTGGGTGGACAGGTCTGCCGGTGAGCGCTGTGGAACGGGTGGGGCACCGTCGTGGGATGCGAGCCGCGTCGGGAGAGGAGGCTCCGCGGGCGGCTCGGCGCGGTCAGTCCAGGATCAGCTCCGGCGCGTGCAGCTCCAGCCAGGTGTGCAGGTCAAGCACGCGCTCCAGGCCCGCCCGGACCGCGATCGACATGCGCGCCGGGTCCTCGGCCACCACCTGCTGAGCCCAAGCCCGGTCGACCAGAGCGAATACCTGCGCATCCGGTTCCGCCCCGATCTCCTTGACCTGCTGCTGCAGGTTCGCCGCGTAGTTGGGGTTCTGCGGCGACGGGTAGGGGCTCTTGACCCGCTCCACCACCGACTGCGGGAGCACATGGGCTGCGGCCTGCCGCAACAGGCTCTTCTCGCGGCCGTCGAACGTCTTCATCGACCAGGGCGTGTTGTAGACGTACTCGACGAGCTCGTGGTTGCAGAAGGGCACCCGCACTTCGAGCCCGACCGCCATCGACAGCCGGTCCTTGCGGTCGAGGAGCGTGCGGACGAAGCGCGTCAGATGCAGATGGCACGTGGTGCGCATGAGCCGCTCCTGCTCGGACTCCCCGTCTAGGTACTCGACCTCGGCGAGGGCCGCCGCGTACTGGTCGGCGGTGTAGGTCTCCACATCGAGCAGCTTGCGCAGCCCCGGCTCGATGTGATCCGTCCGTGCCGTGAGGCTCAGCGGGGGGATGACCGTCATCCAGGGGAACGTGCCGGCGCGCAGGGCCGCTTCGCTGTGGAACCAGGGGTACCCACCGAACACCTCGTCGGCGGACTCCCCCGACAGGGCTACGGTCGACTGTTCCCTGGTCGCCTTGAACAGCAGATACAGCGAGTTGTCGAGGTCGCCGAACCCATTCGGTATGTCGCGGGCGCCGACGGCAGCGCGGCGCACCGCGGGGTCCGAGAGGTCCGCGGGGTTGAGCACCACGTCGCGGTGCGCGGAGCGCACGTGCGCGGCGACGTCCCGCACGAACGGTGAGTCGGGGGTCTCGCGCATCTCGTCGGGGACGAAGTTCTTCTCCTGGCCGGCGAAGTCCACGGAGATCGTACAGACTTGCTCGCCCCGCAGGCCGAGACGCTCGGCCGCGAGACCGCTGATCGCGCTGGAGTCGAGGCCGCCCGAGAGCAGCACCGACTGCGGCACGTCCGAGATCAGCTGCCGGTCGACGATGCCCGTGAGCATCTCCCGTACGCGGGCCACGGTGTCGTCCTGGCTGTCGGTGTGTTCGGTCGCGCGCAGGTGCCAGTAGGTGCGCTCCCGCAGCCCGCGCCGGTCCACGGTGATCAGCGTACCCGGCACCATCTCCCGCATGCCCTTCCACAGGGCCCAGCCCGGGGCCTTGGTCTGCGCGAACAGCTCCCGCAGCCCGTCGGTGTCAACTGCCCTGCGCACCATCGGGTTTGCCAGGATCGCCTTCGGCTCGGAGCCGAAGAGCACCCCGTCCGGCGTCGGGTAGTAGTAGAGCGGCTTGATCCCCATACGGTCGCGCACGAGCAGCAGCTTTTGGTCGCGCTCGTCCCAGATCGCGAAGGCGTACATGCCGTCGAGGTGGTCGACGAGGCTCTCGCCCCACTCCAGGTAGCAGCGGAGCACCACTTCGGTGTCGCTGTCCGTGCGGAACGTGTGCCCGCGCGCCTTCAGGCGCTCACGCAGTTCCTGGAAGTTGTACGCCTCACCGGAGTACACCAGGGCGATCTCGCCGGCCGGTGTGCTCGCGCTCATCGGCTGCGCCCCGCCGGGCAGGTCGATGACGGCCAGGCGCCGGTGCCCGAGACCGGCGTGCGTCCGCGCGTACACGCCGCGGTCGTCCGGGCCCCGGCAGGCCATCGTTTCGGTCATCGCGTCGAGCGCGTCACCGCGGCGCGTCAGGTCCCTGTCGAAGGACACCCATCCTGCTATCCCGCACATCTCACGACCCCATTTCCGGTGCGTTTCCAAACTTTTCAAGAGCAGCTGAATACGCGCAATATTCGTTTCATCTCTGTGCCCGTGAATTTTGCACGGGCACAGCATTCAGCTCTTGCTCGGGCAGAGCACTCAGCCTTTGCACAGCAGCGTTCAACTGACCGGGCGCAGGCCCAGCTCATGGTCGGCGGCCAGCGTGAGCAGGTCCGCGTCGTGGCTGATGAGGACGACCACCGCGCCGCCCTCGGCGACCTCGCGCATGGTGCGCGTCATCGACTGCAGGTGGCGGCGGTCCACGCCGGAACTCGGCTCGTCGAAGATGACGACGCGGCGCCCGCTGAGCCGGGCCGCGGCGACGACCAGGCGCTGCTGCTGGCCGCCGGAGAGCGACAGGGGATGCCGGTCCCCCAGGCCGTCCAGACCCAGGTCATCGAGGACGCCGGCGGCGCGCCCGGCGTGTTCCGGTACGGCGCCCAGGCGCAGTTCGGCCGTGACGCTGTCGGTGAACAGCTGCCGCTGCACGTCCTGCATGACGATCGAGGTCTCGCGCTGCCGGCGCGCGCGGGACAGCGGGCGGCCGTCGAGGAGCACGTGGCCGGCGTGCCGCTGCAGACCGGCGAGGATGCGTGCCAGGGTGGTCTTGCCCACGCCGTTGGGACCGGTGACCGCGGTGATGGCACCGGCGGGCAGATACGCCTCCGCGAGGTCGAGGACGGGGCGGCCGCGGAAGCCGCAGCGAATGTCCCGCAAATGGACCCCGTCGGCCGTTGCTGTTTGGGTCTGCGGGTTTTCTCCCGGTGCCACGCTCGGGCCGTGCGCGACAATCCGCGGCACTCGGGTCCTTTCGGGTTCGTGGAAGCTGCGCAGCCCCTCGCGGCGCAGAATGTCGTCGGTAAGGCCCGGGAATTCCTCACTCGTCCACTCTCTGCCCACGCGGCCGTCGTGGAGGACCACGATGCGGTCGGCGACGGTGCGCAGATAGTGCAGGCGGTGTTCGGCGATGACGAGGGTCGCGCCCAAGTCCTTGAGCTGACGCAGGATCTGGGTGAGGTCCGCGAGGCCCTGCGGCGACAGGTTGGAGGTGGGTTCGTCGAGCAGCAGCAGCGGCGGCTCATGGGTGATGGCCGCGGCGCAGGCCACGCGCTGCTGCTGACCGCCCGACAACTCCAGGAGCGTGCCAGTGAGTTCGGCCAGACCGAAGTCCGCGACGACCTCATCGACCCGGTCCCGGATCCGCTGCGGCGGCGTACCGAAGTTCTCCAGGGCGAAGGCCAGTTCGGTTTCGACGGCGTCGGTGAAGAACTGGCGGCGCGGGTGCTGAAGGACCGTGCCCGTCAGCCGCCCGACCTGCGCGAGATCGGTGACCGGCTCGCCCACCACGCGGACCTCGCCCTCGCGCGTCCCGTCGTGGAAGTGCGGGATGAGGCCCGATCAGCACGGCCGGCGAGAGCAGCGAGTCCAGCTCGGCGCGGTAGTCCGCCCCCATCTCCTGCATGTACGGGCTGGATAGAAAGTCCGCACGAGCGTACAGCATCGGCATGAGCAGCCCGGCGAACCAGGTGCTGAACACGGCATACGCGACGACGCTCAGCTTCCGTGACCGGTACCGCCCGGCCAGCAGCACCACCTCGGCGATGAGCGCGGCCGCGATGCCGATGAGCATGGTGACGGGCGGGGACCCTATGAGGAGCATGAACCCGGTGACGATGACGGCGAATACGGTGACCATGCCGCCGTGCCGGACTCTGGTGAGGAACAGCATGAACGGTACGCCCGCCGTGACGATGCTGATCGCGCTCGACAGTAGCGTCATCACCGGGTTGATGAATTCGAGCAGGTTGAAGACGCCCACGGTCACGATGTAAAGCGCGCCGAAGACTCCGATGTTGATGACGTCCTTCGGACTCATCCGCACATCGACGCGCGGCTCGACGGTTTCGACGGTTTCGACGGTTTCGACGGTCACGTTGTCACTACCCCTTGGGCGACTGCTGGAATGTGTGCGTACGGGTTGGTCAGGGGGACGACGGCCACGGCACCGGCGATGCGTCGGAGGCCGTGCGCGCGTGCACCGTGAGGAGCTCGACGACCGGGGCGCGGTGCTCGTCGAGATAGAAGTGGCCGCCCTCGAAGACGCGTTGTTCGTACGAGCCGTCGGTGACCTCGCGCCACCCCTCGGCCTCCCAGGCATGGACCTCGGGATCCCGGTCGCCGTACAGGACCGTGACCGGAGTGCGCAGGCGAGCGCCGGATGCCGGCTGGTAGGTCTCGCTCAGCCGGTAGTCGCCCCTGATGATGGGCAGGAAGGCCTGGACGAGCGTGGCATTGTCGAGGATGTCGCGGTGCGTAGCCTCGGTACCGCGCAGCTCCTCGACGAGCTCGTCATCGCTGCCGAGGTGGACCCGCCCGTGCCGGGTCAGCTCCGGGGCGGGGTGCCCCGACACGACGAGGCCGGCCGGGGGTTGACCCGCCGCCGTGAGGTGCCGGGCCACCTCGTAGGCGACAATCGCGCCCATGCTGTGTCCGAACAGCAGAGTGGGAATCGGCGGCCCGTAGGCCGTCAGGCCAGCCGCCGACTCGGCGGCCAGGCCCTGGATGTCGGCCGCCACCGGTTCGCCGTAGCGATCCTCGCGCCCCGGGTACTGAACGGCGAGGAACTCAACGTCCCAGGGGGCAGCATCGGCCCAGGGCCGGTAGAAGCTCGCGCTTCCGCCGCCGTGCGGGAAGAACAGCACCCGGGCGCGGGCGTACGGCCGTGGGGCGAGGCTGCGCACGGCAGCGGCGGGCCGGGGCTGGGCCAGGGGATCGACAGTCATCTCGCCTCACTCTCCCGCTACCGGCGCCATGGAGATGCTCCAGAAGTCGGCGTAGCGGCCGCCGCGGTGCAGCAGTTCGTCGTGGCTGCCCTGCTCCGCGATCCGGCCGTCGTCCAGGAAGACGACGTGGTCGGCGCGACGCACAGTCCGCATCCGGTGCGCGACCATCACCACGGTCCGGCCCGTCATCAGGCGCTCGATGCCCTCCTGGACGGCCGCCTCGTTGATCGGATCGAGTGCGGAGGTCACCTCGTCGAGGAGCACGATCGGCGCGTCCTTCAACAGGGCGCGCGCGATCGAGACGCGCTGGCGTTCACCGCCGGACAGCAGTGCGCCGCCTTCGCCGACGTTGGTCTCCCAGCCGCCGGGCAGCCGCTCGATCACCTCGTCGAGGCGTGCCGCGGCCGCTGCCGCCCGCACCTCGGCATCGGTGGCCTCGGGGCGTCCGAGGCGTACGTTCTCCTCGATCGTGCCGTCGAAGAGGTAGACCTTCTGGAAGACGATGGCGATCTGCGCCATGAGCACTTCCGGGTCGATGGCGCGTACGTCGACGCCGCCCACGCGCACCGCGCCCGCGTCCACGTCATGGAACCGGCCAAGCAGTTGAAGCAGGGTGCTCTTGCCCGCGCCCGACGGTCCGACGACGGCGATCCGCCAGCCCTCGGGAATGGAAAGGGACACGCCGTCGACCACCGTGTGGTCGCCGTGCCGGAAGGTGGTGTTGTCGAACTCCAGGTCGCGGCTGGTCGGTTGGACCGGGTCGGGGGCCACCGGCAGCGGCTCGGTACGCAGCACCGTGTCGAGCTTCGCGAGCACGGAACGCGCACCGCGCAGCTTGCCACCGATATCCGTCAGGGAGAGCAGCGGATCGGCGCAGCGTGCGGCGAGCACCAGGATCGTCAGGGTCTCCGCCACCCCGATGTTGTTACCGAGCGCCAGATAGGCCCCCAGGGCCAGCAGGCCGGTGAACATCGCCTGCACGGTGAGCCCCAGGCCGACCGCGCCGGGCAGCGCCGACAGTGTGGAGCGTCGGGAGGCGTTCTGCACTTCCTGCAGCGAGTCGTCGAGCAGCTCGAAGCGCTCGGCGGTCCGGCCGCCGGCCCGCAGCACGGGCTGGGCCTGGAGGTACTCGATGACCCGTCCCGTGGCCTCCTCGTCGCGCCGGTCGCGCTCCTCGTCGTTCGCGGCCGTGGAGCGTCCCGTCCAGATCTGGATCCCCGCCACGACCGGGACGGCGACCAGCGCGGCAAGGCCCATCTGCCAGTTGAAGACGAGCATCACGGCGACGATGGTCAGCGGCGTCACGCTGGCCGAGACGAACGGCGCTAGCAGATGGGCGATCACGGACATGGCCTGCAGCACACCCTTGCTGGCCATGACGGACACCTCGCCGAGGCGTCCCGAGTTGTACCAGCCGAGCGGCAGCCGGCCCAGATGGTCGCCGAGGCGGTGGTACATGCCGCGCAACAGGGCGGTGCCGACGTGGAATCCGGACAGGTCGCTGACGTAGCGCAGCACGGCGTACAGCGCGATCGCCACCCCGAACGCGATCACCCAGGGCCAGGCGTCGCCGGGTGTGTTCCCGAACAGCTCCCGCAGCACGGGAACGAGGAGTGCGTAGGACAGGCCCTCGGCCACCGCGGTCGCCGTCATCAGCGTCACGGTGCGTCGCAGCGGCGGGGCGTACTCGCTGCCGAGGACACGAAGGAGCATGCGGATCATCGGGGCTCGTCTCCTTGCAGTACGCCACCGTCGGAAGCGAGGTCGTCGCCGACCGCCGCCTGGTGGGATTGCCAGAACGCGGCGAACTTGCCGCCTGCCGCGAGGAGTTCGGACCGTGTGCCGCGCTCCACGATCTGCCCGTCCGCGAGCATGACGACGGTGCCGGCGTCGGCGATCGTCTCCAGGCGGTGGGCGATCACCAGGACCGTACGGTCGCCCTGCAGCGTCGCCAGGGCCTGGCGCACGGCCTGCTCGGTCTGCGGGTCGGCGAACGCGGTCGCCTCGTCGAGGACCAGGACAGGTGCGTCGGCGAGCAGGGCACGCGCGATCGCGATCCGCTGTGCCTCGCCGCCCGAGAGGCCGGCGTCCTCACCGATCACCGAGTCGTATCCGCGGGGCAGTTCGAGGATGCGCTCGTGGATGTTGGCCAGCTTTGCGGCGCGCACCACGTCCTCGAGGTCGGCGTGCGGGACGGCGAGGGCGATGTTGTCCGCGACGGACGCGCGCAGCAGCCGTACGTCCTGGAAGACGAAGGAGACCATCCGGTACAGGTCCCGGCCGGCGAGCTCGCGCAGGTCGACGCCGCCGAGGGTGACTGAGCCCTGGGTCGGGTCGAAGAACCGCGGCAGCAGTTGGACCAGGGTGGACTTGCCGCTGCCCGACGATCCGACGACGGCGGTGACCGTGCCCGGCTCGAGCGCCAGGTCGATGCCGCGCAGCACCTCGTGGTCCTCTTCGTAGGCGAAGCGGACGTCGCGCAGCTCCACCCGGTGCCCCTGCGGTTGTGCCGGGTGGGGCGGCTGTGGCAGTGGCTCCACCTCGAGGACGTCCCGGATCCGGCCGACCGCGCGCCCGGCCGCCTGCATCTCGTCGAAACCGTGGCCGAGGGCCGCGACCGGTGCGGTCAGCCCGAGGCCGAGGAGCAGGAAGGGCAGCAGATCGGCCGGGGCCAGACTGCCATCCGTGATCAGGGCGGTGCCGCCGATCAGCACGACAAGGAGCACGAAGGGCGGCGACAGGACGAGCTGCATCCCTGCGGCGATCCGGGAGATACCGTGGACCCACCGGTTGAAAATGGTGACGAAGTGGTCCGCGGCGCTGATGAACTTGCGGTGGGCGCGCCCGGATCCGCCGAACGCCTTGACCACCGAGATGCCCTCCACGAACTCCACGACGGAGTTGGAGATCAGGCCCATGGCTGTGTCGAACTCCTCCTGCTCGCGCAGCCGCTTCGGCGTCATCATCAGGGGAACCAGCGCGATGGCGAGGACCACCGGGATCAGGGCGATCAGCGTGAGCCGCCAGTCGATGGTGAAGAGGTAGATCAGCGACGCCAGCGGTACCACGAACGCGGAGACGAGCTCACCGGGTGTGTGGGCGATGAACGGGTGCACGGCGCTGACGTCCTCGCCCACCACCTTCGCCAGTTCGCCGGTCCTGCGGCGCGAGAACCACCCGATCGGTACGCGCCCCAGCTGGGCGGCGAGTTGACGGCGGAACGTCAGTTGCACCTTGCCGTCGAGGACATGCCCGATACCGGAGGACGCGGCCGTGAACAGTAGCCGGACGAACAGGCCGGCCGCACCCGCGATCACGACGTTCCAGACGTGGTCCTGGTCGATCGCGCCGGGCGCCAGCATCGTGCGCGCAAGCTCGACGACCGCGAGCAGCGGGGCGAGGCCCGCGAGAGCACCGATCACCTGCAGGATCACGACGGCCGCGAAACTCCACACATGCGGGCGCAGGATCGTCCGCATGGTCGGCTTCGCTGCGGGATCGGCCCCCGATAACGGCTTGGACCGCTCCCTCGATTCAGCAGAGTCGATCGCGTTCATCGGTCTCCCATCAATTTAGAAACGCGTTCCGATATTAATGTACCGCCCTGGGGCCCGGCGGGCTACCGGCCGGAAACGGCCCGCCGATCGGCCTGCGGATCGGCCTCGGATCCGCTTGCAGATCGGCTGTTGACAACGGCGGCCCGGGCTCGGGCCGCACCACCTCGGGATAGCCCAGAGCCTCCGTCAGCTCCTTCCAGGCGCGGGCCACGGCGAGCGGCAACTGACTGCCGTGCAAGGGGTCCGCGCCGGCGTCGATGCGCTCGCACAACTCGTCCAGGGCGGCAAGCACCCCGTGCCCCCACACCTCGTCCACGGCAGTCAGCCAGGTCGGCGTCGCGGCGGGGCCGACGTAGTCGCCGGTGACACCGAGCCCGGCCGGCCAGCGCTCCTGGGCATCCGCTCCGCTCGGGAAGATCTGTCCCATCGTGTCCGGCGGGGCATTGAGCACCGGACTCCAGATCACCGGACCATGGGTATTGGCCAGCATCAGGTTGCCCGCGTCGGTGCCAACGGTGATCCGGTGCAGCAGCAGGCTGCTGCTGTCATCCCCCGCCCGCATCCGGTTCTCCACCCGCAGCGTCAGCGGTACGCCCGCGACCTGCCCGTCCACGCTGACCAGCGGGCGGCCGGCGCCACCGGTGACCGGGGACAGCGACCAGGGCCGCAGCCCGTCGAAGATCCCGGCCAGGATGTCGAGCAGGTCGAAGGAGACCTGCACCGCGCACATCGCGTCGACGAACACCGGCCGACGCTGCTCCACCAGGCGGCGCGCGGCCGTGATGAACCGCCGGACCGGCTCCGCATACGGATAGAACGTGTTCACGCGGTACTGGGCCCCGGCGCGGCGCGCCACGCGCAGACAGTCCGCCAACTCATCCGGGTGCAGCGGATGTTCCTGCAGTACGTGGATGCCACGCGCGAGCAGGTCCTTGGCCAGCTCGACGCCCGGACCGCCGCTAACCGCGGTCGACACCACGACGCAGGCCGCGTCGACGTCGTCGGGAACTTCCCCGACCCCGGCGTACAGCGGGACGCCGTACTCCTTGGCGAGCGCCACGGAGCGGTCGCTGCCGCGGGCCACGATGCCCGCAAGGTGGTAGCGCTCGGGCGCGCGGGCGAGCGCCGACAGATAGATCCGCCCGAAGCGCGTGCCACACACGACGACCCGCTTCGGCCACGGCGTCCCGCCCGTCATCGCCCGACCCCCTGTAGCTGTGCGATCTTCCCCGACAACCCGACTACGTACGGTGGTTGGAGACAGGTGTCGTGGTCGCCGGGAATGTCGAGCACCGTCACGTCGCCCAGACACACCTCGCGCCAGAAGCCCGCCGGGTCGTCTCCCGGCTGCGCGCCGTCGGCCGGGCGCAGCAACGTGAGGTCCCCGGCGTACGGCTGCGGCTCGCAGTGCGCCACCGCCTCGGCGATGCGCGCGAACGTGTCAACCGCCATGAGGTCGTCGTGCACCGTACAGGGGGTGCGGTGGCCCGAGATCAGGGTTAGTTGACGTACCGCCACCTGTGCCTCGTCCAGGGCCCGGGCCAGCTCCAGGGCGACCGGGCCGCCGAGGCAGTAGCCGACGATCTCCACCTCGCCGTGTCCGGCGGCCCGCACCGCGCGGGCGTAGCCGGCGGCCAGGTCCTCGACCAGGTCCTGTCCGGCGAGGCCGGGCGCGGGGCCTTGCCCGAGGCCGTCCCCCGGCAGGGCGAGCCCGAACAGCTCGGCTCCCTCGGCGAGTTCGGCGATCAGTGCCTGGTGTGCGGCAAGGACGTGCGTACCGTCGTGCACAAGCAACCGCACCGGCCCCTGCCCCGAGCCGCCCAGCGGAACCAGCGCCGGGCCCCGTTCCGTCGCGCTCGCCTCCGACTCGTCCGGCGACGCGGCGCCGGACCGCAGCCACGCGGCGAGCGCGGTGACCGTCGGCGTGTGCAGCAGAGCGCGCAGCAGTACGTCGAAGGTGACTTGCGCGGCCTCCGGGACTCGGTCGCGCACCTGCCCGACAAACCGCGCCGCGAGCAGCGAATTGCCACCGGCGTCGAAGAACCCCTGCTCGCGGCCCGGCAGTTCACCGCCGAGCACCTCGGCCCACAGCTCGGCGATCTGCTGCTCCACACCTGGATGCGGCGGTTCGGCGCTCGGGGCAGGCCGCACGCCGGGCGCCGGAGCCGACGCGAGCAGCCGCTTGCGGTCGAGCTTTCCGTTGGTGGTCAGCGGCAGGGACTCGACGAGCTGCACCCGCGCCGGAACCATGTGCGCGGGCAGTCGCTCGGCCACCCAGCCGGCAAGCTGCGCGGAGTCGACGGAGGCACCGGGTTCGCTGGGGATCACGAAGGCGATCAACGCCCGTTCGAAGGCGTCGCTGCCCACCGCGAGGACCACACAGCTGCCCACCGCGGGATGCTCGCCGAGTACCGCCTCGACCTCGCCGAGTTCGATCCGGTGACCGCGGATCTTGACCTGCTGGTCCGCACGCCCTGCGAACTCGATCTCGCCGTTGGGCAGATAGAGGCCGAGGTCACCGGTGCGATAGAGCCGCTCCCCCGTCCGCGGGTGCCTGAAGAACCGCTCCGCGGTCCGCTCGGCGTCGTTGAGATAGCCCGTCGCCAGACCGGTGCCCGCGATGTACAGCTCACCGGCGACCAGGTCCGGGCGGTCGCGCAGCGCACCGTCGAATACATGGAAGCGCTGGTTCGCCAGCGGAATGCCGTACGGAATGCTGCGCCAGTGCGGTTCGACGGTCCTGATGCGGTGGTAGATCGACCAGATCGCCGCCTCCGTCGCGCCGCCCAGGCTGACCAGCTCGGCACCGGGCAGATGCCGTTCGGCGTGCCCGGGCAGCGCCAGCGGGATCCAGTCGCCGGACAGCAACGCCAGGCGCAGGCAGGAGAGTTCGGTGGGCTCGACGTCCAGGTAGTGCATGAGCATCTGCAGCTGCGCGGGGACCGAGTTCCACAGCGTCACGCCGTGCTCGGCAACCACAGCGGCCCAGTGCGCGGGATTACCCCGGTGCGCGGGGTCCGGCAGCACCAGCGTAGCGCCGACGGCCGTCGGGCCGAACAGGTCGTAGACCGACAGGTCGAAGCTGAGCGCCGCGAGGCCGAGGACCCGGTCGCGATCGCTGACGCCGAAGCGCCGGTTGATGTCGTGCACCGTGTTGGCGGCGGCGTGGTGAGTGATCATCACGCCCTTCGGCACCCCGGTCGAGCCCGAGGTGTGCATGACGTAAGCGAGTTCATCGGGCGCCACCGGGGAACCCTCGGGGACCTCGGCCGCCGGCACCTCGCGCACCCCGGTCACGTCCACGGCGTGCACGCCGGACGGCGGCGCGGCGGCCGTGGCGCCCGCGACGACCGCGAACCGGCAGCCGCTGCCGGTGAGAATGCGGTCCCGGCGGGCCGTCGGCTGGCCGAGGTCGACCGGCACATACACGCCACCCGCGAGCAGCACGCCGAGCACCCCTACGGCCTGCTCCCGGCTCTTGTCGATCAGGACGCCGACGAACTCGCCGGGGCGGCAGCCCGCGGCCCGCAGCTGCTCGGCCACACCGGCGGCTCGCCCGAGCCACTCCCTGTAGGTGAGCGATCCGGCGGCGTCGACGACCGCGACCCGCTCGGGATGGGTGCGCGCGAAGTTCACGAGCGGCTCGTGCAGCAGGCCGTCCGGCACCGGTGCCGCAGTCCCGTTCACCGTGGCGCGCACGCTGCGCTGCCGGTCCGGCAGCGGCTGCGGTTCGACCGCCTGCCACGCCGCGTCGTCCGCGGCGAGGCGACCGAGGAGCTGCTCGAACGCGACGAACATGGCATCCGCCATGCCGTCGGGAAAGATCCCGTCCCGTACGTCCCAGTTGATGTCCAGGCTGCCGAACGGGTCGCCCACCTGGCAGTCGATCCACACCTGCGGGGTCTGGCTGATGCCGTACACCGGACGCGGGTTGCGGCCCGCGGCCGACACCGCGGCGCCGCCCCCGACGCCGATGCTGCCGGTGAACACCACGGGCAACACCGCCGCCTCGCGCCCGCGGCGCCGGGCGAGCTCGCGCAGCACCTCCACACCGCTGCACAGCCGGTGGTCGAGGTCGTCGAACATGCGCTCACCGAGAGCCCTGGCCCGCTCGGCGAAGCTCGTGCTGCCGCCGCCCTCGACGGCCAGGAGGCTCAGCGAGGTGAAGTCACCGAACAGCTGGTCGACTTGGGGATGCAGCGGCATCCGGTTGAGCACGGGAAGTCCGATGCAGAAGCGTTCACCGCTGCTCCAGCGGCCGATAGTCTCCACGTACGCGGCCACCACCGCGGTGGCCGGGGTGATGCCGTGCCCGACGGCGCGCTGCTTCAGCGCCTGCCACACCCGCTGGTCCAGGGACGCCGTCAGGCGGCTGAACCGCGGCGGCGCTGTCGCCGGGTCGAGGTCGTCGCGCAGCGGCAGCGCCGGCGCGCCGGGCAGCTCGTCGACGCGGTCCCACCAGTACGTACGGTCGCGCGAGTACTGCTCCGTGTCGCGCAGCCGGCGCTCGGCGAGCACGTAGTCCCGGAACGTGGCGTCCAGCGGCGGGAGTTCGCACTCCGGCTCCTGGTAGCGGCGGTCAAGCTCGGAGAGGACCTGCTGCATGCTGAGCCAGTCGAGGGCCATGAAGTCGACCGACACGTGCAGCACGCTGCGCTGTGGGGCCTGGGTCAGGCGCAGTTCGTACATGGGGCGTTCGCCCGCGGGGTGCACCTTGTGGGACAGCTCGTCGCGTACGGTGCCGATCGTCTTGTCCACCGTGTCGTCCGCCGCGGAGCGAAGGTCGGCGACCGCGATGCCGGTGTCCCGCAGCGCGGGCAGCACCCGCTGGGTGCCGTCCTCACCGATCACGGTGCGCAGGGTGTCGTGGCGCTCCACCAGGCCGTCCCACGCCTGCTGCAGCCGTCCTGCGTCGAGGTCGGCCGGATAGTCGAACTCCAGGTAGATGTGGCAGGAGACCCCGCCGTAGTCGAAGCCCGCGTTGCGGCCGAACAGGTAGGCCGACTGGATGTCCGTGAGCGGGAAGGGCTGTTCGCGCTCCTCGGGCCGGTCCTGCCACACCGTGGTCCGGTCGGGGGAACGCCCCGGCTGCGGGCCCTCGTCGGCGTCGGCCACGAGGGACAGCAGCTCCGCCTTGCAGCGGCGCAGCTCCGCGAGCCGCCGATCGTCCATGACGCCGCGGGGGGCGCGGAAGCGCAGTTGCTCGCCCTCACGCCACAGCCGGATACCGGCGCTTCGGAACTCGTCGAGCAGTTCGTTGGCGTTCACACCACACCTTCTTCGCAGTCGTCGCCGTCGTCCCAGCCGTTGTCTGGGCCGCCGTCCTGCCGTGCACCGGCATCGGTCACGAGCTGGTCGATCAGCACACCCAGGCCGGCGACGGTCGGTGTGCGCATCACCTCGCGCATGGGCAGTTCGACGCCCCGGGCGTCGCGTACCTCGCCGACGAAGCGGGTCGCGAGCAGGCTGTCGCCGCCGAGCCGGAAGAAGTTCTCGTCCCGGCCCACCACGTCGAGTCCGAGGAGCTTCGTCCACTGTTCGGCGACGAAGAGCTCGGTGCCGCCCTGCGGCGGATCGCCCACGTCCCGGGGCCGGTCGACGGAGTGTTCAAGGGCCGTACGGATCTGCCCGCGGTCGATCTTTCCGTTGGCGCTCAGCGGCAGCGCGGGCAGCACGGCGAACCGGCCGGGCACCATGTGCTCGGGCAGTCGGCCGACCGCCCAGCGGCGCAGTTCGTCCGCGTCGACGCCGGTAGCCGCCTCGGGCCGGTCCGCGCGGAGCAGGATCTCGCCGGTGGCCTCGGTGCGTACCACCGTCACCTCGCTCAGGCCGGCCGCAACGCAGGCCCGGGCCCAGCGCTCGCTGTCGTAGAGCCACCCGGAGTGCGGCCCGGCCTGCTCGAAGCGGCCCGCGCGCGCCTCCAGCGGCAGTGCGGTCACCAGCGCGAGCGGGCTCGGGCGGCCGCGTTCGAGCAGATAGAGGCGGCCGCCCGGGGCGAGCAGCAGGGCCACGGTGGCCAGGGCCGTCTCCGGGTCAGGGAGGCGGTGCAGGGCGTTGTTGGCCACGACGGCGTCGAAGGCGTGCACGTGCTGGGCGGCGATCGCGGCCGGGCCCTGCACCGCCGTGTGCGGGTTGTGCCCGCGGTCCTGCAGTAGCGTCTGAGCCTTGGCCAGTGTCGGCCTGGTGGCGCCGAGCAGCGTGAACTCTGCGGTATCCGCTGGGAGTTGTTCCAGCAGCCGTGCGGTGCCGCGGCCACCGGCCACGTCCCACTCCGCGACGGCCTGTGCGGTGTCACCGCCGCGGGCCCGCAGGTCGTGCGCGACGGAGGCGAGGCACGCCGCCGTCCCGGGCATCAGGTCGCCCAGGGCCTCCGGCGCGAGGACCGGGTCGTCGAGCAGAGCGGTGGCGTCGGCGTCGCCGGACACGATGGCCGCGAAGAGCGGGCCTGCCCATTCCAGGGCGGTGGCGACCGTCTCGAAGGGTGTCCCGCCGGTGGCGGTGCGCACCTGCTTGATCCAGGTCTCGTCGGTCACCTCGGCCCACCGGGGACCGGGCTCGTACGTCGCGTCAGGGCGGCGTACGAGGACGGAGCGCTCGGTCAGGTAGTCGAGCCAGATGTCGACAACGGGCCGCTGCTCGGCGCACACCACCGTGGACGCCGTCGACGCCGTGGACGCCGCCGCGCCGCCCTGCCCGACCAGCGGCTCGACGACACCGCCGAGTACCGCCTCCACCAGCCGGTGCTCGTGCAGTTGCGGATCGTCCGCTGCCTCACCGGTGGTCGGGGGCGACAGGAAGACGTTGCGCTGCGCATCGCCGTCGGCTGCCTCAGCCGCCTCCGGTGCGGGCCGCTCCGCCGCCGGTGTGTGCTCGACCACCGCGGCAAGCAACTCGCTGTGTCCCTCGGTGAAGGGCACGGCCACGGCCTGCGCGACCGTGGGGTGTGCCTGCAGGCAGGTCTCGATCTCGCCCAGTTCCACCCGGAATCCGTTGATCTTCACCTGGTGGTCCAGGCGCCCGAGGAACTCCAGGAGGCCGTCGGGCCGGTACCGGCCGACGTCGCCAGTGCGGTACCAGCGCTCCCCGTCCCGCTCGGGGAAGCGCGCCGCGGTCAGCTCGGGGTCGCCGCGATAGCCGAGGGCGACACCCGTACCGCCGATCCACAGTTCCCCGGCCACCCAGTCGGGGCAGTCCCGGCCACGCCCGTCGACCACCCGGTACTTCTGGTTCCGCAGCGGCTTTCCGTACGGGACGGAGGGCCAGCCGTGCGGGACCTCGGCGACCTCGTACGCGTTCGACCAGATGGCGGCCTCGGTGGCACCGCCGAGTGCAATCAGGCGGCATCGGCCGGCGGCAGCGCGGGCAAGTCGCCCGGGCAGGTCGAGGCCGATCCAGTCGCCGGAGAGCAGGGCCAGGCGCAGCGCTGCGGGGAAGGTCTCGTCGCCGTTCGCAGTCAGGGCCATGTCGAGCAGGGCCGGCACCGTGTTCCAGACGGTCACCGAGTGCCGTCGGCACAGCGCAAGCCACTCGGCGGCATCGCGCCGGCCGGACTCCGACACCAGGACGGCGGCGCCGCCCTCCGCGAGGAACCCGAAGATGTCCCACACCGAGAGGTCGAAGTCGAGCGCGGACACCGCGAGGACCCGGTCACCGGACCCGATGCCGAACCGTTCGTTGATGTCCTCGACGGTGTTGACAGCGGCGCGGTGGCTGACCTCGACCCCCTTGGGCAGGCCCGTCGAGCCCGAGGTGAAGATGACGTAGCCGACGTCGTCGGGGTCGGCGGCCACCGGCGCGGTCAGCGGGCGGGCCCGCAGCGCCGTGTCGATGGGCAGTACGTCGATGCCGGGGCTGTCGGCGGCGAGCTCCGGCTGCCCGCTGCCGTCGAGCAGTACGCGGGCGCCGCTGAGTTCCAGGATGCGGGCGCGCCGCTCGGCCGGCTGGTCGACGCCGATCGGCACGTAGGCGGCACCCGCGGCCAGTACCCCGAGCACGGCCGCGATCTGCTGCGGGCCCTTCGGCGCGGTCACGGCGACGTACGAGCCGCAGCCGACACCGCGTTCGGCCAGGGCACCGGCGATGCTCAGCGCCTGCCGGGCCAGCTCGTCGTGGGCCAGTGTGCCGTTCTCGCCCCACAACAGGGCGGGTTCCTGGGCCCGTTGAGCGGCACGGTCGAAGAACACGGTGTGCAGCAGGTTGCCGGTGACCGTGCGGGTCTGCGTGTTGACCTCCGTGCGCCGCAGCTGCTGCGCGGCTGGCAGGGGTATCTGCGGCAGCGTGGTGTCCCAGGCACCGGCCAGCAGGCCCCGGACCAGGTCCTCGTAGGCCGCCATCATCGCGTCGAGCACACCGTCCGGGAAGAGCTCCTCGACGGCGTCCCACACCAGGAGCACGCCGCCGTCACGGGTGCGGTAGACCTGGTGGTCGAGCCAGATCTGCGAGGTCTGGGAGATCATCCACGTCGCCTCGCCGAAGCGATCCGCGAACGCGTCCGGCACGAGCGGCGCGGACAGGTCGCAGGCGAAGACGACCGGCGCCGTGCGGGGGGTGTCGACATCGGCACGGATGAAGTCACGCAGTACGTCGACGCCGGAGTAGGCGGCGTTGCCGATGTCCTCGTGCATCTGCTTCTGCACGGCGCGTGCGCACTCGGCGAAGCTGCCGCCGGTGAGGTCGACTTCGAGCAGCACCAGGCCGGTGAAGTCGGCCACGATGCGGTGGATCTGGGGGTGTGCGTCGACGTTGCGGTCGAACATCGGCAGGTTGAGCAGAAAGTGCTCGTCCCCGCTCCAGCGTCCGAGGATCAGGGCGAACGCGGTGGCAAGCACCACCGACGGCGTCACCCCCGCCGCGCGCGCCCGGCGCTCCATGACCTGCCACTCCTGTGCGGTGAGCCCGCGGGAGCGGCGCACGAACCTGGGCACGTCGACCGCCTCGGGGTCGACCGCGAGCGGCAGCTTCGGCCCGCCGGGCAGCGAGGGCAGCCGCTGCTGCCAGTAGGCGCGCGCCCGCTCGCGCTCCGGGCCGCGTACCGCTTCCTGGTCCGCGAGGTACCGGCTGAAGGAGTACGTCAGGGTGTCGAGGCCCTCGGGGTGGTCCGGGTCGTCGTACAGGGCGGCCAGGTCGGCGAGGAGTACGCGGATGCTGGCCAGGTCGGAGGCGAGGAGGTCGACGTTGAAGTGGAGCCGTTCCACGCCGTGCGGGAACCGGGTCACCTGGACGTCGATGACCTCTCCGCGCGTGACCTCGAGGCGCCGGTGCGAGAGCCTCCGGCGCAGGGCGAGCGCGGCCGCCTGTGCCTCGTCGGACGTGCGCTCGCGCAGGTCGTGAACCGTGACGCCCGGCCACGCGGACCGGGTCGTGATGCGCTGCGTCGCGTCGTCGCCGAACGTCGCCCGGAGCATGGGGTGCCGCTCGATCAGGGCGCGTACGGCCCGCTCCAGACGGCCTGGCGCCACGTCCCGCGCGTCGAATTCCAGGTAGGCATGACAGCTGACGCCGCCGAGCGGCTGGTCGTCGGTGCGGCCGAACAGATACGCCTGCTGCACCGGGGTGAGCGGGAAGGGCTGTTCTTCCGGTGCGTCGCCAGTTGGTACACCGCCGGGCGCGGGCGGCTGCGGAGCCTGTGCCGCGGCCGCCGCGCCGGGGGTGAGGAGTTCGAACCAGGCCGAAAGGCGCGGGTCGTCGGACAGCTGGGTGAAGCTGAGCTCGCCGGCGACCCCGCCGAGCCGATTGGCGAGGCGCATCAACTCCAGTGATTGCAGCCCGAGTTCGAAAAGGTTGCTGTCATCGTCCGACGCGGTCAGCTCGATGCCGAGGAGGTCGGAGACCATACGGCGCAGGGCGCCCCGGTCCATTGCAGGCAGGGCGGCGACGAGCGTCCCCGCTCCTCCTTCAACGTGCTCCGCTGACATTTCCAAACCCCCTGGTTGCGTGACGAGAGTGATCGCATATTCATGAGAAGCCGGGATGCGTGCCGCCGCCGCGTCAGGTCCGCAGGGCCTCCTCCACGACCTGCGCGAGTTCGGCCAGGTTCCGGGCCGTCAACATCGCGCGCATCGGCACGCTCACCCCGAGGTCCTTGCGGAACCGGCCGGCCAGTTTCGCGGCGAGCACCGAGTGGCCGCCCAAGTCGAAAAAGTTGTCCTGCGGCGTCACTTCGTGGACATTCAATGTCTCGCTCACCAGAGCGCACACGATCTGCTCGGACGAGTCCGGCTCGCGCGCGTCGGACACGGCGAGCCGGGCAGGGGCAGACGAGGCGGCCGCGGTGGTGGACGCCCGCTCGGCGAGCGCTTTGCGGTCGACCTTCCCGTTCAGCGTCGTCGGGAACTCCTCAACCACGACGACGTGCGACGGAATCATGTGCTCGGGAAGCATGCGGCGCGCATGGTGGCGCACCTGCGCCTCAGAGACGGCGTGCCGTGCCGACGGCTTGACGTAGGCAACGATGTACTCGGTGGCCACGTCCCCGCCCGCCACGGCGGCGACAGCCATCTCCACCGCCGGGTGGTTCTCCAACCGGGTCTCGATCTCGCCGAGTTCGACACGGAAACCGCGGACCTTCACCTGGTGGTCGACCCGGCCGGTGAAGAAGAGCTCACCGTCCGGCTCGTGCCTTCCACGGTCCCCCGACCGGTACATCCGGCTGCCGGGAGGGCCGTACGGGTCGGCGACGAAGCGTGCGGCCGTCAGGCCAGGGCGGTTGAGGTAGCCGCGGGCCACCCCGCTTCCCGCCAGGTACAGTTCGCCCTCCCGGCCGTCACGCAGATCGCGCAGCTCTTCGTCGAGCACATAGACCGCGCCGCCGTCCCACGGACGCCCGATGGAGACCTCCTCCTGGACGCGCTCGACCGGTCCGCCGATCGTCGCGCCCACAGTCATCTCGGTGGGACCGTAGGCGTTGAACAGGCGCCGGCCCTTGGACCACTCCTCGGCCAGAGACCTGGTGCAGACATCACCGGTGGACGTGATCGTGCCGCCGGGCAGCAGGTCCTCGCTGTCGGTGGCACCCAGCGCCACCGGTGGCAGGACCGCGTGCTTGACGTCGCGCTTCAGGATCGTCTCGCGGAGCGACTCCCCCGGCATCAGGTCGTCCTGCGTGGCCATCACGAGGGTCGCGCCGTGCAGCAGCGCCAGCGCGAAGTCCCAGAACCAGGCGTCGAAACTGAAGGACGCCCATTGCAGCACCCGGTCGGCGAAGCCGACCGCGTACGCCGCGGCCTGGGTCGAGACCAGATCCGCAACGCCCTCCTGGCTGACCGCGACGCCCTTGGGGACGCCGGTGGAGCCGGAGGTGTAGATGACGTACATCAGATGGGCGGGTGTCAGCGGTGCGAGCCGCTCGTCCGCGGCGATGTCGTCACCGCTCTCCTGTGCGCACGCCTGCTCGACGTCCGGGTCGTCGAGCACCAGTTCCGGCACGCCCAGGTGCAGCGCGGTGACATCCTCCGTACGCAACAGGAGGACCGGCCGCGCGTCCACGACCATGTGGGCCAGCCGCTCGGCCGGATAGTTCGGGTCGAGCGGCAGATAGGCGCCGCCCGCCTTCAGCACGGCGAGCACAGCGACGATCAAACGGGGCGACCGTGGTGTCGCGACCGCGACCAGGGAGTCCGGGCCCACGCCGGCTGCGATCAGTCGCCTGGCGAGGCGATTCGCGCTCGCGTTCAACTCGGCATAACCGACGATGGTGTCCTCGAAAACGACCGCCGGAGCCTCACCCGACTTGGCAACCGTGGACTCGAACAGATTCGAAATGGTATCCAACTCCGCTCATCCTCCTACACAGTTCGAGTACGAACCAAACGAATATGATTCGCGGTCTCGGCGACCCGGCACATTCTTGCCAGGCCTTCTATACGTCTTCTCTGCCGATCTGTAGGTCTTGCGCACCGGTCTATACGTCCTCTGTATGTGTAGCCGATTGGGCATCGAAGATGTCACGCGGCTCCATTGGCCACCGAAGCCGTGAAAGAACTCTTTCTCTGAATGCGCAGAGGTCACCTGATCACCCCATGATGGGTCAGTGCCTGGCGACCCTGCGCCACTGTCCGGACGTGCGCACCGCACGCTTGAGTTCGTCACGGAGAGAGGGAATCAAAGTGACCGAGGAACTGAACTATCGGAACTACCTGGAGCTGGACACTTTGCTGTCCCTCCAGAAGCCCCGCACTGCAGGGGCGGTGGCCATGAAGTCCACTGTGCTTTCGGAGCAGTTCTTCATCATCGCGCACCAGGCGAGCGAACTGTGGCTCAGGCAGATCATCGCCGACATGGAGGCCGTCGTTGATGCCTTCACGACGACCGAAGACACGTCCCATGCGGAAGGGATCGTCGATCTGCTGCAGCGTACGGCGGAACTCATCCGCCTGCTGCACTGTCAATTGACGGCGCTCGACCGGCTTCCCCTATCCGATTTCGCCGCGTTCCGGCCGCTGCTCGGAACCGCGAGCGGCGCGCAGTCGCAGCAGTTCCACCGGCTTGCCCACCTCATCGGCAACGCCGAGCACGACGGGCCCTTGTACGAATCGTTCACCACATGGGTGGCCAGGTCTGAGCAGACCGTCGCCGGCCTGGCGCTCATGGGCGTCGAGGCGAACATCTACTACCGGATCATCGAAGCACTGCTCGACATCGGCAACGGCTTCTGGCGCTGGCAAGTGGGTCACATCAGTCTGGTCACAAAGATCATGGGCAGCCAGCCCGGGACCGGCGGCACGTCAGGGGCCGACCACCTGCTCAGCCGCTGCACGCTTCCGTTCTCGCAGCTGCGCGAGCTGCGCAGTCAAGCGCACGTCGGGCTCAGCGTCGCCTAGGCGGGCTCAAGGACGAAACCGCGTCCCCAGACATTGCGCACGGCGAGCCCGACGAGCTGAAGGCGCCGACGCAACCGCATCACATGCAGGTCGAGCGCATTGCTGGAGGAGCTGGCCCCGGAGCGTTCGAGGATGTCCCGCAATTCGGCCCGAGCGATGACCTGTCCGTATCGGGCCACCAGCGGCGCCAGCATCTCGCACTGCGTCAAGGAGATCGAGACGGACGCGTCCTTGAAGTAGAGGATTCCCGCCGGATCCAGCACAGGCTTCGACTTGAGAACAGCCCGATCCGCCAGCTGGCTGACTCGGGCTTGGAGGTCTTTCCGGACAATGGGAGGCCGCACCCAGTCCTCGTGGAGACTCAGCTGCTCCGGCGGCGGCGCACCGTGCTCGACGACCAGAAGACAAAGATGCCCGCGGACCCTGCATTGCTCTCGTATCTCACTCTCGGCCGGCCAGCGAACAAACTTGACCCGATTCTTCGCATAAACCTTCACAGGGATTCTCCAAGCAAGGGTGTTCTGTTGGATTTGAGAAGTGAGACACACTCAGCCCTGGCACGCGGCCATCGCGTCCCGCAGGCTCTTGGGCCGCATGTCCGTCCAGGTCTGCTCGACGAATTCGACCGTATCCTTCCGAGGCGCCGGCCCGAACACAACTCGCCAGCCATCGGGCACGGTTATGCCGTCCGGCCACAGCGAGTACTGCTCTTCGTCATTGCATAGCGCCAAGTAGTCACGACTGTTGTCCTCGAACGGATTGGGCATGCCTAAAATCCCCTCGGTCGGATGGATTCCTTCCAGGAATCGAGGCGACACAGAACCATCGCACCGAAACGGCATTCGCCATGCCGGTTCCGCCGCAGCTCCATGATCCACATCTCAGGAAGTCGTGAGAACTTTAGCAGTCTGATAAATCACCGCGACAGAGTCACTTCGCATTCGCCCCTGTGCGTTTTTCACATGAGGAATGGAGAAATCAACACCGCCGGGCGCAGCGCGGTTGCATGCATAGGACCGCACCAGCCAACGATCTCACCGGTGAAGGCTTCAATGGGAAAACCATACGCGCAAGAAAACTCGCCCCTCGCTGGCGGACACACGCCAAGGCTCCCGCCCGTCCACTGCTGGTGACGTCGGATCACCAGCACGAACGGACGGGAGCCCACTACTTCCTGACTAAGCGTCAGGGAAGACGCATGCCCCTTTCAGGTCGAGGATGTGCTCCAGGTAGTCCTAGCCTCGAAGTTTCATGACGGTCTGCGGACGGAGTCGGTGGACCGTTTTCGTGCCGTGGATGAGGCTGTGCAGGCCGAGGGCCCGAGTGTCGT
>NZ_JBWKFF010000039.1:0-51001 GCF_056434425.1 Streptomyces sp. NPDC044033 | reverse complement strand
ACGCGTCGTACCGGACGGAAGCGGTAACGCTCGTGGCGCATGACTTCAATGATGCGCCCGATCTTGGCTTCGGACATGCCGTCGGCGGTTTCCCCACAGGCTCCGGGTGTCATCGCGCCGTGGTTGGCGTAGACGTGCCCGTAGGCCAGTAGATACAGGTTCGGGTTGAACAGTTGCCGATACAGTTCATCGCACGGCAGACTCCGCCTGCCGCGTTCACGCAGGACATCAAGTACCGATTCGGCGTTCTGCATTACGCATACCTCCCAGCATCGTGATATCCGATCACCTGGCCCCCTTCGCCCTGCGGACGGATTTCCCGTCCTCCTTGGCAGGTCGTTACTCCTGCGACTACTACGGAGCCTCCGTCACCTTGGGGCTCGCGCCCTTTAGGTGATCCCATGTTCGTCTCTGTTGTACGTATCTAGCGCGACTTAGGCGCCCCACTCATCTCCTTGAATTCCCTCGCTGGGAATCAGTCCGCGCCCCGAAGGGTGCGGCGGATACGCAGTCACTCCACCGCAAGGCACGGCATCGGTGTCAGGCACATTTCCGATGGATGTCAGCAGTTTCATCCCTTGGAGATTGGGGTTCAGGCAGTACAGCTTTCGCCATATCGCACGGGTCCCTCAACGCATCGCTTCCATACCTGAACGCAATCGTTGATTTCCTGGCATGCTATTGTCCCCTTCGCCTTTCAGGCCCAGGTGAGCCATCGGACCCAGAAACCTCCCTTCAGTTCCTCCCGGTTGAACCGGGGATACAACAGAGCGCTTCATGGCGCACCGGCGTTCGTGACCAGCTCGGAGAGGACGAGCAGCACGTCGTCAAGGCGGTCCTGCTCCACCTCGGGCACGTGGAAGCCGACGAACTCGCGGGCGTATCGCCTGGCGGCGTACACGGATTCGGGGGTGCCGGCGAGCATGAGCTGGGGAGGCGGCCCCATCGGCCGACAGCACAGCTCTTCATCCGATCGCTCACGCACGATCGCGGTTGCATCTCGCGTCCCCGGGTCCGGAGGCGTGGACGTTCCGTCGAGGAATACCCGAGCATCAGGTATTCCCGGGGCGCGGGGAGGGAGAGCGGCGGCGGCCTGACCATTCGGCCCGGTGAATTCGGAGTCAAGGGTGCTGCGGATCACCCTGTTGCTTGCGGCGCTGTTCGCCATCGTCATGTACTCCCCGCCCATGCCGGTTCAGTTCATTCATCCAGCCAACAGCCGTGCCATCTCCGGCGCTACCGTCTGAGGGGGTGTCGAAGGGTGTCGCTTTCACCACCCCTCCCGTGGCGGAAGGCAGAGGGATGAAGAAGCCGAACGACCAGCTCGCCGAGTACCTGCAACGCTCCAGGATGACCAACGGAGAGCTGGCACGGTGCGTACGTTCCAAGACCCTGGAGTGGAACCAGCCGCACGTCATGCCGGACAAGACCGGCATCCGCCGTTGGCTTGAAGGCGATACGCCGCGACTGCCCATCCCGGACATCCTCGCCGACGTGTTCTCGGCGCACTTCGGCTACCGCATCACGACGTACGACCTCGGGTACGGCGACAGCAGTAGGACCAACGAACTGCTCATGTACAACGCATCGTTCGCGGCTACCGTTGAGACCGTTGCCGACTTGGGGAGAGCTGACGTGGACCGACGTGCATTCCTGGCAGCAGCGCCGTTCGCGGCGGTCGCGGGTGTAGGGCCCTCCCGCGACTGGTTGCTGAACGTCCTGGACCAAGAACCCGAACCAGGCCCACGGGTCCGGCTGGAAGACGTCACCGCCGTACGGAACATGTTCGGTGAGTTTCAGAAGATGGACATCTTCCAAGGGGGCGGGTCCGGTCGGCTGAGTCTCGCCGCATACCTGAACGCCCATGTCTACCCACTGCTGCGCAGGACGCACACCGACACCGTGCGCCGCGCTCTGTGCGAAGCGGCGGCCGAGCAGACGTATCTGCTCGGGTGGATGGCCTACGACAACGGAGAGAACAGCACCGCGCAGAAGTACCTCATTCAGTCACTGAGGCTTGCCGAAGAGTCCCACAACACAGCGCTTGGCGCGCACGTGCTCGCGGGGATGGCAGACCAGGCGACGCTGCTCGGCAACCCGGCCGAGGGGCGGCGGCTGGCGCAAGCGGGGCGGGCGGGGCTGGCCAAGGGGGCCTCGAACGCCTGCATGGCCGACCTCTGGTGCCTGGAGGCCCGAGCCCTCGCCAAGCTCGGGGACAAGCGCGCGGCAGCTCGTGCCGTGGCCAGGTCCGAAGCCTCATTCGAGCAAGTGCGGCCGGAGGGGGAACAGGAGTGGGCACTGTTCATCGATCCGGCCTACCTGCACGGCGAGCACGCGAACACCTTCCGGGACCTGGGCGACGCCGATCTGGCAGACCGGCATGCCCGCCGGTCCATTGAGCACGCGAAGATGCAGAAGCGAGCACGTCGGGGGGCCATGTCGCACGCGGCGCTGGCCGTATCCCACTTGCAGCGCAACGACCTGGAGTCCGCGCACGCGGCCGGGGTGCGCACCCTGTCCCTCTCCCGGCAGGTGAAGTCCTCGCGGTGCGTCGAGGCCGTACAGGATCTTCAGCGCCGGATGAAGCCCTTCGGCACGCACCGGCTCGTGGCCGACTTCGACGAGCGAGCACGGCAGTTCGTGGCAGCCGCCTGAACGCCACCGAATACGGCAGGACGCTGCCCTCCCCGGCGGAACCGGGGAGGGGCCGTCGCCGACTTGGGGAGAGCCGACGTGGATCGACACGCATTCCTGGCAGCAGCGGCGGTCGCGCCCTCCCACCACTGGCTGCTGAACGTCCCGGACCAAGAACCCGAACCAGCCCCACGGGTCCGGCTCGAAGACGTCACCGCCGTACGGAACATGTTCGGCGAGTTTCAGAAGATGGACATCTTCCAAGGAGGCGGGTCCGGTCGGCTGAGCATCGCCGCGTACGTCCCGCAGCGAGCTCGGCGCAGTGCATTACGGTCCGGGCCTGAGCTATCCGTGATCCTTCTGGAAGGACGGCCGCATGAGTGACGATCAGCACGCCAAGGGCTCCATGAGCTACCTCATGGAAATGGGAGCGCTGAAGCGCGCGAAGCGGTCGGGCTGGTGGATCGTCGGTGTCAAGGACCCGGAAACGATCGCGGAGCACAGTTTCCGTACCGCGGTCATCGAGGCGGTTCTGGCCATGATGGAAGGCGCGGACCCCGCGAAGGTGGCGCTGTTGTGCACGTTCCACGACACACAGGAAACTCGTATCGGCGACATTCCCTGGGTCGGGCGGCGCTATCTGAAGGCGGCGAAGAACGAAGACGTCACGGCCGACCAAGTCGCGGACGCGCACCCGTCGGTCGCCGCCGGTATCCGAGCCGTCGTCGAGGAGTACGAGACCGGCGGCTCGCTGGAGGTCATGGTCGCTCATGACGCGGACAAGCTGGAATGCGTGGTCCAGGGGATCGAGTACCTCGAACAGGGCTACAGCAACGCGCAGGAGTGGATCGACACCACCCGGGCGAAACTCAAGACCGCGTCGGCGATCGAACTCGCCGACGCGGCACAGGACATGACGTCCACCGATTGGCAGCGCGTGTACTTGCGCTGACCTTCCGAGAGCGCGCCGTCGTACTGGTCCGGTCCCGCCCGAACCCCGTCGCCCCGTCCGGCCTACGCCCCCAACGAGCGTTCTGCCGGCTCAGCACTTCCCTGAAGAAGAGCTACACCCGACTACGAATCATGCGCCCTGCCTCGCCTTCCGCGTCGGGATCGCGAGGCAGGCCAAGGCCGCGGCCCGGACCAGAACACCGCCCCACAAAGCTCCTCCGAGACCGTCGACGTGAAGACCGGTCCCCAACTGGGTGCCCACCAGCCAAGAGACGAGCAGCCAGATCAGGCTGTCCTGGACAATTCCTATGAGACCGAGGAGGAGCAGCGCGAGGGGATGTGCGCTCCTGATCTCGCTCGGATAGCTGTGGATCAGTTTGTTGACGATCGAGAAGACTGCGCCGCCGACGAACAGCGACATGGCCGGCCGACCCCCCAGGGCGACGCCAGTCGGTAAGTATGCGGCGAGGGCTATCCCCAGGAGGATGCCAAGGAATATTCGCTTCTGTCTGCCTTCATCCATGATCGTAATCATTGCACCGGGAGCGCAGGGCAAGCCCGCGCGGTACTGCTTGGCCGGGTCAGCTCCGGCGCTCCCCCGCTCACACAGGACGAGGCGGCGCATGCGGGAAACAATCAAGGTGAGTGTGGGGCTCTCGGTCCCGAGCGGTCCCCCGGAATCCCCGGGGGACCGCCAAGGCGTCAGCCCTCGTCGCCCAGCGGCAGGCCCGGAGCCGGATACGCGGCCATCAGTTCCGCGACCTCGGAACGGATCGCGGAGAGAGCCGCCTCGTCCCCGGCGTGCGCCGCGCGCACGCCGCGGTCGATCCACGCCGCGACCGCCGGCATGTGGTCCGTGGTCAGGCCGCGGGAGGTGAGGGAGGGGGTGCCGATGCGCATGCCGGACGGGTCGAAGGGCTTGCGCGGGTCGTACGGCACGGTGTTGTAGTTGACGACGATCCCGGCCCGGTCGAGGGCCTTGGCGGCGACCTTGCCCGGCACGTCGCGGGAGGTGAGGTCGAGCAGGATGAGGTGGTTGTCGGTGCCGCCGGAGACCAGGTCGAAGCCGCGGGCGAGGAGGGCCTCGGCGAGGGCCTTGGCGTTGGCTACGACGGCGTGCGCGTAGTCGCGGAAGGCGGGTTGGGCCGCTTCGTGGAGGGCGACGGCGATGGCGGCCGTGGTGTGGTTGTGCGGGCCGCCCTGGAGGCCGGGGAAGACGGCCTTGTCCAGGGCCTTCGCTCGCGT
This sequence comes from Streptomyces sp. NPDC044033, assembly GCF_056434425.1. Taxonomy (NCBI): domain Bacteria; kingdom Bacillati; phylum Actinomycetota; class Actinomycetes; order Kitasatosporales; family Streptomycetaceae; genus Streptomyces; species Streptomyces sp. NPDC044033. The sequence goes on along the minus strand of NZ_JBWKFF010000039.1, from coordinate 46,171 downwards.
GGCGCGGGACATCAGCATGGCGCCGCGCGGGCCGCGCAGGGTCTTGTGGGTGGTGGTGGAGATGACGTCGGCGTACGGCGCCGGGGAGGGGTGCGCGCCGCCCGCGACCAGCCCGGCGATATGGGCGATGTCGGCGACGAGGACGGCGTCCACCTCGCGGGCGATCTCCGCGAAGGCGGCGAAGTCGATGGTGCGGGGCACGGCCGTGCCGCCGCAGAAGATGATCTTCGGGCGCTCCTTGCGGGCGAGGTCGCGGACCTCGTCGAGGTCGGTGAGCCCGGTGTCGCGGCGGACGCCGTAGCTCACACCCTTGAACCACTTGCCGGTGGCCGAGACGCCCCAGCCGTGCGTGAGGTGGCCACCCATCGGCAGCGACATGCCGAGCACCGTGTCACCGGGCTCGGCGAAGGCGAGGTAGACGGCGAGGTTCGCGGGCGAGCCCGAGTACGGCTGGACGTTGGCGTGTTCGACGCCGAAGAGCGCCTTGGCGCGGTCGGCCGCGAGGGTCTCGACGAGGTCGATGTTCTGCTGGCCCTCGTAGTACCGCTTGCCGCTGTAGCCCTCGCTGTACTTGTTCTGCAGGACGGTGCCGGTGGCTTCCAGCACGGCCGCCGACGCGTAGTTCTCGCTGGCGATCATGCGCAGGGTGGTGGCCTGCAGCCGCTCCTCCGCGCCGACGAGCGCCGCGAGTTCGGGGTCGGCGGCGGCCAGGGCGGGGTGCGGTACGGACGTATGCGGGCTGGACGGGTGCGCGGGCGTGGTCATGGCGTCCTCCGGGGCGATCGGTGTTCCGGTCGGTCTCCCGGGGTGCCCAGGCGGGCGGCACCTCGTGGCGGTTGCCGCACACCGCTCCCTCGTGGTCGCTTCCACGCGCGCCAGTCGCGATGTGCCCGGCCATTCTAGGGCCTGTGCCACACCTCTGGTCAGATCAGCGGGCTGCGGCTCGTGCGTGCGATCGCAAGGTGCCGGAGGGCTCTTGCCCCCCGGAGCTACCAGTGCGTTTCGGCAACGCCGCGAGCGTGTGCGCCGGGCGTCGCACGCCCGGCCAGGGGTATGACATGGGCTCAAGTTCGGGACCCCCGCCCGACGCCGGAAGATGAAGCCCGAGATGGGAGGTTGGGCGCAGCTCGCCCAGCCGGGCGAGTCAGCCGAACCGGGGAGTGTCGCGCTCGTCGCGCGGCATCGTGTCGATCACGGAACGCAGCAGCGTGCAGCGCGGGATGCGGGCCACCTGGGACTTGTAGTACGGGCGGCGGCCACCTTCCATGAGCGTGAACCAGCCCTTGTCGACCTCTGCCCGTTCCACGAGCGCCCACGGGAGTACGCGGCGTTTGCGCCGGAGGCCCTCCCGGGTCGCCGACAGGTCGCCGAAGTCCACCGTTCCGCCCCGCTCCAGCGTTTCCAGTGTCGCGGGCAGTCTCAATTCGGCGCACAGGTTGACCACGGACCGGCCTACCTGAGCGTAGGCGGCCCCTTGGGGGAGACTGCTCGCCATGCCCGGATCGCGGTGCAGTTGGCCGTCCCGGTAGTTGCCCTCAAGCGTCGTGGAGACGCCGTCCTGGCGGGTCAGCTTGTACGTGAAGCCGGTGTGCAGGTACGTACCGTTCCGGTAGCGGCTGACCACCGACTCGTACCAGTCCGTGATGCCGTCCCAGCGGAAGACCTCCGGTTCCTTGCCGTAGTCCTGGCGCACCAGGCCCGCGTAGAACTTGTACACGCGGTGGACCTTCTTCGCCGAGATCCCCGCACGCGTGGGGAAGGGATGCCCGTACTCCCCCAAGTCGTGCTCCCGCGCGAGCCTCCTGGCCTCATCGGTCAGTTCCGCCCATGGGCTGTCCGCCGGCAGCAGGCCGAGATCCATGAGAGTCCCCCATCTCGTCGCTTCTTCTTCGTTCCGCCAGAGGGCCGTGTGGTGCGTGCGCCCCTGTGCCGCGTTACGAGGACGGTAACCCGGGGGTGAGCAGTTGCAGTGCTGTGAAGTCGCTTGAGGGCCCTTGGTGAGCGTACGCACCTCGCCGCCCGGCTCGGCCGTGGCCGGCTGGGCCGCGGCGAGCCCCCCGACGAGCGTGAGTCCGGTCAGCAGCGCCGTGACGGTGCGACGGCCGGAGTCCTCGCGCGCGGTCGGCGTCCCCCTGAGCTTCGCAGACAATTTCGATCGCATCCGGGAAAGTAACGGAGCATAGAGGCCGGATCAACTCCTCCCGTGCGACGCCCGCATTCGCGAAGGATCTCCCCTTTCCGGGTGCGCGGCGATACAAATTGAGCACGGGATGGCCCCGATACGAACGGAGTACACGTTGACCTCCACGGAACGCAGCATCGCCGCCGCCGAGCAGCACAGCGCGCACAACTACCATCCGCTGCCGGTCGTCGTCGCGACCGCCGACGGCGCATGGATGACCGATGTCGAGGGCCGCCGCTATCTCGACATGCTCGCCGGGTACTCGGCGCTCAACTTCGGCCACGGCAACCGGCGGTTGATCGACGCCGCCAAGGCCCAGCTGGAGCGGGTGACCCTCACCTCGCGGGCGTTCCACCACGACCGGTTCGCCGATTTCTGCACCGAACTCGCCGCGCTCTGCGGCAAGGAGATGGTGCTGCCGATGAACACGGGCGCGGAGGCCGTCGAGACGGCCGTGAAGACCGCACGCAAGTGGGGCTACCGGGTGAAGGGCGTACCGGACGGCCGGGCGAAGATCATCGTCGCCGACAACAACTTCCACGGCCGCACCACCACCATCGTCAGTTTCTCCACCGACGAGGAGGCCCGCGCGGACTTCGGCCCGTACACACCGGGCTTCGAGATCGTGCCGTACGGCGACCTCGCCGCGCTGGAGGCGGCCGTCGACGAGGACACGGTGGCCGTGCTGCTGGAGCCGATCCAGGGCGAGGCGGGCGTGCTCGTACCGCCGCCGGGGTATCTGGCGGGCGTCCGCGAGCTGACCCGGTCGCGGAACACGCTGTTCATCGCCGACGAGATCCAGTCGGGCCTCGGCCGTACGGGCAAGACCTTCGCGTGCGAGCACGAGGACGTCGTCCCCGACATGTACGTGCTGGGCAAGGCGCTGGGCGGCGGCGTCGTCCCGGTCTCGGCGGTGGTCGCCTCGCAGGAGGTGCTGGGCGTCCACCGCCCCGGCGAGCACGGCTCGACGTTCGGCGGCAACCCGCTGGCGTGCGCGGTCGCCCTCGAAGTCATCGCGATGCTGCGGACCGGCGAGTACCAGCAGCGCGCCACCGAACTCGGCGACCACCTCCACCGCGAACTCGGGCTGCTGACCGGCGGCGGCGCGGTCGACGCGGTCCGCGGGCGTGGCCTGTGGGCGGGCGTGGACATCAACCCGGCGCTGGGCACCGGCCGCGAGATCTCGGAGAAGCTGATGGCGCGCGGCGTCCTGGTCAAGGACACCCACGGCTCGACCATCCGGATCGCCCCGCCGCTGGTGATCAGCAAGGAGGACCTGGACTGGGGGCTGGAGCAGCTGCGGGAGGTGCTGGCCTGAGCCTGCGCGCGTATGAGCCGGCACCTCATCGCGAGGCGCCGGCTCACCCGGCCCACCCGGCCCACCCGGCTCACCCGGCCGCGCCCAGCCACCGCCCCGCCCCGGCGCGGCACGATACGGCCCGCCCCCGACCACGCCCGTACGCTCGCGATGCCTCCCCCGGCGCCCCTCAGGCCCGGCCCCGCACCGCGACGGAGCCGCCCCGAGGGCCCTCGGCCAGGTCCCCGAGCGCGGGTCCTAGAGTCGGGGCGTGCTCCTAGGAATGATCTGTGCGCTCGGCTCGGCGGTCTGCTTCGGTACCGCGTCCGTCCTCCAGGCCGTCGCCGCCCGCGCGACCGCGCCCGGCTCCGGCTCGGGCGTCGACGCGCGGCTGCTGCTGCACGCGCTGCGCCAGTGGCGTTACGTGGCGGGGCTCGGCCTCGACGGGCTCGGCTTCCTCCTCGAACTCGTCGCCCTGCGCTCCCTGCCCATCTACGCCGTCGGCGCGGCCCTCGCCGCCAGCCTCGCCGTGACGGCGGTGGTGGCCGCGCGGGTGCTGCGCGTCCGCCTCAGCGGCGTCGAGTGGGCGGCGGTCGCCGTGGTCTGCGGCGGGCTCGCCATGCTGGGGCTCGCCTCGGGCGCGGAGGGCGACCGTACGGGCTCCACGGCGCTGCGCGTCGGCGTGCTGTGCGTCGCGGTCGCGGTGCTGGGCGTCGGCGCCCTGGCCGGGCGGCTGCCGGGGCGGGCCCGCGCGGCGGCGCTGGGCCTCGGCTCGGGCATCGGCTTCGGCGTGGTGGAGGTCGCGGTCCGCCTCATCGACGGCCTCGCCCCCGCGGACCTGCTGACCAACCCGGCCTTGTACGCCCTCCTCGTCGGCGGCGGCGCGGCCTTCCTGCTGCTCACCTCCGCCCTCCAGCGCGGCTCGGTGACGGCGGCGACCGCCGGCATGGTGATCGGCGAGACCGTCGGCCCGGCGCTGGTCGGCGTCCTGTGGCTCGGCGACCGTACGCGCGCGGGACTGACCCCGCTCACCGTCGTCGGCTTCGCCCTCGCGATCATCGGCGCGCTGGCCCTGGCCCGCTTCGGCGAGGCCCCGGCCGACACCGCCGAGGCGGCGGCCTGAGCCCTCCGTCCGACGACTACACCGGCCCCGGCAACGACCGCAGCAGCGCCTCCAGCACCCCCGGAAACGCGTGCTCGGACGGGGTCCCGTAAGCCACCACCAGCGCGTCCGGGCCGTCGTGGGGCACCTGGTGCGGGGCGTTCGGCGGGCGGTAGCGGAAGCGGCTCAGCCCCTCCAGGGCCAGGCCCTGCCAGGCCGCGGACTGGAGGGCGGACTTCTCGGTGCCGGGCGGGAGTTCGAGCACCGCGTGCAGACCGGCGGCGATGCCGGTGGCCCTGATGTGCGGCGCGCGGTCGGCCAGCGCGGCGACGAGCCGGTCCCGGCGGCGCCGGTAGCGCAGCCGCATCGCGCGTACGTGGCGGTCGTACGCGCCGCAGGCGATGAACTCCGCGAGGGTGAGCTGTTCGAGGGTGCCCGTCCACCACTCCCCCGCCCTCTTGACCTCGGCGACCTCGTCCACCAGGCCGGCCGGCAGCACCATCCACGCGAGCCGCAGGGCGGGCGCCAGGCTCTTGCTGGCGGTGCCGAAGTAGACGACGTGCTCCGGGTCGAGCCCCTGGAGGGCGCCCACCGGCTGCCGGTCGTAGCGGAACTCGCCGTCGTAGTCGTCCTCCAGGATCAGCGCGCCCGTACGCGATGCCCAGTCCACGACGGCCGCCCGCCGGTCCGGGTGCAGCGACGCCCCGGTCGGGTACTGGTGCGCGGGGGTGAGCAGGACGGCCCGTACGCCTCCGTGCCCGGCCAGTTCCTCCGTGCGCGCGCCGCGTTCGTCCACCGTCAGCGGTACGGTCCGCAGCCCGGCTCGCGTCAGCGCCTCGCGGTGGAGCCAGAGCCCGTACGACTCGACGCCCGCCTCCCGCACCCCGCGCGCCCGCAGCACCCTGCCCAGCACCGCAAGCCCTTGCATGAACCCGGTGCACACCACGATGCGCGCGGGGTCCGTCCGTACGCCCCGGGCCCGTGCCAGGTAGTCGGCGAGCGCGGCGCGCAGGGCGGGGTGGCCGCACGGGTCGCCGTAGCCGAAGGCGTCACTGGGCGCGGCGGAGATCGCGCGGCGGCCGGCGGCGAGCCAGGCCGAACGGGGGAAGGCGGACACATCGGCGGTGCCGACGCGCAGGTCGTGGGCGGGGCGGCGGTCCCGGTCCGGCGGTGCGGCGCGGACGGCGCCCGGGCGTGGCACGGTGCGGTGCGCGACGCGGGTGCCGGAGCCCTGGCGGGCGGTGAGCCAGCCCTCGGCGACGAGGTCGCCGTAGGCGTCGGCGACGGTGTTGCGGGCCAGGGCGAGGTCGGCGGCGAGGGAGCGGGAGGACGGCAGCCGGGTGCCGGGTGCCAGCCTGCCGGTCCGTACGGCGTCGCGCAGGGCGCGGGTGAGGGCCGCGCGCACACCGCCCGGCCCGGTCAGGTCGAGGTGCAGGTCCCGGCCGAAAGTGGCCCACGATTCCACCATGGAAATGGACCATACCGTTGGACCAGTGAGGCCGTAGCGTCGTACCCATGACGACGAACGAGAACAGCCACAGCCACGCACCCCGCCTCGACCTGGCCGAGGCCATGCCGGCCGCGACCTACAAGGCGGTCATCGCCCTCGACGCCGCCGCCCGCAAGGGAGTCGACCCGGTCATCGCGGAACTGGTCAAGATCCGCGCCTCGCAGCTCAACCACTGCGCGTTCTGCCTGGACATGCACATCAAGGAGGCCCGCAAGGCGGGCGAGACGGAGGAGCGGGTCTATCTCCTGAACGCCTGGGAGGAGGCCGCCGGTTACTACACCGAGAAGGAGCAGGCGGCGCTCGCGCTCGCCGAGGCGGTGACCGTCCTGACCGACGGCTTCGTGCCGGACGCGGTGTACGCGCGCGCGGCGGCCCAGTTCGAGGAGGAGGAGCTGGCCCAGCTCATCGCCCTGATCGCCACCATCAACGTCTGGAACCGCCTCAGCGTCACCACCCGCAAGGCGCCGGGCGCGGTCTGACGCGCGCGGACGCCCCTGAGCCGTTCGGCGGCGGGCTCAGGGGCGCGGCAACCACGATCCGTCAACGCCCTTGCAGCGCCTTGACGTTGTTGCCGAAGCTCCAGCTGCGCGACCCGTCCCAGTTGAGCGACCAGGTCATGAGCCCCTTGAGCCCGCCGCTGTACTTGTTCCACGCCTGCGACACCAGGCCCGTCGACATATAGCCGCCCCCGGCGCCCGGCTGCGCGGGCAGGCCCGGGGCCTGCTTGTCGTAGGGGACCTTGATCGTGGTGCCCTGGACGACGAGGCCCTTGTTCAGGCAGTCGGTCTGCGCGGTGAAGCCCTGGACGGTTCCGGCGGAGTACGAGTCACCGGAACAGCCGTACATGTTGCCGTTGTAGTACTGCATGTTCAGCCACCAGAGCCGGCCGTTGTCCGCGTACTTCTTCACGATGGGCAGGTACGCGCCCCAGATCGAACCGTAGGTCACGCTCCCCCCGGTGACGTACGCCGTCTCGGGGGCCATGGTCAGGCCGAAGTTGGACGGCATCTTGGCGAGCACGCCGTCGATGATGCGGATGAGGTTCGACTGCGAGGCGGAGAGCTGCTTGATGTTGCCGCCGCCGGTGAGCCCGGTCTCCAGGTCGATGTCGATGCCGTCGAAGTTGTACTTCTTGAGGATCGGCACGATCGTCTCGACGAACCGGTCCGCCACGGAGGTCGAGTTGAGGTCGATGCCGGCCGCCGCCCCGCCGATGGACATCAGGATCGTCTGTCCCGCCGCCTTGGCCGAACACATCTCGGCCGGAGTCGAGACCTTCACCGTCGCGTCCATCCCGTCCTCCCACAGGACGGTGCCGTCGGACCGGATGACCGGGAAGGCCGCGTTGATGACGTTGTAGCCGTGCTGCTGGATGCGGGGATCGTTGATCGGCGTCCAACCGAACGGCGGGTGCACGCCGTTGGCCGCGCCGTCCCAGTTCTCCCAGTACCCCTGGAGCACCTTGCCCGCGGGCTTCGACTTCACCGCGCAGGTGTCCTCGCGCGGCCCTCCGCTCGCCGCGGCGGCGACCGGTACCTGCGACACCAGCGCCAGGGCGAGACCGGCCCCCAGCAGACGCACCATCCGAGCCATTCGACCGATCATGACGTGCTCCTTTCCGGCCACGACTGACGGCCTGAACCTAGAGTGAGCATGACAACCAGTCAATAGGTCTGGACCAACGACAATCCCAACCCACGCACCACCGCCCAGCCGAATCAGCCCGTCCGGCGTTTGAGGACCGGGGCCCGGGGCGGAGCCCCTATCTCGAACCCCAGCCCCACCCAGCCCGTCCGGCGCTTGAGGACGAGGGCCCAGGGCCACCCCACCCAGCCCGTCCGGCGCTTGAGGACCGGGGCCCGGGGCAGAGCCCCGAAAAAGGGCCCGGCCCCGCGCCGGCCGCAACCGACCGCCGGAGCCGAGCCCCCTTCAAACCCCCAAGCCGCCCGCCAGGGCTACGGCATCCACGCCTTCCAGACAGAAGGGTTCTTCTCCACCCACTTCTTGGCCGCGGCCTCCGGCGACAGCTTCTCCGAGGCGATCATCTCCGACACCTGGTTCTGCTCGTCCTTCGACCACTTGAACTTCTTCAAGAACGTCGCCGCGTCCCCGCCATGCTTCACGAAGTCCGTGTTCAGGTACTTCTGAAGCGGCGTCGTCGGGTACTCGCAGTCCACCGTCGTCGGATCGGCCGCCCCCTTGTCCCCGCACTCGTCCGAGTACTTGGGCAGCTTCACCTCCACCATCGGCACCTCGTTGAAGAGCCACTGCGGCTCGTACCAGTACGTGAGGAACGGCTTCTTCTGCTTCGCGAACTGCTGGATCTGGGTGATCTGCGCCGCCTCCGACCCCGCGAAGACCACCTGGTAGTCCAGGTCGAGGTTCTTCACGAGGGCCTTGTCGTTGGTGACGTACGACGGCGACCCGTCCAGCAGCTGCCCCTTGCTGCCGCTCTCCGGGGTGCGCAGCTGCTGCGCGTACTTGTTGAGGTTCTTCCACTCGGTGACCTCGGGGTGCTTGTCCGCCCAGTACTTCGGTACGAACCAGCCGATGTGCCCGATGACGCCGACCCCGCCGGCCGGGGTGATCGTCTTCTTGTCCTTGACGTACCGCTGCTCCTGCTCCGGGTGGCCCCAGTCCTCCATGATGGCGTCGACGCGGCCCTGGCTGAGCGCGTCCCACGCCGGGACCTCGTCCACCTGCACGGTGTCGACGCGGTAGTCGAGCTTGTTCTCCAGCAGGTACTTCGCGACCGCGACGTCCGCCTGGGCGCCGACCCAGGTCTGTACGGAGAGCGTCACCGTCTTCGCGCCCTGGGCGTTCACGTACGGCGAGGACTGCTTGGTCATGTCGGCCGCGCCGCAGCCGGTCGCGGCGAGCAGCCCGAGCCCGGAGACGGCGGCGAGAAGGGACCGCCGGCGCATGTTCGTACGAGCCATGTCAGGCCCCCTTCCGCGCGCGGCGCGCCGTGGGCTGGGTGACCCGGTCGAGCATCAGGCCGAGGCAGACGATCGCGACGCCCGCGGGCAGGCCGGTGGCGAGGTCGCCCTTGGCGAGGCCGGTGACGACGTCGTAGCCGAGGGCGCCCGAGCCGACGAGGGCGGCGATGGTGACGACGGCGAGCACGAGCACCACGCCCTGGTTGGCGGCGAGCAGCAACGCGGGCCGTGCCAGCGGCAGTTGGACCTGCCACAGCTGCTGTCCGCTGGTCGCGCCGAGCGACCGGGAGGACTCCATGGCGGACGGGTCGACCTGCTTGATGCCCTGGGTGGTGATGCGGATGACGGCCGGCAGCGCGTAGATCACGGCGGCGGCGACGCCCGGCGCGCGGCCGACGCTGAACAGCGCCACCACGGGGATGAGGTAGACGAACTGCGGCATGGTCTGGAACACGTCCAGGACCGGCCGCAGCACCGACTCCAGCCGGCGGCTGCGGGCGGCGGCGACGCCGACGGCGAAGCCGACGACCAGCGTCACGACGAGCGCGGCCAGCACCTGGGACAGGGTGTCCATGGACGGCTGCCACAGGCCCAGCACGCCGATCGCCGCCATGGCGAGCACCGAGGTCAGGGCGGTGGCCCAGGTGCCGATCAGCCAGGCGAGCGCGGCGACGACGAGCAGGACGCCCCACCACGGCGCGTCCTGGAGGCCGTCGCGGATCGGGTCGAGCACCCAGGTGGTGAAGTGTCCGGCCCAGTCGTTGGTGCCGCCGACGACGGGGACGCCGGAGTAGAGGTGGTCGACCATCCAGTTCTTGGCGTCGTTGACGGGCGCGGCGATGGCCACGGTCCAGCCCGCGGGCCAGATCTGCGAGTGGGCGAGCTTGCCGGCGACGGCGACCGCGGCGGTCACCACGGCGACGCCCGCCCAGGCGGCCTTGCCGCGCAGCCACTTGGGTCCGCTCGGCTCGACGCCCATCCGCTCTCCGGCGGCGCCGGTCGTACGGTCCATGACGATGGCGAGGAGGACGATCGGGATGCCCGCGGCGAGGGCCGCGCCGACGTCGACGGCGGACAGCGCCTGGTAGACGCGGTCGCCGAGGCCGGCCGCGCCGATCATCGAGGCGATCACGGCCATCGAGAGCGCCATCATGATGGTCTGGTTGAGGCCGAGCAGCAGTTCCTTGCGGGCCAGCGGCAGCCGGGCGGTCAGCAGCCGCTGCCGGCCGGTGGCACCGAGCGAGTCGACGGCCTCCAGTACGCCCTTGTCGGCGCCGCGCAGGCCGAGCGCCGTGAGCCGGGCCATGGGGGGCGCGGCGTAGATCACGGTCGCGATGACGGCGGACGGCACACCGATGCCGAAGACCATCACGACGGGGAGCAGGTACGCGAAGGCGGGCAGCACCTGCATGGTGTCGAGTACGGGCCGCAGCATGCGGAACGTACGGTCCGACAGCCCGCCGGCGAGCCCCAGCACCCCGCCGAGCACGACGGACGCGAGGACGGCCACGACCATCAGGGCGAGCGTCTGCATGCCCGGCACCCACATGTCGAGGAGGCCGGTCACCGCGAAGGACACGAGCGCCGTGACGGCGATCCGCACGCCCGCGACGCGCCACGCGACGAGGGTGGCGGCGGCGGTGACTCCGGCCCAGCCGAGGGCGAGGAGTACGAGGTAGACGGCGCGCACCGAGATGACGATGGCGTTGCTGACGTGGCCGAAGAAGTACAGGAACAGCCAGTGGCTGTCCCGGTTGTCGATGATCCAGTCGCTGGCCTTGCCGAGCGGGCCGGACGCGTCGACGGTCAGCGCGTGGGGCCAACTGCCGCTCGCCCACTTGGCGTTGACGATGGGCACGAGTACTGCCGCGAGGACGGCGAGCAGCAGGAGCTTGCGGACGGCGGGGTGTCGCAGGACCGATCTGAGGGCCGGTGCCGGCGTCACCTCGGGGGAGGTGGGGGTGGCGACGCTCACACGCGCCTCCCGCGTGCGGCGCGGCCGGGCGGACCGGCGGTCGCGGCCGTCCGGCCGGTCGCGGCGGACCAGCCGCCGACCGGGCGCACGACGGGCAGCGGCGCGGTACGGGCGGCGCTGCCGATGGTGGCCACCTCGGGGCGGAGCGCGTCGGCGACGGCGGACCCGGCGCGTGCGGCCCAGGCCGCGAGGCGGCGTCCGGCGGACGGCTGCGCGCTGTCCGCGCCCCGGCGGGGCGCGGTTCCCGCGCGCAGCGCGGCGCTCGCGAGGGCGCCTACGGCCGCCGCCCCGGAGCGCGGAGCGGCGTCGGCGGCGCCTGCCGCGGCGGCCCCGACCCGGGCCGTGACCCCTGCGTCACGGGACCCTGCTCGGGCCTCCTCAGCCGCGGCGGCGGCACCGGCCGCCGATACCGTGCTGTCGTACATCGCGCTCATGCTGCCGCAACCTCTCCACGGTCCAGTCCCGCCACTACACCCAGCAAGCACTCGTAGTCGATGACGCCGACGCAGCGGCCGTCGTCGACCACCCGCACCGGGCCGCCGCTGCGCGCCACGGCCTCGATCGCGTCGGAGACGGTGGTGTCGGACGCCAGCTCCGCGCAGTCCTCGGCGTCGCCCTTGGCGACCGGCCGCATGGCGCGGCGCACGGTCAGGACCTGCTCGCGCGGCACGTCGCGGACGAAGTCGCGCACGTAGTCGTCGGCGGGCGAGCCGACGATCTCCTCGGGGGTGCCGCACTGCACGATGCGCCCGTCGCGCATCAGCGCGATGCGGTCGCCGACGCGCAGCGCCTCGCTGAGGTCGTGGGTGATGAAGACCATGGTGCGGCCCTCGTCGTGGTGCAGCCGGACGACCTCTTCCTGCATGTCGCGGCGGATCAGCGGGTCCAGCGCGCTGAACGGCTCGTCGAACAGCAGGACTTCGGGGTCGGCGGCGAGTGCGCGGGCGAGCCCGACGCGCTGCTGCTGGCCGCCGGAGAGCTGGCCGGGCCTGCGGGCTTCGAGCCCGGCGAGGCCGACCTTGGCGACGATCTCCAGGGCCTTGGCGCGCCGCTCGGCCTTGCCCATGCCCTGGATTTCGAGCCCGTACGCGACGTTGTCGAGCACCGTGCGGTGCGGGAGCAGACCGAAGTGCTGGAAGACCATGGCGGCGCGGTGCCGGCGCAGGTCGCGCAGCCGGCCGCGGTCCATGCCGCACACGTCCTCGCCGTCGATGGCTATCTCGCCGCTGGTCGGCTCGATGAGCCGGGTCAGGCAGCGGACCAGCGTGGACTTGCCGGAGCCGGAGAGGCCCATGACGACGAAGACCTCGCCCTGGCGGACGTCGAAGGAGACATCGCGAACGGCGACGGTGCAGCCGGTCTCACGGCGCAGTTCGTCGGCCGGGAGCTCGGCCAGCGGGGTGCCCGGCACGCGCTCGGGCTTGGGGCCGAAGACCTTCCACAGGTTGCGTACGGAGAAGACGGGCGCGCCCTCGGTTTCCGGGCCGTCCACCGCTTCGCGGGGCGCCGGTACGGTGCTGGTCACGCGTCATCACCCCCACGTGTCGAGGCCGCGGCAAGCAGTTCCGCGCACTTCTCCCCCACCATCAGGACTCCGATCATCGGGTTCACGGCGGGCATCGTCGGGAAGACCGATGCGTCGGCAATACGGATGTTCTGCATGCCACGGATGTTCAAGTTCGGGTCCACGACCGCGAGTTCATCATCGGAAGCGCCCATTCGGCAGGTGCCGGCCGGGTGGTACACGGTGTGCGCGACCTTGCGCGCGTACTCGCTGATCTCCTCGTCGGAGGTGATCTCCGGGCCCGGGCAGACCTCGCGCTTGAGCCAGCCGGCCAGCGGCTGCGTCTTCGCGATCTCGCGCGCGATGCGGATGCCGTCGACGAGGGTGCGGGCGTCGTAGTCGTCCTCGTCGGTGAAGTACCGGAAGTCGAGGGCGGGCTTGACCTCGGGGTCGGCGCTGGTCAGGTAGAGCCGGCCGCGGCTGTGCGGCTTGGGGATGTTGGGCGTCATCGACACGCCGTGCTCGGGCTTCTCGTAGCCGAGCCGCTCCGGGTTGTCGGTGAACGGGATTTGGTAGAAGTGGAACATCAGGTCCGGGCCGTTCGCCTCGGGGTCCCGCTGGATGAACAGCCCCGCGTCGGAGTCCATCGCCGAGTTCTCCGGAATGGGCCCGTCGGTCTCCCAGACGATGACCGACTCGGGGTGGTCCAGGAGGTTCTCGCCGACGCCCGGCAGATCGTGGACGACGGGGATGCCGAGCGCTTCGAGGTCCTTCTTCGGGCCGATGCCGGAGTGCATCAGCAGCCGCGGGGTGTCGACCGCGCCCGCGCACACCAGGACCTCGTTGGACGCCTCGACGAGGACCTCCTCGCCGTCCTTGGTGCGCACGTGCACGCCGGTCGCCCGGGTGCCGTCCAGCTCCAGCTTGTACGCCCAGCTCTCCAGCATGATGTGCAGGTTCGGCCGGTCGAGGAAGGGGTGCAGGTAGGCGACGGACGCGGAGGAGCGCTTGTTGTTCTCGGGGTGGTACGAGAGGTCGAAGAAGCCGACGCCCTCGTGGAACGGCTTCTTGTTGAAGCCCTCCACGCGCGGCACGTCGGTGGCCGTCCGCGCGGCCTGCACGAAGTCGCTCGCGATGGCGTTGCGGTCCTTCTCGTCCACCGCCACGATGTTGTTGCGCAGCCGGTAGAAGTACGGGTCCATGGACTCGGCGTCCCAGCCCTCGGCCCCGGCCGTCGCCCACTCGTCCCAGTCGCCGGGCAGCGGCTTGAAGGAGATCAGGGTGTTGTGCGAGGAGCACCCGCCCAGCACGCGCGCCCGGCTGTGCCGGATGTGGGAGTTGCCGCGCGGCTGCTCGACCGTCGGGTAGTCGTAGTCCAGGTCACCGCCGAGCAGGCCCAGCCATCTGCGCAGTGTGAGGACGTCCTGCCGGTCGATGTCGGTCGGCCCGCCCTCGATGACGGCGACAGTGATGTCGGGGTTCTCGGTGAGGCGGGACGCGATGACCGATCCGGCGGTGCCGCCGCCGATCACGACGTAGTCGTACACGGGCATGGGGGGTGCTCCTCTGCTGCTACTTCTGAAGGTTCTGCGCGTGATGAGTGGGCTGTTGAACCGACGGGTCGGACTGGCCGTCGAACGCGCTGTACGGAGTGGGTACGGGCGCGCTCAGCCGGCGAACCAGCGCACCGCCTTCGGGTCGAGGTTCTGGTAGATGTGCTTGGACTCGCGGTACTCGGCCAGCCCGGCGGGGCCGAGCTCCCGGCCGATGCCGGACTTGCCGAAGCCGCCCCACTCCGCCTGCGGCAGGTAGGGGTGGTAGTCGTTGATCCATACGGTGCCGTGGCGCAGCCGCCCGGCGACGCGCCGCGCGCGCCCCGCGTCGGAGGACCACACGCCGCCGGCGAGCCCGTACTCGGTGTCGTTGGCGAGCTCGACGGCCTCGTCCTCGGTGCGGAACGTCTCGACGGTGACGATCGGCCCGAAGGTCTCCTCCCGCACCACGCGCATCCCCCGGTGGCACTGGTCGAGGACGGTCGGCGAGAAGAAGTAGCCGCTCTCCGGGCGGACCTTCGACGGCTTGGGGCGGGAGCCGCCGCAGCGCAGCGCGGCGCCCTCGGCCAGCGCGGAGTTGACGAACGCCTCGACCTTGGCGAGCTGCTGCTCGGAGACGAGGGGGCCGCACTCGACGCCCTTCTCGGTGCCCCGGCCCAGCTTGATCTTCTCGGCGCGGCGGGCCAGCTCGGCGACGAACCGGTCGCTGACCGACTCCTCGATGATCAGCCGCGCACCGGCGGAGCAGACCTGGCCGCTGTGGATGAACGCGGCGTTCAGCGCCTGGTCGACGGCGGTGTCGAAGCCCTCTTCGGTGGCGCAGGCGTCGGCGAAGACGACGTTGGGGTTCTTGCCGCCCAGCTCCAGGGCGATCTTCTTGGCCCCGGCGACGGCGGCGGCGCCCGCCTTGGTGCCGCTGGCCAGGCCGCCGGTGAAGGAGAACAGGTCCACGTCCGGGTGCTCGGCCAGCCGCTGCCCGACCGGCACGCCCGCGCCGGTGACGATGTTCGCGACGCCCGCCGGGAGGCCGGCCTCCACCAGCAGCTTGATCAGGTGCACCGTGGAGAGCGGGGTGACCTCGCTCGGCTTGATGACGAAGGTGTTGCCCGCGGCGAGCGCCGGGGCCACCTTCCAGCTGGCCTGGAGCAGCGGATAGTTCCAGGGCGTGATCAGCGCGCAGACGCCGACCGGCTCGTGCACGACGACGCTGTGCACGTCCGTGCTGCCCGCGTCCACGACCCGCCCGCCGCTCTCGTTCATGACGAGGTCGGCGAAGTAGCGGAAGGCGTTGGTCACGTCGTCGACGTCGACCCGGCCCTCCTCCAGGGTCTTGCCGGTGTCCCGGCTCTCGGTCAGCGCGATCTCCTCGCGGTCCCGCTGGAGGAGGTCGGCGACGCGGCGCAGCAGCGCCGCCCGCTCGGCGACGGGCGTGCCGGGCCAGACACCGGAGTCGAAGGCCCGCCGGGCCGCGGCGACGGCGGCGTCGGTGTCGTCCGCCCCGCCCTCGGCCACGGTCGCGAGGGGCTGGGCGTCTGCGGGGTCGAGGACCTCCCGCTGCGCGCCGGATGCGGCGGCGAGCCACACCCCGTCCACATGAATGGTCTCGACTGCTGCCGACACGTCGTACTGCCTTCCGATCACTGAAAAGTTCTGCGCTGGTCACACCAGCAACAGGGACCCCTAACCGGAACCTCCGAACGTATGCCTCATTCGTCGACAAGAGTGGCCCGAGTCACTGTCTATTCCCGATCCGCCCCATTTGTTGGCGTCGGTTTTGTTAGCGTGAGCTGAATGACCAAGCGATACGGCATGTGGGCCGCAGCGATCTGTACGGCCGCGACAGTCGGCCTCGCCGGCTGCGGATCCGGAAACTCCGACAACGCGAAGGGCAAGGGGGAACTGGACGGACTCTCCGCCCAGGAGATCTCGAAGAAGGCGCGCGGGGAGCTGAGCTCCGCCTCCGCGCTGCGCATGAAGATGGACGCCGCCTCGGGCGCGTCGTCCGCGAAGATGGACATCTCCGCCGACGACAAGAACAACTGCACGGGCACCACGAGCCCGACCGGCCAGGGCTCGGCCGAGGTCGTCAAGCGCGGCGACGAGGTGTGGCTGAAGCCGGACTCCGCCGTGTGGACCGCCGCGACCGGCGACCCGAAGAAGGGCGCGCTCGCCACCAAGGCCGCCAAGGGCCGCTACATCCACGGCAAGACCAGCGAGTCGCTCCTGTCGGGGATGGCCGCCTCCTGCGACCTGAAGAACTTCCAGAAGAAGATCGCGGGCGATGACGCGGGCGACGAGAAGCTCAAGAAGGGCAAGGAGACCACCCTCGACGGCAAGCGGGTCATGCCGCTCACCGCGAAGGGGAAGGACGGCGCGGAGAGCACGATCTACGTGGCCGCCGAGGGCAAGCCGCGCCTCCTGAAGATCGCCTCGAAGCAGAACGGCAAGACGAGCACCATGGAATTCTCCGACTACGGCAAGCCGGTCTCGGTGGACCCGCCGTCGGAGAAGGAGTCGGTGGATGTCGCCGAGTTCAAGAAGGCCGTGCAGAAGGGCTGACGCCACGGCCCCGGAAGGGCCGACGCCACGGCCCCGGAAGGGCCGACGTCACGGCCCCGGAAGGGCTGACGCCACCGCCCTGTGGGCCGCGCCCCGGCCGCGAGCCGGGGACGGTCCGCCGGCGGAGGCCGCCCGGCGCGCCCGGGACGGCCGCTGCCTTCCCTTCGGCTCCCCCGCGGCTTCCCTGCGACTCCCCTTCGGCTCCCCCGCGGCTTCCCCGCGGTGTGCTCGCCCCTGTGCGTACGAGCAGGCGAATTAGCCGTTTCCGGTGTTTCGCTTTCGCTCCGTGGATATGCCTCCTAGCTTGCTCCTAGGGGTTCGGCGTCCGTTGCCGGACGTGGGGGCGCGGGCAAGGGGGATCTCATGGGTCAGCGGACCGCTCCGCTCATCGTCGTCAATCCCGGCTTCGAGGACGGCGCCGAGGGCTGGACGTTCAAAGGGGCCCCGGTCGACGGCGGCGGCGAGGCGCGCAGCGGCGTGGGCCGGAGCAAACCGTTCAGCGGCGCCCGGCACGCCTTCCTCGACGCCCGTATCGGCCAGCGCGGCATCACCTCCGCCACCCAGACGGTGACCGCCGCCGTGAACGGCGTCTACTCCCTGTCGGCCTGGCTGGCCGGGGAGGACGCCAACGCCCGCTTCGTCCTGCGCCGCAACGGCAGGACCGTGGCCGCCGTGTCCCCCGTCTTCGACGGCGACTACCGCCGCTGGACCCTCACGGACGTGGAGCTGCACGCCGAGGACCGGCTGGAGATCGCCTTCGAGGCGTCCGGCGGCGACACGGACTCGGGGTGGGTCACCATCGACGGCGTCATGGTCTCCCCGGGGCTGCCGGCCCACCCGAGAGTCACCTCGTCCAGCCGCGAGGTGGTCGAGATCTTCGACTGGGCGAAGGGGAAGGCCGCGGGCTGGGTGCAGCAGTGCGGCGCGCCGGGCCCGCTGGACATGGACGAGACCAGCCACCGCCCGCCCACCGCCGAGGCCGAGTACGCCCCCTCGTACTGGGCGGGCTACCCGGACCGTACGGGTTATTACGCGCGCGACACCGCCCACCAGGTCAGCGGCGCCCACCTGCTGGGCCTGGACGCCGAGAACCTCACGATGCTGCGCTCCTTCGCGGCGTCGGCGACCCCGGAGCACCGGCACTGGCCGGTCTGGGCCGTCAACTTCGACGCGCGGACGCCGCTGAGCATCGACTACCGCAGCGCCCAGGAGTTCGTACGGGAGCTGCCGGCCCCCTTCGAGCTGGTCGAGAAGTGCGCCGCGGCCTTCCGCTGGAGCGGCGACCGCCGCTATCTCGACGGCGTGCTGTGGGACTTCTGCCGCCAGGTGACCGAGGGCTTCACCGCCCAGCAGTCGGGAAGGGTGGACGGCCGGCCGGTGCCGGTCGCGGGGGCCGCGGGCACGAGCATCTTCGACGAGGTGGCCACCTACAACGAGAGCGGGGAGCGGCTGGCCGAGGCCGGGGACGCCGTCGCGACGCAGTACCGGGCCTATCTCGCGGTGGCCGCCCTCGCCGACGCCAGGGACGACACCCAGCTGGTACGCGCGTACCGGGCCCGCGCCGCCGAGCTGCGCGCATACGTCAACCACGGCTGGACCGGGCCGGGTTCGGGTTCCGCGATGGTCCGCGCGTACCGCGCCGACGGCACGGCCGTCACCGGCTGGGGGAAGGAGAACAGCTGGTTCATGCCGCTGAAGGGCCTCCTGGAGAGCGGCGCGCGCAACGACGCCTATCTCGACTTCATCCAGCGCCAGGCGGTGTCCGCCGAGAGCCGGCCCGGAAACGCCGAAGCCCTCACCTACCTCCCCGACACCTTCTTCCGGCACGGCCGCAACGAGACGGCGTGGCAGTGGATGCGGCACATCTACCGGGAGCGCGACAAGCGGCACATCACCAAGCGCTTCGTGGGCGGCGACTACCCCGAACTGTCCTTCACCCTCATCTCCCAGGTTGTCGAGGGCCTGATGGGCGTCGAGCCGGACGCCGGGCGGCACGCGCTGACCACCCTGCCGCGGCTGCCCGTCGGCGGCGGGGCCGAGGAGGGCGTCCAGTGGCTGGAGGCGGCGGACGTCCCCATCGGCAATGACCACTTCACGCTGCGCCACGACGGCAACACCAGCAGCACCCTCACCCTGCACGCGGCCCCCCGGACGCATTACCGGTGGGAGGCGCGGTTCCCCGGTACGTACGGCAGGGTCCTGGTCGACGGAACCGACCTCCCCGCCGACCTGTTCGAGACGGCGGACGGCCGCACCGGCACGACGTTGACGGTGCGCTCGGGCGAGCCGAGGACGGTATCGGTGGCGGCGGCGTGAGAGCCGGTGACCGGTCTCGCCAACTCCCAGGAGAACGCGCCCGTTAGACTCGCCGAATGCCAACTGTTCTTGTGCTCGGTTTCGCTCCCCATATGGTGCCCGGCGTCGACGCGGCCGCCTTCCGCACGGTCCTGGACAACGAGATGGTCCGTTTCGGCGAGCGCGGCATCGACGCGTCCATGACGCTGCTGGAGCTCGATGATTCGGCCGAGTCCACGGCGGCCGGGGCGCTGGCCGAGCGCGCGTGGGACGTCGTGGTCATCGGGGGCGGAATCCGCAAGCCGGAGCAGCTTCTGACGTTCTTCGAGCGGATCGTGAACCTGATCCGCGAGCACGCTCCGCAGGCGGCTATCGCCTTCAACACCAGTGGCGGTACGAGCGTGGAGGCGGCGGAGCGCTGGCTGTAGCGGAGCGGGGTGCTGTCAGCCCCGTTCCGTGAAGACGGCGCACAGGAAGTCCCAGAGGAACGCGTTGAAGAGGTCGGGCCGTTCCATGTTGGGGTAGTGGCCGGTGCCTTCGACGGTGGCCGTACGGCCGTCGGCGACGACGGCGGCGAGGCGTTCGGCCATTCCGATGAGGTCGGCCGAATCGAGGCCGCCGTTGACGGCCAGCACCGGGGCGGTGATCTTCGCGGCGCGGGCCCAGGTGTCGGTGACGGGCGTGGGCAGTACGGGCGCACCGCCGACGTGTTTGGCGACCGTACGGCGAGCCATCTCCCGCAGCCGCCGCAGGACTTCACTGTCGACGTCGTCGAGGGAGCGGTGCGGCCCGGACGCGTAACCGACGAACGCCTCGACCCAGCCGTCGGCGTCGCCCTCGGCCATCGTACGAGCCAACTCGGCCTGGATGCCCAGGATCCAGGGGTCGCGGAACTCGGGCTCGCTGGTCCCGACCCCGCTCACCACCAGGGCGCGCACCAGCTCGGGGTGTTCCAGCGCGGTGTCGACGGCGATGCCGCCGCCCATCGACAGGCCGATGAGGACGGCGGGTTCGGTGCCGAGGTGGCGCAGCAGGGCGGCGAGGTCGTCGGTCTGCCGGTAGGGGCGGCTCGCGTTGGCGGACCGACCGTGACCTCGGGCGTCGGGCACGATCACCCGGTACACGGGCGCGAGGAGCGCGACTTGCTCGTCCCACATGCCGTGGTCCAGGAACCCCCCGTGCAGCAGCACCAGCGGCCGGCCGGAGCCGATGTCGCGGTAGGCGAGGCGGCCGTCCCCGGATTCGAAGAAGCACACGTCAGAAGCCTGAGTCATGACAACCAAGGTGTCACCTTCGGGCCAGGTTGGCAACCGAGGTGTCATCCTGAATGTCATCCTGGTGGGGTGAACGACACCGACACCCCGCTCGCGCCCGACGACCTGGGCCCCCGCCTCATGGAGGTATTCACCCTGGTCGGCCCCCTGTACCGCCGCGTACAACGGAAAGTGGAACAGACCGCGCCGATCGAGGGCCTCTCCGTCGGCGTACGCGCCGTCCTGGACCTGCTGCGCGAGCACGGCCCCATGACCGTCCCCCAGATGGGCCGCGCCCAGGCGCTGAGCCGCCAGTTCGTCCAGCGCATGGTCAACGACGCCGCCGCCCAGCACCTGGTCGAATCCACCCCCAACCCGGCGCACCGCCGTTCCTCGCTCATCAGGCTCACGGAAGAGGGGACGGCGGTCATCGCGGCCGTGACGACGCGCGAGCACGCGATACTGCGCCAGGTCGGCGGGGACCTCACGGACGCGGACGTCGCGACGTGCGTGAAGGTGCTGACGCGGATGCTGGACGTCTTCGACGATGTGGACGTGAACTGAGCGGTCCCGAGCCCCACTTGGTCACGCCCGCCGCCCGCCGTCGACGGACAGGGCGGTGCCGGTGACGTACGAGGACCCCGGGGAGCAGAGCCACACCGCGGCGGCGGCCGCCTCCTCCGGCGCGGCGAGCCGCCCGAGCGGCGTGAGCGCCTCCTGCCGGGCGGTCAGGTCGGTACCCGCGGCGACCGCATCGTACATGGCGGTCCTGGTCAGGGCGGGGCAGACGGCGTTGACGCGGATGCCGTCAGGGGCGTAGTCGACGGCGGCGGCCTTGGACAGCCCGACGATGCCGCGCTTGCTCGCCACGTAGGCGGGTGCGCTCGGGATCGCGTACAGCCCGCCGTTCGACGCGGTGTTGACGATCGCCCCGCCGCCGCGCCGCAGCAGGGCGGGAAGCTCGTACTTCATGCACAGGAACGTGCCGGTGAGATTGACGCGTACGACGCGCTCCCACTCCTCGACCGTCATCTCGGTGAGTTGGCGGCCGTGGGACGGCACCCCCGCGTTGTTGAACGCGAAGTCGAGCCCGCCGAAGCGCGCGGTGACACGCTCGACGGCCTGCTGGACGGAGGCTTCGTCGCCGATGTCGACGGCGACCGCCTCCGCCGTGCCGCCCTCGTCGACGATGAGCGCCACGGTCTCCGCCGCGGCCCCCTCATCGACATCGAGCACCCCGACCACGGCCCCCCGCCGGGCGAACTCCAGCGCACCGGCCCGCCCGATCCCCCTGCCGGCCCCGGTGACCAGCCCGGCCCTGCCCGCGAAGTCCGTCACGAGAGCTCCTCGTGGTTGACCCAGACCACCTTGTACGGATACTGCGCCTGCCAACGCTTGATGAGCTCCTCGGCCCCGGCCACCGCGAAGACCGCGTTGAGCCCGTCGAGACCGTCGACACCGATCTGCACGACGGCACTGGCGACGAACACGGGGCTGTGGTCATCCGCAGCCACCCGAATGTGCCGCCGCGCGGCGAACGACTGCACATGCTCGGAGCCGCGCATCAGACTTTCGATGTCTTTGAGGTACTGATCCAGCTCGGCATCGGGGATGGAGGAATCGAACGAGACAATCATCGTGTGGAAGGTCATGGGCCTATCGAACCTCCCCCATGGCACTGGAGTCCAAGACCCATTGGATCACCAGCGATAACCTGCGGGCATTGATCGGGGCAGGGGGCGGAGTGGGGATCGGGTGAGGGTCGGGGCGGGGGACGGGGCAGGGGTCGGCGCGGCCCGGAAGCCTGCCGGGATGTTCGCCGGATCGGGGTTGTCGCGACCCGGTGGGCCGCGTCCCGGTGGGGCGCGATGCCCTTTTCAGGATTGGGGAAAGTACCCGACCAATCTCGCAACTCCCCTCGTCACCCCATCGGGTGACCGGGTGGCAGGCGGGCGATCGAGCGGGGTACGGTCGCGCCGAACAGCCTCAGACATACGTCGGCCCTCGGCGGGATGGCAGTCCCAATCCGAGGGCCTAATCACCAGGAAGCAGTACCTTCCCAATGACCTCAAGGCAGTTTAGCGCGCGCCGTTATCCGCGCACCCGTCGCCCGCTCACCGGTGTGGTCCACATCCGGCACCGCCACGAGTCGCACTTCACCGTGGTCGGCAACCATCTCGCCCAGCACCCCACGCTGTCCGCCGTCGCGATCGGGGTGGCCGTACGGATCCAGTCGCTGCCGGACGGGGCGAAGGTCGGCGTCAAAGCGCTGGCGGAGCTCTTTCCGGAGGGCGAGGGGCGAATCGCGCGGGCGTTGCAGGAGTTGGAGGAAGCGGGGTATCTGTCCCGCAAGAAGGAACGGGCGGCCGGTCAGCGGATCGTGACCCGTACGACCTACTTCGAGCACCCTGCCGCCGCCAAGGCGCACCCCCCACGGGCCCCACGGGATGCACACGCCCCGGAGGCCCCACGGGATGACTCGCTCCCCAACCCGCCCGTGGTGCTGACGAAGGAGCCCGCGCGCGCCGCGCCGCCACCCGCTGCCGCGCGCCCCGCACCACCCCCCGCCGCCGCGCAGCCCATCCCCCCGCTCCAGCGCCGCACCGCCACCGCCCTCCTCACCGGCCTACGGGCCAAGGACGCCCGCCTGGTGCTGTCCGAACGCGACATCACGTACCTCGTCCCCGGCGTCGCGCGATGGCTCGAACGGGGCGTACCGCCGGAGCAGGTGTTCCGTACGCTCACCGGCGCCCTGCCGCCCGGCGAGATCACCTGGCCGTCGAAGATGCTGAGCCACCGGCTGACGGAATGGCTTCCTCCGGTACTGCCCGCGTCGCCCGTCGGCACTCTGCCGCCCACCACGGCAGGCCGCCGCCCCGCGCCCCTCCAGAACTGCGACGGCTGCGACCGCGCCTTCCGCTCCCCCGCCCCCGGCCGCTGCCGCGACTGCCGCAACGCCTCTCCGGGAGCCGGTTAGCCCGTACGCGAATGGGCCCCGCCCCGCAGGAAACACCTGCCGGAACGGAGCCCATCAACGGAGTCAGGCGCGGATCAGATGAGGCCGAGGCCCTTCACGGCCTCGCGCTCCTCGACCAGTTCGGCGACGGAGGCGTCGATGCGCTGACGCGAGAAGTCGTTGATCTCCAGGCCCTGGACGATCTCGTACTTGCCGTCCTTCGTGGTGACGGGGAAGGAGGAGATGATGCCCTCCGGCACGCCGTACGAGCCGTCCGACGGGATGCCCATCGAGGTCCAGTTCCCGGCGGCGGTGCCGTTGACCCAGGTGTGGACGTGGTCGATGGCGGCGTTGGCGGCGGAGGCCGCCGAGGACGCGCCGCGCGCCTCGATGATCGCCGCGCCGCGCTTGGCCACGGTCGGGATGAACGTGTCGGCCAGCCAGACCTCGTCGTTGACGGCCTCGGCGGCGTTCTTGCCCGCGACCTCGGCGTGGAAGATGTCCGGGTACTGCGTGGCGGAGTGGTTGCCCCAGATCGTCAGCTTCTTGACGTCGGCGACCGTGACGCCGGTCTTCTTCGCGAGCTGGCTGACGGCGCGGTTGTGGTCGAGGCGCGTCATCGCGGTGAAGCGCTCGATCGGTACGTCCGGCGCGGCGGCCTGGGCGATACGGGCGTTGGTGTTGGCCGGGTTGCCGACGACGAGGACCTTGATGTCATCGGCGGCGTGGTCGTTGATGGCCTTGCCCTGCGGCTTGAAGATGCCGCCGTTGGCCTCCAGCAGGTCGCCGCGCTCCATGCCCTTGGTACGGGGGCGGGCGCCTACGAGCAGGGCGACATTGGCACCGTCGAACGCGACGTTCGGGTCGTCGGAGATGTCGATGCCCTGAAGCAGCGGGAAGGCGCAGTCGTCGAGCTCCATGGCGGTGCCCTCAGCGGCCTTGAGCCCCTGCGGGATCTCCAGCAGGCGCAGCCTGACCGGCACGTCCGCGCCGAGCAGGTGGCCCGAGGCGATGCGGAAGAGCAGGGCGTAGCCGATCTGGCCGGCCGCGCCGGTGACGGTGACGTTGACGGGAGTGCGGGTCATGGCGGTCTCCTGCGCAGTGATTGCCGGGGGCGGGCCCCCAGACCTCCAAGGCGGCGGTGGGCGTCCCTGCCCTTTTTATGCGAGATCTCTCGTTGTCAAGAGACCCTGCGTCAGGCTATCGGACCCTACCGAGCGCGGTACGCCGCCCCAGTGTGTGACTGCTCACCGCCCCTGCGTGCACCCGTCCCCGTGGGCACCGCCCGTGGGCACCGCCGGTGACCTGCTCCGGACGCAGCACCGGGCGGGTACCCGCTCTAGGAGGGGGAGCGCGGGTACCCGCCCGGTGTGCGCCACACCCGTGGGGGGTTGAAGTTCACTTGCCCGCCCTCGCGACGGGCATGCCCCGACTTTTCCCAGTCTTTACTTTCAGGGGGAACCCGCAGGTGAAGGCGGTGCGGCGGTCGCCGGCGTGCACCCTTTCTCACCCGTGGCGAGCGTCGCGCACGCCTTGACCCGAAGCGGGGCGCTCGCGGCGACCATGGGCGTATAGGCGTCGTCGTCCCGGTCGACCTTGCCGTTCTCGGTACGGGCCTTCCCCGAGGTCCCGGCCGCCGCCGCGACCTGCACGGTGTCGCCCGGCGCCGCCTGCGTGACGCGCGCCCAGTACGCGCCGCACACCTTGCTGTACCGGACCTCGACATAGGCGGAGCCGATCGTCGCGGAGGAGGCCGTGGTGGCGGACGCCCCGCCGCACCCCATGGCCTCCGGGTCCTTCCCCGCGCAGTCCTGGCCGACGCACTTCACTCCGGCGGGCAGCTTCGGCTTGCCGCTCGCGCTCGGCGAGGCGGATGCGGCGGAATTCGCACCGCCGCCCCCGCTGTCGCCGCCCACGTCGAACAGGAGCACGGCGGCGGCGATGATGAGAAGCGTGCCGACCAGACCGGCGAGGAACATCGAGACGCGGCGGCGCTGCCGCTGAGCGTCGGAGCCCGGCGAGGCGGACGGGCCGCCGCCTCGGGGGCCGTCCGGCGGGCCGGTGGGGCGGCCGGGACCGGGGCCGGGACCGGGGCCGGGGCCGGGCGGGGAGCCAGGAGGGCTGCTCGAATCGTCCGAGTAGCCGGGGCGGGGGGTGCCTGAGCGGGGCGTGTATGCCGAGTGGCCCGGGCGGCCCGAGTGGCCCAGGTTGCCAGTGTGGCCTGAGTGGTCCATGGGGCCCGAGCGATCAGAGCCACCGGAGTAGCCGGACTGACCGGGCTGACTCGGCTGACCGGCGGGACTGGACCGACCGGACCGGCCGGTGGTCGGTGTCGGAGTCGGTGTCGGTGCGGGCGGTCGCGGATGTGCTGGCGGCGGCGCTGCCCCGCTCGCCGCCGAGCCCTCACCCGCGCCCCCGCCGGGTAACTCCCCCTGCCGTGGCGGCGGCTCCTGCCGCTTCCCCCCGTTCTTGGCCGATTTGGAGGGTGCCGGACCGAACTCGCCCAGAGCGGCACGGGCCTGGGCGACCCGCATCGCCTCCATCGTCACGTCGTGCCGCATCTCCGAGCGGGACCAGGCCCGTTCCGCCAGCTCCCACATCGTGCCCAGGTGGACCACGCTGGTCCCGGTCACTTCGGCCAGGGCCTCGGCGGCTCCACGGGGCGGCAGCAGCCGTCCGTTCAGATAGCGCTCCCATGACGTCTTGCTGTAGCCGGTGCGGTCCGCGATGGCGGACAGGCTCAGCCCACTCCGCTCGACCAGCCTGCGCAACTGGTTCGCGAACTCCCTTAACTGCGGATCAAGTTCCTCCGGAAGCGCCTTCCAACGAGGCATTGCCTCCCCCTGTCCCCCCGAGCGGACTGTGGTCGTCCCTCATGGTTATCAAGCACTGGATGTCGAGCACAGCACGCCGCCACCCCTTTACGGCCAGTACCGGCTACCCATGGAGATGCCTCAAGTCAGCATGTCAGTTCCCGAGTTGAGGGCGCATGGGCGCAACTGGAGTACGCGTACGCCCCCTCACGCGCTCCCTCACTCCCTGGCGCTACGAAACCGCCCTCACCGGCCGAAACACTCCTTCGCCCCGCCCCCTGCGGGCTCCAGGCACAGCCGCAGCGCGGACGGCGCATCGGAGGCGACCATGGGAGTGAAGAGATGATCCGACGTATCGAATTCATCGCGTACCACGGCGCTCTGAGGCTTGTTCTCCGCGCGGCTCTCCCCCTGGCTCCCCGCCCTGCCCTCGGACCGGCTCACCACGGAGATCGAGATCCGGTCCCCGACCCGCGAGTCCCAGATCCTGCCCCACCCCGCGCCGCACGCGTCGCTGTAGCGGATCGACACGTGCTGGCCGTTCTTGGCCCGCCAGGAGGCGACCGTACTGGGGGCCACCCCGCAAGCCATCGCCTCCGGGCTCTTGCCGGTGCACTCGGAACCGGCGCACCTCGCCTCCGCCTTCGGGTCCGGCAGGGCGTTCGAGTAGGGGGGCGTGCTCTTGGACGAGGCGCTGCCGGTCGCCCCCTGGGCCCGCGCCCCGCTCGTACCCCCCTCCTGCGACGTCGGCCACGCGGCTACGGCCGTGAAGCCCAGCACTCCGCACGCCGCCACCCCCAAGAGCAGCCGCACCAACGGGCGTTGCCGTGCGGCCGGTGGCTGGGGGGCCGAAGACCGCGGCGGCCCGGGGGCCGCGTGCGGAGCCCGGTTCACCGGCTCCGCACGCGCGGCCCGGCCGCTCCACTCCAGTTCCGCCAGCTCCCACAGGGCGACCGTCCGCCCCAAGGGCTCGCCCGCCAGCCGGCACAGCGCCTCGACGGCCTGCCGGGGCGGGAGCTTCTTGCCGTTGAGGTAGCGCTCCCACGAGGAACGGCTGTACGCCGTCTTCGCCGCGAGCCCGGCCAGGCTCAGGCCCGTACGCGCCTTCAGCTCCCGCAGGGATTCTGCGAGCCTCGCGCATTCGGGGGCGGAGCATGCGGCAGGGCCGCCGCGCGCAGCTCCGCCAGCGTCCGTACGTCCCCCCGCGTCCGTACGTGCACCCGCGCCGCCACCTGTACGCGCACCCGCCGCCGCACCTGATCCTGGACCTGCACGTGCGCCCGCCGCCGCATTCGCTCCTGGACCTGCCAGGCCGCTGAGGTCCGGGCCCCTGGCCCTGGCCTTGCTGCCCGTACCCGCGTCCACGCTCGCATCCGTACGCGCTCGCTTGCCCGAATCCGGTAAGCCAGGCCCCGATTCCGGCCCCGATCCCGATCCTGATCCCGATCCCGTCCCCGGCCCCCGCCCCGGCCCGGTCATCGGCGCAGCACCGGCCAGGTGTCCGGGCCGACCTTGCCGTCGGTCACGACGCCGCCCTTCTTCTGGGCTCGCCTGACGGCACGTTCGGTCAGGTTGCCGAACCGGCCGTCTACCGCGCCGAGTTCGTACCCGGCGTGCTTCAGCAGGCACTGCGCTTCGGCGACCTCGGGCCCGACCATGCCCAGTTGGATGATGGCGACGGCGGTCCGGCTGTTGCCCGCGTACAGCCGGCCGTCGTCGCGCTTCACGTGGCACTCGTAATGCGGGGCATCGTCCGTGGCGGCCGGGGTGGCCGGAGCGGTGGAGGCGGCGCTGCCGCTCGCTTGTGAACCGCCCTCGTCCGACCAGGGTTCGGTGACGACGAGCACCACGGCGAGTACGGCCGCCAGGGCGACCCCGGCAGCGATCAGCGCTCCGGCCCGGCGGGGCCGACGCGGTCCGCCTGCCGGAGAGACCGGTTCGGAACCCGAGCCGCCGGAATCCGGAACGGAGGCTGCCCCGGGAGCCGCGGGCGCCGTATCGGGGGCCGCATCAGGCGTCGTAGGTGCGTCCGCCCGCCCCCAGGCTTCCTCCGCCAGTTCGTGCAGGACCAGTAATCGCGTCGGGTCGGTTTCCGCTATCTGTGCCAGCTCCACCACCGCCTGCCGTGGCGGAAGCTTTTTCCCGTTGAGATAGCGCTCCCAGGACGAGCTGCTGTACGCGGTACGCGCGGCGAGCGCCTCCAGGCTCAGCCCGCTGCGATCCTTCAATCTCCGCATCTGTACGACGAGTTGCCGGACCCGCTGGTCCAACGGTTCAGGCAGCTTCTTCCAACGCGACATGCTCCACCCCGTCCGCGTTCTGTTGTCCCCCGAGGCGTTGCGGCCTCCCTCTGAGCCATGATGGGCCGTTTCCCGGTGGCGGTTCCCGGTCGTTCACCATCTTCATCGGCCCGTATCGCGCCCCGATCACGCCGCCCTGGACCGACCGCCCTCCCAGCATCTCCCACAGCCTCCGGCGTCCCAGCAGGTCAGAGCGGGGCTCATCCCAGACTCTCCCCGGCTGCCCGATCTTTCTGGCGGACCAGGCAGCCACCCCAGCAATCTGTGATGCAGCACCACCGGGTGGCACGGTCCACCCCGTGCCACCCGCCATCCACAGGAGAGGAACCCGCACCATGAACATACGCAAGACCCTCGCTCTGGCCGCCGCGACCGCAGCCCTCGGCAGCGGACTGGCCCTCGCCCCCGCGGCGCACGCCGCTCCGGCAGCCGACTCCTGCACCAATAACTGGTCCATCAGCAATGGCCGCGGGTACGCCAACGGCAAGTGGTGCAACCACAACGCCAAGGTGAAGGGGACGGTCCACGACAGCAAGTCCGACGGCCGCTGCCCGTTCGTCCGCGGCACCCTGTCCGGCGGCGGCCACCGCGACAGCGACTGGGCCGGCCCCAAGGGCGACTCCTCGCCGGTTCGGCTCTCCGCCCCTCGCGGGCAGCACTTCACCTCTCTCTCCATGAACTCCATCAAGTGCTGACCATCCGCTGAGCAGCGGGGGCGTGAAGCACGGCGGCGGCCCCTCCTCCCACAGGGGAGAGGAGGGGCCGCCGTCACGCGCGCCGATATCCGACGGGCCGTCAGATCTCCATCGCCGTACGGAGGTTGCCAGCCACCGCCGCCAGAAACTCCTCCGTCGTCAGCCACGGCGCGTCCACGGAGGCGAGCTGTGCCAGGTCCTTCGTCATCCGGCCGCTCTCCACGGTCTCGACGCAGACCCGCTCCAGGGTCTCCGCGAACCGGGTGACCTCCGGAGTGCCGTCCAGCCGGCCCCGGTGGGCGAGCCCCCGAGTCCAGGTGAAGATCGAGGCGATCGGGTTGGTCGAGGTCGCCTTGCCCTGCTGGTGCTGCCGGTAGTGGCGGGTGACCGTGCCGTGCGCGGCCTCGGACTCCACGGTCCGGCCGTCGGGCGACATGAGGACCGAAGTCATCAGGCCGGGCGAGCCGAAGCCCTGGGCGACTATGTCGGACTGGACGTCGCCGTCGTAGTTCTTGCAGGCCCAGACATAGCCGCCGGACCACTTGAGCGCCGAGGCGACCATGTCGTCGATGAGGCGGTGTTCGTACGTCAGGCCCTTGGCGTCGAAGTCCGTCTTGAACTCGGCGTCGAAGACCTCCTGGAAGAGCTCCTTGAAACGTCCGTCGTACTTCTTCAGGACCGTGTTCTTGGTGGACATGTACACCGGGTACGCGCGGGCCAGGCCGTACTGGAACGAGGCGCGCGCGAAGTCGCGGATCGACTCGTCGTGGTTGTACATGGACAGCGCGACCCCGGGCCCCGGGAACTCGTGGACCTCCAGCTCGATGGGTTCCGCGCCGTCCTCCGGGGTGAAGGTCAGGGTGAGCCTGCCCGGTCCCGGCACCTTCAGTTCGGTGGCGCGGTACTGGTCGCCGAAGGCGTGGCGACCCACGACGATCGGCTCGGTCCAGCCGGGGATGAGTGGCGGCACATTGGCCATGATGATCGGCTCGCGGAAGATGACGCCGCCGAGGATGTTGCGGATGGTGCCGTTCGGCGAGCGGTACATCGACTTGAGGCCGAACTCCTCCACGCGCCCCTCGTCCGGCGTGATCGTGGCGCACTTGACGCCCACGCCGTACTGCTTGATCGCGTTGGCCGCGTCCACGGTGACCTGGTCGTTCGTGGCGTCGCGGTGCTCGATGCCCAGGTCGAAGTACTTCAGCTCGACATCGAGGTACGGGAGGATCAGCTTGTCCTTGATGAAGGACCAGATGATGCGGGTCATCTCGTCGCCGTCGAGCTCGACGACGGGGTTGGCTGCCTTGATCTTGGCCATGAGGTGGAACGTCCCTCTCACGCGGAATCGGAGCCTCCCCGCCGCGTACGGGCAGGGGAGGACGGCGACATGCCTCGCCGATGTATCTCGACATCAAGATAGCTGAATTTATCTCGTCATCAAGATACTTCGGCGCCGAGATCCAACGGGAGCCGCGAGAGCCCGCCGGGTCCGCCGGCGGCCCCAGCGGGCTACTTCACCGTGAAGTGGAGCAAATCCTCCAGGAACGGGATCTTCAGCCACGGATGCGGCTGCGCCATCATCGACAGCAGCACGATGGCGACGCCGAGCGCCCCGTAGATCACCATGTCGGTGAAGCGCGACCGTACGGCCAGCATGCCGACGGACGGCAGCGCCCAGCGCAGTACCGCGCCCGCGATCAGGGCCAGCCCGATGATGATCGTCCCCGCCCGGAAGGCGTCGAGCGACACGATCAGGAGCCCCAGGCCCGTACCGCCGAGCACGGACAGCAGCGGCCACTGCCGTGCCGGGGCCGGAGCGTCTCCGGCAGCGGCTCGACCGCCGCCCTCCGGGCGGGCCGTGTCGCGCGTCAGGGAGGGGAAGCGCCGTGAGACGCGTGAGAGAGGTGAGACGCGCGATGCCCCCTGTTCGGGCTCGGGCTCGGGCTTCACAGGCCGCTCAGGCTCGCCCACGGTCGCGCCCGAGGAACCCTCGTCCGAGGCCGCCGCCGATCGCTCGGCCGCAGGCGACTCCGAAGCCGCATCCGAAGCCACCTCAGGAGCCGTCCTCGAAGCCACCTCCGGAGCCGTCTTTGAAGCCACCTCCGGAGCCGTCTTCGAAGTTGTCTCCGAAACTGTCTTCGAAGCCGTCTCCGAACCCTCGCCCTCGCCCGCGGCCTTCGCCGGGCCCTCGCCCGAAACCTCCCCCGAGCCCTCCCCCGCGGTCTCGTCCGAGACCGCGCCCGGAGACTTCCCGGAAGCCTCCCCCGAGTGGGTCTCAGCGCCCATGACCAGCCGTCCTCTCGCAAGCGGTACCGCCGACCGGCGCCGCCTTCCGGGTTTCGATGAACGTGATGAACACAGCCCCAGGTCGTACGAGAGCGAGAACCCCAGCCCCAGCCCTGGCACTGGCACTGGCACTGGCACGAGCCCTAACAGACACGGATGACAGCCCTTCCCGCTCAGCCCGCAGCGGCGGCGGCAGCGGCGAGTTCGGCGGCCTCGACCACGTTGACCAGCAGCTGCGCCCGCGTCATCGGGCCGACGCCGCCCGGGTTCGGCGAGAGCCAGCCCGCGACCTCGGCCACGCCCGGGTGCACATCCCCGACGATCTTGCCGTTCTCGTCCCGGCTGACGCCCACGTCGAGCACGGCCGCGCCCGGCTTCACGTCCTCCGGCTTGATGATGTGCGGCACGCCCGCGGCGGCCACGATGATGTCGGCCTGGCGCAGCTGCGCGGCCAGGTCGCGGGTGCCGGTGTGACACTGCGTGACGGTGGCGTTCTCGGACTTCCGCGTCAGCAGCAGCGGGATGGAGCGGCCGACGGTGATGCCGCGGCCGACGACGACCACATGCGCGCCCTTGATCTCCACGCCGTGGTGGCGGAGCAGCTGGATGATGCCGTACGGGGTGCACGGCAGCGGGCCGCGCTCGTTGAGTACGAGCCGGCCGAGGCTGACCGGGTGCAGCCCGTCGGCGTCCTTGGCCGGGTCCATCAGCTCCAGGACGCGGTTGGTGTCGATGCCCTTGGGGAGCGGGAGTTGGACGATGTACCCCGTGCACTCAGGGTTGTCGTTGAGCTCCCGTACGACCGCCTCGATCTCCTCCTGCGTGGCGGTGTCGGGCAGCTCGCGCTGAATGGAGCCGATGCCGACCTGGGCACAGTCGCGGTGCTTGCCGGCGACGTACCACTTGCTGCCCGGGTCGTCGCCGACGAGGAGAGTGCCCAGGCCGGGCGTGATGCCCTTGGCCTTCAGCGCCTCCACGCGGACGGCGAGTTCGGACTTGATCGCGGCTGCGGTGGCCTTGCCATCGAGAATCTGGGCGGTCATGGGCCCATCCTCGCGGATGGGGCGGCCCTCGTTCCAATCAGGTCCCCGGCCGCGCCAGTAGTTGCCTCTCCGTTGCGGAGCGCTACATTCCGTACGTAGCCTGAACGCGGTCGATTCCGGCCGATCCTGGGGGAGGGAACGCAAGTGTTCAGCGTCATCGTGGTACCTGCCGACTGCCGTGGGCCGGACGGGCAGTTCCGCCTGGAACCGGGCCAGAGCCTGCGCTTCGGCCGTACGGGTCCGGGCCTCGTCATCCCGCATCCCGGAGTGTCACGCTCCGCAGGACAGATCACCGCCAGCGCGACATTCTGGACGCTGACCAACCTCAGCCGCCGCCAGACCTACGTCGTGGAGAACCCCGAAGGCGCCGGCGAGCACATCAAGGTCGCGCCCGGCAGGGTCGACGCGCCCGTACCGTTCGAGTTCTCGCGCCTGGTCATACCGGCGGGCGACGAGCTCCTGGGCTTCGACGTCTGGGCGCCGCGCCACGACTATCTCGACGACAACGAGGCCGACGCGGGAGAGCCGACCGCGCTCTCCTTCCCGCTCGACCGCTCCAAGCGGTACTTCCTGGTCCTGGCGGTGCTCTGCGAACCACGCCTGCGCGGCGAACCGCACGCGCCGCTGCCCACCGTCGAACAGGTCATAGACCGCCTTCGCCCGGTCTGGCCGGCCATCAGCCGCACCTCCGTGCAGTGGAACATCGACTACCTCGCGGTGAAGCTGCGGCTCAAACCACCCCCTGAAGTCGCCCTGTCCGGCGCGAGGTTGAACGGCAAGAAGGAATCTCTCGTGTCTCTCGCGCTACGCTTCGATCTCGTACGGGAAGACGAACTCGACGTGATCGACAAGGGGCCGCAGTAGTGAGTGACGAGGGGCCACGGCCCTTCACCGTTCAAGTGAGCCGCGGCTACCGGGTCGGCCGCTGGGAGGTGCGCGAACCGCTCGCCACGGGCGCGTTCGGCAGCGTGTACGAGGCCCGGCGCGTCGACCCGCCCGAAAAGGGCGACCCCGAGGACCTGCCCGAGCGTGCCGCGCTCAAATTCCTCCCCACGGGCACCCGCACGCCCCGCCAGCTCCGCCACCTCAAGGACCTCGCCCACCGCGAGCTGAACCTGCACCGCAAGCTGAGCCGCCCGCGCCTGATCCGCATGTACGAGGCCGTGACGGTCGACGACCCGGGCAACCCGGCGCTCGACGGCGCCACCGTGCTCGTACTCGAACGCGCCGAGGGCTCCCTGGACCAGCTCGTCGAACGGTCCGCGCCCGGCCCCGTCCCCGGCGCTCCGGCCCTCCTCGCCCAGATCTGCGAGGGGCTGGCCCAGCTCCACCACGCGGGCTGGGTGCACGGCGACCTCAAGCCCGCCAACGTCCTGCTGATGCCCGACGGCAGCGTCCGGCTCGGCGACTTCAACCTCGCCGCCGAGATGGAGGGC
Organism: Streptomyces sp. NPDC044033; assembly: GCF_056434425.1. Lineage (NCBI taxonomy): Bacteria > Bacillati > Actinomycetota > Actinomycetes > Kitasatosporales > Streptomycetaceae > Streptomyces > Streptomyces sp. NPDC044033. The sequence continues at coordinate 12,473 of NZ_JBWKFF010000039.1, read as the reverse complement.
ACCCACGCCTACTCCCCCGCCTTCTCCACGCCCGACTACACGCCGCCCGAACTCCTGTGGTCCGAGGTCGGCGAGCGCGGCCAGCTCATCCGCCCCACCGCCGACATCTGGGCCTTCGGCACCGTCGCCCACCTGCTGCTCACCGGCGCCCTCCCGCTCCCCGGCAGCAGCCGAGCCGCCCGCCGCGAAACGCTGCTGCGATACGCGCGCGGCGACGAGGAACTGCGCCTCTCGCCCGAACTCCCGTCCGCCTGGCGGGAGATCATCGCCGACTGCCTGGCCCGTACGCACGAGGAGCGCGCCGCGCACAGCGGTACGGTCCTCCTGCGGCGCGTGGAGGCGGCGGCCGGTTCGGAGCCGACGCCGAAGCTGCCGCGGCTGCGGCCGCGCCGCAAGCCCGGCAGGATTCTGAGCGCCGTCGCCGCGGCGCTCGTCGTCGCCTCGGTCAGCTACGGCATCACCCTGATCGACACCGGATCGCCGGCCGACGGAAACGACCGCAAGCCCGTCACGCCCGCCTCGTACGGGGCGAGCGAACTCGCTACGGACGCCGGCGTTCCCGTCGAGTACCGCAAGCTGATCGTGGACTCCGCACATGACTGCTCCGAATCCGCCGTCACCCCGGCGCTGATCGCCGCGCTCCTCAAGGTCGAGAGCGACTTCGACGCGAACCTCTCCGATCCCGCGAAGGACGAGTACGGGATCGCCCGCTGGACCCCGCGCGTACTGCGCTACTACCTGCCGGACGCCGACCGCCCCAAGACGGGCAACCCGCGACCGCCGTTCCCGCCGGACGTCTCGATCCCCGCGGTCGGCCGCTACCTCTGCTACATCGCACCGCAGCTGTGGTCCACCCTTCCCGGCGACCGCCGTGTGCTCGTCGCCGCCGCCTATCTCACGTCGTTCTCGAAGGTGAACAACGCGGGCGGCGTCCCGCCCAAGCAGCGACCCGTCACGGACCGTCTCGCGCATTACTTGAAGGAGTACACCCCCACGGCCCGTTCGTGACCCTGAGAAGTGTGAGGTTCCCGCCTTCGCCACCCTGAGAGTTGCGAGGTATGCGGAGACGGGACGAGGGGCCAAAGTAGAGCCATCACCTGCTGAACGGGGGAAGCGGGTGAGCAAGGCGGACGCCCCCAGGCCATAACGGGGGAGCCTGGGGCCGTCCGGCCGGCAGAGCAACAGAGCGATAGAGCGATAGAGCGGACACAGACAAGGCCGGTGCCCACGTGGATGGGGGCACCGGCCTTCCGCATGAGCACCCTGTGGGCAGCGTTCAGTGGGCGGTGAGCCCGCCGTCGATCACGAGCTCGGAACCGGTGACGAACGACGACTCGTCACCGGCGAGGAACAGCACGGCCGAGGCGACCTCCTCGGCGCGGCCCGCGCGGCGCATGGGAGTGCGCACAATGTCCGGCTGCCGGTCGCCCTGCTCGTCCAAAAGCTCCTGGATCATGGGCGTGGCGATGACACCGGGGTGGATGGAGTTGACCCGCACGCCCTGACGCGCGTACTCGACCGCGGCGGTCTTGCTCAGCAGGCGCACGGCGCCCTTGGACGCCTGATAGGCGGCGGCCGCCCCGCTGCCCACGATCCCCAGGACGGACGACGTGTTGATCACCGAGGCGTTGCCGCCGGCGCGGAGCAGCGGCATGGCGGCCCGCATCCCGAGCCAGGTCCCTTTCTGGTTGACGTCGATGACCCGGTCCCACGCCTCTTCCCGGGTGTCCTCGATGCCCGGCCAGTCCACGATGCCCGCGAGGTTGACGAGAACGTCCAGAGCGCCGAACCGTTCGCGTACGGCGCTGATCACCTGCTCCCACTCGCGGGCGGAGGAGACGTCCAGCACCGCGGTCATCGCCTCCCCGCCGGTCTCCTCGATCCGCCGGGCCAGCGCGCCGAGGGGTTCCTCGGCCACATCGGCGATGACCAGGCGCGCGCCCTCGCGTGCGAACAGCTCAGTGGTCGCCGCGCCGATTCCGCCTGTCGCGCCGGTGATCAGCGCGACCTTGCCGTCGAGTCGTCGTCCAGTGGTCATGATGGGGCTCTCTCTTCCTCGTCTTCGTTGCGGTGCGGCCGGTGATGGGTTCGGTTCAGGCCGCGGTGAAGCCGCCGTCGGCGGCGACGACCGCGCCGGTCATGAAGCTGGAGCGCGCCGAGGCGAGAAACCCGATGATCTCGGCGATCTCCGCCGGCTGCGCGATGCGGCCCAGTGCGTGTGCGGAGGCGAAGGAGCGCAGATAGGCGCGGCTGTCGTCGCGGATGTTGTCGAGCATGTCGGTCTCGATCACGCCCGGCGCCACGACGTTGGCCCGGATGCCGTGCGGGCCGCCTTCCAAGGCGATGACCTTCGTCAGCTGGGCCAGGGCCCCCTTCGACGCGGTGTAGGCCGAGCCCTCGGGCAGCCCGACCGTGCAGGTGTAGGAGCCGACGTTGACGATCGACCCGCCGCGTCCGTACTCGCGCATGGCGCGGAACGCCTCTCGCGCGTGGAGGAACGCGCCGCGGGCGTTGATGGCCATCAGCTCGTCCCAGTCCTCAGCAGTGGTCTCGACGAACGGCCTGTTCAGCGTCCGCCCCGCGTTGTTGACCAGGATGTCCAGCCCGCCGAAGCGCTGCCGGGCCAGTTCCACCGCCCGTAGCGCCGTCTCCTCCCGGGAGACGTCACCGACCAGGGCGGCCACGCCGTCGAACTCCGCGGTCAGGCCCTCCACCTCGGGCCGGATGTCCTCGGCCAGCACCCGCACCCCGCGGGCGTGCAGCCACGCCACGACGGCCCGGCCGACGCCGCGTGCGGCGCCGGTCACCACCGCCACCGTGTCCCGCAAGGCGTCGTCATCCGGGTGATCCCGGTCATCCGGTGTGGTGTGCCGTCCGGTGTCTGTCGTCATCGCTGTTCTCCCTGTCCAGGGGGTCCGCTGAGGTCGGCGGGCGGACGGCGGAGCAGTGCCTCGGCGGCGGTGCGTGCCGTCCCCCCGACCGAGTCTGGGCACCCCGCACGCCGCCGACCAGGACGTACGTTGCCTGGGTGCCGCGCACCCAGGCAGCCGTGTGCCAACGAGATCTAGCCTGGGGATATGTCTGAGAACGCTCTGGGAGACTTCCTGCGCGCCCGGCGCTCCGGCCTGCGGCCGGAGGACGTCGGCATGGCGAGCTACGGCGTACGCAGGGTCGCCGGGCTGCGGCGCGAGGAGGTCGCGGTACTGGCCGGAGTCAACGCCGACTACTACACCCGCCTCGAACAGGGCCGTGAGCGCCACCCCTCCGCCCAGGTCCTCGACGCCCTCGGCCGCGCCCTGCACCTCGACGCCGACGCCCTCGCGCACGCCTACCGCCTGGCCGGCACCGCACCGGCCGACGGGCCGGCCCCGCGGCGGGACGTGGTCAGCCCGTCACTGCGGCAGCTCATGGACGGCTACCCGAACACCCCTGCGTTCGTCCTCAACGGCACCCTGGACATCCTGGCGCGCAACGCCCTGGCCGACGCGCTGTACTCGCCTTTCCACCCCGCGGACAACCTCGCCCGGATGACCTTCCTCGACCCGGCCGGCCGCCACTTCTTCGTCCGCTGGGAATGGAGTGCGCAAGCCGTCGTGGCCAATCTGCGCCAGGCGGCCGGCCTGGACCCCGACAATCCCCGGCTGCACGAACTCGTCGAGGCGCTGACCGAGCAGAGCCCCGCATTCGCCGCCCTGTGGCCGGCCCACACCGTGCGCGGCAAAACCCGGGAGGCCAAGCAGCTCGACCACCCCGACGTCGGTCCGCTCACCCTCACCTACCAGGCCTTCGACGTCCGCGACGCCCCCGGCCAGCAACTCGTCATCTACCACGCCGAACCAGGCAGCCCCAGCGCCCAGGCCCTCGCCCTACTCGGCACCGTCAACGCCACCCGCCGACACCCCACTCGCTCAGGCCCATCCGACGCTTGACGACACCAGCCCGACCGCCTAATCCAGCCCGCCCGGCACATGAGGACCCCCGGACAAACCCCGACCCATCCAGCCCGCCCGACACTTGAGAACACCCAGACGAGCCCCGGCCCATCAAGCCCGTCCGGCACATGAGGACACCCGGACAAACCCCGGCCCATCCAGCCCGCCCGACGATTGAGGACACCCAGACGAGCCCCGACCCATCCGCCCTCCCGGCACTTGAGGACACCCAGACGAGCCCCGACCCATCAAGCCCGTCCGGCGCTTGAGGACACCCGGACGGCCGGCTAATCCAGCCCGTCCGGCGATTGAGGACGAAAAGCCCGCAGCCAGCGCGGGCCACCCAACCCAGCCCGTCCGGCGCTTGAGGACAAAAAGCCCGCCCGGCGCTTGAGGGCCAGGCGGGCCGGAGCCGAACCAGCGTCAGTGGAAGAAGTGCCGCGTACCCGTCAGATACATCGTCACGCCGGCAGCCTTGGCCGCGGAAATCACCGCGTCATCCCGCACCGACCCCCCAGGCTGCACCACTGCCTTCACACCCGCCTCAAGCAGCACCTCCAACCCATCCGGGAACGGGAAAAAGGCATCCGAAGCGGCGTACGAGCCGCGCGCCCGCTCCTCCCCCGCCCGCTGCACCGCCAGCTTCGCGGAGTCCACGCGGTTGACCTGCCCCATCCCGACACCCACCGTGGCCCCGCCCTGCGCAAGCAGAATGGCGTTGGACTTCACGGCGCGCGAGGCGCGCCACGCGAAGGCCAGCTCGGCGAGTTCGTCGGCGGACAGCGCCTCACCGGTGGCCAGCGTCCAGTTGGCCGGGTCGTCGCCCTCGGCCTGGAGGACGTCCTTGACCTGGGCCAGGCCGCCGCCGTCGATCGGCTTGAACTCGGCCGGCGCCTGCGGCGCGTCGGCACAGCGCAGCACCCGGATGTTCTTCTTGCGGGCCAGCACCTCGACCGCGCCGTCCTCGTAGGCGGGCGCGACGATGACCTCGGTGAAGATCTCCGCGACCTGTTCGGCCAGCTCCACCGAGACCGGCCGGTTGACGGCGATCACGCCGCCGAAGGCGGAGAGCGAGTCGCACGCGTGCGCCTTGCGGTGCGCCTCGGCGACGTCCGAACCGATCGCGATGCCGCAGGGGTTGGCGTGCTTGATGATCGCGACGCAGGGCTCGTCGTGGTCGTACGCGGCCCGGCGCGCGGCGTCGGTGTCCGTGTAGTTGTTGTACGACATCTCCTTGCCGTGCAGCTGCTCGGCCTCCGCCAGGCCCCCGTGGCCGCCGGTGTAGAGGGCGGCGCCCTGGTGCGGGTTCTCGCCGTAGCGCAGGACGTTCTTGCGCTCGTACGTGACACCGATGAAGTCGGGGAACGCTTCCCCGTCCCCGGCGTAGTCGGCGGCGAACCAGGAGGCGACCGCGACGTCGTACGCGGCGGTGTGCCGGAACGCCTCGGCGGCCAGCCGCTTGCGGTCGGCGAGGTCGAACCCGCCGTCCGTGGCGGCCTTGAGGACGTCGTCGTAGCGGGCGGGGCTGACGACGACCGCGACGGAGGGGTGGTTCTTGGCGGCGGCGCGGACCATCGACGGGCCGCCGATGTCGATCTGCTCCACGCACTCGTCGGGGGACGCGCCGGAGTCGACGGTCTCGCTGAAGGGGTAGAGGTTGACGATCACCAGCTCGAAGGGGTCCACGCCCAGTTCGGCGAGTTGGGCGCGGTGGTCGTCGAGTCGCTGGTCGGCGAGGATGCCGGCGTGCACGCGGGGGTGCAGGGTCTTCACGCGCCCGTCGAGGCACTCGGGGAAGCCGGTCAGCTCCTCCACCTTGGTCACGGGCACACCCGCGGCGGCGATCCGCCCGGCCGTTGAGCCGGTGGAGACGAGCTGGACGCCCGCCGCGTGCAGGCCCTGGGCCAGCTCCTCAAGGCCCGTCTTGTCATAGACGCTGATGAGCGCGCGGCGGATGGGCCGCTTCGTACCTTCGGCGGTCACGGGATCAGTACCTTTCTTCCCTCAATGCGATAGCCGTCGCGCGCGAGGCGCCCCACGACATCGACGAGCAGCGTGCGCTCGACTTCCTTGATCCGCTCGTGCAGGGCGGATTCGTCGTCCTCATCCCGCACCTCGACCACGCCCTGGGCGATGATCGGGCCGGTGTCGACCCCGTCGTCGACGAAGTGGACTGTGCAACCGGTCACTTTGGCGCCGTACGCGAGCGCGTCGCGCACGCCGTGGGTGCCCGGAAAACTGGGCAGCAAGGCGGGGTGCGTATTGATCAGCCGCCCCCCGAAGCGGGCCAGGAACCCCTTGCCCACGATCTTCATGAACCCGGCGGAGACCACCAGATCCGGCTCGTACGCGGCCGTCGCCTCGGCCAGCGCCCGGTCCCACTCCTCGCGCCGGGCGTGGTCCTTGACCCGGCACACGAAGGTCGGCAGCCCGGCGCGTTCGGCGCGCTCCAGCCCCGCGATGCCGGTCCGGTCGGCGCCCACGGCCACGATGCGGGCCCCGTAGCCGTCCGGGTCGGCGGCGATGGCGTCGAGCAGGGCCTGCAGGTTCGTACCCGAGCCGGAGACGAGCGCGACGATGCGGGCGGGGGGTGGGGAGGCCACGGCGGGACCCTTTCTGGCAACAGACCCGAGCTCGCGGGTGGTGCGAGTTTGTATGGTCGTACGAATGAACGGCACCCTCGGAACCGGGGAACTCTACGAAGCCGCCGACCGTCAGCAACGATACCGGCACACCGGACGGCCCCCACGGGACGGGGGCACACGCGGAAGGTAGCGTCTGGACACAGCGCATCCATGGCCGGGTTCCGGGCACGACATATGAAGTGGACGACACTTGATGTGAGACCTGCCGGAAGACGACACAAGGGGAAGACACACTCCACATGCCGGACCGACGCCGCCACGCGGCTCACCGCCTCCTGTTGCCCGCCGCATCCACCGGAGGGCAGCGATGAGGTACGCCCGCATGTCAGAACGGAAGTCGCCGTCGTCCTCCTCTCCGCAGGACGACAATCCCTTCGCACCGCCGCCGGAGGGGCACACGGACCAGCCGTGGCAGCCCCGCCATAACTCTTCTTCTCCGTCCTCTTCGGACGACTCCGCTTCGGACGGCTCCTCCTCAGATGACTCCTCCTCGGGCGGCTCCGCCTCGGGCTCGTCCGAGGGATCTTCCGAGGAGGGGCAGCGGGAGCAGCCCCCGGCGTGGGGCAACCAGTGGAGCAGCCGGCAGCCGGGCCGCCAGGACGGCGACTTCGGCAGCAGCCCGCAGCACAAGCCCGGTGACCCCGAAGGCCCGGGCGGGCCCGCCGGCCAGGGCGGTACGGGCGGCGGCCCGGGCGGCCTCCGCTGGGACCCCACCGACCCGGCGCAGCGGCGCGCGCGGTACGCCCTGCTCGCCGGCATGTGGGCCTTCTTCTTCGCCCTCTTCAGCATTCCGCAGGTCGCCCTGCTGCTCGGCGCACTGTGCGTCTACTGGGCGGTCAGCTCGCTGCGGGCGAAGCCCAAGCCCCCCACCTCCCCCGACTCCGGTGCCGCCCAGCCCGCCACCGCCCAGCAGGACCCCGCCCGCAAGCCGCAGACGACGGCCGCGGTCAGCGGCCTGGTCGCGGGCGCCATCGCCCTGGCCATCGTCGCCGCGACCTTCGCCTTCCAGGCCGTGTACAGCGACTACTACACGTGCGTGGACGACTCCCTGACCCAGACCTCCCGCCACTCCTGCGAAGACCTCCTGCCCAAGCAGCTCCGTCCGCTGCTCAGCACGCAGAACTGAGGGACTGGGGTACGTACGGGCCGGGCTCGGCGATCGGTGCACGCCCCGGCTCGTACGCCCCGGCTCGTACGTACCGGCTGGGGCGCGCGGCTCGTACGTACCGGCCGGGGCGGCTGGCGTGGCCGGGGCGGCTGAGGCGCGCGGCTCGGCCGGAGCGGGTTACGGCTGCTCGTGGTCGTCGGGCACGGTGAGGTCGCGTGGTTCGAAGTCCGGCATCAAGCCGCCGCCGGAGTCCTTGAGGACCGCCCAGCGGGCCTGTCGGGCACCGGTTTCGTGCCAGGACTCCTCGGGTCGCGCCGCGGGAGGCGGGCTCCAGGCCGTATATACCTCCGGCTTCCAGCGGTCGGTACGGCCGTGCTCTCCTTCGGAGCGCGGGCGGAGCCGCCGCCACCAGCGGTCCGCCTCACCCTGAACGGCACGCGCGGCCGGTCGGCCGTGCCGGGCAGCCCGCGGGACCGCGCCCCGCTCCGTACGGGCGGTCCCGGCTGGGGCGCCCGTCCCGCCGGGTTCGCGCCATTCTCGTGTGCGCCGCACCGCGGCCCTGCCCCCTGCCCGGGCCCGGCGGAGCTGCCGCCGCCCCGCGGCCGCGATGCCGGGTGACACGGCGCCCTTCCGCACCCCGACGGCCGCCCTCCGGATGCGCCGCCGGCCGGCAGCCGCGCTCCTGCCCTCCTCACCTGGTGTTTCGGGAGCTCGTCGGGCAGCCACCGCCCCGTCGTCCGAGGCGCGCCGCCGGGACCTGCGACGGCCGGCGGGCGCGCTCGCACCGTCGCTCTTCGCCCGGGCGGCGGCCCTGGCGGCGACCTTGGCAGCGGCCCTGGCCGCCTCCCGCAACCGCCACCAGCGGAACACCAGCGCCAGCGGGGGCGCGATCACCGCTGTCCAAGCCGACGCGGCCCGGCCGGTGAGCGACCAGCCGGGGCCGAAGCGGGCCAGTGCGTCGTTCCCCAGGGGGCCGGACGCGGCTGCGGTGAGGAAGGCCACCGCGATGCCGCAGACGACGGCGGCCAGGAGCGCCGTCAGGGCGGTGTCCCACCAGGACCATGCCTTCGCTGTGCCGGATGCCGTGCCGAATTCCGCATCGGATGCCGTGCTGGACGCCGTACCGGATGCCGTATCGGATGCCGTGCCGGATTTCGGCGGCCCTTCGCCGGGGCGTCGGCGCGGGAGCGCTGCCCCCGCCACGAACCACGCCGCCACCACCCCCGCGCCCACCGGAATGGCGCTCGCCACGAGCCACGTCACCACCCCGGCCCCGCCCTCGCCCGGCAGGGCGGCCAGGAGCGGGAAGCGCGGCAGTACGGGGTAGCCGGAGGCGCCCTGGGTGCTCACCGCACTGGCCGCGCCGATCGTGAAACCGGGGCCGAGGCCGTACGCCGCGCCCCAGACGGCGGCGTTCGGCAGCAGCGCCATGCTGACCAGCAGCACCGCGAACTGCCCCGACGACGCGTCCGAGAGCTGCCCGAACGATGCCTGCGCCGCACCCATGTGCCCGACCAGGGACACCCCGACGAGCAGGGCGCCGCCGCCGAGCAGTACGGCGGTCGCGGCGGCCCCGGCCCGTAGCGCGGGGCCGTAGCGGAGCCGGGCGAGCCCGGCCCGTACGCGCGGCGGCACGGCGGCCACGGCGCGCACGGCGACTTCAGGCAGCGGGAACGAGAACGGGAACGCGAGCGGGAACGGATTGCCCGGCCGGTCGGACGCCCGCCACGCCCCGGCCGCCACGGCGGCCCCCGCGACCAGCGGCAGGTGGAACAGCGCCGAGAGCGGTGCGACGTGCAGGGCGCCGTACGAGGAGTACAGGATCGCGCAGACGCCGACCAGCAGATAGCCGCCGAGCAGCGCTCCGGCGGCTGCGTGCGGCTGCTCGGGCCCCGCGCCCGCGGTGACCGGTTCCTCGTCGCCGGGCGCGTGCGCCTCCCCCTCTCGGGGTACGTCGTCCTCATGGTGCCCCAGCAGGTGGGACGCCGCCCGGTAGAGCAGCCAGCACGGCAGGGCCGTCAGGAGCAGCGGCGTGAGCCCGACGGGGGCGGGGACGCCGGACAGTGTTCTGGTCCGTACGAGGTCCGCGCCGTGCGCCAGCAGCCACAGATCGGCGGCGGTGTGGAGGGCGGTACCAGGCCCGTTGTCGGGGTAGGGCGAGGAGATCCACAACAGGAGTACGACCACGGCGAGCACCCCGAGGCCGAGGCCGGCCGCGACCGCGCCGCCGAGGACGAGTTCGCCGACCGCCGGCGGACGCCGGGTGGTGACGGCAGCCCGTCCGGCGGCCGGGTACGACTCGCTGCGCTCGGTCAATTGCGTCACGTAGTCATGCTGCCAAGAACATGTCTTTCCTACCCGTAGCGGGCATTTGGTCGCCGTGTCGCTCAATGTATGTTTATGTCATTTTTGATGGCCCGTTAGCTGCACGGTCGGCTAGCTGCACGGTCGGCATGAACGAGTAGAGACGAGCGGAAACGAGTGGAGAGGCGGCGAGAGGCATGACGCGGTCCGGCCCCGAGGGGTTCGAGGAGTCCACTGCCACCTTGCCGTCTCCGCACGAAGGCCGGGCGCTGCGCGTGGCACGTTCCGTGTCACGGGATCAGCTCGCGGCGGCGGTCGGTGTCACGAGCGCGACCGTACGGTCCTGGGAGACCGGCCGCACCAGCCCGCGCGGGCGCAAACGCAAGGCGTACGCGCACATACTCGACCGCTTGGCGGAAGGACTGCCGCTCGAAGAAGCGCCGAGGAAGGAAGGACTGAGGAAGGAAGGGCTGCCGCCGGAAGGGCTGGGGCAAGAAGGGCTGCCGCCGGAAGGGCTGACGCTCGACGGAACGTCAGGGCAGGACCGTACGGGCCTCCGCGCCGAGGCCGTTGCCGCCGCCACTCCCGAGACCTGTGCTGCCGCCGCCCCCGAGGCCGGTGCCGCCACCCCCACGGCCATTGCCGCCGCCCCCGAGGCCGGTCAGGAGCCGCTGACCACGCAGGGAACGCCCCCGCCCCCGGCCCTCCCCGCCGACGCCCCCACCGGCGTCGACGCCTCCGCCGCGACGAACGCGGTCCAACGCCTCCTGATCGACGCCTTCACCACGCCGCTCGGCATCGCCGCCGCCTCAGCCCTCCCGACGAACGGGGAGCAGCCCGCGGCGGCCGACCGCGCGCCGGGCCCGACGGCCGCCGGGACGGCCGGCCCCGCCCCCGGCCGCAACGGCACGCATGCCGGGCCGTTCGGGGCGGACGGCAAGACGACGGCCCCGGCCTCGACGCTCAGCGACACGCAGGACGAGCCGCCCCGGGGACCGGGCGCGGCCGTGGACCCCGCCCCGACCCCGCACGGCACGCGGTCCGGGCCACCCCGGAACAAGAGCCCTCGCCGGACCCCGAGCTGGACACGGAGACAACCGGCCGATCACGTGCCGGGCCCGGCGGCGGACCCCGCCCCGGCCCCCGCCGGCACGCAGACCGGACCGGACCGCGAGCGGAAGCGCGTACGGGCGGTGCCGAGCTGGGCACGGGACCGGGACGACGACCTCGTCGGAAGCGGCGCGAACGACAAGCCCGCAGTGCGACAGGCCCCGCCCCGCGCCCCGGAACCGGCGTCCGGACCGGCGGCGACAGCCCCCGCCCGTAACCGCACCGCCCCCGGCCCCGACTCCGCGCGCCGCCCTTCCAACGCCCCCGCCGACGCCTTCGACGCCCTCTACGCACGCCATGCCGCGTCGCTCGCCCGGCAGACCTATCTGCTCACCGGGCGGCCCCGGCTCGGCCGGCAGTCCGTCGAGCGGGCCTTTCAGCTCGCGTGGGAGCAGTGGCCGGCCGTCGCCGTGGACCGGGACCCGGCCGGCTGGGTACGCGCGGCGGCGTACGAACACGCGCTGTCACCGTGGCACCGGTTCCGCCCCGGCGGCGAGCCGCTGGTGGAGCCGGAGCGGGACGCCGCGCTGCTGCACGCGATGCTGGGCCTCCCCGGTTCGTACCGCCGCACGCTGCTGCTCCACGACGGTGTCGGGCTCGACCTCCCCGAGACCGCCGCCGAGACGGAGGCGACCACCCCCGCTGCCGCGAACCGGCTCATCCACGCCCGCGCCGCCGTCGCCGAGCTGCTGCCGGAGCTGTGGGGGCTGACGCCCACCGCTCAGGGCGCGGCGCTGCGGGAACGCTTCAGCGCACTGGCCGCCGCCCTGCCCGTCACCATGACGGCCGCCCCGCTCGCACGGGCGGACGGAGAACGCCTCGCGCGCCGGTCGACGCGGGCGGCGTTCGGGATAACGGCGTTGATCGCGGTGGCGACGGCGTTCACGCTGCTCACTTCGGAGGGGCCCGTACCGCCCCCGCACCGGCCGAGACAGGTCCAGCCCGCGGCGACCGCCCCGGTGACGCAGACACCCGCCACCGGCAAGGCCAAAAAGGCCGCGAAGCGGCAGACCGACGCCGAACTGCACGGCCTCCCCCCGTCGGGCCAGCTCATACCGGACTCGCACTGAGAGTCGGCGAGACGGCGCGGGCAGGGGGCTCGTACGGGCGAGGCGTGCGTACGGGCCGGAGCTCGCGTACAGGCCGTGCGTACGCGGCGCGCGCGTGCAGGCGCTCGTACGCGGGCAGAGGCGCTCGCGCGTACGGCCGGGGCGCTCGCGCGCACAGGCTCAAGCGTTCCCCCAGCCACGGCGCACGCACAGCCGGGGCCGGAAAACGGGCGCGGGGGGGGGGGGGGGGGGGGGGGGGGGGGGGGGGGGGGGGGGGGGGGGGGGGGGGGGGGGGGGGGGGGGGGGGGGGGGGGGGGGGGGGGGG
>NZ_JBWKFF010000038.1:0-55267 GCF_056434425.1 Streptomyces sp. NPDC044033 | reverse complement strand
GTTCTTCTTCCTCTCCGTTTTCTTCTTCTCCTCCCCCTCCTCCCCCCTCCCCCCCCCCCCCCCCCCCCCCCCCCCCCCCCCCCCCCCCCCCCCCCCCCCCCCCCCCCGATGGCGGGTGCGGGCCCCAAGCGGCGCGTATTCGCGGGGGGCGGGCCGGCGGCGGGAGGGTCATCGGCGCAGCCCTGCGGCGGCGAGTTCCGCGTTCAGGTCGATGACGGTCACGCCGCACAGGCGTCGTACGAGTTGGGTGGCGAGGTACCAGCGGATGCGGGGGTCCTGGTAGGCCACGATGTCTTCGGCGTCGGGCACGCTGTCCAGCTCCGCGTCCTTCTCCGTGGTGAAGGGCAGCCCTTGATTCCGTAGAGGCGCGGGAGTTTTACGCGCACCGCGACGTGGCCCCGCCGAAGGGGCGGGCACCGTTCTACGGAGACCTCGGCATGCCGGAGGCAGAGCGGCGGATGGCGCATCAGCTCTCCTTCAGGCCACCCCGTGCCCGTGCCGCCGTTGGGCTGCTCCAGCAGGAAGAGGTAGCCGTCCTGGGTGCGGCTGGCGGGTTCCCGGCAGCAGATTTGGCACCGCAAACCGAACATCGTCTCCCTCTGTCGGGAGGGGTGGACCTTCGCGTAGAGCGGCGCGCCGGTCGGCTGGCCTGCATTGTCGCGGGGGTTGTGCGAGCGGCGTGCCCAGAGAACACCACTTGGGTCCCGGTCGTGGGGGAGTTCGGGGGCGTAGCAGAGGCCCCGCGTCGGATGGATTCGGAGCATCGTTCCGACTCCGAGTTCCTCTCCGACGCGGGTGGTGATGTACGGAACGACGATCTTGTCGCGCGGGGTTGTGAGCTGCTGGTGCATGGGTGGTCTTTCGCTGATCGCGAGGCAGGTGGTCGGTGGGGTCAGGGGCCGGGCTAGTGCCTCATGCCCGGTGCCATCCCGCTGCGGCGGCGGGGACGGTCACCGGGGCGGGGGTGTGCGGCTGGTGGTTGATGGTCCAGGTGCTGCGGTGGCCGTGGGCGCGGATTTCGACGCTGAGCGTCATGTGGCGAAAGCGCAGGGCGAAGTGGTGGGCGCGGCCGGCGGTGGGGCTGGTGACGAGAAGCTTGAGCAGGGCGGCCTGTGAGGGCGGGAGGGTCCGGGCGGCTTGGAGGATGTTGGTGTGCAGCCAGTGGATCGCGGTGGTGGCGGAGTCCGCCCAGTGCCCGCCGACGGCTTCCACCGCGGTCGGGTCGTCCAGGCTGGTGCGCTGCTCGCACCACAGCGGCGCGACGCGCACGGTGGCTCTCACCGGGGCCGGGTCATCCCAGGACACGGTGAAGCTGCCCGAGGTGAAGCCGCTGCCGTCCGGGGCGGGCTCTTCGGCCTCGTCGAGGTGGAGGGGCCGGAGGCAGAAGTCGGCGGCCGTGGTGGGCGCGCACTGGGGGTCGACGGGGAGCGGAAGACGCATGCCGGTCAGCTCGCCGCAAGGAGGGTGTCGGCGAGGCGGACGAGAGCGCCGGTGTTGGCGTCGGCGTGGTGGCCGAGGACCACGGACTGGCAGGGCAGCGCGGCCAGGCGCTCCCGCACGGGGTCGGGGTCGGGGCGGGTGTCGTGGGCGAGGTGGAAGAGGTCGGGGTAGCGGTCCTCAGTCGCGGCGGAGAAGAAGTCGGCCTCCCCGAGTTCGGCGATGTCCCCGGCCTCCGGGACGGTCATCCCGGCGGAGATGCGGGGGTGCAGGACGGCGGCCGCGGTGGCGTGCGTGGTCAGGGTGCAGCCGAGCCAGGAGGCGAGCTGGTCGGGAAAGAGCTGGCACTTGAGCTCCTTGCTCTTGGCGTCGTTCCACTGCGGTGCGCGGTCGCCGGTGGTCAGGGCGTGGGTGACCTGCGGGTGCTGGGTGGGATGCAGCGGATCGCCGCTCAGGAAGAACTGGCGGACGGTGTCGTAGAGACCGAGTCCGTCGAGGAGACCGAAGCCCAGGGCCGCGGCGGCGGGCCAGGGCAGCAGCCGCACGGTGCCGTCCGGCTCGGGGCGGGCGAAGACGCGGTCGTTGGCGAGCAGGTCCCAGCCCTCTTGCCGGGCCAGGGTCAGGGCGACGGTGCTCTTGCCCGCGCCCTTGGAGCCGACGGTCAGCAGGGCCCGGCCGTTGCGGGCGACGGCGGAGGCGTGCAGCAGCACCCAGCCTTCGCCGAGGAGTTGGGCGCGGATCAGGTCGCGGGCCAGGCGGGCGGCGGCCAGCGCGACGCCCTCGTTCTCCTGCCCGGAGACGGCCACCCATCGGCGGGTGGGGGTGGCGTGGTAGGCGAGGCGCTGGGCGGGCTGGACCGCGTAGACAGCGCCGTCGCTCTCCTCGTGGACGAGGGTGCGGGCACCGGCGTAGGTGACGTCTGCGTGCTCGTGGTCGGTGATCATCCGGGTGATGGAGGTCCGGTGGGAGGCGTCCACCCGGGCGTCGACGGTGGGATGAGCAGCCGGTCGGAAGACTTCGGTGGCGGTGGTGGTCCACCACGGGGCGAAGTACCGCAGCGACCAGCCGGTGATCGCGGGGCGGTTGCTGACGACGAGCGCGTGGGCGCGCTCGCCGGCGGGGGCGATACGGACGGCCGTGGTCACTGGGATTCTCCTCGGGGATGCAGGTAACGGATCTGGTGGTACGCGTCGGCCAGTTTCCGGTCGGCGTCGGCCAGTTGGCGCGCCTCGGACCGGTCGAGCGGGGGCAGAAAGGGAGTGGGGGTGCCGGCGGTGAAGTGCAGCGGCACGCCGTGCCAGGCATCGCCGTGCCGGGTGCTCAGCTCCACCACCGCGTCGGTCAGGCCGAGGGCGGCGCGCAGTGCGGACAGGGCGGCCGCGGCGGGGCCGAAGCGGGCCCGGCCGCCGACGGTGATCCGGCCCGGCCGGGCGGCGAGCTCGGCGCGCACCTCCCGCAGCGGGAGGGTCAGGGGCAGGCCGCCGATGCGGGTGGCGGTGGCGCAGATGACGGCCTGGTCGCCGTGTTCGCCGATCACATACCCGTCCACCGCGGAGACGGGCACGCCGAGCAGGCGGGCGAGGGTCAGGCGGTAGCGGGCGGAGTCGAGGTTCGACCCCACCCCGTACACCCGGCGCGCTTTGGAGACCTCCGCGAACAGCCTGGTCATCACATCGACCGGGTTGGTGACCATCACCACGGTTCCCCGGTAGCCCGAGAGGCGTTCGGCGAGGGCGGCGATGTGGGGGGCGTTGGCCTGGAGCCCGGCCATTCGCACATCGCGGGCCGCGGTGTTGGTGAAGGCGCCCCGCAGGCAGATGACCACCGCCTCGCACGCGGTGAGGTCGGCGACCTCGCAGGACTCTGCCCGTACGGGGGAGCCGCAGAGCTGGGCGAGGTCGTCGAGGTCGGTGACCAGTGCCACCGTGCGGGCCGGGCGCCAGGAGGTGATCCGTACCCGGTGGCTGAGTCTGGCGGTGACCAGGGCGGCGGCCACGCTCTGGCCGACCGCCCCGGCCCCCACGATGCCGATCGCCCCCACCGTCCCCCTGCCGCGCGCGGGGCCCGGCGGCCGCAGGCCGTTCATCGGGCGGCTCCGGCCTCGGCGCTGACCAGGGCCTGGATGTCGTCCAGGAGCCGCGGCCACAGGCGCTGCATCGGCAGGTCCTCATCCAGCAGCGCGCTACCGCGGTCCACGAGCGTGCCGACGGTGAGCGCGCGGTCCAGGAGGCCCGGGGCGGGGGTGGGCAGCGGCAGCGCGCCGGGCGCGGACAGGTAGCTGGAGGTGATGTTGACGGTGTCCATCAGCCACGTGATCACCAGCTGCCGCAGCCACACCTCCCGGACCGCCGGGCGGGCCAGCGCCCGGGCCTGGCCTCGGGCGAACGCGTCGACGCCTTCGATGATCTCGCGCCCCGTCTGCGGGGCGGGCGGGGCGGCCAGCAGGTGCAGCAGGGTGCGGGAGAGGAGCTTGGCGGTGTCGGTGCAGCCGCTGCCGTACTGGAGGCCGGGGTCGAGGAAGACCGGAGCCCCGGACGGTCCGTGGGGGTAGAGGAGGTGTTCGGGTTTCAGGTCGCCGTGCAGCAGCGCCGGACACCGGGGCTGCGGCAGCTTGCGCAGCCGCATCAGCCGCTCCACGGCCGCGGCGAGCAGCAGCCGGGTCTGCTCGCGCACCTGGCCGTCCGGGATGCGTTCTGCGCCCAGCTGCCGCAGGTACAGCTGGCCGGCGGCGCCGCGGAACTTGCGGACGAAGACGGGGCCGACACCGCGTTCAGGCGTCTGCGGAACGGTGGCACCGCGCGGGAGAGCCGGGTGCTGGAGGGCGCGGAGGGTGCACACGACGCGGCCGAGCAGCTCAGCGGTGCGCTCCGGGGCGGTGGCCAGGAGGTCGGCCAGGGTCGGCCCGCTCACCCGGCCGGTGAACAGGACACCGCCCCGGAGCCCGGCGACCGGGACGACGTCGAGCCCCGGCACCTGCCCCATCAGCCGCAGCTGGGTGGCCTCACGGTCCAGCAGGGCGCTCGGCGCGGTGAGGTAGGCGGCCTGGGCCGCCTGCACGGTGGACCAGTCGCCGCGCACCCCGCGCAGCAGCGAGACGAGGGAGACGCCGAGGTAGGAGACCTTCGCGACCAGGGCGCGGCCGCCGACGTCGAGGTGCTGGACGTAGCAGGTCACCGACGGCAGGTGCGCGCCCAGGCGCACCGCGCGGCCCGGCCACAGGGCCCGCGCACCCGCCTCGACGCGCGCGCCCGCGTCGGCGAACAGGCGATCAACGGTGACCGGTTGGTGGAAGGTTGGCTTCATCGGACCTCCGCAAGGTCGTCGTACGCAGCGGGCGGGTGGCGACACCGGGCGCAGGGAATCCCTGGCCCTGGGCCCGGTGTCCGGCACAGAGGGCTCCCTCACCGGACTCCCGGAACAGGGTCTACGCGGCGCGGCGGTACCGGCCCGCCGCCCGGCCGCGCGCCGGGGCGCGGACCGCCCGCAGCGCGGACCACAGCAACTGGCCCTGATCAAACGCGCAGTACGTGGTCAGCTCCGCCGGCAGCGCCCAGACGTAGTGGTCGAACGGCGGCGGCCCGCCCGCAGCGTCCCCGGCGGGAAGGGTGACGGGCGCCTCTCGGAGTGGCCCGACCAGGTAGACGCGGGAACGGCCGCCGTCGATCAGCAGCGGCCCGACCTGCCGCCTGGCGACGGCCAGACCGGTCTGCTCGCGAACGGCGCGGGCCAGCGCCCGCCGCACCTGCTCCCCGGCGCGGAGCGATACGCCGGGGGCGACGTACCAGCGCGGATCGCCGTCCCGGCGGTGCGTGCGGCGCACCAGCAGCACCGCCCCGCGCGCACTGAGCAGCAGACCCTGAGATCTGCCCGTCGTGCTCGTGGCTCTCTCCTCGTGCACGGTGCCTCCAAAAGGAAATGGCATGGCAAGGGATGGGGCCGCCCGCGGTCCCCACCGACGCGGGCGGCCACGCCCCGGTAGCGACCGGGGCGGTCGAAAGGCCGGTGCCGGCTGCCCCGCTATGACGGGGTGGGAGACGGGGCAGCCGACGCAGCCCTGGCTCCCGCGGAACCAGGACCGACCTCCGTCCACGCGAACCGGCGCGGGTCACACGCCCAGCGGGACGGACCGGCGGCCGTGCCACGGAGCCCAGGTGGGAATGGCTCTGATCGCGGCAACGACCGGTCTGAGAACCGCCCGCACCTACCGGCACAGACGATCAAGCAAAACGCGATGACCTACGCGACAGGCGGACCCCGGCGCGCTGCGCCCGTAGGAGGACGCTCCACCCCCGCAGGGCCGTCAACGCCTTCGCCCTGCGGTATGAGGAAGACCGTGCCGCCCCCGCGGCTCGCGACGATCACCATCAGCCAGAGCGCACTCACCACAGCCCCGCCCCGGCGTGCCGCTCAATGAGCCAGAGGTCACGAACCTTGGCGCCCCAGCCCGGGCCCTTCCCGGCGGCCGGGCGCAGATACACCTCGTCCAGCGCGTACGTACCGGGCGGGGCCACCACGACCGCGTCCTGATCGGTGCGCTCGTCGTGGACCAGATCAGTGGCCTCGGGCATGTACGGGCCGACCCTTGGCACGCACGGACGACTGAACTCCGGTCCAGCATCGAGCACTTCGGACTCGTCGGAAACGGGCATTGCTGTGACCCTCCTTATGGGCCGGGCGACAGTCGTCGGGGCGGCGAGCACACGCGCGGCTTGGAAACCGCAGATGTGAGCTGTATTGCTCTTCGTGGTCCGCAACCATCGCCGGACATGAGTCCCTGCTCAACCGGCGTTTCCGTCAGAACCGACGGTGTCAGTCGGAGAGTTGCTCGAATGGAGGGAAGTCCCGACGGAAAGCGTCGGAAAGTTACACAGTGTCGAGTTGAGGAGGGCCGTCGGAGGAGCATCATCGGTCCATGGAGGTACTCCGATGCCCAACAACAAGGAAGCCCACAAGCCTTCCTGTGCTCGTCGAATCCGCGCCAAAGGGGCAGAAGCTGGATGGACTCAAACGCAGATTGCTGACGCGATCTACGGGTGCTGCCAGGTCAGCAAGCTCCGTGCTCATCGCATGGCCCGTGGCCTGACTCTGGCTGAGGCGGGGCAGGAACTGCGGCAGCTTGGTCAAGGGCAGGCACCACGCAGGCCGCGGGCTTCGGATGATCAACTGAGGTTGTGGGAAACGGGAGAGAGGGCCCCCCGCTCGTTGACAATGGACCTGTTGTGCCAGTTCTACGACAGCAATCCGTACGGGCTGGGGCTCGGTGCCGCTGGTGGCCCTGGCTCCGTGGTTTCTGTAGCTCCCAGCCCATCCGCGTTGTATGAGGTCGAGCCGGAAGATTCCTATCTTATCGACCGAGTTGACACAGTTCGTCGCTCCGTGGACCGCAGCCTAGCGGCGGGCAGTGTCAGTTCAGGGCAGATGGATCTCCTTGAGGAACGACTGCTCTTGGTCCGGCAGGAGTACGTCTACACTGCACCCGCCATGATGCTGAAGCAGTTGCTCCTCGATCTTGAGGAAATTGAGAATCTCGCGCAGGAGCGTCAACCGGCTTCAGCCCTGGTGAGACTGGCGGAGATGACTGCTGTCCTAGCCACGCTCATCGCCGACGCGTTGATGAAGATGGGGGATCTACGCCGCTCACGGGCTTGGTACAGCACAGCCAGGCACGCCTCCGACGAGAGCGGCAACATCGGGCTGCGAGCACGAGTACGAGTGCAAGCAGCGATGCTGCCGTACTACTACGGCCCTTTGGATGCTGCCGTCTCGTTGGCGCGCGAAGCTCGCATAATGCTGCGAGGCCGGCGCCCCTCGCCAACATTCGTATTCGCAGCGGTGGCTGAAGCACGAGCTCTGGCCCAGCAAGGCAACATAGACGGAGCTGAAGAGCGCATCCGAGACGCTCAGACAGTCTTCGATCAGCTACCGGCCGGACCGGATGGTGACGCCTTCGCCTTCCCGGAACGCCGGTTCCTGCTCTACCTCAGCGGCGCCTATACCGCCATGGGCCGGAGCTCCCAGGCGCGAAGAGTGCAAGAAGCGGCACTTGCCCTCTACCCGACGCGCACAGGCATCGACCCCGCGCTTCTCCACCTTGAAGCTGCCATCTGCCTCGTGCATGACCGTAGCGCAACCGAGGCGTGCCAACTTGCCGCGGCGACCTACTTGCGAGTCCCTGAAGATCACCGCACTCCGATCATCGGGGCTCGGGCGCGACGGGTGATCGAGGAACTGCCTGGCATGAATAGCAGGACCGCTGCCGCGAGGGAACTCCACGAACTCTTGGAGCTACCCCGGGGCGTGAAGTGACAGCCTTGCCGCTCGTCCGTCAGCCTTGACCTCATGACACTCGTACCTTTGCACGGCGGCTTTGAAGAAGACGAACTCCAGTACATTCTCGACAGTGCATGCACAGCTGTGGGGCTCGACGCCATGGGGGCGCGGCTCTTGCGTGGCCACACGAATGCTGTCGTCCAGCTGAGCACTTCGCCGGTGGTGGTGAAGGTCGCACGCCGTGGTACGAAGCCAGAGGCTGTGCAGCGAACTGTGGATTTCGTCCGGTGGCTCATGGAGTGCGGGTTCCCCACCGTGCCCTTGCACCCCGTTCGGCAGCCGGTCGGCGTCACCGGCCACTCAGTCAGCTTCTGGACCTACCTCCCGCAGCCCGACCGTGCTGTCGCGGCCTCGCAAATCGCGAAGCCCCTGTGCATCCTGCATACCCTTGCCGCTCCACCGGTCCAACTGCCGCATCATGACAACATCGCAGCCATCCGGGCTTCCATCGCCTCCATCACCTCACTGTCCACAGCCATGAACCAGTTCCTTACGGAGCGAGTAGACCGGCTCGCAGAGGAACTGGCCGAAGTCGAATTCCCACTGCCTGAGTCGGTGATCCAGGGGGACCCGCAACATCGCAACGCCCTTCACGACGGAGAGACTGCCGTCCTGTGCGACTGGGACACGGCTGCGATGGGGCAACCCGAATGGGATCTCGTCACGATCGAGGTCCACTGTCGGCGCTTCGGCTACGGCCGCTCGCACTACCAGGAGTTTGCCGACACGTACGGGTTCGACGTCTCTTGCTGGCCCGGCTTCCGAACTCTCCGCGACATTCGCGAACTGCGGATGATTACCACCAACGCGAGGAAGGCGATGCACAACCCAGGAAGCCTGGAAGAGGTTGAACGGCGTATCAATGGTCTCCAGTGGGAGGACGTCGAACTGCCGTGGCGCATCCTCTAGCTGCTGTGAAGGGTGCCCAAGGCGTCTGTGTTGCCGCGCGGCGATGGCCTTCGGGATGCGGTGAAAGGGTTTATGCAAGCGAGAGATTCGGGGGAGCGGAAGGCGTCGGCTAGCTGGAGGGCGTCACTCGGGGAGGCGGGCGTGCACCATGAGCGTGCCGACGTCCTGTGGGTCGGGCGCGGAAAGGATCTGGGTGTCGATGTCGGTGAAGCCCTGGCGCTTGAGGAGGTCGGTCCACCACTCAGGTGAGTAGGACCAGCGTAGGAGGACGAGTTTGCGGCCGGCGAGGCCGTTGCCGTACATCGGCTGGGGGCCGTAGTGCCCCTCGATCGGCTCGGCCTGGGAGAAGGCGAAGACGCCGCCGGGGTTGAGGCGTTGGGCGATCAGGGGGACGAGTTTGTCCGGGTCGGTGAACCAGACGGCGCCCCAGATCGAGAAGATGGCGTCGTAGGCTGTCGCGGTGGTGGCCAGGTGCTTGCACGCCTCGGCTTCCACGAACGTCAGCCCGGGGGTGTCCTGCCACCACCGGCAGGCACGAGCGGTCTGTGCGGTGGAGAAGTCCAGCGCCGTCACCTCGGTGCCGCGCCGCGCGAGGTAGGCGGCCTCCTTGCCCTCGGCGGAGCCCAGCTCCAGCGCCGTACGCGGGCTGCCAAGAAGTTCCGCGCCGGGTCCGTGGCCGTCGTACTGGGTCCACCCGAAGGCATCAGCGGTCGGGGCCGGCTGCTCGCCGTCTCCCTGGTGCGGACGGTAGGTATCCCAGTACTCGGGCAAGGTGGTCGCGGTGTGGGACATGGCACTCCTCGGGGCGGATGCGCCACACCGTACCCGCACGCCCCGTGCTGATACCGGCAGTTGACGTCACTTCACCCGATGGAGGACCTGCGGCGCGCTGAGGCCCGGCAGCAGGGAGATGCTGCCGGGCCTCAGCGCGGGCGGTCAGTGGCAGTTCGCGCCTGGGCGGCACGGGCCGCAGGCGGTGTAGTCCCGTTCCCACAGCTTCCGGTCCACCGCGAAGCCGTGGTCGGCGATGACCCGTGCGGTGCGCTCCACCGAGCCGTCGTATTTGAACGCGATCTCGGGGATGTGTTCCAGGAACCGGCCGTCGAAGTGCTCCGCGCACCACTCGCGGTAGTTGCGGGTGTCCAGGATGAAGACGTGGACGGCCATGTCCACCAGTCGCCCGCAGCACAGCTCCAGGCCCTGGCCCCACGTCTCGATCGCGGTGATCAGGTAGGAGACGGCCGCACCGAACAGGCGCTCGGCCATCACCTCGTCGAAGGGGTGGTCGCGCATGAGGAGCTGGATCTCGCGGTCCCAGACCTCGGGCTGCACGTAGTCCCGTGGGTCACGGACGCGGGTCTCGACTGCTGTCGCCATGCTGTCCTCCGGTTGTCGGGGCCTGACGCCGGGTGCGGGGCCACGCTTCCACCACACCGCGCGCGGCCGTCCGGCAGTGGTCAACTGCCGCTGCGCGCACACCATTTGCAGGTCCCGCACACGCCGTGTACACGGCGTCAAGGGTCTACTACCGTGGGTAGACTGCCCGGCTGTCGGCGTGCGGAGGCCAGATGAGCACGGACGCGCTGTGGAGCACCGACCGGGCCCGCGCCCTCGTCGCCCGCCACGACCCCGGGGGCCTGATCCGCCTGGGCCGGGAGGACCGCGGCTGGACACAGGCAGAGCTCGGCACCCGCATCGGCTGCTCCGCCTCGGCGGTTTCCCGGCTGGAACGCCACGGCAGACACGCCGACCTGACCCTCCTACGGCACGCCGCCGACCGGGTGGGCATGCCGATGCATGTCCTGGCCGCGTCGCTCGGGTTCGGCACCCTCCCAGCCACTACAGTTGCGGCGCAAGAACGCTGTGCCGAGGAGGACCCCATGCGCCGCCGCACCCTGCTCGCCGCCGCCGGCCTCGCAACCCCCATCACGCTCCTCACCGGCGTGGACACCGCACTCGCGAGTGTGCCCGACCGCACCGGATCGACCACCGCGGTCGGCACGCGCCTGGCCACTGCCCGTCGGCTCTTCGACACCGGGCAGCACGCCCGCCTCCTCGCCGAGCTGCCCGGCCTCCTCGGCGACGCCCATGACGCCGCGCGCTCGCGCGACGAGATCGCGCTGGCCCGCCTCTCGTCGTGCTACCGCCTCTCGGCCGAAGTCCTCCTCAAGATCGGCGAATACGACCGGGCCCGACGCGCCGCCGACCGCGCCACCATCACCGCGGACCTCTCCGGCTCCCCGCTCGCGACCGTGGCCGCCGCGCGCTCGATGAGCATCGTCCTGCGCCACCAGGACCAGCCCGACGCAGCCCAGGACCTCATCCTGAACGCCGCGACCCGAACCGAGGCCACTGGACTCAAGACCGGCGCCCAGACCTCGGCCTACGCCCAGATCCTGTGCACCACCGCCTACACAGCAGCCCGCTCCGGCGACCGTGGCCAGGCCCTCTCCCTGCTCGGCGAAGCCGCCCGAGCCGCCCGCCGCCTCCCCGACCAGGCGCCCGCAGGCCGCCTCCTCCCGTTCACCCCGGCACAGGCCACGCTCTACCAGGTCAGCGTCCGCTGGGCACTCGGCGACGCCGGAGCCGCCCTGAACGCCGGCCGCACCCTGCACGAGGACCAGTTCGCTACCCACGAACGCAAGGGACGCATGCACACCGACCTCGCGCGCGCCTGGTGGCAGTGGGGCAAGGCCGAGCAGACCGCCACCGAGCTACTGCTGGCCCTGCGCGTCTCTCCGGGAGAGGTCCGCGACCGCCCGTCGATCCGAAACATCGTCACCGACCTGCGCTCCCGGCACCCCCGCGTACCAGGGGTACGTGAACTGGCCGCCGCCACCGCAGCGACCGCAGTCTGATCAACGTCCCGCTCGGCCCGGCAAACCCTCGGGGGTGCGCTGCTGGAATACGTATGTCCGCTGGTGGGGCGGGTGGGTAACGACGTACCGGTGCTGGGCGCAGTGGAGGGCGGCGGCCTCGACGGCGGGCAGCAGCCGGGCCTCCGCGTGCACGACGACGCCGTCCTCCGCGTACCAGCGGACGGCGTCGTCGACGAGCCGGGCGGACACGAGCCGGGCCGTGCGGCAGCGCCATCCCGTGGCGCTGGCGGCGCGAAGGCGGTCGGCGACTTCTCCGGGCGAATGCTCCGGTGCACCGATGCCGTATCCCTCCCGCAGGCCGAGGCCGATGAGCACACCGTCGGACGCGCACCCGGCGGTCGGAGTCCACCCGGTGGTCGCGATCAGCCGGCGTACGGCGGCGTCGCACGCCGACGTGTCCGGTGTGCCGTACGTGCGGCTCGGGTCCCGGTACAGCATCACCTCGTCCACCAAGTCGTCGGCCTCGCCCGGCAGGAAGGCCGCCACCGGCCACGTACGTGCCAGGGTGGTGAGGGAGTGCTGGACTTGCTCGGCCGGGGCCGCGGCGGGCAGCCGCAGCGTGCGTGTCCAGGCTCCCTCTGCGGCACCGACCTCGATGTAGGGCGTCGTCATGGAACGACTGTGCCGCACCGGCTCACCGTGGTGCTGTCCGTCACCAGTCCTAGGGTCGATGGGATGGACATCAAGGGAGTGCAGGAGGTGCGAATCTCCGCGCAGGGAGAACGCACCTCAATTGAGATCGACGGACGCTCGGTTGGAGAGCAGGTCGCCGCCTACTGCATCGACCAGGCTGCGGGTGAGCTGCCGCAGGTGCTGGTGCACCTGGCCGCGGGGCACAGTGCGGTGGAGTGGGCCGGTGCGGCGCGGGTCTGTGTCGCGGGGCCGCCGGACCCGGGCCCGGCGGCGGCGCTGTTCCTGGCGGCGATCGACCCGGTGGAACTGGAGGCGGCCGCCCTGGCGCGCCTGGACCTCGATTGCGGCCCGCACGCGCTGACGCGGGCGATGCTGGCCCAGCTGGGGGAGTGGGCCAGTGGCGCTTGACCTCGACGGCGCGCGCCGGGTGGTCGAACGCGTTCTGGACGACAAGCTGGAGGCGTGGCGCGACAGCGCGGGGCGCACCGACGACGTGCTGGACGAGGCGACGGGCGAGCTGGTGGCGCCGGTGCCGGACGAAGCCCTGCTCTGGGACGGGCTCGGCGCACTGCTGCCGCTCGGCCGCCCCGCGATCACCACGCCCCTGGACGGGGCCATCGCCCCAACGCCGCCGAGCACGGACTACCAGGCCGTACTGCCGGTGGAGGCCCCGCAGCTACGTCCGGACGACGTGATCCGTGTCGCCGGATCGGTACGACGCGGCGGGCCCCGCGACCCGCAGCTCGTCGGCCGCCGCTTCCGCGTCTCGGACACCGCTGTCGGCACCTACAGCGTGGTGCGCATCGTGCGAGTACAGGTGATCGACTGATGCCCGCCAACACACACCCGAACGCCCACCCCGAGGCGGCGGCATTCCGTGACCCGCTGGCGCTGGCGGCCGCGCTGGCCCGGCTCGGCCCGGCTGCTCGGGCCCGCACCCGTACGATCACCCGCCACCATGCGATGCTGCTGCGCGTCCGTATCCAGCGAAACGCCTCGGGACGGCCGGGACCGCAGGTCATCACCGGTCAGTACCGTGCGTCGTGGGATGTGCGGGTGAGCGGCGGCGGAGGTCAGGTGACGGCGGAGGTGTATTCCGACGCGCCGCAGGCCAGGCGGTTGGAGTACGGCTTCGTCGGGGTTGACGCGCTCGGCCGCCACTACCGACAGCCTCCCTATCCGCATGTCGAGCCCGCGTGGAAGCAGACGCAGCCCGGATTCGTCCGGGCCTTGGCGGACGGGGTCCTGCCGTGACAGCCCGGCGTCTGCCGGTGACGCGGGCCCTGGCCGCGCTGGTGGCGCGGGCGACCGGCCGACCGTGCGGAATCGGTGAGCTGCCTCTCGTGCTGGATGAGAGCGCGGGGGAGTGGCGGCCGGCACCGGTCCCGTACGCGATCCTCGACAGCCTGCCCGCCACGTTCAGCGGCCCGCCGCTGTGGGACTGGCACGCCGACGCGGCGTGGACCTACCAGGTGACGTCGGTGGGTCAGCGCGACGACCAAGTGCAGTGGCTCGCCGACCGTGTGCGCCACGGCGTGGTGGGGCGCAGCGGCGACCGCTGGGCCTACGCCTTGCATGTTCCTGAAGCCCGAGTCATCGATCGGGAGCTGGAGCATGACAGCGGTGGCGAGCCGTCCGTGTCGGCAGCAGGCGGTATCGTTTCCTACGTGCAGCGGTTCACGATCACCGTGTCTTCCGCCGCGTAACTGATTGTCCTCACCGCGGAGGTCCGCGCGGACGCCAGGCCCAAGGCCAGGCGAACCCCCTGGAGTTCAAGGGGCAGGGCCTCGGCACGGGACGCTGCCCCAGAAGTGGGAGCGGACCTGTGTCCCCGAAGAAGCCTGCCGCCCAGACCCGATTTCTCCGGCGCGGCATCTCCAAGATCTACTGGCTCAAGACGATCACCGACCCGAAGTGGCCGACCCGTCCGGAGATCAGTGGCCCCAACCGCGTCGACCTGACCGACTCGGTCAGCGACATCGAGGGCTGGGCGCTGGAGAACGATCCGATCGAAACCCCTGACATGGGCTCGACCTTCAACAGCTCGATCCCGGGCAATGACAAGGCCGAGAAGTCCAGCCTCACGTTCTACGAGGACCAGCACTCCGACGCGATCGAGCAACGGCTGCACAAGGGGGCCAAGGGCTGGATCGCGCTGCTGCGAAAGGGAGACATCCCCGGCTCCCGGTCGATGGACCTCTTCCCGGTGCAGGTCGCCACCCGCGCCGCGACGTATTCGACCGGCAACGAAGCCGCCAAGTTCAAGGCCGACTTCACCGTCGTTGACGAACCGACCCTGGACGCCGTGGTCCCCGAGGCGTACCACACCCTCCCGACGCCGACTGATGACTGCGACGACGATCGTGTCGACCTCACCGTCGTCAGCGCGACCGCTGCCACCGTCCACGAGCACGGTGAGGACTGACGGTGGCCCGCCCCGCACCGGGTCCCGCATCTGCCGAAGGCGCGTCCGCTCCGTCGGCGGAAGGGGCGTGGGCAGCCAAGATGGAACGCCTGCGGCACCGCGCCCGCCCCCGCAACGAGCTGCGTATCTGTGACGACCAGCAGCTGCGCAAGACGGCCGACGAGGCCGAGCGGGCGGCGGAGCGGGCCCGGTTCGTCGCCGAAGCCTCACCCGACGACGAACCGGCAGCCCGGCGCGCCGCCGACGCGGAAGCGGCCAGCCAGGCCGCCCGCGCGGCCGTGGACGACGCCTCCGACTTCCTGACCTTCCTGGCACTGCCGCGCCCGGTGCTGGAGGACCTGATCACCGAGCATCCGCCGACGGACGAGCAGGCCGAGGAAGGCGCGGCGTTCAACCCCGACAGCTTCCCCGCGGCGCTGATCTCGGCGGCGTCGGCCGACGGGATGAGCCAGGACGAGGCCGCTGTGCTGTTGTCGAACTGGTCGGCGCCGGACGCCAATCTCCTCTGGGAAGCAGCTTGGCACGTGCAGCAGGAGAGCCGGGTCGACCTGGGAAAAGGCTGAGCCGTGACGCGGACCTGCGCGCCGAGCTAGAGGTATGCGAGCAGTACCGCATCCCGCATTCGCGGCTGCTCGGCGGCGACGGCCGGTGGACGGCGCTCGATCGCGCCAAGGCACTGGCCTGGGCGGAGTGGCAGCGCACGGTCTGCCCGGAGTGCCACACCCGGCTGGCGGAGTGGGACCGCAAACGCGGCGGTGACCCGCACGCCTACGTCACCGACACCCTCCGCTGCCCAGGCTGTGAACTGATCGAGCAGGAACGCGACCACGTCCCCGCCGACCGGTCCGGCTACGGGGTCAAGGTCCAGCTCCTGCCCCGTGCCAGCCCCGACCCGACCAGCACGACGCAGGAAAGGAGCACGTAACGATGGCCGGGTCCGGGTTCACCCTGACTGTGGCGATGCGCGCCGAGGTCCGCGACCTCATCGCGGGAACGCGCGCTGCCTCGGGGCAACTGCGGACCATGGCCGACCGCACCGCCGCCGCCGACCGCTCCCTCGCCCGGCTCGACGCCAACGGTGCCCGACTCGCGAGCCAGTTCACGGCGATGAACCGTTCCACTCGGGCCGTCGTGCGCGATCTGAACCGCGTCGCGGCGCGCGCCGGAGCAGCTCGTGCAGGTCTGCGGGCGGCCGGGGATGACGGCGCCCGCTCCATGTCCCGGCTCCAACGCGCCACGGCTGGAGCGGGCCGGCGCGGACTCTCCGCCACCAGCATGGTCGCCGGTGGCGGCCTGTTGCTGGGCGCGGGCGACATGATCCAGGAGGGCAACCGCTACCAGAAGCAGATGAACCAGTTCCGGGCGGTGAACGGTGCCGACGCCGGACAGATGAAGCGTGCTGCGGTGGCGGCGCAGCAGCTCGGCAACGACCTGCGGCTGCCTGGCGCGACCGCGGCTGATGCTGCCGAGGGCATGGTGGATCTGTCGAAGGCGGGCTTCCGGGCGGATCAGTCCATTGACGCCGTACGCGCCTCGCTCCGGCTCGCCTCGGCCGCCGACGTCGATGCCGCCACGTCGGCTCGGTATCTGGGCGACATCATGGATCAGTACGGTCTCAGTGCTGATCAGGCGGCGAAGGCGTCGGACGTCCTGGCCGCCACTGCGAACAATGCCTCCGGGTCGATCACCGACATCTACTACTCGATGCGGTACGCCGGCCCGGTTGCCAACTCCCTTGGCGTCTCTCTCCAGGACACCGCCGCCGCGGTCGGCATGCTTGGCAAGTCCGGGCTGCTGGGACAGACGGCAGGCACATCGATCAGAGGAATCTTCGCGAGCCTGTCGGCACCGACTCCGCAGCGGCGGGGGGCACTGAAGAATCTCGGGATCGATGCCTGGGACGCGCAGGGCAAATTCCGGGGCCTGCGCGTGGTTATCGATGGCCTGACGAAGGCCGAACAGAACATGACGCAGAAGGGCTTCTCCGAGAACGTCACCAAGGCGTTCGGCCGGGCCGGAATGAGTGGCGCGACGGCGTTGGCCCATCAGGGCGTCGAGAGCTTCGACGCCCTGTCGGCAGCGGTGAACCGGACGGGGGCCGCCGCCTCCCTCACGGAATCGCGCGCGCAGGGGCTAACCGGCGCGGAGACGCAGCTGCGCACCCAGGCGAAGCAGACAGGGCTGGCGCTCTACAACGGGATGGCGCCTGGCCTTGAGTACGTCACCCGGTTGCTCACACGGGGCATGGCGGGGGCCACCCCGTATCTGACGACTGCGTTGGAGTACGGCCGCAACCTGGCCGTGCTGTACGGGCCGGAGCTGAAGGCGAAAGCGGGTGCCGGGCTCGGGGGCCTAATCGACGAAGCGAAGGGGCTGTTGGGGCCTTTGAAGGCGTTGGGCGAGCACACCCTCGCCACGGGCCTGAATCTGCTGATCAATGCCGGCCGCACGCTGGGTGAGGTGCTGCATAACGCGGCCGACGGGGCCGAGCCCGTCGTCTCCGCGCTCTCGGGGCTGGGGAAGGGCGGGGGTGCCGCGGCAGGGACGCTCGACATCATCGCAACGGTTGCGAACGCGGCGATGGATGCGGTGAGCGGCTTGTCCGCGGTTCTGTCCCCGATCGGGCACGTAGTGGGTGGCTTGGTCAGCTCCTTCGGTGCGCTCCCTGCGCCCGTTCAGTCGGCGGCCCTGGCGATGCTGCTGTTCCGCAGGGCGCAGCCCGGCCTGACCCGCCTCGCCAATACGGTTGCCGGCCCCGTGCGCTCGGGATTTCAGAACTTCGCGCAGCAGATGCGGGTGCAGCAGAGCCTCGCCGCCGCCTCGGGCATGACGATCTCCCGGTACGGCGCGGCGTGGGCCGCGGTACAGGCCCGGGTGGGGTTCCTCGGCAACATGACCAGTGCGTTCCGCAGCGCCAACGGGGCGGGCGTGACGTTCGCGGGAACGCTCAACGGCGTCTCCCGCGCCGCCGGGACCGGCCTGCGTTCGGCCCTTGGGGGCATTTCCAACGCGCTCGGCGGCCCTTTCGGTATCGCCATGGCCGGAGTCTCCGTCGGCCTGGGTCTACTTGCCGCCCGCCAGCAGCGGGCTGCGCAGGCCGCCGCCGAGCACCAGCAGCGCATCTCCTCACTCACCTCGGCACTGCGGGAGTCGCACGGCCAGATCAACGGTGATGTACGCGGGCAGGCCGCGCAGGCGCTGCTGGACACCAAGGTCTCGCAGGGCCAGCTGACCAAGGTCATGGACAAGGCCGGGGTACCGGTGTCCACCCTGACCGACGCCTACCTCGGACAGGGCACCTCTCTGGACGCGCTGCAGAAGAAGCTCCAAGCGACGGCCGAGAACCACAAGGAATACAAGGACTTGGCGGGCGGCAAAGCGTCGGTTCTGGACTACTCGCCCGTTGGCCAGCGGTATAAGGACGCCGCCGACGCCTTGGGCAGCGTCAAGGGCGAGATGGCCGAGTCGGTGAAGAACGCCAAGGAGCTGGCCAAGGCCACCCAAGGCGCCGGTGACGGTACCTCGGCGTACGACCGGCTCAAGAGCGCGGTCGGCGGCCTGGCAGACAAGACCGGCGACGCCGACACCCGCACCCGCTCTCTCAAGAGCGCGCTCGACCTGCTCTCGGGTGGCCAGATCTCCCTCCAGGCCGCGAAGGCGAAGGTGAACAGCGCCGTCCTGGACCTGAAGGAGGGCGGAAAGAACGTCAACCGGGCGCAGGGCTACGGCGGCAAGCAGCTCGTCAACCAGGACAAGACGATCAACACCGGCACGAGGAACGGCCAGCAGCTCTACACCCAGCTCACGTCACTGTCCGACGCGGCGGCCGACGCCTCCGTCGCCACCTACGACTTGGCGCAGCGCAATGGAGAAGCACTGCCCAAGGCGCTGGCGAAGGCACGTGGCGAGATGA
This sequence comes from Streptomyces sp. NPDC044033, assembly GCF_056434425.1. Classification (NCBI taxonomy): domain Bacteria; kingdom Bacillati; phylum Actinomycetota; class Actinomycetes; order Kitasatosporales; family Streptomycetaceae; genus Streptomyces; species Streptomyces sp. NPDC044033. The sequence continues at coordinate 36,741 of NZ_JBWKFF010000038.1, read as the reverse complement.
GCCGGGCGCGCGGGGAGGCCATCAGGGCGGCCCGAGGCTACGGGCTGACCAAGACGCAGGCCCAGGGCGTAGCGGACAGCCTGGGCCTGCTGCCCTCGAAGGTCTCGCTGCTGCTCCAGACCAAGGGCATGGACAGCACCCTGGCCAACTTGGTCGCTGTTCAGGCCGAGTTCCACCGACTGCCGAAGGCCAAGACGATCAAGGTCGACTCGCTGAGCGACGGCGCACAGAAGAAGCTCCGTTCGCTCGGGTTCACCGTCAAAACGGTTCCGGGTACCCGACAGATCAAGATCACAGCACCGACGGCCGCCGCACGGAAGAACTTGGATGGGCTGATCACCAAGCTCGGCCGGACCCCGAACGGCAAGACTGTGCGGGTCTCCGCGAGCACCGCCGCCGCGATCAAGGGCCTCGCGGCCGTCCAGAGCAAGATCCGAGCGACGCCTGGCGGGAAGTCGGTGACGGTATCCGCCCCCACGGCCAAGGCCCGCAAGGAACTCGAAAGCCTCGGCTTCCGCATCAAGAAGGTCCCTGGCTCCAAGAACGTCAGAGTCCTTGTCCCCACCGGAGGTCCGCGCAAGGCGGCCGACGCGATCCAGCGGCGGATCGACGCGCTGCGCGGCAAGTCGGTGACGGTCACCACCCGGCACGTCACCGTTTTCGACGCGCTCAGCAAATCGAACGACGACGCCGCGAAGGCCGTGCAGCGCCAGGCCGAGACCATGCGCAAGCAGGCCGCCAAGCACGCCCAGGGCGCCGTGGTCGACTACTACGCCGACGGTGGCGTCCGCCCCCGGGAACAGCATGTCGCGCAGATCGCGCCGTCCGGGGACTTGCGCGTGTGGGGGGAGCCGGAGACACAAGGCGAGGCGTACGTGCCCCTGGCCTCCTCCAAACGCGCCCGGAGCAAGGCCGTCGTGGAAGACGTCGTCGGCCGCTTCGGCGGCGAGGTGCAGTGGTTCGCCGACGGAGGCACTACCGGGCGGGCCAGCCGCGCGTACGGCTCGGCGATGGCCAACTCCTTCAAACAGGCGCGGAGCGCGGCCGTCATGGCCGATGTCGTGCGCCGCTTCGACGTGCGCACCGGCACCAACGGTGCCCGCCCGCGCGTGGTCGACGGACGCGCCGGCGGGCGGGTCCAGGTCGTGGTCGTACGCGAGCAGCAGCCCCTCATCGGCACCATGCCGGTCACCGTCAGCGACACGTCCGCGACCCCCGAGCAGATCGGCACCGAGATGATGCGCAACCTGCGCAACGCCCAACGCGGCGGGAGAGTCGGATGAGTACACCACCCAAGCAGCAGGCCACACCGATCCCACTCGCCCCGTGGCAATTTGAGCTCGGCGGCGTCGTCCTCGGCACCGGCACGAAGGTGCCGGTCGGCGACATCGAGGGGCTGGGCGCCCCCGGCATTCGGGCCCAGGACACCGACAACCCAACTGGTGACGGCACCTTCCCGGGCCAGGACTTCTACGGGCCTCGTACGGTCCGGATGGAAGCCGGCATCAAGACCCCTGGCGATCCGGCCGCGGCGGCTGACCTCTTGGCCCGGCTGGAGCTGGCCCTCGATGACCCGGCTGCGCGCACCCGCCCTGAGGGGCAAGCTGTTCTTCGTGGCCGCTGGCCCGGCCACGGCGTCCGTCGGCTGCACGGGAGGCTGCGCCGCATGGAGGCCACGAGCACGGCGACCGCGGCCGCCGGGTGGATACCGCTGGACATCGAGTTCGCCGCCTTGGACCCGCGCTGGCACGCCGACACCCTTTCCCACCTCGTCCTCAGCCTTGACCAGGCAGCTCACCGACAGCACGAACAGAACATGGCGGCCGAGCAGGGCGTCGAGGGCATGCTGAGCGCGGGCGAGGCGGACATGTGCGAGAAGACCGGCCCGGCTGATCGCCCCGGCTGGGTCACCAACGCAGGCAACGCCCCCGCGTGGCCGAGCCTGCGCATCCACGGCCCGTGCACCGACCCCCGCATCTGGAACACGGTCACCGGCCGTGCACTCGAACTGGGCCTGTCTCTGCGTGCCGGTGAGTGGGTGGAGGTGGAGACCCGGCCCCGCTCCTGCTGGGCCCTGCGCAACGGCGTGATCAACGTCGCCAACGACCTGCCCCCGACGTCCCGACTCGACCAGTTCGCCATCCCGCGGGGCCGGTCGGAGATCGGCTGGGGCGCCGACGACCCGACCGGCACCGCCCGACTCGAAGTGTCGTGGCGCTCGGCGTATACGGCCCTGTGAATGGAGATCAGCAGTGACCCTCGTCCAGCCCCCGATGATGGTGAACGGCGGAAGACACCCTGCCCGCGCGATGCGCCTGATGATCCGTGACCTGGCCCGCGGCCGGCCGGGCGTCGCCGAGGCCGAGGACCTCAAGGTCCGTCCGCTGGAGACCCCGGGGCCGGGCGTACGCGTCGGCGACGGCTCGGCGCTGATCCACGGAGCCCGGCCCTGGCAGGGCGCCTACACCCAGAGCAACATCGGTGACGCCACCGTCGATGTCCCGGCCACCGGCCCGACCGCCCGTACGGACCTACTGATCCTGCGCGTAGAAGATCCCGAGTTCGAGGGCGACCGAGACCCTTGCCGCGAGGACGTCGGCTACTTCCACCTGGTGCAGGGCGTGGCTCAGGACGAGACCGACGTGCCGCACGGCATGACCGGTATCCCGCTCGCCCGCCTCACCCTTCCGCGCGCCACCGCGACGGTCACTGCCGACATGATCAACGACCTGCGGCAGGTCGCCAATCCGCGCACCGAGCGCACGCTGCGCATCGCGCACCCGGACGAGACCAAGAAACTGCCCGAGAAGCACGGCCGCTGGATCGCGTGGCCGGAGGAAGCCGCGTGGGACGTGGCCGTCCCGACCTGGGCGACGCACGCGACCATCGTGCTCACCGTGACGGGCCTGAGGGCCGAGGCCGGCAGCATCTACGCCCAGCTTCGCACCCGCTTCGGTGAGCGCACCGCGAAGCCGACCGTGGTGGACGATGACGGCACCACCACCCGCCGCACGACCGTCGTGCTCGCCGACGCACTCGCCGTCCCGGCCGAGTACCGCGGCACCCGCCAGCACCTGTCCGTACAGATCGATCAGATCGACAAGTACGGCGACGGCGATCTGTCCGTGGCCAAGGGGACCACGGTCGTCGCCGAGCTGGAGTTCACGGAAGGCGCACTGTGATGCCCGACTACCGCTACATCGTCGCCCGGGCTGCCACCGGCGAGATCCTGCACTGGAACCTGCCGCTCAGCGAGGTCGAGTTCGGGCCGGAGAAGTCCGGTCCCGGCTCGTTTCACGGCACGCTGAGCCCGAGCTTCGGCCACGGGTTCAGCGACATGCTCGACGCGGGGAACGCTGTGCTCCTCGTCGAGCGGAACTCGAACCTCCTGTGGGGCGGGCTGGTCTGGCGGACCGAGCCGGAGGGCACGAAACTTCCCATCGAAGCGAGCGGGTTCACCAGCTACCTGCATCGCCGCTTTGATCTCCACGAGAATCTGGGTGGGCGCGGTCCGTACATCGAGGCCGACCCCTGCCAGGTGATCCGCGATGTATGGGCGTACGCGCAGGCCCAGCCGGACGGCCACCTGGAGGTCGTCGTGGACGACACGAAGTCGAAGGCGACGATCGGTACGGCGAAGGACCCGTACGCCACGCACAAGTGGGAGGCCCGTAACCTCGGCGAGATCGTGGACGAGATGGCCGAGACCGACGACGGCCTGGAATGGTCCGAGACCGTCGCCTGGCGCGGGCACCGCGCCGAGCGGCGCATCATCCTCGGCGCTCCCCGACTCGGCCGGCGGCGCGAGGACCTGACGTTCACCACCGGCGCCAACGTGATCGGCACCCCGCACATGGTCAAGGACGCTGACGCCTACGCCCAGTGGGTGGTCGGCCTCGGCGCAGGAGAGGGCAAGAAACGCAAGGTCGTCATCGAGGGCGTACGCAACGGGCGGCTGCGCTTGGAGAGCCGGCTGGAGACCAGTGAGAAGAGTGAGACCAAGCTCAAGCAGCGCGCCCGGCGCGAGCGTCTCGCCCGGCAGATCCTGCCGACGCTCACCGAGCTGGAGATCGTCGACCACCCGGCAGCACCGGTCGAGGCACTGCGCATCGGAGACGACGCGCGTATCCGGTTGCACGAGCCGCATACCGCGTACGACGGATGGAACCGCATCATCGGCTGGACCGTGCGGCCCGGTGATGGTGAGACCCCCGAACGCGTGACGCTGAAGCTGGAACGCACGGTCAAACCGGAGGAGTCCGGTGACGACGACGGCGGCGAGGGCGAGGAGCAGTAGATGCCGGACACGATTGCCGCGCTCGCGCGCCGCCTAGCCCGGTTGGAGCGGCGGGTGGCCGCCGTGGAGCGGGCCCGCCGCGCGCCGTACCCGCCATGGCGCGACCTGCCGCTGACCGGCGACACCACGGTGCCGGACTCCGCGCAGCCACCGCAGGTGCGCGCCAACCTGTGGGAAACGGTCGAGTTCAGCGGCCGGATCGGTCTGAGAGGCGGACGGGCGGTGGACGGGGCGGTCGTCGCCCTGCTGCCGGACGGCTGCCGGCCCGCCGTGCCCCGCACGATTCCGGTAACCTCCGACGCCGGTCGCCGTGAACTCCACCTTGATGTCGACCCCGAGGGCCGGGCGACACTGAGGGTCCAGGACGGCGGCAGTGCGAAGGCCACCTGGCTCAGTCTGGACAGCGCCTCGTGCCGCATTGATCGGGACGACGGCGAGGCGTAGCCGCCTCTCGCCATCCCCCTTGGTGTACCTGGCTGGGTACCATGACGAACCGGGCGACCCTCCGCCCGAGCCCAATCCCCGAGGGACCGGCCCGAGACGGGCTCGGCCGAATGCCATTGCGGCGCAGGGGAGAAGGGCAAAGTCATGGCAACGCCGCTGAGCGTGGACAAGTTCTTGTCCACGCTGAAGGCCGCGGGGCTCGGAGTCGTTGAGCACGGGACGTGGCGCACCCACAACCGCTGCGGCCACGGCAGTTGGGGCCCCATGAACGGGGTCATGATCCACCATACGGGCCCGTACTCATCCGAAGCCGACATGGTGGATCTGTGCCGCGTTGGTTATCAGGGTCTTCCGGGGCCCCTGTGCCACGGTGTCATCGATCGGTCCGGAACGATCCACCTGGTCGGCTACGGACGGGCCAACCACGCCGGTATGGGCGACAGCGACGTCCTGAACGCGGTCATCGCCGAAAAGGACCACCTGCCGCGCGACAACGAAGCCGACACCGATGGCAACAGCCGCTTCTACGGATTCGAGTGCATCAACACCGGAAGCCAGCCCTGGCCTTCGGCCCAGCTCGACGCGATGGTTCGGGCCGCAGCCGCGCTGTGCCATGCCCATGGATGGAATGAGCACAGCGTCATCGGCCACAAGGAGTGGCAGCCGGGCAAGCCGGACCCCGGTGGCATTGACATGGACGCCTTCCGGGCACGGGTAGCAGCCCACCTCAAGGGCGGTGGCAAGCCGAAGCCGAAGCCCAAACCGAAGCCCAAACCGAAGCCGGGGCCCAAACCCGAGCCGCGGTACGCCGCGTACCCGGGACCGGACTTCTTTCGCGCGGCCCGGTCGTCCCCGGTGATCGAGGCGATGGGCAAGCGACTGATCGCAGAGGGCTGTGATTCCTACGGCGGGCCGCCGGGCCCGGTCTGGAACGAGGCACACCGCCGCTCCTACGCCGCCTGGCAGATCAAGTGCGGCTACCACGGCGCCGATGCCGACGGCCTCCCCGGCAAGACCAGCTGGGCCAAGCTCCATGTCCCAGCCGGCGCCGGCGGCACCGTACCCGGGAATCCCGACAACGAGAAGAAGAAGCCCGACACCATGCCCCAGGCCCTCGCCGACGTCGCCGAACGCACCGTCGCCACGTACGCCCAGTCCTTCTTCGGACTCCTGCTCGCCTCCGGCACCACCGACCTGGTGTCCTTGTCGTCGCTCCAGGCGGCCGCGGTCTCAGCTCTCCCCGCTGGCCTCTCCGCCCTCAAGTCCGCCTTGGGCACCATCCTGGGCCGGTCGGGTACGGCCTCGTGGCTTCCGACCAAGCGAGACCCGGCCACCCCGCCCCGCTGATGGGCCACGACCGGAGAAGGGAGGGGAACCATGCCGGAAGGTGAGGTGGCCCTGGCGCTCGCTGAACTCCGCAACACCCTGGAAGTCGGCTTCGCGAGAATCGACGGGCAGCTCGCGCTGCTCGTCCAGCGGTCCGATCAGATCGATAAGGCGGTCGAGGAGTTGGAGGAGAGGGTGACGGCGTTGGAGAAGGGGCGGTGGCCGCTGCCCACGCTCGCTGTGCTGGCCAGCGTAACGTCCGTGGTGTTCGCCGTATTCGAGACGGTGCACCGCTGACTGGGAGCCCAGCCGAAGCATCAACTACCCGTAGGGCGAAGCAGGTTGCTATGCTATCCGCAATGGGAGCAGCGCCCCCTGGAGCAGTCGTCGCGCCCACGCCGCGATGGTTCAGCTTGCCCGAAGGTCCCTAGTGGATTGCACGAGCCGATGAGCGTCGTGCAGACGGAAGTGTGGGGAGACCGTCGGGACAGGGGTATTGGTGGTTCGGCACCAAGATCGCAAAATAGCGATCCGGAGGCTGATGAATTCCAGAGATTTGGAATACCAGCCTGCTTTGAGATTGTGGACGCAAATAGAGCGTGTGCGGAATGTTCCGTATCGCGAAATCCGTCTCGGTAAAGGAGACCCCAGGCAGTCCGGTTATATCTACCGAACTGTGCAGGCGCTGTGGGCGGAGGGCCTCTGGTCTGCTTTTGTCGGGATGGGAGAGTGTCAAAGGGGAGTATATTGGCACATCACTAACTTTCGCCCAGATAGTCCAAATTGGAAAATCCAGTGGCGGTCGCACTGTGGCTGGGCACTGCATGACTGGCGAGCCGGCAAGTTCCGTCATCGGCCACTCGGTGGCCGCGACATGGTACCGAGCCCTGCAGCAGTAGCTGTTGAGGCTGCGTACTACATGCAACGCCGCCTAGAGCCTGGCGAGCAGCCTCCTGCGCGGAGCTGGGAGTATCCGAGGGATCCTGCCGATGTCAATTCTGCTCTAAGCCTCTACGAGGACGCGGACCGCAAGAGCTTCAAGGCCCTCGCCTTTGTTCCTGTAACACTGGAAGGGTGGCCGATTTGATGGCGGCTTGCCGAAGAGGGCGAAGGTGTAGTTCACGGCGTATGAGCTGGATCCATTCCGCCTCGGCTTTGCTGCTCGCCGTAACGTCGGTGATCCTGGCAGTGACGGAGCATTCGGCATTTGCTGCGGCGGTTGCGCTTGCAGGTGGGTCGGCTGGGTTCGGCGGCACCGTCCACGTGAAGGTGCACATCCGACGCTGAGTGCAAGAGGGGGCCCCGCTGCATAGGCGGGGCCCCCGGGCCTCTTGGAAGACCTTCTGTCACGATAGCAGCGCCCTACGCCGGGTGTGCGAGCTCTGTGCGGCTATTCTTCCGTCGGCACGCGCGAGACGACATGGCGGAGGGCGAAGCGATGGCGGCAATAAAGCCATACATGGTCGGGCACCAGGAGTTCGCTGCCCTGTACGGGGTGGAGCCGCAGATGGTCGGCCAGTGGCTGAGCAGGGGCGCGCTGGACCCGGTCACCGCCATCGTGGTCTCAGGCGTGCGGTACTGGCCACTGGGCTTCGCGGCGCGCTACGGCACGACCACCCCGCGGTTCAAGCAGGTGCACCGGCGCGTGATGGATCGGCTCATCGCCGAGCAGGGGGAAGGCCGGGCGGCCGACCTCGGTGAGGGACTACCGCCGATCGTGGGCCAGCACGAGATCATCCAGCTCTTTCATCTGCCGGCGCAGGGCAACCTCGCCACGGCCATCGCCTCGGGTCGCTTCGTCGACAGCGACTGGCTGCTGTCCGGCTCGCGGCTGTGGCTGCTGGATACCGTGATCGACGCAGTGCCCGTGCTCCGCGAGAGTGCCCGCAGCTTGCCGTGGGAGGTGGACGAGTCGGTGGTTGCCGCTCTCCGTGACGGCACGTACGACGGTCCCGGATCGAAGGTCCTTACGCGGGGGCGTCACGACAAGAAGGGCCTCTGACCTGCGTAGATACTGTACATAGAACCATTATGCGAATAAGATATATGTAATACCCTTCGGGGTGGCCGTATTCGCATAAGGAGGTAATCGTGCAGTTTGTGGAAACGCCCGCCGGTGACGAGGTCGTCGTCATGCGGTGGGCGGAAGTCCTGATCGTCGAGTTGGCCCTGTCGCGCTATGCGATGAAGAACCCCAACTCCAACATTGCGGCCCGGATGGTCGCGGACGTGTCCCGCGTTGTCCAGGAGAGCGAGGCGCGCGCGGAGGATGTGGCCGAGGCGGGCCCGGCCTGATCGCGGAGGTGTGAAGTCGCGCCCCCTGTCAAGGGGTTGATGATCCGCTGTCGAGCCGTCAAGATAGGTGACATTCCTTCAAGCGGTCACCTGTGGGGAGGGTGCGGCAGTGATCCAGGAAGAGATTCCGGGACTGGTCATCCTGACCGTGCGACAGCCCGAGACCGGCTCCGCAGCGACGATCCAGCAGCGGTTCGCAGAGTTCCATCAGCTCAACCCCTGGGTGCTCGACGCGTTGGAACGGCTGACCGCCGAATACATCGCCCGAGGCGCTCGACGCGTAGGCATCGGGATGCTCTTCGAGGTGCTGCGCTGGCGCTACGTCCAGGACACCAACGGCGACGAGTTCCACCTCAACAACAACTTCCGCTCCAGGTATGTCCGGTTGCTTATCGAGCGCCGCCCGGAGTGGATCAGAACCTTCGAGGTCCGCGCCCTGCGCGCGGATTGAGATGAACCTCTTGGAGAAAGACCGTGAAAGAAACCACCGAGGCCGAAGAGGGCCTGTCCCCTTCGACTGCACCACCTCCACCGCTGGAGGCCACGCCGAGCGCGGTCGTCCTGCGCGCGGACCAAAGCGAGTTCGACCGGAAGCAGGTCAGCGCCCTGGCTCTGATCAACCCCGGCCTCGAACACGCCCCGCGTCCGCAACTGGCTGTCTTCTTCCATTACTGCGTACGCGCTGGCCTGGACCCGTTTGCCCGGCAGATTTACATGATCGGGAGGAAGAACTACGGCAACGACAGCGACGAGAACCCGATCAAGTGGACCATCCAGACCGGAATCGACGGGTTCCGCACCATCGCCCACCGCGCGGCGGAGCGGACCGGAGAGCGCATCTCTTACGAGGACGCTGGGTACTACGACGGCGATGGGCGGGCTCACGAGGTCTGGCTGGCACCTGGTCCCCCCGCCGCAGTGAAGATCACCGTTCTACGGGGGACCAGCCGATTTCCCTTCATCGCACGATGGGGCGAATTCGCCCCGACGTACTGGGACGCCAAGACGAGCCAGTACGTCGTTGCGAAGATGTGGCGCACGATGCCGGCGCACATGCTGCGCAAGTGCGCCGAGGCCGGTGCACTGAGAATGGCGGCCCCCCAGGACCTGTCCGGCGTATACGCCGAGGAGGAGATGGCTCAGGCGGACGCAGAGGTCGTCGCAGGGGAGGCAGACGATGCCGCGCAGCGCCTGCGGGCCGCTGCCGGGTTGGAAACGGATGAGCCGGAAGCAGCGCCGCGGCAGGAGGCGAAGCCGTCTCCGAAGAAACCGGTGAAGGCAGCGCCAGAGGAGAGCGCGCCAGCTGAGGGGAAGCCCAAGTCGCCTCGTAGGCGAGCGCCGCAGAAGAAGCCCTCGCAAGCCGCCGAATCGCACACGGCCGAGTCCGCCACCTCCCGTTCCGACGCACCCTGAGCTGGAGAAGCCACATGACGCACATCAGCATGCAAGAAGAGATTCTCGCTATGGGCGAGTCCTGCCTCGGGGACCGCACCGAGTGGGACGAACGCCCGGCGATTCTGGTACTGCACAGGCACGACGGCGGCGACCTGGAATGGATGGAATGGCCCGTACCTGAGGAGATGTGGGGCGTGATGGATGCCCCGGCTGTCCTCATCATGTACGCCGAGCTGGCCGCCCAGTTGGACCTGCCTCCGCTGCACGTGGAAGCGGTGGCCTTCCGGTACGAAGCGTTCGTCATCTCGCCGGAGAGCAGCCCCCAGGCGGCAGAAGCAATCCAGCGCGGTCGGATAGGCGGTTCAGTGCCCAGCAACAAGGAGATTCCAGGACGCACCGAACAGCGCGTCCTCAATGTCCACGACGTCAACGGCACGCAGTACCTGGTGACAGCCACCCGCCAGCCCAATGGAGGCGCAATGATCACCAAGCGCCACGCCTACCCGGACGGTCCGCAGCTGACCGGCCGGGTTCCGCACGGGCTGGAACTCCTGATGAAGGCGCATAACTGACCGTAGCCAACGTGGTGTCGGGGCACCGAGGGGTGCCCCCGACGGACGGCCCATTTTCACGGTGTCGCCCGCCTCGGAGGGCGGCACCGTGCTTTCCCGGAGATCATTATGACAACGACGATCGCGCGGCCGGTCAGTCTCTGGCCCGCTGCGCACGCGGCGGACGCGCGCCGGCCCCGCTCGCTTCAGTCGAAGATCGGCGCGAGCGATACCGTGTGCGCGCGGCGCGCCGGATACCTCCTGCACGGCCGCACACCCACCGACGGCGGTGAGAAGCGCAAGGCGATCCTCGGCACCTGGCTGCACGCGGGGATGCTCGCCGCCGCACGTGAGGAGTTCGGTTGGATCACGGAGCGCCGCGTCGAGGACGAAACGATTCGGGGCCACATCGACGCCGTGCAGCTCGACGGCGCTGCCGCCCGGCGGTTGCCGAAGAGGTTGCGCCCGAGCCTTCTGGCTGAGGAGACCACGGTGGAGGACGTGAAGACCAAGAGCACCTACCAGTGGGATGACATCCTGCGGTACGGGGCCACCGAGGCGGAGATACGGCAAGTCCTGCTGTACGCCGACCTGTTGCACAGTGAGGGTTTCGCCGACATCGAAGGGCAGCGCCAGCTTGCCCGCCTCGGGCCCGTGAACGTCGGCCGCATCCGCTTCCGGTTCCTCAACAGGGACTCCGGCGACGACCACGTACAGGAGATCGCGTTCAACTCCGAACGCGCCCGCGGGGCGCGGTGGTGGGTCCAGCAGGTGCGCTCCGCGTCGTCCCCTGAGGAACTGCCGCGCACCTTCCAGGGACCCGGCCTGTCGGTCGTGTGCGATCACTGCCCGTTCAAGACGGCCTGCTGGGGGACTGTCGCGGCGGGGCGCCGCCCGCAGAGCATTCTCGTCCAGGACGACGAGGGCCGGGCCAAGACGCTGGCCGAGTATGTCGAGGTCACACGAGAGATGAAGCCGCTCAAGGACCGTCGGGAGTTTCTGCGCGCGATGCTCGACGGTTCCGAGCCGGGGGTCTACGGCGACAACCTCCTGACGTGGAGCGGGGGTAACCCGACCAAGGCCGATGACGTGGACGCCATGGTCGCGCTCTTCCGCCGCGCGAGGCTGGAGGTACCGATGGCTCCCGACGCGGCCGCGATGAAGGCGCAGTTGAAGGCGGCTGGCATCGCGGTGCCCGTGCGGTTGGATCATGAGCGGCGGACGTCGGTGGGGATCAACGTCACCCTGAGCAAGAAGACCTGACCCCGCGCTCCGGTAGGGGCTGGGCCCTGTGTTGGCCCTGCCCCTACCCCGGCGCGCCCCGAACCGGACATCGTATGGAGAGGTACTGGTGAGCATCCAGTTGATGGTGGCGGCGGCCTACCTGCCTAAGGAGGTGATCAACAGAACCCAGAAGTTCGTCCTGATGAAGATTGCCGACTCGGCCGACGATCAGAGCCGCCTGGCCCGGCCGGGTCTGGAACGGATGATGGCCTGGGCCGGCGTGGGCGAGAAGCAGGCCATAACCGTCGTGACCCAGCTGGTCGGGCTCGGGCTGGTCGAGCGTGTCGAGGTCGGCCGCGTGGGGCGCCGCGCCGAGTACCGATGTTTCCCGTACGGGGTACCGCCGATCCCTTCCACAGAGGAGCTGATCGAGCGCCGCCGTGCGGCGCAGCGCGCCCCGAAGAACCCCCGCCTCGCCCGGCAGGTCGCGCGGCGCAAGCCGTCGGCGGCGGCCCGCACGCAAGGCGATGTGGCGGCGCGGGAGGAGGGCCGGGCCGCTTCCGGGGCGCCCGGTGGGCAAGGGTTGCGCCAGGGAAACCCCGGAGAAGAGGAGGCGAGGGTTGCCGAAGGGGAACCCGGCAGGTTTCCGCAGGGAAACCGCGAGGGTTCCGCCGGGGAAACCCCTTGTCTTCCTTCCCCTTCCTCATCCCTTCCTATCCCCCCTCCCCCCACAGCAGCCGCTGCGGGGGAAACGGACGCGGACGACGGGGAACAGCCGTCGGGCGGCTGCCCGAAGCACCCGCAGCCGGCCGCCAACTGCCGGGGCTGCGGCACGAATGCGCGGGCACTGCGCGAGCGGCGGCAGCGTCGCGCCGCCGACCGTGAGCATGCCTCGCAGCAGGATTGGCTGCGGCAGTTCTTCGCCGAGCAGGAGCGCCGGGTCGCCGAGACGGACCCGGAAGCCTTGGCGATGGCGAAGCAGCGGGTGCGTGATCTGGCCCGGATGGGGCGAACACGCTCAGCCAACTCCACTGACTGATAGGCGTTTTCAACGGTCGCCAACTTTGACGCCCGAACGTATGCGAATAAGATATAAATACAGGTTCGAAACCCCTTCGGACCCCGAACCTCTTGGAGATCCCATGATCGCCACCGCCTCCACGGCTTCCGGCTCCGGCGTGTACATCGTCGTCGGCGAAGTCGTCGTCCATGGCCCGCGCACCACCCCCGTACTGACCGAAGGGCCGTTCTGCTCCGTCGAGTGCGCCGCCGTCGGGGTGCGCGAGCTGACCGACTCGATCGGTCGGCGCGAGCACGGTTCGGCGTTCGTCCTGTGGCACCAGGGTCGCCCCGTCGGCTGCTCCGTCACGCGCGGCGGCCGGATGTGGGTCGTGCAGATCTTCGCCGAGCACGAACTGCGCCTCGTGAGCTGAACGCGCACCTCAGATAGGTCACATTGTTCAAAGGCGAGCCACTGGAGCGCCTGCACCACCCCTCTTGGAGACCGAAATGACCATCGCACCCCTGCCCGACCACAATCGCCTCACCGACCCTCTGTGGCTCAAGCTCTTCCATGGTTACCGCCATGTCATCGCGCCGCTGCGCCACAACGGCTGGGTCACCGACATGGAGACGGGCGGCGGCGAGAACCACATCCGCGCGGAACTCGGCGACGGCACCGAGCTGAGCATCGCTTCCGGGCACGACCTGCCCGTCGACCCGAACGAGGTCACCGGCTGGACGGTGATCCGGCGGCGCATCGAGGACGTCTCACGGCACACCGTCCTGTACAACTCCGCCCCCGGCGGGCCGCAGAGTCACCACGGCAACAGCCTCGTCCCGATGTTCGCCCATATCGATGCGCTGGACACCCTGATGGTCACGCGGCGACTGATCGTGTCCGCTACGCACGTCGCGCCCTTCACCGGGGCTCACAACCAGACTGCGGGTATCGAAAGGCCCTGCATGGCCGTCGCCCGCTACTTCGAGTGGACGCAACGGCTGATCTCGGACGAGGGCTACCGCTGCGTCTGGGAGCGGCCCGAGTCGGAGGGCTTCCCGCTCGCGCTCTTCGAGAACATCGGCCACATCGCCACCGTCCGCGTCACCCGCAGCCATGACTGACCGGCCGCGCCGCGTACCGCGCCCACCTGGAGGCGCATGGCGGTGATCTGGCTGCTGATCGTTTGTCTCCTCGCCCTCGGGGCGCTCATCGCCCTGGGGATCGAGGACAGCCGCCACCACCGCGCGCTACGCGCACCGGACCAGTCCTGACCACGGCCGCCCGGCCTCACCGGGCCGGGCGGCCCCGCCTCCTGGAGAACCACCACCGTGCCCCGATCTGTCCACCTGCTCTGCGGAGCAGGCGGAGACCCCACCGGCTTGCGGGAAGCCGGATTCGATCCGGTCCTCGGTATCAACCACTGGCAAACCGCGGTCGATACCTTCGCCCTCAACCACCCCACCGCCACCGCGCGCTGCGCGGACATCCAGAACTACCCCATGCGCTGGCTTCCTCAGGCCCTGATCTTGTGGGCCAGCGTCATCTGCACCGAGATCAGCCCCGCCGGAGGCAAGAAGCGGCAACCCGACCCAGCGCAGGACTCCCTCTTCGAAGAAGAGGAGCAATGGCGGGAACTGCCACCAGAAGCCTTCGAGATGACCCGCGTGACCGCCTGGTGCGTACTGCGCGCCGCCGAGGCCAAACGGTTCCCCTGCGTCGTTGTCGAGAACGTCGTGGAGTTCATCACCGCCTGGCTGCTGTTCCCCGAGTGGACCAGGGCCATGAAGAAGCTCGGATACCGCGCCCAGGTCGTCTCGGTGTCCTCCGCGCACATCGGCTCGGAGACCAACCCGTACGCGCCGCAGTGGCGGGATCGTGTATACATCGTCTTCACCCTGGCCGGCGTCCGGCGCCCCGACCTCGCGCCGCGTCCGCTCGCGTACTGCGTCGGGTGCGGCCAGGACGTCAAGGCCCGCCAGAGCTGGCGCAACCCGAAGGTCCGCGTCGGCAAGTACCAGGTCCAGTACGACTACCGCTGCCCGAACACGCGCTGCGCGCACTCCGTGGTCGAGCCGTACGTGCGCCCTGCATCGGACGTGATCATGTGGGACGACATCGGCCAGCGCATCGGGGACCGCGCCCGGCCGCTGGTGCCGAACACGATGCGCCGTATCGAAGCCGGACTGGCCAAGTTTCCGTACGATCCGAGCCTCGTCACGCTCACCCACGGCAAGGACGGCACCGACCGCGCCTTTGCCCCGCACACGAGGCCGCTGCCGACGCGCACGGCCAAGCTCGGCGAGGCCCTGCTCGTTCCGGTCGGCGGCTCGTGGAACGACACCCCGGCCCCGGTCGGCGTGCCCATGCGCACCCGTACGACGCGCGAGAGCGAGGCCCTGGTCACCGTCGACCCGGAGCCGTTCATCGTGGAGTTCCGCCGCAACTGCGACGCGGCCCCGGTGGACAACCCGCTGAGCACGATCAGCACGGCCCGCCACCACGGGCTGGTAACGCCTGATGGTGTGGCCCGCGACCGAGCCCGCAACACGCTGGTCATCCCGTACCGCAAGGCCGCGCCCAAATCGGCGGACGAGCCCCTGCACACCCTGGCCACCCGCGACTCGGCGGCCGTGGTGCGCAGCGCGCCGGACATCAACGACTGCTACTTCCGGATGCTCCAGCCGCGCGAACAACTGTCGGCACAGCGGTTCCCCACGACCTATGAGGTTCTGGGCTCCAAAGCGGCCCAGACCCAGCAGGCCGGCAATGCCGTGAGCGTCAACGTCGCCCGCTGGCTGGGTGAACGCCTCAAGCGCGTCCTGGCCTGAACCCGAAGAAGAAAGGACACAGCACCATGACCCCTGCCGCGACCAACCCCGATCACCTGGCTGTCGTCGCCCACCGACGAATGGAGTTGAACGCCGAGCGACTGCGTATCGAGCAGGCGCATTGCCTGGCGGTCCTCGACCACATCAGCGCGAGGATGCGCTGCCTCTGCCCGGAGGCCGCTCACGTTGCGTTCGCCTACGACGGCAAGTCCCGGACCCTGGACCTGAAAGGGCTGCTCGGCGCACAGTCCGGCACGCTGGGCGCACGTCCCTGGTTGTGGGACGGCAGCGACGAACGGCACCCGGTTGCCAAGATCTCCGAGTGCATCGCAACCGACGTACAGAGCGCGCTCGCGCCGCACCACTCACCGGCCTGGGCGATGGTGCGGCGCAACAATGTGAGCGAGGACAATAGTTGGTCGCTGGAGCTGCCGCCGCCCGACCGCGCCGTGCGTATCGCCGAGCTGGTGCGCGAGTACCACCCCGAGGCGACCGCCGTCATCGTGGACGGACACCGCGCCGGGGGCCGCATCATTGAGGTCGTCGAAGGTGCTGCTGAGGACGGCACCCAGAACCTCACCACCCGACTGCGTTGGACGAGCGCGTGCGACAACGTTCTCAGACTGCTGGTGAGCGGCGTCTTCGCGATACCGGCCCTGGCCGGTCGCCACCTCACCCCGCTCCACGACTACCGGCACCCCTACGGGTCCAGCAACGATCTCGTGCGGCTCATGACGCTGCCGCCGACCTTGTAAACGGCCGGAAGCATTCGATGAGCGGCACCTGGTGGATCAGCGAGGCACCGTGTGCGGGGGACGCTCGCTTCACCCCCGACGATGCGGACGTGGACTCACTTGAGGCGCCGCAGGTACGGGCCTTGCTGGCCGTGTGCCAGGAGTGTTCGTTCCGGGCGCGATGCATTGCCCTTGTCCTGCCATGGCACAGCGGCTTCGACGGGGTCTGCGGTGGACGCCTGTGGCTGGACGGCAAGATCCGGGCGACCTGCCACGGGGCCCATCCCATGGAACTCGCTGAAGAGGAAGACCCCATCGAGCACGGCACCGAAGGCGGAGCCCGCGCCCACAACCGGCGCGGTGAACGGGTCTGCTCCTGGTGCCGGGAGGCGGCGCGGCTCGTCCAAATCCGCCGACGTGAGCAGAAGCGATCCGCCCGTCCGTAGTTCCCTCACCAACTCGTCCCAAGGAAAAAGATGTTCGCTATCCAGGCGGAGGCACTGTCCGCCATTCTCGACAAGGTCGCCCCGCACAGCCCGGCCGATCCGGTCGAGCTGAACACGGTCGTCCTCGACTGCTCACGGCGGTGGCTGCACGCCATCGCTGGTGGGACGTCTTCGCTCGCCGTGGCCCGTACCCCGGTCGACGGGGAGCACTGGACAGCTTCCCTCGGCCACGAGGACGTCTGCGCCCTGCGCGGCTGGTTGGAGTCCTCCGATCACGTGCACGTGGAACACGGCGCGCATACCGGGCTCCTGGTGCTGCACTTCAGCGAAGGCTCTGCCGAGCTGACGGTGCCCGTCGCCACCTACGCGGCCAGCCTGCCCTGGCGCAGTTGGCTGCTCGCGGAAGCGCAGCCCTCCGCTCGGCAGCGGCAAGCGGTCCGCCTCAGCTCCGAAGACCTTGCCCGGTGGCAGGGCGCCGGCAAGGAGATCGAGCTGAGGCCCGCGGCCGGGCGCGCGGCGTATGTCGTCACGGCAGGCCCGGACTTCATCGGGCTCCAGATGCCGCGTACGCGCGCCCACAGCGGAGACGCGCTGGCAGGGTGGGCCACCTCGGTGCGTGCGCGTCGCTTCCTGCACGAGGGGCTGCCCTACGAGGTCGGTGCCAGTTACGCCGACCGTTCGGGACGCGTCTGGCGCATCAGCGCGCGGCCCGCGTCCGGCGAGGAACCGTTCGTCGTCTCCGTGGACCGCTCGGGTGTGGTCCTGCCCCTGGCGATGGTGCTCATGGTCGGCGGGCCGCTGCTGCGCCTGCCGGAATGACCCCACCACAAGAGATAGGTGACATTTATGAAATCCGGTGAATTCCTTCGGGTAGCCGGTGCCGAGGAAGACCTCGGCACCGGCCTCAGCCCACTTCCATCCGCGTGGCGAGCCCGGCACCGCGCATCAGACCTGTCCTGCGGACGAGGGGAAAGGACCCCAGTGAACAAGGCCGAACTCATCGCAGCCGTCGCCCCTCGGGTCGGCGGCAAGCGCCAGGCGACCGACGCGATCGACGCCGTGTTCGACACGATCGTGCGAGCCGTCGCCGCCGGAGAAGCCGTCTCCGTCACCGGCTTCGGTGCTCTGATCCCCAAGGCCCGACCGGCCAGGGCGTTCCGCAACCCGCAGAGCGGAGGAGAGGTCAAGGTGGCCGCCTCGCGGGTCGTGCGGTTCCGTCCCGGTACCCGGTTCAGCGACCTCGTCTCCGGCCGCAGGCCGATGCCCGCTCTCGGCAACTGCATCCAGAAGGACCCCAAGAGCCCTCGCCCGTAGCCGCCGCACACACAGCGGGCCGCCCCGGCTCTGAGCTGGGGCGGCCCGCCGGAGGAACCACGATGCACAACCCTGTGGGAACAGAGATAGCAGCCACTGCTCAGTGGCTGGAGGGATGCGGGTCTCACGGTGCTGCCGCCGCCCTCCTCCGGGTCGCCCGTCAGCGCGACCAGGCGCGCGAACGACTGGCTGCCGCCTTCCCCCGTCTGAGCCGGTACCGCCTGGCGTGGCGCTCGGCCCGTGCCCGCGCCCGCGCGCACTCGGCCGAGGCCGCCCGGCTCACCCGCCGGCTGGACGAACTGCACGCGCAGGGGCACGGACAGGGAGCCCCCTCGAATCTGCCCGCGGCTGACGCGGCTCGTGAGCGCGCGCTGATGCGCATCGACCTGGCGCGCTTTCAGAACCTGGTCGAACGCGCTGGCTGGATGCCCGACGCCGAACCGCGCCGCCTATGGCGCTGGCGGGACGGCTGGTGGGAGCTGGCATACCGGAAGCGGAACCCCAAGGACGGCTACCACGACAGCGGTTGGTACCTGTGGGGCCCCTTCGAGAGCTACTACGGGGAGTGGGTCGCGCCGCTGAAGGCTGACGCGACGGTCGAGGCGGATCGCCTCATCACCAAGCACCTTGCAGCCGTGGCGGAGGTGTCGCGGTGATCTCTCCGGTCAACCGTCGTTCGGGGGCGGCACGATGACGGCGGCGTTGCAGAGCGCGCCCGTCACCCTGCCCAGCGTCCAGGTGAAGGGGGAGTGGCAGCCGCGGGTGATCGGCCTGGACCTCTCCTTGACCTCTACCGGCGTCGCGGGCGCCACCTGGGCGTTGGCCGCCCGGCCCGGCACGCGGCGCAGCCATGAGCGGATGGACTGGCTCGTGAGCGCCATCGGCCTGTGCGTGAAGGACGATGCCGACCTGGTGGTGGTCGAGGGCGCGGCGTACGCCCAGGGTTCTCAAGCCGGGCATCACGAACTGGCCGGACTGTGGTGGCTGGTGACGCAGTACCTGTGGCGGCACCGTATCCCGTACGCGGTGGTGACCCCCCACGGCCGCACCATCTACGCGACCGGCCGTGCGAACCCTGCCCAGCACCTGCCGCGCAAGGAACGGTCCCGAGTCGCCAAGGGCATGGTGCGCAGCGCGGCCGTCGCACGCTACGGCGTCGCGTGCGAAGGGCCGGGCCGGTACGACATGGCCGACGCCACCATCCTCGCGGCGATGGGGCTGGACTGGCTCGGCTACCCGACGGTCCCGGTGCCAGACACCCACCGGCGCGCACTGGAAGCGGTGAAGTGGCCGGACCTCATTCCAGCAGCCGCGAATTAAGGAGTTGAATTGCGGAAAATTAATTCCCGCCTAATTGCGCACACCTTGCAATTGGGGTATTCGCCATTAAGATATAAGTAAGGAATTCGGAAACGCGGAAACGGAAAGGGAATTGGAAATGGAAAACCAGAACAGCGGCCGATGTGGCTGCGAGTGCAACAACGGCGGCTTCTGCGGCGGCTGCGGCCACGCCGGATGCGGCGGCCGCCGCTAACCGCCACCAACGATCAGGGCATACCGCGCCCCCGGCTCCACCGCCGGGGGCGCACCCATACCCGCACGTCCTCTTGGAGACCCGCATGACCGACTACTCGCCCGGAGTCCGCGAACTCGCCCAACAGCTAGGAATCGACCCGCACCACGTCGCCGAAGCACTGCGCCTGTCGAACCGCCCCCTCAACCACCCCCAGGCCACGGACGCCATGACCGCCGAACAGTTCCGCCGCCTGGCCACCTACAACCGGCACTTCGTCGCCGTCATCGCCAACCTCGCGATGCGCCATGCCGGCCGCCGCGACGACGCCCGGCTTCTCATGGACATCTACAAGGCCAGTGCCGGCCTCACCCCCTACCGGCGCCCCCTCCACACCGGCGTCGGCACCCTGCCCAAGCACCACGGCGACCGGCACGTCCAGGACGCCGTACACATCCTCAGCACCGCCGGCCTCCCGCCCATACACACCGACGGCATCCGCGAACTCCGCCCCGGCTTCCAGATCCTGTCCGACGACACCGGCAAATTGCCCGGCTGGGTGTTCATCGCACCCGACCCCGACGCCAAGAGCCGGACCGGCTTCGCGGGCGGAGAACTCGGCTACCTCGCCGTCATGCACTGGGCCGGATGGGGCGTCATCCCCGAACACCTCCCCGGCCACCTGTACGCCGCCTGCCACCCCGACCACCACCACGACCCCTTCCCCACCCGCCCCACCTCCTGACCCACGCCGTGCCCGGCCGCACTGGCGCGGCCGGGCACGGCCTTCCCGAAAGGCAACGCCCGTGAACTTTCCCGTTGACAACGCCACCCTCGCCTCCTGGTCCGCCCTGCTCGGCCTCACCGAACAGCAGACCACCGAAACCGTCGCCCACATCGAACACACCCTGCGCACCGGCTACGAGCACCGGCCCGAAGAACTGCGCGACGTGACCTTCGAGCAGCTCACCGGCGACATGGACGCCCACGAGGCAGCCCTGCTGTTCCTCATCAGTGGCCTGCACCAGGCCGGATACCCCGAAGCCGCCTACGCCATCGAGGCCCGCGGCATCGGAGCCGCCCTCCAGCAGACCAGCTGAATCCACCCCGCCCCGCCCCACGCCGCCCCGGTCGCGCACCGCGCACCGGGGCGGCCCCATGCGCGCCCGCAGAAAGGTATCCGCAACCATGCCCGACGACTTCTTGCCCCGCGCCGCGCCCTGGGCCCCCGAGAGGCCCGCACCCTCATGGGCGAAGAAGCCCCCGCCCAAGTCCAAGGCCGCCAAACGAAACACCAAGATCACCAAGCGTCCGTACGCCGCCCCACGCGACCCCCACGACCACGCCCACAAGATCGCCGAGAACGTACTCGACGCCTGGTATCAGAACTTCGGCGGCAGCAGCATCGACATCCCCCTCGGCACCGTCGCCGCGCTCTGCCTGCTGCGCAACGTGCCCGGCATAGCCGACTGGGTACTCAACCTCCAACCCGAGGAACTCCCGCACCTGTTCAAGGAGGTCTACCTCGGCCACTGGACCAATCGCCCCGACCTCATCAACCGCGCGATACGCCTCCACGACTGGGCTTGGAACCCCGACCCCGACAAGCAGCAGCTCCGTGCGGCCCACGCCGTCACCCACGCCGCCCTCAACACGGGGCTCTTCGACCTCACCGGCCACGACGACCCCTGGCGCCGCTCCGAAGCCGACGTCCTCAGCCCCCTGCTCACCGGTCTCCGCCACAAGAGCGACAAGAAGTGGCGCGGCGAGTACCACACGCCGGCATCCGTCACGGACGTGATGGCCGCGACGACCGTGGATGAGGGCTTCGTCAAGCCGGGGATGTCCTTTTGCGATCCCGCCGTCGGCTCGGGCACGATGTTCCGTTCCGTCGCCCAGCGCCTGCGCGATCTCGGCCTCAACCCCCACGATTTCCACTGGTACGGCAACGACATCGACGCGTTGTCTGCCGGGTGCGCCGCCGTCAACGCCATCGTCTGGGACCTCGGTCCGCGCTGCCTCATCGGCCACGCCGACTCCCTCGCCCCCGACGACGACTACGCCAAGACCCGCGCCGAAGCCAAAGAAGCCTTCGCGCAACGCGACCGCTACCTGGACACCGCCCAAACCCTCGTCGCCTGGAACCAGGCATTCGCCCTCCTCGACGAGGCCATGCCCGAGGCCGCAGCCGTATGACCGAACCCACCAATCGCATCCGACCCGGCAGGACCCCCACCACCCGCCGCCGCCGACCGTCCTTCGCCGGGCCACGCGACGAGATCGACGTCCCGTCCCTCGACCAGATAGCTCCCACCCTCGAATTGCCCTGGCACCAGGCGTCCACCGACACCCCCGACCGCACCGCCGACTACCGCCATCCCGACGGTCACCACCTCGGCCTGCGTATCCAGTCCCGCGGCCTCGCCATCCAGACCTGGATCACCGCAGGCCCCGACCTGCCGCCCATCCCCGACGGCGCAACCGCCACCGAGCAGGCCGATGCACAGGCCGCCCGCGACGCCCGGCTCCAGCCCGGCTGCACCTGGCACGCCGTCCTCAACACGCGCACCAGCAAAGCCCTGGCCACCGACCTCGGCGCACTCCTGCGCGACCGCCTGCTCCCAGCCCTGACGAACAAGCCGCGAGGCATCCCCGCCCCGCCCCCACCCGCCCGCACCGGGCAGCTCAACCCCGCCTCTACCGAAGGAATCCAGAAGTGAGCCCCGACAACACCGTGCAGGTCACCAGCTTGCCCAACCTCGCCCAGATCTTGCCCTACCTCCTCGGCCACTACCCCGACGACAGCATCGCCCTCCACGCCCCCGGCGAGAACTTCATCGACGGCCCGACCATGACGTGCCCCCTGCCCGACGACCCCGCCGAGTGGAACGCCACCGCCGAACTCGCCGCCCGCCAATTCGTGACCGACGCCCTCCGGCAGGGGCACAACCCCGACCAGGGCGTCATCGTCTACCTGTGCCGCGAACCGCGCCCCGGCCAGACCCCCTGGGACACGGCCGCGCTCCTCGCCCCGGTCAGCGACCGGCTCACCACCACGCTCACCGAACTGCGCGCCACAGTCCTCCAGACGATCGGGCTCGTCGCGAACCGGTGGTGGGCGTACGACTGCCCCACCGAAGGATGCTGCGAGGGCGAGACCCTCCCGTCCCCCGACGACCCCACCAGCGTCACCGCGCAGATGACCCGCCTCGGCCGCACCCCTGGCCCCCGCACCCGCGACATCGTCAAAGAGTTCCGAGCAGTCACGACCGGCCCCGACTTCCTTGAGGACCTGCACACCGCCGCGTCCCGCTTCAACACCCGCTGCGCTACGAGCGCCGGACTCGACGCGACGCTCGCATCGACCTGCGCCCAGATCGACGCGGCCATGAGCCAGTTCCGTACAGGAGCGACCGCCCTCAACCGCGCCTTGACCACACAACTGATCGTCGGCCTGCAAGACGACGGAGCAGTGGAAGCCGGCATGGCCCACGCGGAGGACAACGACCTTCCCCACGCCCGACGCCTGTGGGCCTACCTCGCCCGCCACTGCACAGCCCCGTTCACTCAGGAGGCCGTCCCCATTCTGACGCTGTACGCCTTCGTCGCTTGGCGGCAAGACAACCTCATCGCCGCCCGACTGGCCCTACGCGACGCTCTCACCACCGACCCCGACTACGAACTGGCCGTCGGCATACACCTCGGCACGATCGACGGCGACGACCCCCGAGAACTCCTCGCCACCGCCCGCAAGGCCCAAGCCCACCGCACGGCCTACCTTCAGCACGCAGTCCAGGCCGCCAGCGAGTACCGTCCCACCGACACGAACTCGGACCGCTACCGCGAAGCCCTCGACGCGGCCATCGCCGACCACGACGCCCAGGCCAGCACCAACGACGGACAACTCCTCACCCGCTACGGCACGATTGACATCGTCGGAGGAGCCCTCGCCGACTTCCGCAACGGCCGCGGCCAACTCATGGACGAGGTCGCCGCCCGCATCATCCTCGGCCTGCAAGACCGCGAGACCTGCGACGCCGCCCTGTCCACAGGCAATGAGGGCGATCTCCGCTACGAGCGGCAACTATGGGGATACCTGGCCCGGCGCTGCGTGCCGCCGCACACCGACAAGGCCGTACCGCTGCTCACACTCCTCGGCTGGGTCGCCTGGCGACAGGGCGACACCCTCACCGCCAGCCACGCCCTCTCGGACGCGCTCGACATCGACCCCGGCCACGAACTCGCCACGCTGCTGCTCGACGGCATCCGCATGGAGTGCGACCCGGCGCCGATCCTGGTGATCTACCGCGACGCAGCACAGCGATTCGCCGCCGGCCGAGCCGACTTCGACAACCGCTGACCCCTCACGGCGGCCTCGGCAGGCTCGCCGAGGCCGCCCCCCGGAGGCACCCCATGCCCGCCCCTCCCGACGAAACCCGAGGCGCAGTGGCCCACCCCCAATGGCGAGCCCTGCCTCCACTCCCCGAACAACGCGGCCGGCACTGGCTCACCCACGCCGAGCGCCTCGCCCCCGAGGGCTGGTTCGATGGGGGAGGACCTATACGCACCCTCCGTACAGGTATCGAGAAGCGACACAGGCCGGGAACGGCGCCAGGAGGCGGCTACGACCTCGCGGTCGAGCCCCCGAAGAGGGAGCGGCAAGTGGCGATCAGCGAGACGTTGCCGGTGCCCGAGGCGCGACACGAAGACGCGGACTGACTCGTCCCGTTCGAAGCGATGGCACGCTACGCTTGGAACAACCGGCTGACCTGCGGAGAAGCTGCGCGGCTCTACCCTCGGGCGAAGAGGGTGGAGCCTCTTTCATCGGTAAGGAACTCCGCTGCGTACGAGTTCGAATCCTGGACTGCCCGCACTGTGCAACCTGCGTCGATGCAGCCGAGCGCCCTGAACCGCCTCCGAGGAGAAGCCTCTCAGGGGCCGCCAGGGGACACGCAGGGGACGGAAGGGCCAGGAAGGATCAGGAAGGGCAGGACTAGGCCAGAATGGCTGTAGGCCGCTGACCTGCGAACATAGGAAGATCGAGGCAGGATCGGGAAGCGGCCGGAAGATCCGAAAAGGACTCATAATCCGTCGGCCGTGGGTTCGAGTCCCACCCGCCCCACCGCTTCTTCGTGGTGCAGAAACGTTCTGACCTGCGTAAACGCTTTTTCCCTGGGCGTTTTGCGTGCAGCGGGCGCCCCTCGGGGCGCGGGAACGTGAGCCCTTCGTGTCGAAGCCGAGCCACGAACGGCTGTGGCTTGGGCCTGTGTGGTGACGCGCTTGTGGGAGCGCCAAGAGCGGCCCCACGGCTCCTCCAGTAAGGGGCCCACTTGTACCGAACACCCGCACGCCTGGCTCCTCGGTGATGCTGTTCCGTCTCTTTCGGGTTGCGGATGCCGGGCCGTGGATGTGTGGTGTCCGTGGCTGTGGGTTGCGGGCGCCTCTCGGGGCCGCGTCGTGTCTGCCTCGTGTGCGATGGACTCCGCCGGGAAATGTTGGTGATGTATCGTAGTTATGTACATCATGGACTTGCGGTGAGGGGTGGCTGGTATGTCGGTTACTCAGGTTGATCTCGATGACGAGGCGCTGGCCGAGGCGATGCGGCTCATGGGTGTCTCGACGAAGAAAGAGACGGTCAACGGGGCTCTGCGGGACTACGTGGCGCGCATCAAGCGGCTTGAGGCTGCCGAGAAGCTGGCCGCGCGGGGTGAGCGGGGCGAGTTCGAGGCTGCGGCTGCGGCGCATGCGGCCGCGAAGCGCGCCCGGCGGGCAGCCTTCGAGTGATCACGTACCTCCTCGACACCTCTGCCCTGTGGCATCTCTTCCGTACGCCGGGGGCGTTGCTGCCCTGGGAAGGGCATATCGCCGCGGGCGTGTTCCATCTCTGCGAGCCCACGAGGGCGGAGTTCCTCTACTCGGCCACAAGCCCGGCCCACCGGGATGAGTTGGCCGAAGAGCTGGATGCTCTCTGTCAGTTCTCGCCGGTTCCCAAGAACGCGTGGCGCTGGGTCGATACCGCGCAGTACAAGCTCACCCAGCAAGGGCAGCACCGGGCCGCCGGGGCCATCGGTCTCTTGGTGTGTGCGACAGCGGTCCATCACGGTCACACAGTGCTCCACGTGGACAACGACTTCGCCACTGTGGCATCGGTCCTCAAGGAAGTACAGCAGCGGGACGTACGCGCCTGGCTGCTGGAGGGCGCATGCGGCGCCCTCCCCGCACCCGCGGAGGTCCCGACGAAGGGGCAGCGAAGCAGGGCGGCGACGGCCCGTAGCGAGCTCACTCGCTACGGAAAGTGACCGCGTCGACGGGGGTGCGCTTGTGTGCCGTAGGTCGCGAAGCCTCGTCGCCATCCCCGCATGCACGGGGGCCACGGCCCGTGGTCGTGTAGGGCTCCCCATCATCCGGGACCACCCCCACATGCGCAGGGACCACACACGTCCTCACCTTCATCGTCCCCCACGCCAAGGGACCACCCCCGCACGTGCGCGGGCCACTCAGGCGACCCATGGCGAGCCAGGTGCCGGGACCACCCCCGCATGTGCAGGGACCACCAATGGGCTGCTCGGTCATCGTCGACCTTCCGAGGGCCACCCCCGCATGCGCAGGGACCACAGCGGGTGACCTGCATGTCTATGGGCAGGGGCACCCGATTTTGCTTACTAACCAAGATTCCGACATAAGGCGCAAATGAGGCTTCGTGTCTGTCTGGGAGGGCCAGGCGTTCCGTGGTTCTTGTCAGCCGCCGAACCGTCGTCTCTTCGATGCCTTGCTCCATCCCGAGCGAGGTGGTGACGGCTGACTGTTGTCGGGGTGAGGAGCGGTGAGGGACGGGCGATGGATCAGGGTCAGGCCTTCGTGGTCCACCGGGTGCCAGGCGTGGTCGTGGGTCTTGAAGGCGAAGCCCTGTTCGGTGTCGGTTTGGTAGGCCGGGAGGGCGCGGCCCTGGCCGGAGTACTGGCGTACTTCTGCCCACAGGATGTCTCGTACGCGGGCTGTGGGAGCGCCCAGGAAGACGCCGGGGGAGATCTCCAGGAGCCAGCGGGTGAGGAACCCTCTGAGTCCGGAGGGGCAGTTGGTGAGCACGATGACCGTCACCAGATCGGTTCCTCTGTGCCGTAGTTGCGTCCGCCTTCGAGATGCATGTCGCTGTCTGACTGCACGGTCATGCGGTCCTCGTTGATGTCGCTGGCCGCGCGGGTGCCCGTGTAGCCGAGCAAGTTCTTGATGTCGTGTACACAGCGATCAAGCAGGTTCGTCTGGTTGATGCGGTCGCGCAAGGCCCTGCGGGTTCGGGAGGCGACGTCCTCTGCTCCTTCCGCGGCTGCATCGAACGCTGCTGGGATAGCCACGTCTGTTTTGTAGAGGTCCGCGACGTCGAGTACGAAGGACCGTTCGTTGCCGGAGTGCACGAACCCGAGGGCGGGTGAGCAGCCGAGGGCGGAGACGACGGAGTGGGCGACGCCGTACATGCACCGTGCTGCCGCGGTGACCGCTTGGTTGGGCGCATCGCCGGCCGAGAAGTCCTCTCGGTGATATTCGCGTCGTCGCCATGGGACTCCGGTGCGGGCCGCCTCGCGTCCGTAGCACTCCTTGAGTCGACGTCCCTCCATGCTCAGTAGTTCTTGGCGGGAGTGTCCGGCGGGGTCGTCGTGGGGAAACCGGAGACGGTACATCGCGCGGGCTACTTCGAGCCGGGTGCGTCGGTTTGCCCAGACGGTGGCCTGGGCCTCCGCCAGTGCTGACGAGCGGCTCAGAGCGCGTCCGCCTGCGTAGAAGCGCACGCCGTGCTCGCCGACCCACGTCACGCCTGCTCCGCATTCGCCGAGCAGGGTCATGGCCTGGTGGGTGACTCGGGTGCCGGGGCCGAGGAGCAGTGTGCCGATGGTGGCGGACGGGATGTGGGTCACGCCGTCCGCGTCGGTCGCCGTGATCGCGTTGTCGTCGCGGTGGATGGTGCACCGCTTCAGGTAGACGAAGGACAGTCGGTCCCCGACTCGGGTGAGTCACGCGGTGTTGATGTCGGCCTGCGTCCGACGGTGCTCACTGAGGGGTCACCGGGGCGAGCGTCATCAGTCCGCAGCCGTACGCCTTGGCTTTGCCGAGGCCCTGGGTGAGGGTGCGGCGGAAGGTTTCGGGGTCGGTGATCTGCAATCGCCCGTCGAAGGTCACCCTGGTGAAACGGACGTCTTGGCGCGGTCGTTCTGCCGCAGGCCGGCGGAACTGGAGCGGCAGCTGGTCCCGCACGGTCAGTTCGTGCTCGTCGCCGAACTGAGTCAACTGTTTGTCGGGGGCCTTGCGGAGTACCTCGAAGCCCGCCCTTTCCTGGCGCTCCAGCAGCCAGCGCAGCTGGTGGCGTGGTGTGCGGTGGGCGGTGCGATGGGTGCGGTCGTCTGGTTTGTCCTGGGGCAGGCGGATGTTGTGGACAGGGTTGGCGGTGAGCCTGAAGCTCCAGGTGTCTCCGGCGGCGAGGGCATCGAGGAAGCCGGTGTAGGCGAAGGTGGCCCATCCGGGTTCGTCCAAGGTCGGCCAACCGGCCTGCTCGACGAGGTGCGTCAGGTCGGGCTGGTGGGGACTGACGATGTAGAGCTGGGTTCGTGCCTGGTGGTCGTTGTCGAGGCGCCACAGGACGCGTGGGCCCTGGCCGTCCCGTGCCGGTGGTTCGGGAAATGCCATGCTCACGGCGCCGTGCATCAGGTGGGGCGAGCCGAGGAGTCGACGCGCTCCGGAGCGTGCGGAGTTGAAGCGGAAGCGGGTCAGATACATCAGTGGATCCTCGGCAGTCCGGATTCCGGTGGTGTCGTGTCCGGGGGCCAGGCGGAGGCGGATGGTCCGTCGGCAGGCGGGAGCAGGCTGGTCGGCTCGTGGGGTGGGGAGGAGGGGGCGGCGCGTCGCGGGGGTGCAGGGGTCTCGGGACGTCCTGTACGTACTCCGCGCAGACCGTACTGGCGGTGCCGGGGATCGAAGCTCAGCGGAATGTCCCGTACTGAGAAGTCGGGTACTTCGGCAGGAGGGCAGTCGATCAGTGTGTCCAGGGCCGGATCCGAGGCAGGCGTACCGCTGTCTCCCCGCCGTGCAGCGGATTGCCTGACGTACCAGTTGGCTGCCTGCCACGGGGTTTCGCGCAGGGCCTGCTCCAGCGGAATCTCTTGTGGTGGGCCGATGGTGATGGGACGCGACGGCGGGCATGAGCGACGGCCGAGGAATGGAAGGAACCTCGGGGAGAGGAGCGCCTCATAGAGTTGTTGGATCAGGCGGTTGTCGCCTTCAACCCCGGCCAGGAAGACCGCGTCCGCCAGGTAGAACCGCTCGGAAAGCGGCATGGCCCGGCCCGAGTCGAAGTGGTGGGCCGTGTGGAAGTCCCGCATCCGGGTGCCTGGCTGGTCGATCCTTACGCCGAACCGCAGTGCTGCCAGGTCAGAGAGGTCCTCTTCCCGGCCTCGGCCCAGTGCTGCGGCGAGCAGGCCGAGGACGCCGCTCTTGGTCGGGGCGTTCTCGGTGCTCCGGCGGGCAAAGCGGGCCGCGGCCCCCCATGCCTGTAGAGGTCCGGCCAGCCGGAGCAGCAGGACGCTCATGCTGCCGACCCCGGCGCTCCCAGCCGCTGCGCGATGGCGTCCTCGACGGCCTTGGTCAGGGTGCCCAAGGTGACCCCGGTGCCGAGTTCCGCGAGCGCTCGGGTTTCCTCGCCTACGCGAAAGACCCAGGTCGGCTGGTCGTCGGGGACCCCGTACTGGCGCTCCAGGTCGGGGATGTAGGCCGCGAGACGCTTGCAGCTCTCCCGGACATAGCCACCCTCGGCGGCCTGACGCACTGGTTCTTCGAATGCGCCGACGAAGCTGATGGGCCGCTGCGAACGGAGTTTGACGATCACGACAGCCGGCAGTGTGTGATTGCCGAAGGTGTTGATCTTTCCTGTCGGCAAGGAAGTGATGAACGCTTCGAGGAAGGCGCTCGCTGCCTTCTGTACCGGTGTCGTCGGGTGTTCGTTCTCCTTGAGTCCGGTGCCGAGATTTCGATGGAGTTCGTCGAGGTCCACCGCGGCGTACCGGTAGAGCGTCGCTGAGTTGAAGTCGATGGTGCCGATCATCCCGGCTCCGGATTCTTCATCGGTGCTCCGGTCGTCCACGGCCGTGAAGTAATCCGACTCGATCTCGGAGGGATGTACCCCGATCGCGTGGGCAACCTGGGTGGCCCCTTCCACATTCAGGTCGGGTGAGTCGGCGACCATACGGCCGAACAAGGCGATGTCCACGGAGTGGCGGCTGTCGACTGCATCCCGGATACGGGCTTTGTACTCCTTGTTGTTCTTAAGAGCCTCTTTGAACGCCTTGAGGTCGCCACCGGGGCTGCCCTCCAAAGCGAGGGCTGCCAGCGCGTCGAGCTGACGGCCGCTGAGGAACATCAGGTACGAGGACTCGGGGCTCGGCTCGCGCTCTGTCTCCGCTCCACCTTTGCCCCGGCGCTTCGGTGCGTCGATCTTGGAGCCGGTCGCGGCACGCATGACCTCGGTGGCCAGTTCGACACTCGCGGAGGCTTTAAACGACGGTTCCAGGTCTGTGATCCGTTCGGCGAGCGCATCGGCAACCTTTTTTGTCCGCACGCCGAGTTCGGACGGGGGGAGCAGGTCGGCGAAGGCCCTCCGGGTAGCCCGCTTCCACGCCTGACTGGAGACACGGGCCCGCCGTACGCCACCATAGATGGCAGATTTGGGGGTGCCCGTGTCGTCTCGATTCAGGTTGCTGGGCGGCACGGACTGAAGAATGTGGATGTCAAGAATGCTGCGTGTCAACGCGAGTTCTCCCTGTGAGTGCCAGCACATGCAATGACGAACGCCGGGTTGTGGCCCTGGTCGCTAGTCGTCGGCGTTGAGTAGGTCGTCGAGGCTGGCCCTGTTGTCTCTGCTGGCCGCAGGATCTGTTTCGCTGCGGGAGCTTCGTTGCGAGGACAGGTGGAAGTCACGGCCCCAGGTCCGGCGGACCTCGGCTTGACGGGCGGTGTCCTGCCAAGCAGCCAATTGGTCGGCCAGCCGCGCGTAGTCGAGGGGTATCCGCGCGCCACGGAGCAGCAGCACCACTTCGCGGAGCCTGGTGCCCAGCATCTCGAATGATGTCGAAGTGCCGATCCGTACAAACCGTTTACGGAGAGGCTCGTTCAGCTCCTCGTTCAACTTCGCAGCAGACGTAGCGGGTTGAGGTTCTCCATCACCCGGCTGCCTCTGCGCCAGGTGCCGGACCGATCGGCCCAGGCCCCAGTCACGCGCGTGCATGTTGGCGTCGCGGACGGACTGCTGGTGGAGCGCCCACAACGTGATCGTGAGGAACACTGCTCTCTCCTCGGCGAGTTCACGTTGCTCGCTCCAGCGGCGTTCCTCGGCGGAGTAGTACTTCGCTGACGCTGCGTCCCCCGGCTCGACTTCCTTGGCGGAGTCGTGCTCCGCTCGGATGGCGGACAGCTCCTCCAATCCATCGTTGCCCCAGCTCTCGGGGGCTTCGTGCACGGCCTTGCCGACTCCGCGCCGGAGACGGGCCAGGGCCGCTACGGCGCTCGAATTGTCCTGCCGGTACAGGGCCTGCAGGCGCCCTATGCAACGGTCGGTGGCGCGTCCTGGTGCTTGCAGAGACGGACGAGGCAGCCCACCTCCCGAAGACCGCCGCGGTGTGCTCTTGGGCGATGACGGCATGACGTTGGTCATTCAGTTACCTTCGTCCGGGTCTTGTCGCGGTCGCGGTAGTACCTGGTTCAGCCGCTGTCGGAACCACTGCTCTGCGCGTGCGTCATTGACCCAGTGACGCCCCGAACCGGGAACGTCGGCCACCCGGCCCTCCGAGGCGGCGGACCCCGCGGAGTCGAGCAACTCCAGGCCGATCCCCATGACCTGCTTTCGGACAGTGGCCTGCCAGAGCTCCCGAGCCGCGTGCGGGTCGGTGCCCGGACGCAAGGCGGCAAGCCACTGCCGGTATGGCCCGTCCAGCGCTCCGAAACCGAGGTCGCGGGCGGTATCGCTTGCGGGATCGGGGTTCGAGCCCACGGCACGTGCCAGGTTCCCGGCCAGCTGGCCCAGTGCCGTCACCGCGCCCTGCGCGTCGTGCACCGCATCGACCGCTGTGGCGCCGAAGTCGGGTTTCTCCTCGTGCAGGAGGACCACCGGCAGGACGACCGCGTCATCCACGACTTCGTCCACCACGGACTGCTGCGTGCCATACACCGCGCCTACGAGCCGCACCCGGATCAACGACGTTTGATCGATGAAAGCTTCCGAAGCGAGCATCGAATACCAGGAGACGACTCCGGCAGGAAGCGACTCCGGAGTGCCGCGCCCGGTGTCGTCGCCAGCCGAGCGCCGCGCGGGCAGCAGTGAGCCCAGCCCACGCCAGGCCGCCCGGCTCGGATCATGCTGGCGCGGCATGTATACCAGCGGCCGCCCCTGCTTCTTCTCCTGTGCGGCGCTGCGCCTCCAACTGCACATGGGCTCCCGCTTCCAGGGCGCGTGCGGGGTCAGAGGGTCCCCGTATCCGAGAACGACACCGCGCACCTGCTCGCCGTCGACGTGCAGGCGCAGGCGCCGTGACTGCCAGGTGTACAGGTCACGCAGCCCGACCGGGCCCCGGGCGAGCCGGTCTGTGTCGGCGGCCCCTGCTGTTGATGGGGGGTGGCGCCAGGCGGGCAGATCCCCGTCTTCCTGCTCGACAATGCCCTCGTCCAAGGCAATCAGGTTCAGGAGCAGGGTCTGGTGCAGGGTGGCACCCTCGGCGTAGATACCGCCGAGGTTGCCCAGGGAGCCGACGCCGAGCGGATACACCTTGCCGGACTTGGCCCGAGGGTCTCCCACCATCCCGGACTTGATTCCCGAGGGGTCGTAGGCGTGCGCGTGGACCAGCCAGCGCGCGGCCTCGGCGTAGGAAAGCCGTTCCACGCCGGGACTTCGCATGGTGAAGAAGGGCTCCCCGTTCGGCACGTCGGCGACGAGCCGATTGAGAGAGGCTATTTCGTCCTTCGCTGTGCTCAGACCGGTCACCTGATAGAAGGGCGCATTCGAGTGGAGCAGGTCGAAGCGGTCCCGATGCCGATCGAGGTAGCCGGGGACTTCGCCGAACGGGTCCTGCGACTCCCACAACTGCGCCCAGTCGTCGAGTTCTGCCGGACCGTCGACCGCATCGTGCAAGATCGCCAGCAACAGCCTCAGCAGGGCGAAATCCTGAGTCGGAAGGTCACCCACGAGGCGACGCACATCCTGGGCCTGGGCAAAGATTTCCACGAGCGACAGCTCGTCCATGCTCCCGTCGAGGCGCTGGACCGGCAGCCACGCGGATGTCACGAGGCTGAAGGAGGGAGGACCCTGGAGAGGAGGGCACTTCGGTGGCAAGGAGCTCAGCCCCTTGCCGGTGACGAGCGTGGGGATCGCCCGGTTCGCTGCCCGCTCATCGTCGACTTCCTCCGTCGGTTCGGCCTCGTGCACTGACACGGTGGGGGCACGTGACGCCTCGAAGGCGGTCTGCACCCGCAGTCCGTCGACGACGCTGTACCTGAGAACGAAGCCTGACAGACGGGTCTGACAATTCTCGTCCAGAACGAGCATCAACTCCCCTGCCAACAAAGGGCATTCCTTCACCTGCCAGGCAGGGACCATGAAACGCTCCAGCTCACCGATGGTGCGATCGATCGCACCAGGGTGGGAGAACAGCCGAGGCAGAGCGATCGCACTCGCGGCGACGGCCTCAGCGGCCTGCCGGTCGGGAGGGAAGTCCGTCGGCAGCCTCAGACCACCCTGCTCGCGGGGCAGCCAGGGCACCGTGGCGAGCGTGCCGTCACGCAACTGCTGCACCACCATGACCTCCAGGCTTTCCTGGCTGTCGCGCACTTGAGCTCTGCCCTCACGGGTGTCGTCAGCATCACCGGCGTTGGCCCCGAGCCAGCCGTAGATCGGGCGCCCGGCCCGTCTGACCGGACCGAGCAGGAACGCCTCCGCCTTCTCCCGCTTGTCTGCGAGAACGCGGAAATGTTCCGCCTGCGCCGCGCTCAGTTCCCCTGCCCAACGCGGCGGACCGAGCTCGGCCTCACCGTAAGCGGCCTGGACGAGCGGGCTGATGTGGTGGGGAAGCACCAGCTGTTCGCCGTCGAGATGCGGCCCGAGCACGGCCAGGCACCGAAGCAGAGCATGCCGTCCGTAGACGACCTCCGAGCCGCGCACGGGCTGTGGCAGATCCGGCTCCCACGCGGCACCCGTCACAAGGCAGCGGGCCGTGGCGAGCCTCGTCAGGCGCTGTCGCGGGTGTCGGTGCAGCCGCCCCATGCGCTGGAGCATCAGGTCTACCGGTGCCAGATCGGTGACCAGCAGATCGAAATCGACGTCGAGCGACTGCTCGGCCACCTGGCTGGCCACCACGACGTGTGGGCCAGCAAGCCGCTCCCCGTCCGGCCCGAAGACATCCCGCAGTTCGGCGTCCCGAGCCGCTCGGTCAGCGGCCAGGAACCGGGAATGCGTGACCGTCACGTGCTGCGCACCGAACCGCTCACGCAACACATCGGCCGCATCCAGGACGCGCTGGACGGTGTTCCGCACGACCAGAGCGCAGCCGCCGTCCTGGAGCTCATGCATCAGCCGGTCGGCGAGCTGGTCAAGATCGTCGTCCAAGCGTTCCAATGTCACATCCGTACGGCGTCCCGATGCGGCAGGAGGCTGTATGGACAGGGCCGGGGCGCCTGGCGCAACGGCAGTGATCAGAGGATAGGCAGCGGAGTCCGACCTCATCGCACCGTCCGTGACCGCTTCTCCTGCGTAACTGGCCGCCAGCGCTCGCCTGCGGTCGGCAGGAAGGGTCGCCGACAGCATGATGACCGGAACGCGATACGCGGCGAGCCACTCCAGAACCCGGTCGAGGTATCGGCCCATGTAGGCGTCATAGGCGTGTACTTCGTCGATGATGACGACCTTGCCCGCCACCGCCAGATGCCGCAGTGCCAGGTGTCGGCTCTTGAGCCCGGCGAACAGCACCTGATCGATGGTCCCCACCGCGAACGAGGCGAGCAGCGCCTTCTTCCGCCCCCGTAACCACTGATGAGCCTGTAGCCCGGCAGGTTCGGAACGAGGGGACCGCACCCCGCTCAGCTGCTGTGACCGATCCGGCTCGACCGCTGCGATGGTGCGATGTCCCCGGCGCAAGAGACCCGACCAGACGTCATTGAGCGCTGCTTTCGCATGGGCCAGGGTGACCGTCGAGGAACCGGAGTCGGGCAGGTGATCGAGCCAGTCCAACAACCGCGGGAACATGGCATCACCAGTCGCCCGAGTGGGTAACGCCACCAGACAACCACCGGCCCCGCTCCTGGCGGCCAGGATCTCCGCCGCCGCGAATGCCGCTTCGGTCTTGCCTTCCCCCATCGGGGCTTCGATCATCAGCAGCCCTGGGGAGGGCATCTGACGCGCTGCCCGAACGGCCTCGATCTGGACTGGCCTGATCTGAGCCTCGACGGGGAGAGCGAAGCGCTCGGCGAACAGCGATTCTGCGGAGCGGTCAAATTGCTCAGGCTCCCAGGGGCCCGGCAGGTCCAAACCATCCCAGGCTGCCGTGAGACGGCGAGCTTCGCCGGCCGGGCCGATCGGATGCCAGGAAGCCGGATCGTACGGGAACAGCTCAGCGGAGCTGGCTATCCAGTCCGACAGGATCACGATCGCCGTAAGGAGCACTTGCGCGGGCTGCGTAAGCCGAACATCCTTCCAGCCCGACAAATGCTGGCTGACTCCCGCTAGTTCAGCGCACTCATCCATCAACTCGTACTGCACGCTGCGCCACAGGCTCTCGGCGTCGCCGGGGTGACGCAGGAGCCAGGGGCGGAGTTGGAGGTCATGAATCTGCTGGTGCTCGGGCGGCGTGCCGTGATGCCCGCCCGCCACGACAGCAAACTGCCCGGACACCCTCGTGGTCATGCCAAAGCGCACGCTGAGCCATTCCTGGAGCAGCAACTGCCCGGCGAGCCCATGCGGCGCTGTGCGGCGATCAGTTCCATACTGCGCGGCGGTCGGCATCTCCAGGCCGGCAGAACGCATGCGATCGGCGAGCGAATCGACTTGGCAGGCGAAGGCGCAGGTTGCTTTGCCGACGTCATGGGCTCCCGCAAGGAACATCACGAGCCGTCGTGCACCGCTCTCACCCTCTGGAAGGCCCTTGGCCACAAGGGATTTGATGTTGGCGGGCAGCCACACATCCCAGAGCTTCCCGGCCACGCCGGCGCTGTCGGCCAGGTGCCGCCACAGGGGCAGATGACCATCGGTCTTTGGATCGTGTTTCGCCCAGATAGTGCGGGCAGCCGGGGAGAGCTGCGCGAAGGGCACGTCACCTTCTGGGAATTCTTGAACCACAGGTGTATGAAACACGTCCGAGCCCTCACAGAGACGGTTTTACGGAAGAAGAGGGACTTGGGGCGGTTGGCGTAGTAAGGCGCTGGGGACGCGTCGAAGACCACGTCGGGAACGGTCGGCACCCTGCGTGCCGGATGCCGACCGCGGCAGCTCCGTCAGGCCTGAGCGCTGCCCAACGTTGGCTGCGTGATCACCAGGACGATGACCACGACGACGACGGCACCCCATACCCACGAGGCGTACGGAGAAGGTGCGGTCGGGCAGGCTGCGAGGAGCGCCGCGAGCACAGCGTAGAGAGCGGCGAACGGGCTGGAGGGGCCTTCTGAGCTGCGGCTTGGACGTAATACCATGAGTGCGTTCCTACGATCGTCAGGTGACTAGGGACAGGCCGGGCCCGGCCTCCTCGGTGAGATGGGGAGGTGCAACGGGTCCGGCCGTTTTCTTGAACGGGCCTGTTGCGAGGGCTGGTTGGGGCGATCGTACACGCGGGGCAGGCGGGAAGGGACCCTCTTGGAGAAGATTGATGTAATAAGAGAGATCCCCAGTTGATGCTGACGAGCGTTTAAGCCAGCCCTCCCCACGCGCGGGGGCCACGCGGTTGAGGGCGGGGCGGGCGGCGGCGACGGGGCCACCCCCGCATGCGCGGGGACCACATGGACCGGCAAGTCACCGCAGCCATCTGCTCGGGACCACCCCAAGTTCGAGGGCGAGTTCGACCCGGCCAAGGGACCACCCCCGCATACGCGGGGACCACTCCAAGGTTGGGGGCCCAAGGGTCCTGATGTCGGGACCACCCCGCATACGCGGGGACCA
Organism: Streptomyces sp. NPDC044033; assembly: GCF_056434425.1. NCBI lineage: Bacteria > Bacillati > Actinomycetota > Actinomycetes > Kitasatosporales > Streptomycetaceae > Streptomyces > Streptomyces sp. NPDC044033. The sequence goes on along the minus strand of NZ_JBWKFF010000038.1, from coordinate 201 downwards.
CAGGGAGCGACCTGCACGTTCATGGGCTGGGGGAGCCAACTTTGCTCACTAGAGATCATTAACTGTGGGGGTTCTGGCCCTGCTGACGGTTGAGGTCGTGTGCGGCAAGCCGGAGGTATGCGGTATCCCGATGGTGGTGGGCTGACGGCTGAGGAGCGGGCCCGGAGAGAGCAAGTGCGCCTGGCGGCGGCAGAGTTGATT
>NZ_JBWKFF010000037.1:0-59795 GCF_056434425.1 Streptomyces sp. NPDC044033 | reverse complement strand
CAGGCGCTCGACGACGGTTCGGCCAAGGCGCTGGACACGTTCCTCTCCGTGGGCCGGGCCGGGGCTCAGGAAGAGGACGACCGCTTCGAGCTCATCAAGATCATGGACGCGGGCGGCCCGGAGGTGCAGAAGGCCGCGCAGCGGGCGATGGACGGAAGCGCGCAGGACGTCAGGGAGTTCCTGGAGACCGGACAACAACTGGCCCGGTCGCGAGACCAGGAGACTCTGACGGTGACTCAGCTCGCACAGGTCGCCGAGGATGCGGGCAAGCGGGCCAAGACGCAGACGGATGCGGCCAAGGACGCTTCCGAGCGCGCCGAGGACGCCGCGCGGATGGCCAAGGAGGCCGCACAGAAAGCGGCCAAGGAGACCGAAGCGGCGAAGGGCGACTCCGAGAAGGCAGGGCAAGCCGCCGGCCGCGCCGCGCAGGCGGCCGAAGGCGCGGCCGAAGCCGCACGGACGGCGATCCAGGCGTCCAACACCGCGGTCTCCGCGGCCCGTACAGCCGCGAGCGCCGCCCAGGCCGCCGCCTCCGCGGCCGCCGCCGCAGGGCAGGCCGCCGCACGTGCCTACAACGCCGCCACCGCGGCCGGGAAGAACGCCGGCGAGGCCAAGGCGGCGCGCGAGGCGGCCCAGGCGGCACGTGACGCGGCCGCGGGGGCGCGCTCCGCGGCGTCGGCGGCCTCACACGCGGCCGACGCCAGTGCAGAGGCCGGGCGTTCCGGCGCCGCCGCTGCCCGCGCCGCGCAGAATGCCGCCGACGCGGCGGACGCCGCCGCCTCGGCCGGCAGTTCAGCCGGTGAGGCCACGGCGCAGTCCCGCAGGGCCCGTGAAGCCGCGGCCGTCGCCCGCAGCGCGGCGACTACCGCCACCTCGGCGGCGGGCCGGGCCGAGTCACTCGCGTCCCAGGCCGCTACCGCGGCTCGTTCCGCGCAGCAGAGCGCCAACAGCGCCGCCGACCAAGCGGAGAAGGCGGCCAAGGCCGCCGACGACGCCGCGAATGAGGCAGGCAAGGCCCAGGACTGGGCGAACAAGGCCACGGCTCATGCCAACGCGGCCGTCGAGGCGGCCAAGACGGCCTCCGATGCCGTAGCGACGGCACAGAAGGTCGAGAAGCTCGCTCGCGAGAGCGAGAAGGCCCAACTCGACGACAACACCAAGCTGGGCATGGCGGAAGCCCGCGACATCGCGAAGGCCGATCAGGACGGCCGCGACTATCAACTCGGTCAGAAGAACCAGGCGGCCGCCGTCGACCAGGCGACCAGGGATCTGTTGAAGAAGGCGTCCGCTCCCGGAACCGACACCGCGACCGTGGCGGCCCTCGGGCGCAAGGCCGCCGTCAACTTGCTGTCCAACAACGGCACCTGGTCCCGCCAGGCCGCCGAGACCGCCCTCACGGGGACCGACGAGGACGTCGCCGTCTGGGTCAGGACGGACTACGAAAGGGCCCTGCACCAGGACGACCGGGAAAGAGTCCTCTACCTCGCCAAGATCGGCGGCCCCCGGTTGGCCGAGGCCGCCCGGAAGACGCTGGAGGGCGACGACGCGGGCGTGGAGACGTTCCTGAGCCAAGGCGTCTACGACGTTCAGGCCGAGGACTACCGTATTCAGGTGGTCAAGCTCATGAACGGGGCGGGCAGGGCCGTCAAGAACGCGGGAAGCGCGGCCATCGACGACGGCAGTGCCAAGGCTCTGTACGACTTCCTGCTCAATGGCTACCGTACGGCGCTTGACGAGGACGACCGGGTCGAGACCGCTACGGTCATGCATGACGGCGGCCCCAATGTTCAAGCCGCCGCTCAGGTCGCGATGGACGGTCCCGCCTGGATGCAGCACCGGTTCGTCATCCGCACGCAGTACACATCGGCTCAGATGGATCAGGACACCGCAGCTCACGTGGCGTCTGTACGAGCCCTGATCGCCACGGCCGCCCGTACCGCCGCTCTCGCGAACCAGAACGCGGCCGAAGCCTCCGAAGTAGCCGCCAGGGCCCACGACAGGGCCGATGAAGCCGGCGAGTGGGCGAACAAGGCCCGTACCTCGGCTACGCAGGCCAAGGGTTACGCTGACGAGGCGCAGGACAAGGCCCGCGAGGCCGATAAATCGGCGGCCGACGCGGCCGGCTCCGCCAAGAAAGCAAAGAACGCCGCGAGTACCGCTCGTCAGGCCAGCCGCCAGGCCAATTACTCGGCGAACCAGGCCGCCGTCTCGGCGGAGCAGGCTGTTTCCTCAGCGGAGAACGCGCACACTTCGGCCGCCGACGCCGGCAGGGCGGCCACTGCCGCAGGCAAGGACGCCAAGGAAGCCGCACAAGCCGCGAGCGAAGCTCACGACATCGCCGCCCAGAAACGGCGGCAGGAGCAGGCCGCGGCCGCGGCCAAGGCGGCGGAACAAGCCCGGGAAAACGCCCAGAAGGGCACCGACCCCGCCGATAGCTCCAAATACGACGTATGTCGACCGGAGGACCCTCCGAATACTGGAGACGGGAAGGACTGGGCGCGTGAGTGGGCGCATTATTCCAATCGCGTGAGTACTACACTGGGGGCGGGCGCAGCAGTTTCAGCAGTCTTTCCTGGAGCTGATCTCTTTGCGACACCGATACTGGGTGGAGCATCGATCGTCTCCGGTGTGATCAGTGCCGGCCTTTCTGTTTATGCGGACGGATTTGGTAGCTCAGGCATGATCAGTGCCGTATCCGGGCTCGCGCTCGGTGGAATCTTCGGTAATGTCGGCAGAGCAATCGGTGTCGGAGCGAAGGTCTTGGGTGGCGGGGCTGTGCTGTCCGTGGCTGAACGGACGGTGTCGGTCGTTAATCAGGCGATCTCTCCGATCGTGGGGTTGTTTACTTGGTAGTATGACGCGATTCGCATGGAGCACGAGTAGGGGGCAGTCGCATTGATGGTTCACAATGTCGCAGCGTTTGTCGCTTGTCGTGTTGAGACCCGATAAGACATCAAGGTGCGGGGGCCTCGCGGTGAGGCCCCCGCAGAGCAAAGGGAAAAGATATGCAGCTTCCGCCCGTTCCGCTGAATATCTGGTGGGGCGCATCCGTCGTGGTGACAGCCATTTTTTTGGTTTTCTTTATTCCGCTCATGCCGAATCAGCAGTACAGAGTTCGGATGCTCCTTGCTCCTGTGCTTGGTATCGTATTCTGCATAATCGCCTCCTTGGCGAAGGGGTTTGGCGTCGGGGAGCTGCTCCCGATTTACTCTTTTGTGATCTTGGCTTTTCCTATTGGCTTCATCGGTCATCGGGCGGAGGTCAAGAGAAGATTTCAGGATAGGGTGACGAGCGGCGAGCGGCCGGATAACGGCCTGTCCATGGGTTTGCAGTTGCAGCTGGTCTTGGTGATTGCGGTCGCTGCGTCTTTCGGGGCGCTCTTTTCCATGTCGGCGTCGTGATGAGATTAAGTGGGCCCGGATGGCGGGCGCTGCCGACTTTTGGGGAATGACGACCTCCTGTCATCTCCATGCCTATGTGGTGGTCCGTCGTTGTGATCAACGTGGCTGTATTCCTGGCATTCTGCGTCACGCTCATGCCGAACCGGCGGTACAAGATTCAGGTGTCTTACGCTCCGGTGGGTGGAGCAGTGATCGCCTTGGTGGCCAGATTTGTGAAGCATATGGATACGCATACATTGCTGGCGCTGTATTCGAGCGTGATGCTTGGAATCCCTCTGGGGCTGCTGGGGAATCGGCGGGAGATGAAGGAAAAAGCTCGGGATGTAGCGATCCACGGGAATCGCCCGGAGAATAGGGCGTCCCGCAGGATTATGGTGCAGCTTCTGACCACGCCGGCTGTCACGGCAGCGCTCGCGGCATGGCTCTCACGGCGAAGCCGTGAACGGGATATGGCCGCCGCGTCTGGCAGGGCCGTAGCGAGGCTGCTGCCTTCGGGCTCCGGAGTTGCATGACACGCCACGGCCGTCATCCGCTCCGCCCCGTCCGGCCGCACGGTGGACGGGCGTCTGGCGCATCCCGGCGGTGTCGCTTGGACAGCACCGCGGCTCTGGTTACCCCTCGTGGGCGGCCCACGGCGGCCCACGGCGGCACCGCCTGACCAGGCGAAAACGCGGAGGGCTATCATGTGAGCGCCGCCTAGCTCGAAAGATGAACCTGTGACTGTCAACGACGACTCGTTCACCAATTGGAAGCACCGCGAAGAGATCGCGGAGTCCATGATCCCGATCATCGGAAAGCTGCACCGGGAGCGTGATGTCACGATCCTGCTGCACAGCCGCTCGCTGGTGAACAAGTCGGTGGTGAGCATCCTCAAGGCGCACCGCTTCGCCCGGCAGATAGCGGGTGAGGAACTCTCGGTGACCGAGACGCTGCCGTTCCTCCAGGCCCTCACCGCGCTCGACCTCGGCCCCGCCCAGATCGACCTCGCCATGCTCGCCGCGAGGTACAAGGCCGACGACCGCGGACTCGCGGTGGCCGAGTTCACCGCCGAGGCGGTCGCCGGCGCGACGGGCGACAACAAGATCGAGAGCCGGGCGGGGCGCGATGTCGTGCTCTACGGCTTCGGCCGCATCGGCCGCCTCGTCGCCCGCCTGCTCATCGAGAAGGCGGGCTCCGGCAACGGCCTGCGGCTGCGCGCCATCGTCGTACGCGGGGGCGGCGGCCGGGCCGCCGAGGATCTCGTCAAGCGCGCCTCACTGCTGCGCCGCGACTCCATCCACGGCCAGTTCCAGGGCACGATCACCGTGGACGAGGCGAACAGCACCATCGTCGCCAACGGCAACGAGATCAAGGTGATCTACGCCAACGACCCCTCCGAGATCGACTACACGGCGTACGGCGTCAAGGACGCCATCCTCATCGACAACACCGGCAAGTGGCGCGACCGCCAGGGCCTCTCGGAGCACCTGCGCCCCGGCATCGACAAGGTCGTCCTGACCGCGCCGGGCAAGGGCGACGTCCCCAACGTCGTGCACGGCGTCAACCACGACATGATCAAGCCGGACGAGCGGATCCTGTCCTGCGCGTCCTGCACCACCAACGCGATCGTCCCGCCGCTGAAGGCGATGGCGGACGAGTACGGGGTCCTGCGCGGCCACGTGGAGACCATCCACTCGTTCACCAACGACCAGAACCTCCTGGACAACTACCACAAGGCCGACCGCCGCGGCCGCAGTGCGCCGCTCAACATGGTCATCACCGAGACCGGCGCCGCCTCCGCTGTCGCCAAAGCCCTGCCGGACCTCAAGGCCCCGATCACCGGTAGCTCCATCCGCGTCCCCGTGCCGGACGTCTCCATCGCCATCCTCAGCCTGCGACTCGGACGCGAGGCCACCCGGGAGGAAGTCCTCGACTACCTCCGCAACGTGTCGCTGACCTCGCCGCTCAAGCGCCAGATCGACTTCACCAGCGCCCCCGACGCCGTATCGAACGACTTCATCGGCTCGCGCCACGCCTCGATCGTCGACGCCGGCGCCACCAAGGTCGACGGCGACAACGCGATCCTCTACCTCTGGTACGACAACGAGTTCGGGTACTCGTGCCAGGTCATCCGCGTCGTCCAGCACGTGTCGGGGGTGGAGTACCCGACCTACCCGGCGCCGGTGGCCTGACGCCGGGGCATCTCCCGGCCGCGCCTGCGGCGGCCTCGGGAGTCCATGAGAGGTCATGGTCGTAGCCGCAGTCTGCGTAGATGGCCCGTGCCTTCCGTTCGGGGCCGTCCTCGCCGGCCCCGAACGGGAGGCACGGCGTCGGCCAGAGGGAGAGGCCGGGTGACGTCGTTGCGATGGCCGCCGGTGAGGGACACACGAGGCGAAGTGCCCGCTCATGGGGGAAATGGCGGTCGTCGCAGCGGGTCCCACTCCACGTGTGCGGCAGGTCGAATGCGCATGGACGGTCAACGAGGTCCTCGTGTTTGCCAGTCGAGACATCAGACTTCTTCCTCAACAGCACGAGGACCTCGCTCATTGCGGGACCGGCGCAGTTCTCTGGTCTGTGGCCAGACCGAAGGGCCTCAGTAGTCGATCTTCCCTGTGGCGCGTTCCGTTCCTCCGAACTGCAAGTAGAACTGGGCGCCATCGTTCACGTTTGATGCGGCCAGCCCCCATTGGCCTGCGCGGAGCGTCCGCCACTTGTTGCAGGGGAGGGTCTTGATGCAGGCCCGTACTTGACGGTCGTGATTGAGCTTCAGGTTGATGTCGTTGCACCGGTCCGTGGCCTTTGCATAGGTACCCCTGGCGGGCCAGAACGCGGGGTCCTTGGGGCCGGTACCCGGTGAGCTGGTGAAGTTGGGCGCGTCCACGGTGCAGGGCCGCTGGATGCTCACGTCGGGGGTGTTCGAGGCCGCGGCCGGTCCTGTTGTAGCGGCAGTCAGGCCGCTGCCCAGCAGCAGGGCAGCTGTTGCCATCGGTATGATCTTGAGCTTCCTACGCACGATCCACCTCATTCTTTTCCGGTTTTCCAGTGCATGCGCTTGGGACACGGCCGTCGTGCGTCCCTTCGTTCACGGATGGCTATCTGCTCGTCCTTTCGTCGGATCCCCACATCCGCCATTGGGCGCGGATCGTGACTGTGCGCTGAATTCACTCCGCTTGGCGGGGGTGGAGTCCGATCTCGACCTGCCCGGCAGGCACGCAGTCTCTGCCGGCAGGTCCTGCTGAGCCGCATCGGCACCGGGACATGGCGCAGATCGTCGATGGCCCGTGAGGCTCACAGGCGTCTCAGCAGTCGGCTCCCTCACGTCGGCGTCAAGGTGAGCGGAATGGGCCGTCGTGTTGTCACCGATTGGATCCCGACGTGTCCCAGCCGCTGCCGGTGTTGATGAAGAACAAGCCGAGATCGCGCCTCCTCTGTTGGGCCGTGCCGCTCGGTACGGCACCGACTCTTGGTGCCGACGGGTTGTCCCGCACCCCGTGGACGTGTTTCGCAACAAAGACCGGGGTTGTTGTGCTGCCGCGGCTGTACCCTGCATCAACTGACGCGAACAGCCCTGGAGAGTAAGGGAGTTGGCTGGCAGGTGCCTCAGCTGATCGCCGGGCTGGGGTGGGCGGGGAGGGGCCGTCGACGTCTATGGGGGAGGTCGGTGATGGGACGCAAGGAGAAGCCGGTCGATCCGCAGGGTGGCCCCGCCGCGCGGTTCGCGTTCGCGTTGCGCGAGCTGCGCTACGAGGCCGGCAGTCCGCCCTACCGGACCATGGCTCACCACGGCGGCTACTCGGTGTCCGCGCTGTCACGGGCTGCTGGGGGCGAGGTGCTGCCGTCCTTGCCCGTGGTACTCGCATATGTGAGGGCCTGCGGCGGTGATGCCACCGAGTGGGAGCACCGCTGGCGCGAGGCCCAGCGCACGGAGGCCGCCCAAGTACCCGCCTGGGAGGAGGAGCCGGCTGATGCTCCCTATCGGGGGCTGGCCCGGTTCGAGGTGCGCGACAGCGCTCGGTTCTTCGGCCGTGAGACGCTCACCGACGACCTGTTGCGCCTGGTGGGTGCGCACCGGTGCGTGATGGTGTTCGGTCCCTCGGGAAGCGGGAAGTCTTCCCTCCTGCGTGCCGGGCTGATCTCCCGCTTACAGAACGCCGTGGACGCGGGCCCGCGTCCGGCGGCCATCCGGATCTTCACGCCCGGCCCCCGGCCGGTGCAGGACCACGAGGAGCTGTTCGTACAGGCCTCGGCGCCGGGGGAGACCTGGCTGATCGTGGACCAGTTCGAGGAACTGTTCACCCTGTGCACCGACCCCCACCAGCGGGCCCGTTTCTTCGAGCTGCTGTCCACCGCTCAGGAGCCGGGCAGCCGGCTGCGAGCGGTGCTGGGCGTGCGGGCGGACTTCCTCGCCCGCTGTCTGACCCACCCGGTCCTGGCCGCGGCGGCGCAGGAAGCCAGCCTGCTCATCGGTCCCATGGCGCCGGCCGAACTGCGCGAGGCGATCGTCAAGCCGGCTGCCGCCCAGGGCCTGATCGTGGAGAGGGTGCTGACCGCCCGTCTGATCGAGGAGACGGGTCCGGAACCCGGAGGACTGCCGCTGCTGTCGCACGCTCTGCTGGAAACCTGGCGCCGACGCCGGGGCCGCACCCTGACGCTGGACGGCTACGAGGCGGCGGGCGGCATCCACGGTGCTATCGCCCAGACCGCCGAAGACCTCTACCGCAGCCTCTCTCCGCTACAGGCCACGCATACCCGCCGCATCCTGCTGCGACTGATCACTCCAGGCGAAGGCGCCCCGGACACCCGCCGCCCCGTCGACCGCACGGAGCTCGACACCCGTAACCCCACCGACACCGAGCTGGTCCTCGAACGCCTGGCCCGGGCCCGGCTGATCACCCTTGACGACAACCTGGTGGACCTCGCCCACGAAGCGCTCATCACCTCCTGGCCCCGGCTGCGCAACTGGGTCGAGGAGGGTCGTGAACGCCTGGTGGCCCACCGCCGCCTGACCGAAGCCGCTGCCCTGTGGGAGGAACTCGCCCGCGACGCGGGGGCCCTGTACCGGGGGAGCCGGTTGAGCACGGCCGAGGAGCAGTTCGGCCCGCCTCACGGTCAGGACGACTTCACCGCTGTCGAGCGGGACTTCCTGGCAACCAGCATCGAGGAGCGTGACCAGGAACGGCGTACGCTCGCCCGCCGCAACCGCCACGTCCGCTACCTCGCGGCCGGCCTCGCAGCACTCCTGGTCGTGGTGACCGGCGCCGGCGTGCTCACGGTCCGCCAACGCCAGGAAGCCGATCACGCCCGCCTGCAGGCCACCTCCCGGCAGCTCGCCGCGCAGGCGGTGTCCCTGGCTCCGACTCGCCCGACGGTGGCCAAATTGCTCAGTGTGGAAGCGTTTCACACCGCTGCCACTCCCGAGGCACGCAGCGCGCTGCTGACCATGTCCACCTACCAGTACCACCAGGCCGAACTCACCGGACACAGCGACGCCGTCTCCGAGGCCGCTTTCAGCCCCGACGGCCTGCTCGCCTCTGTCAGCCGCGACCGGAAGATCATGCTGTGGGACCCGCGGCGCCGCACCCACCTGGCCACCCTGACCGGTCACAACACCTGGCTACGGGCCGTGGCCTTCAGCCCCGACGGCGCGACGATGGCCACCGGAGGCGACGACAAGAAGGTGGCCCTGTGGAACGTGGCCACTCGCAAGCGCACGGCGACTCTCAGAGGCCACACCGAGCTGATCAAGAGCCTGGCATTCAGCCCCGACGGCCGCACCCTGGCCACGGCTTCCGCGGATCGCACCGTTGCGCTGTGGGACCTGCGCGACCGCGCTCGGCGGCACACCCTGACCGGCCACGCGGACACTGTCGGCGCCGTGGCTTTCAGCCCCGACGGCCGAACTTTGGCCACCGCCGCGGGTCGCATGGTCACGCTATGGGACACGGCGACCGGCAACCGTCGAACAGTCCTGAAGGGCCACACCGGTACCGTCGAGGCACTGGCCTTCAGCCCGGACGGCCGCACCATCGCCACCGCCGGCGAGGACCAGAAAGCGATGCTGTGGGATGCCGGGAGCAGCAAGCGCACCGCCATCCTCACCGGACACACTGGGCAGATCCGCGCCCTGGCCTTCAGCCCCGACAGTCGCACCCTGGCCACCGCAGGACTCGACCGCACCGTCATGCTCTGGGACCCCGCCCGTGCCGTCCGCACCGCCATCCTGACCGGGCACGGCACCAACGTCTACGGCCTCGCCTTCTCACCCGGGCCACGACCATTGCTCGCCTCGACGGGAGAGAACGGCGCTATCACCCTCTGGGATCCGTCCCGTATCGCACTGACCGGCCACCGCGACCGCGTCAACAAGGTGGCCTTCAGCCCTGACGGCACCACCCTGGCCACCGCCAGTGACGACGGAACCGCAGCACTGTGGAACCGACAGCGCGGCACTCGCACGGCGACACTCGACGCAAGAAGCGGACAGGTCAACTCAGTCGCCTTCAGCCCGGACGGCCGCACTATCGCCACCGCCACCGGGTCCGCCGTCCACCCGCCGCGAGCCCGTGACTACACCCTGACCCTATGGCGCGCGGCCACCAAGGCCCTCCCCGAAGACCTGGCCGAGAAACCGCCCGGCCCTCCTGTCCAACTCCTGGCCCGACTTACCGGCCACACCGCCCGCGTCACCGACGTCGCCTTCAGTCCCGATGGCAGCACAGCGGCTACCGCGGGCGAGGACGGCGCTGTCATACTCTGGGACACCGCCCGAAAGGCCCGCCTGGCCACCCTGCGCCAATCGGCCCGCTCCGCAACGACCACCGCACCCTCCGCCGAAGAGGCCGCAGGCATCAACGCGGTGGCCTTCAGCCCCGACGGCCGATCTCTCGCCTCGGCAGGTCACAACGGCACCACCGTCGTGTGGGACGTCGCCACCCGCACCCGTCGGCTCACGTTGTCCGGGCATACCGGATCCCTGCGGGCGGTGGCCTTCAGTCCCGACGACCGCACTCTGGCCACCGCCGGACTCGACCACAGAGTCATCCTCTGGGACGCCGCACGCGGCACTCGCGAAGCGGTCCTCACCGGCGACTCCTCCGTCATGGCCGTGGCCTTCAGTCCCGACGGCACCAGCCTGGCCACCGCCGGCGAGGACACCTCAGTCGACCTGTGGCAGGCGGACACTCGCCGACACCTGGCCACCCTGACCGGCCACACACGCCAGGTACGCACCCTCGCCTTCAGCCCCGACGGAAGTACTCTGGCCACCGGAGCCGTCGACGGCAGGGCCGTGCTGTGGAACACCGATGCCGAGCGCACCGCGAAGCAGTTGTGCGTCACCGTCGCCCGCAGTCTCACCCAGGAGGAATGGAAACGCTTCGCCCCTGAAGCTCCGTATCACCGCACTTGTCCGTGAAAGCCGAGTCGCCGTCAGTTCTTCCGAAGCCAGGGAGCGAACACTCAGCCGACGTAGCAGAATATGGGTTCGCCGCGGATCTGGGTGCAGATCGCAATCTCCTTCGAGGTGATCTTTGTCCACTCCCCGTGAATGGCGGGATACCAATGGGTGCCTTCGTCGAAAGTCACGTAGTAGTCCGAGTGGTTGTAGGTGAAGGCGTCGACGTCATCGCCGCTGAACCACCCGCCCTTTTTCGTGTAGGGCTTGAGAGTTTCCTGGTCACACGGTAGGTGGCGCCAGTGTCGGTCCGCTCCGCCCTTTCCATTCCAGACGTCGCAATATCCATTCCCTTTGCCGAGATCGAGGGTGTAACTCATCTCCGTGCTCGTATGATTGCGCACTTCGCCGCAGATCACATCGAAGACACATCCGGCGGCGGACGCGGGCCCCGCTGTGGCCAAGCCACCCCCGAGGGCCAGAGCCGTAACAGCGATAACGACGGTTAACCGACTGCGCCGACGCATCTCTCCTCCTCATGTCACGCTTTCATGAACAGCGTGCCCAACACCCTAGAGAGTCCTCGATCCCGCGCGCGCGTGCCGATTCGGCCAGTCATACGCGGTGAATGCGCACGGCGGGCCTGGCCGTCCGCCACTCGACCAGGCCCCTCCTGTGGCATCTAAGTTCATGCGACACCCAGCTCTGCGAGCGTGGGAGAGCCGAGGCTGCTGCTCCGGGATCTGGGGTGGGGCCAATCGCCGCCTGCGACCGTGCCCACTCGGTTGGCGTTCGCGCAGCCGCGTGGGCACCACGGAGCGCGTGCGGGGCGGCAGCTTGATGCTCGGAGTGTGATCCAGGGGAGAGTGGCGGGGAGTTGTAGGCACCGTGGTGAGCGGACCGCAGCTCACATCAGGGTGATGTGCATGCCGCCCTCGGCCAGGACATCGAGGACCTCGGCGAACAGGTCGTAGGGCTGGCCATCCGCCGTCAGGACCTGGGTCAGGTGCTCGCGTGCGGTCATGGCGTCCCGCCAGAGCAGGGTCGCGGGGGCGGTGTAGCCGAAGTTGCCGCGCAGGCAGTCGTCGAGGGCGGTCAGGCAGCCGCCGAAGTAGCCGCCCGGCCCGTTCACCGCCTCGCCGAGCGCCAGGTAGAGACTCGGTTCGTCGATGACGTGCCGGCCGTCGAGCTCGTAGGCGTGACCGGCCGGCCGGTCACGGCGGACGCGCTGACAGGCTCGCTCCCGGACGAGATCGAACCAGGCCCCGCGGCACCGAGTGCCGAGACCGGCCCAGATTCCCAGGGTGTCCGGCGGTCCGGCGAGCCACCGCTCCCAGATGGGCCGGGCGTATTCGGGAACGGGCAGGAAGAGTGCCCCGGCGAGCTCCAGGTCGATCAGGTCCTTCCCGTAGGAGGATGGGCTCCAAGCACTGACTCGCGGCCACAACAGTCGTTCGGTGAGCGGCACGCCCCGGTCATCCCGTATCTCCAAGGCGGCCTCGTCCAGATCCAGCGCCCGCCGGGTGCCCTTCATCAGGGCCGTCCGCAGCTGATCACCCGGGGCGAGTCCCCGCAGGACGAGCGGGGGTACCGCATCCTCGGGCGGCAGGATGCGGGCGAACCCCTGACCCGAGCCCAGCCACCGGCGCTCGTCGTGTACTCGGACGGGACCCGTGTGCCCCTCGGGCGGGCCTTCGTAGTCGGTCCAGGCCGGTGAGCACGAGACTGTCTGTCCTGGGGAGCCGCCTCAGGCTTTCCGCGTCCTCCAGCAGCCAGGGCTCAAGTGCCCCGTCTTCCGGCACCAGCCACACCCGGCTGCTGATCCAGCCGTGCACGTCGGCTCCCGGAACCCAGCCGAACAGCTCGTACGTCCCACGCCGAGGGGCCCCGAACAGCCCCTCCGCCTCGGCGCAGACACCCCAGACGTGCCCGTACTCCGTATCGGTCAGCGTGTACCGCATGCGCCCGCGAGGGTTCTCGTTCTCATGCACGGTGGGAATCATGCCCGGACCAGGCTTTGACGGCGAATCTTCACCGGCGCGTGAGCCTTTCCCTATGCGCCACGATGTCCCTCTCCGCGAGCGCCCCGAAGCCCTCACGCCCACGCTGCACGTCACGCTCGGTGCGCAGACCATCCAGCCCTGGAGGCAGCCGGGGAACGTCGATGTCGACCTCCTCCAGCCCCTCGCCCTGGAACCGGGCCACAGTCTCCGGGTCGGTGACCACCTCGACCCAGGCGAACGATTCGAGGACCTCCCGCTCGGAACGTGCTCGGACGCACCACCACGAACCGCCCATGCCGTAGTCGTGCAGAACGAGGAAGGGGCGCTTGCGCGCGTCAGCGTCATCGATCATGAAGGCTGAGCCTGGCGAGGCCCGTTGCAGGGCTGTTGGACCGGCCGAACACGTGGGGCATCAGCAGCCGCCCCCGGCGGTCACCGAGCAGCGGAGGAACGCGGGGCTGTCGTCATCGGCCGTGCTCGAAGCCCCCTGCCTGCTCACTACGCGGACCGGGGCCCAGGGCGGCGCTCTGAGAAGTCGGGCCACCTGGGGCGCGTTCCCCGGGTGGCCCGGCTCCGGAAGCCTTCGCTGCGTAGTCGCTTGGGCTGCCGGCTGGCACTGCGACGTGAACAACGCTGCGGATCAATACGTCTAGCGAGTGGTGCGGATGATGTCGACGGCCTCGGGGAGTCCCATGTACGGCAGCCGGATCTCCGCCATGTCGTCGGTCCATCGCTCGGCCAGGGCGTAGCGTTCCTTGGGCGTGGTCTCCAGGAGCCTGCGCCCGGGGAACACCTCGTAGTCGCGCAGGAGGGATCGGTGTGCCCCCATGCCCTCCTGGAACAGTTCCTCGCGGTGCAGTACGAACTCTTCGGAAGGCAGGTCGTCCCACAACTCGCGTCCCCGGCGGATCAGTTCGATCAGACGCGTGCGGTACTCGGGGTGCTCGCTCAGGTGCTCGCGCACGATGGAGCTGCCGACCGTGAGGTGACGGATCTCGTCGATGGACGCGCCTCGGGCGATCTCCGCTGCGGCCGGGTCCAGCCGTCCCCACTTGCGTTCGCTCAGTTCCGCGGCGGGGGCCAGGACGCCTTCGATGACGATGGTGAACACGGCGACGGCGCCGAAGAAGTCGCCCTCGTCACGCACGATCCTCGTCGCGAACTCGGCGATGGGGTTCAGTACGCGCCGCGTGTAGTCGGCCCCCTGCTCTGCGATGAGGTCCAACAAGCCCTCCTGGGGCACCTCCAAGTCCGTGAGGTGCTGCCGGAAGACCCGTGCGTGCCGGGACTCGTCGACGACCTGCGTGGTGAAGAACTCCTGTTCGGCGATGCCCGGCGCGGCGATGACGTAGTGCGACAGGACCTGTACGGCACGGGACTCGGCGAGGGAGCGGTTGCCCAGTTCGAGGACAAGCGCCTCGCGCAGCGGTCCCGGCGCGCGCATATAGGCCGGGGTGATGGCGTCGTGACCGCGCTCGGCGCGGCCGCGGAGCGTTCCCTGCGCCACGGCTGACAGCCAGTAGGCGAGGTCGCACTGGTCCGCGGTCAAGGTCAGTTCCTGGGCGCCGTCGAGCAGGTTGGGCGCCTGGTCCCAGTCGGCCTCGATCGGTAGGTCGGTTGTCATGACACCTCACTGTTGCGGGACGAGGGTTCGGACGAGGGTGTGATCACGGGGCACTGGAGTCGGCCGGCGAAGCTGAGGATCGGCTGCCCGCTCTCGTGCGCGCCGTCGATCACCTCGGCAAGCAGCAGATCGTGGTCGCCGACGCGATGCCGGCGCAGTATCCGGCAGGCCATGTGCGCGAGGCTGTCGGCGAGCAGTGGTGCGCCGGTGACTGCGTCGGTGGACCACCGGAGGCCGGCGAACTGGGCTTCACCCAAAGGTCGTTCGGCGTTGGCGAAGTGACGGGCGAGGGCCGCCTGGCGGGTGCTGAGCACGTTCACGGAGAATGTTCCCGTGCCCCGAGCCATCGAGGCGAACGCTGACGCGGGGCGCAGGCAGACGCCCAGGATGAGCGGGTTCCGGGACATCGCGATAACCGCGCTCGCGGTGGTGCCGTGCCGCACGCCGTCCTGGTTGACTGTCAGGACACTGATACCGGAGGCCACCTGACGCAGTGCCTGCCGCCCGGCGTCGCTGCGGTCGGCGGTCGGCGGCTCGACCGCCGGGGTGCCATTGCCCGTACGCTCCGTCAGCGGACCGGAGGAGCGGCTCACTGGCCGGCTCCGACCCGGAGTTCGCCGCGTTCCCCGTCGGCCGGCCGAGGCACCCGGTCGCCGACCGCGCGCGATGCCAGCATCGCCGTCACCTGGTCCACGACAGGGGTCGGTTCCGGTTCGAAGGGCAAGCCGAAAGACTTGAGGAAGTTGCCGAACACGCCGCGGTCGCCGAAGACGTGGAAGGGAAGCGCCAGCAGCGCCCACTCGGGTCCGACCAGCCACCACCACACCGCTCCCACGGCGGCACACGTGATCAGGCTGTGCATGCTGTTGTACAGCACGTAATACGCCTTGGCGATGCGCCGGTCAGGGCTGCGCCGGTAGGCGATGGCGCCGGGAATGTAGCCGATGAGGTCGATGTAGAGGAACAACGCGATGGCCGGAATCCAGCGGATCTCGCCGAAGTGCACGATGATCAGGGCGATGGTCACGACGAAGCCGACCAGGTACTCGGCCCGGTGCAGTTTGAAGGTGACGGGTGATTCGATCGGGTTCTTGATGTCCATGAGGGGGCCTCTTCCAGTGGCGTCGGGTCAGGACAGGCGCAGCGGCGCGCCCGCGAAGTACGCGGCCAGCTCAGCGGCCACGCTGCCGCGGGACGGCGGATGGAAGGCCAGCGCGCGCACCGTCGAGGCCAGGTAGGCAACATCGGGCGAGCCGATGAACGCCATGCCGCCGAGCAGTTCCGCAGCCTCGTCGACCGTCCTGGCGAGCAGGTCCTGAGTGGCGTAGCGGGCGGTGAGCACCGCCACGACGGCCTCGTCGCCCGTCAGTCCGTCCTGTAGCGCCCGTGCTGCCCCCTCGACGAGGTGCACCGCCGACTCCAGGCGCACGGCGAGTGCGGAGCGGTCCTGTGCGGTGCCCCGCTCACCGGCCAGCACCTGGTCGACGAGTGCGGACGCGGCGCCCAGGTAGGACGATGTGGTCAGCAACTCGAACCAGGTGAAGCCCGCCGTCTGGAGGTCGTCGAGCCGGTCGTGGTCCTGTGGCGTGCTGAGGATGACGAGTTCCTCGGATACCTCGACGTCGGTGAGGCGGACCTCGTCGCTCTGCGCCGCCGCCAGGACGGGCGTGCCCCAGAAGGGCCTGGTCACGATGCCGGGCGAATTCGCGGGAATGAGCATCAGGGCGAGGCTGGCGTGGCCCGTCGCATCAGTGACCATGACGCTGGCGGTGAGTATGTCCATCGACCGGGAGAGGCTGCACGGCTTCTTCACGCCGTTGACCCGGTATCCGGAGGGGGTCCGCCGCGCGGTCACGGCGGGGGAGAGGATGTTCTGGCCGGTACTCCCCTCGGCCCAGCCCGATGCCAGCAGGAGCCCGTCGGAGGCCACCGACGAGAGGACCTTCAACTGCGCCGGCGTCAGCCGGGAGGCGGAGGCGGCCAGTTGGAACAGCATCGCGACGGTGAAGTGATGCATCGCCGTCGCGACGCCCAGCGAGGGCGAGACCGAGGAGATGGCCCGCTGCACACGCACTGCGTCCAGCGGGCGCGCCGCCGCGCCGCCGAATGCCGCGGGTACGAGCA
Organism: Streptomyces sp. NPDC044033; assembly: GCF_056434425.1. Classification (NCBI taxonomy): domain Bacteria; kingdom Bacillati; phylum Actinomycetota; class Actinomycetes; order Kitasatosporales; family Streptomycetaceae; genus Streptomyces; species Streptomyces sp. NPDC044033. Next base: position 43,271 of record NZ_JBWKFF010000037.1, on the reverse strand, counting down.
GGCCGGGGCCGGAGTGCTTCCGGTATATCTCGACCACCGGGCTGTCCGCCGCTTCCCGGTCCGTCAGTGAGATGGATTCGAGCTCGGCGAGAAGGCCCGGGTGATAGGACTCGCAGACGTCGCGCGCTGTCATCAGGGAACGCATCTGTGTGCTCTCCTCGTGAATTGAGACTTGGCATCGGGGAGTTACAGCTGAATGGCCGTTGCTGTTTCCTCGCATATTCAGGAGGACAGCCTTGCAGGTAACACCTGACGGTGGCCTGATAGCGCCCTGAACCGCAAACGGCCCGGGCGCGGTTCTGGTGCGTCGCTGACCGCCGTCTGACCGGGGCATCCGATGGCCTTGTGCAGGGGCGCCGAAGTGTGTGATAAATCAGCGACCGCTCGACGTCGAGTGCCGTGCGAGAACGGAAAACACATGGTCATGGCCTACAGAACTGAAGAGTCAGAAAAAGGGTCAGAAAAAGAGTCAGACCTGGCGCTTGATGCCATCCGGCGCTATTCGGAATCCAGTAACCCCAGCGCGTATTTCGCCTTCAACGAGGGGAACAGCTACTTTCGGCTGCCGGACGAGCCCGGGCTGATCGTCTACCGGCCGGTCGGTCGCTATCTCGTGCAGTTCGGCGGGCCGTTCGCGCCGTCGGCGTCCCGGTCGCGCCTGCTGTCGGCCTTCTGCGATCTGGCCCTTGAGCAGGGGCGGGAGATCGTCGCCGCGCAGGTGCAGTCCGCCGATGCCGATGCGTATGTGGCGCAGGGGTTCACGGTCAATCAGATGGGTGCTTCCTACGCCGTCCGGCTCGATACCTTCACGCTGGCCGGCGCCAGGTTCATGCAACTGCGCAACAAGATCTCGCGGGCCCGGCGCTCCGGTCTGGACATCCACGAGGCCCCCTACGAGAAGTGGGCGGAGGCCATAGCGGAGCTGGACGCCAGGTGGCTGAGCACGAAGGGCGAGGGGGTCAAGCCACTCGAATTCCTGATCGGCGAGACCGGCGGTCGATACCAGTCATTGCGCAGGCTGTTCGTCGCGGAGCGGGACAGCGAGCTGATCGGCTATGTGTCGTACGCACCCGTCTACGGCTCCCAGCCCGGGTGGATGCACGATCTGAGCAGGCGCAGGCCGGATTCTCCGCCGGGAGTGATGGAGGCGGTCAACAAGGCCGCCATCGACGTGTTCGCCGCCGAACGGGAACCGTGGCTGCACTTCGGGTTCACCCCGTTCACCTCGCTGACGGCCCCTCGGTTTCCCGGCTACAGCCGGGCCTTTCACTGGTTGATGGAGTACTTGTCGGAGCACGGTGCACACATCTATCCGGCACGTACCCAACTCGACTACAAGGAGAAGTGGGCGCCTGATCTGATCCTGCCCGAATATGTCGCCTTCCAGAACGGCGCCAGCCTGCCGGCCCTGGTGCACATCTTCCGGGCGTGCAACGCGGTGTGATTCCGTGCATGAACCGGCTATCACTGCCGAAGGGAGAAATCACCATGCGTGAGAGCATCGAGATTCAGGGCGAGAAGGTCGTTGAATCGTTCACCCGGTGCACAGTCGATCCCGACGACCGGGCCGTGGGCGAACAGGCCGACCGTGAACTCGGCCGGTTTGAGGAACTGCTCCGGGACGCGGAGTCCACGCCGTAAGCCGTAAGCCGTAAGCCGTAAGCCGTAAGCCGTAAGCCGTAAGCCGTAAGCCGCCAACCGGCAACCGCCAACCGCGGCCGTGCCTCTCCGGACGCGGCCCGACGACGCGCTCGCCCCTGCCGGGTTCACTCCGGGGGCGGGGGTGCCCCTTGTCTCTTTGGGCAAGAGGAACGGGGCCGCGTTGGATCGAGGAGCCGGGCGGCACGGCGGTGTTGCTGATCTGCTGCGGGATGACGCGAGCTGTCTCTTCGAGCCGGAACTGATGGGTCGTCGCCGGACCCGAGGGCCCCGGACGCCTCAATGGAGGACCGACAAGCCGGGAAGGCGCTGCCGTCGCCGGTGTCGATCCCGCGTGGGCCGCTCCATCACGCTTTCGTCCGGTCTCGCCTCGGCACCGAGCTGCCACCTCACGCTACGGAGAGCTCTTCCGGCTCGGGCGAAGACAGTGCTCAAGCCCTCATCAGCGGTCCGCCGATGCCTTCGGGTCCGGGGGACATCACCCTCGGATCATGAACAACCAGGGGGAAGCCATACCGGGCCCGAAGGCCGGAGGCCCCATTGCGGAGCCACGAAGAAGGCCACGGGGGCGTTGCGTAGAGGGGGAGCTTGGCGGGTGAGCAGGGCCACGGCGGCCCGGAATCGGCGGCCGGCCCTTGCCGCTATCGCCCACCTCGAAGAACCAGCCTTTGCCGGCCGCTCAGGGCATCCGCATCCGCAAGGCCCGTCTGCCGCCGGCGGCAGACGGGCCTTGCGGCAGGTCGCGGGAGCCCCTGGGGGGTTCGCCCCGCCACCGGCGAGAGCCGGATCGACGCGATCCCTCGTCCGCGCCGCGGCATGGAGTCCGCTTCCGGTCAGCCGACGGACGTCGGGGCGAGAGCGGTCGGCCGCTGGGCCCGTTCCAGTCGCTCGTCGAGGAGCCGAGCCGAGGAGTTGGCCCGCCATAGGGCGCCGCGGGCCACGCCGCGCCTCATGTAGGGGGAGTCGGCGGTCGGGATGACCACGTTGTGGAACCACCCGGCCGCGTGTTGGGAGTCAATGGTGATGTGCAGGCGGTGATAGGTGATGCCGACCTCGGGAAGCCCCAGGCGCTCCCAGGCGCGGACCACGTTGCGGAACCGGTCCGGGGCCAGCCACTCGGTCATGCCGAGGAAGCCGACAGCTTCCGGGAAGAGGTGGCGGTAGCGGCACATCATGACGGCGAGGTTGCCGGAGAGCAGGTCGGTAGCGGTCATCGCGCCCTCCAGGTCCTCCGTACGGACGTCGAAGACTTCGTAGATCTTGTTGAAGAGGTGGGTGTGCACGGACTCGGGGTCGCCGTTGCCCATTTCGTCCCAGTAGTTGGCGGCGATCTCCATCTTGGTCGCGCCAGCCGTACCCACCTGCATCAGAGCCAGGAAGTCGTCGAACCGGCCGTCGATCAAGGACTCCTGGATCACGTAGGTGCGGAGGTCGTCTCGCTGGGCTTCACGGTTGATGAACTGCGTGTAGTAGGGGTGCTTGAAGGCGCGGTGCCGGCGTACCTGTCCCTTGAGCCAGGACATGAACTGCTTGGGCTCGTCAGGAGCGGATGCCAGGAGGTCCGGCTCGATGAAGGAGTCCTCGGCGGCGATCGTCGCGCTTTCCAGGAGCCGCGTGACCTCGTGGAGCAGCACGGAGCCCTCGGCCGTAGGGCCCGCGGGGATCTGCATGACCGTCTGGTAGATGCGCGAGAGCAGGAGCTGCTGGCGGTAACGGGACTCGGCGTCGCGAAGGGCCTCGTGATTCAGGTCGCGTACGGCCGCGACGACGCGCTCGCGCTCGCCGGTGAAGGTGCGGTCCACCTCGTCTGCCGACGTCCTCAGCCAGGAGGAGATCTCGTCGACGATCGCTGTGTGTCCGGACGGGCGGTGGGTGGGCAGGGCAGCCATGACATTGCTGGACACGCCTAATCCAATCTCTGGGGATTCATGCGTTCGCATGTCGCCGGGAAATGTGGCGGCGGCCACGAGAAACCGCGGGCGACTGGATCTGAAGCGATCCTCGGGTCGGCGGCTGAGGCGCCGACTTGTGTTCCGGTGCTCACGCGGCAGGCGCACGCATCCAGAGGATCGGGACGCGTGCGCCTGCGATCTGCACCTTGCGGAGAGGGCAGGATTCGAACCTGCGTGGGCAAAACCCGTCCAGCGAGAACACCGGACCCTATTAGGCCGCTTTAGGTACCTCTCCTCGGAACTTCTGCACACAGCCTCACACGCCGGTCATGACGGCTTCCTGATATGGGGCTGAGAGAGTCCCGCCGCTTTTTGGCAGAGCTTGTCAGAGTCCCATCAGGGCAATTCTGAGATAGTCCTTGAAGCGCGTTCGTGGCTCATCTGATCGCGTTGCCTCGCATTCGATGAGGTTCCGCATAAAGCAAGGAGGAAGCTCGTGAGCGAGACCCAAAAAATACCCGTGTCGAGGCTTTACAACGATGAACGTGGGGAGTCGCATTTCATCGACGAGACGCTGGAGGTGACGGCCGTGAACTTCGCGCCGCCTGCGCCGCCCATCTACGTCTCCGACGGCACCCCGGCACAGCAGGTCGTCTATCTGTTCCTGCCCAAGGGGTACGAGGGAGATCTGCACCCGGCACCGCGCCGACAGATTATGACGCTGATCAGCGGTTCCCTCGAATGCTGGGTCAGCGACGGCCAGACCCGCGTCTTCTCGCCGGGCAACACGCAGTTGGTGGAGGACACCGTGGGCAAGGGCCATGGAACGCGGGCGCTGGAGGACTGCGTCATGGTGGTCTCGCAGCTCGGATAGCCGGGTCGCCCCGCCGGCGTGACGCTGGGCGCGCGCAACGGGCCGTGGCATGGGCCGCGGCACGGGGCGCGCTCCCGTAGCGCCGGTTCGGAGCGCGCCCCGCTCATGCCTCAGCTCTTGACGTAACCCATGCTCTCGACGATCAGTCCGTCACGGAGCCTCGTCACATTGACGCCCCGGATGAAGTCCGCCGCGCCCGGGCCCCACTGGAGCCGCCACCGGCATACGGCCCGCTCGCCGGCGACCCACACTTCCTCGGGCTGGAAGGTCGACTGCTCGTTCGCCGCGATCTGGGACCAGAATTCCAGGCAGGAATCATGCCCCTCGTGCCGGGAGCCATCCGGGGCCGGACTTGAATTCTCCAGGACGCAGTCCTCGGCGAGCAGGCCCCGCAAAAGAGCTGGATCATGCTCCTGGAATGCGCGGTTGAACTGCGCGATGACTTTGCGTGTGAGCTCGTCTGACATCGGATTCCCCTTGCCATTTCGCCGGAATCCGGAGCGGCCGGCGCCCTCATTCTCAGAATTGATGATGCCGGGCTGGCTGCCGCCCCGGCGAGGCCCTTGCCCGCTCCGGTCGTGCACAACACTGAATTCATACCGCCCGGGACGCGATCAAGTCCATCCACCGAGGCACTCCGGTCAGCCGGAAGTCAGCCCAGTAGAAAAGCGGTGAAATAGTGACCCAAATGGACAGAGCGCCACTCGATGCGGCGTACCAGCAAGCGATGGAGTATCTGACCGGTCTCCCCGAGCGGCCGGTCGGCGCCACCGCGAGCGCCGAACAGCTGCTGAAGATTTTCGGAGGCCCGGTGCCGGAGGGCCCCGGCCCAGGCGCCGAGACCATCGAACTGCTGGGCCGCGCCGTCGCCGAAGGCGGAATTCCCGCGGCTTCCGGGCCGCGTTACTTCGGCTATGTCACGGGCGGCACCCTGCCCGTCGCCATCGCCGCGGACTGGCTCGTCGCGGCCTGGGACCAGACCGCCAGCCTCTACAACCTCTCGCCCGCGATCTCCGTGGCCGAGCACGTGGCCGGCCAGTGGATCATCGACCTGCTCGGCCTGCCGGCGCACGCTTCGGTGGGGTTCCCGACCGGCTGCACCATGGCTCACCTGACGTCGCTGGCGGCCGCCCGTCACCACCTCCTGGCCAAAGAGGGCTGGGACGTCGAACGCGACGGCCTGTCAGGCGCCCCCGAGGTGCACATTGTCGCGGGCGCGCAGCACCACATGACGATCGACCTGGCCGCCCGCTACCTCGGGTTCGGCACCGGGCGCATCCGTAACGTGCCGACGGACGCGCACGGCCGGATGCGGCCCGACGCCCTGGCGCGGACCCTGGCCCCGCTCACCGGACCGATCATCGTCTGCGCCCAGGTGGGCGATGTGAACTCAGGCGCCATCGATCCGGTCGGCGAGATCTGCGACATCGCGCACCGGCACGAGGCATGGGTCCACGTCGACGGCGCGTTCGGACTCTGGGCGGCGGCCAGCCCCACCCTGCGGCCCCTGCTGGCAGGCGTGGAGAAGGCCGACTCCTGGGCCTGCGACGCTCACAAGTGGCTCAACGTGCCCTACGACTGCGGCATAGTCCTCATGGCACACCCGCAGGCGCACCAGGCGGCGATGCTCAACGAGCGAGCCGGCTATCTGCCCGCCGGCGTGACCGGCGAACGCGATGCCATCGAGTGGGTCCCGGACTTCTCCCGGCGGGCCAGGAGCCTGCCGGTCTGGGCGGCGCTGCGCACCCTGGGCCGGTCCGGAGTGGCCGACCTGGTGGACCGGTGCTGCGCCATGACCCGGCGCTTCGCGCGGGAGATCGCGCGGATTCCCGGCGCGACGCTGCTCAACGAGGTCGTCCTCAACCAGGTGATGGTGCGGTTCGGCGACGACACGGCGACCCGGGAGGTGATCGCGCGGATCCAGGCCGGCGGCGTGTGCTGGTTCGGCGGCACGGTGTGGGAGGGCCGTGCGGCCATGCGAGTCTCCGTGGTGTCGTGGCGCACCGCGGAGGACGACGTGGACCGCAGCGTCGCGGAGATCCGCGCCGCGGTCGAGGCGGTGCGTTCCCGGGCCTGAGGCGTACGGGCGTCGGGGCGTCGGGACATGGTTCCGCGCCCCGACGGGGGCGGGACGGACGCGCCCGTGCCGGAGCCCGGACGAGCGCCGCGTGTGTTCCGCCGGCGCTCCTCGCACCGCCCGGCCCGGGCGGTGCCGGTCAGAGCGCTCGCACTGTGGCGAGCTGCGGAGTGAACCAGCTCGGGTCGTCCCTCAGCAGCATCGGGTCGTGGGTGAGGATGGCGCGCTCGTACTGGCGCAACAGCGGTGTGGGATCGATTCCCAAAGCCTCGATGAGGTTGTGCCGGCACTGCCGGTAGACGTTCAGTGCGTCGAGCTGGCGTCCCGACCGGTAGAGCGCGCGCATGAGAAGCATGCACAGCTGTTCGTGCGACGGATTCCGCGAGTAGAACTCAGCGAGTTCCGGAATGATCCGTTCGTGGTTTCCGGCCCGGAGTTCCAGCTCGTAAAGTAAAGTCAGCGCGGAATTTCGGATCTCGGTGTATTTTGCCGCCGCCGTCTGGCAGATGAGGCCCCCCGTCAGGCCGCCGAATACTGGCCCTCGCCAGTGGTTCAACGCCGCCCGCAGGTCCTCTATGTCATGGCGCAGATCGCCCGAGGCGCCCAGCGTCAGCCGCGTGCGGATCGCCTCGAAAGTGTCCAGGAGTACGTATGCGTCGAGTTCCCAGCGGTCGAGGATGAACAGATAGCCCGAAGTGCTGGTCGCGACCCGCGAGGTGGTGCGGTCGGGCTCCAGCCTGGCGAGCGTCCGGCGCGTGCGACTCACCTGGGCCTGCAAGGCGTTCTCGACCTTGGAAGGGGGAGTGGTACCCCATAGCTCGCTGATCAGGGCATCGACCGGGACGAGCGCGCCGTCGGCGACCAGTAACGTGGCGAGCAACGTCTGCTGCATCGCACCACCGGGCCGGAAAGGCTTTTTCGCTTTTCGTACTTCCACGGAACCCAAAACAGAAAAGAACAGCATGAACCTTCTCCCCCGCGAGATGGAAAGCTGTAGCCTGATAAGCCATTCCGTGCCACATGCCCCGAGTGTTTTACGGGGTGTACGCACTGCCCCGCGCCCACCGGAATGGCGGCGCTGGATATTTGCGGCCTCACTGAACGGACTTTTCGAGATCTGACATTATCCGACAGTTTCAACTATGTCAATGATGTGGTACACGCCGGACTTCCGTACTGGTCAGCGATTCGGCGCCCGGGAATGCACCCAGTGTCCCGGTGCTTCGGCGGCTTACCGGATACCGTGATGCCTGTAAGGGGAATTTACGCCGATTGTGGGACTCTTGGGGTCGCGGAATGCGACGGTCCGTTCCTCAGCCGCCGGGGGAAATGCGCACCGGGCTGGCCGACCTCGTCGCGACGCCGTGCTCCTCGTATCCGTCATTGTAGGTGAAGGACGTCGGAAGCTTGTCGTGGAACTGGTAGTCGGTCTGTATGCGGCCGTCCTCGCTGAGCACGAGGGTGTCCTGGCCGGCCACCTCCAGTTCGCCGGTGGCCGCCGAGACCATCACCCAATTGAGCCGGACGACATTGTGGTGGCCCATCGCATTGTGCGAGGACTTGAAGAGATACCCCATGGGGTCATAAATTTGATGTGTATATGCCATTTGGGCTGCGATCGCCGCGTGCCCGTGCACCGGATCGCGCCGGTAGAACATATACATGGCGTCCGGTGCGTAGAGCCGTTCCACCGCCCGTCGGCAGCGCTCGGGGTCGGCCTCGTTCCACGCATCGACGTAGCGATCGGTCAGTTCGTTGGGGCGGAGCAGCATGTCGACTCCCATTCATCCGTCGTGAGCCGCCGTGTGGCGGCGTAGTAGCAGGACCAAGTCGGCGGTGACGGCGTCCACGTGCGCGTCGATGAAGAAGTGGTCCCCGGGGAACTCCCGGCACCCCAGATACCGGGACGTCCGGGCGGCCCAGGAGCGCATCGCGCCGGGCGCCAGCAGCGGATCGCTCCCGCCGCGGTAGGCGACGAGGGGGGCCGCCGTGACCGCGCCGTCGTCGCGGTAGTCGGCACAGACCGAGGCGTCGGCGCGGAACGCGCGGACGCTCTCCGCCAGCACCTGCGGATCGTCGAGGACCCACGGTGGCAGCGCACCGAGTCGCCGCATCGCCGCGACCGCCTCGTCGAACGTGCCGGGCGCCCCGGGCGGCCATGGCGCCGGCGGGCCGAAACCGCGCGGGGCCCAGCCCGAGACGGCGACGAGGGCCGGCGCCGGGTGTCCCCGGGCCGCCATGGCAACGGCCACCCGGTAGCCGAGCAGAGCACCCATGGAGTGCCCGAACACCGCGTACGGGCGGTCGTCGAGGTCCGCGGCGAGTACCCGCACGAGGGCGTCCACGAGCGGTTCGAGCTCGGTGTACGGGGCCTCACGCCCCCGCTCCTGGCGGCCGGGAAGCTGAACGCGCTGACTCGTGACATCGCTGGGGAGCAGGCGCGGCCACGCGCGGTACGCCGCGACGCTGCCTCCGCTGTGGTGGAAGAGGAAGAGCCGGGAGCGGGCATCCGGCTCGGCGTCGGCCGGGTGGAGCCACCGAGCCGCCGCCGTCATGCCCCCGCCGCCGCTCGTGCCGCGGCCGTATGGTGTTCCTTCAGGGCCCGCCGAAGTATTTTGCCGGTCGGGTTGCGCGGCAGGCTGGGGACGATCTCGTACCCGGTAGGGATCTTGAAGCCGGCGATGCGGCCGTTCAGGAACTTCAAGAAGTCCCGGGGAACGGCGTCGGTGCCCGGCCGCAGCACGACCGCGGCGCGGACGGCCTCCCCCCAGTGGACATCAGGCACGCCGTAGACCGCGACGTCCGACACCGCCGGGTGGTCGCGCAGGGCCTTCTCCACCTCGGTGGGGTAGATGTTCTGGCCGGCCACGATGATGGTGTCGTCGAGCCGATCGACGAGGAAGAGGTACCCCTCGTCATCCAGGTAGCCCATGTCGCCCATGTGCAGCCGCCCGTCGACCACGGACCGTTCGGTGGCGTCGGGCATCCGCCAGTATTCGAGGAATCGGGCAGGGCTGCGCACGGTCACCCGGCCGACCTCGTGTGCCGGGAGGACCTCGCCGTCGTCCCCGAGGATTCGCACATCGATGCCCGGGCAGGCCCGGCCGGCCGAACCGAGCACCTTGCTGTCCGGTGTGTGGTCGCCGGGCGCCAGGCAGGTCAGAAAGCTGCCCGCCTCCGCCGACGAATATCCCTGCGCGAGCTCGCAGCCCAACACCTCGATGCAGGTCAACAGCAGCTCGCGGTCGATCGGCGAGCCGCTGTAGACCACCTTGCGCACCGACGCGAAAGTGTCGCGGCGCGTGTCCCGCTCGGCCAGCATCATGCGCAGCATCGCCGGGGCAGCCCACACAGTGGTCACCTTGTGCCGTTCGATGAGCCGGGTGGCCTCGTCGGCGATGAACCGGCGCATGATGACGGTGGTGGCGCCGACGTTGAAGGAGTGCATGAACCAGCCGAACCCGGAGGTATGGAGGGCCGGGAAACAGCTCAGTCCCCGGTCCTGCGGCCGCCAGTCGATCCAGTCCACGCCCTGGCGCTTCATGTCGGCGATGAAGGTGAAGAAGGTGCGCTGCGCCAGGACCACCCCCTTGGGCAGCCCGGTGGTGCCGCTGCTGTACAGCTGGGCAACCGCGTCGTCGAAGCCGCCCGCGCCGGGCAGGTCGTGATCGGGCGCCGCGGCCTTCCAGTCGAACAGCCCGCCCGCCAGGTGCTCTTCCGAGTCCGTCTCGACGACGCACCGCAGGTTCGGCAGGTCGGGTCGCAGCCGCTCGACGACGTCCAGGAATTCCCGCTCGACGAAGAGCAGTTCGGCCCGTGCGTCAGCCAGGACGTGCTCGACCTCCCGCGGCGTCAGCCGCCAGTTCATCGGCACCAGCACGGTGCCGCTCTTCGCGCAGCCCAGCGCGATGTCGTAGTAGTACTCCGACTCCCGGCCCAGATAACCGACCCGTGCGCCCGCCGACAGCCCCGCGCCGAGCAGGGCGTGGGCGGTGCGATTGCTCTCCCGGTGCAGTTGGCCGTAGGTCAGGACACGGTCTTCGCAGATGACGGCGGGGTGGTCGGGGCGCTGCTCGGCGTGCAGCGCCGATCGCGCGGCGAGGGTGCTCTGCTGACGGTCGTACATGTCTCCCCTTGGGTCGTGTGGCCTGGCGCCCCGCATGGCGCCGGCCGGCGTCGTCGCCTGTGCCGGGGCTCCGCGGACGGGCCGTCGGCGGGATCATGCGCCGCCTACTCGGGTACGAGCTGACGGCCGAGGAAGTCGGCGAGCTCCGCCACCGAGGGGTGGTCGAATACCGCCGAGGAGAGCAGTGGGGTGCGCAGCCGCGCCTGGAGCCGGTTCTTCAGGTCGATCGCCGTCAGCGAATCCACACCGAGCTCCATGAACGTCGAGGACGCATCGATGCTCCGGGGGTCCTGGACGGCGAGCAGCGTGGCGGCCGTCTCGCGGATCAGACCGACGAGCGCACCGCGGCGCTCGCTGGCGGGCGCGGCCAGCAAGGCCGCACGGTCCAGAGGCGCGCCGGGCTCGGGCACCGCGCTCCGCGCCGTGGCGGGGCGGGGTGTCAGGCGGGTGAAGCCCATGCCGCTCAGCTCCATCACCGGGACGCCGTGCTCCGTCAGCAGCACATTGACGGTCACCGCCGGGCCGGGGCGGCCTGCGACGGCCCGGGTGACGTGCAGCGCCGACCGTAGCCTGGCCGACCTGGGCTTCTTGAAGACGACGAGGCGATCGACGCGGGTGGCGAGGTACTGCCGACCGTCGTCGAGGAACGCCGCCAGGCCGTGCGTGGCCCCGTCCAGGACCGGCGGGGGAAGGAACTCGCCCCAGTCGATCCCGCCGCCGTCCAGCTCGCTGACGGCGACGTCGTGGCCGTACCGGGCGAGCGACCGGATTCGGGAGAACTGCGGACCGTACTCCAGACCGGCCCTGGCGTAAGCCGCACGCACTGCCTCCCCGCTGAGGACCTGATCGGGCGTGCCCGGTTCGGCCAGCCGGTCCGCGAGCCCGCGCCCGGCCTCGGTCAGGCCGCAGTCCGCTCCGGCCGCGGCGACGACCGCGGTCGCGTGCAGCCGCTCCCCGGCGCCGTCCCCGTCGGGCGGACGGCTGAGGATCTCCACCGCGAGCCGTCCGTCGGGGCGGGCGGTGGCGCGGGTGATGAGCGGGACGGGCCGGTCGGTCAGGAACAGCGCCTCGTGAAAGCGCATGTCCTCCACCGGCCGCGCGGTGTCCCCGTGGAGGGCGTCCTGCAACGCCAGCAGGATCTCCAGGTACCCGGCGGCGGGCATGAAGGACCGGCCCCCCGCGGTGTGATCGGCGAGGTAGGCGGGGTGAGCCGCGCTGATCCGCGCGCCGAACTCCCGCACCGCGCCGTCTGCCGGGCCGACCGGGCGCCCCAGCAGCGGATGCGCGCCGCCTCCCGCGCTTCGGGCCGTGACCGGCGAGACCGGGAGCCGGTAGCGATGCCGTTCGAAGGCGTAGCCGGGCAGTGGGATCCGGTGGCCGACCCGCCCCGCGTAGACGCCGTTCCAGTCGATGGGGAGGCCGGCCCGGTACGCCCCGGCCAGCGCGGTCCGGATGGTGGCGCCGGTGCTGTCCTTGGGCTGGAGGCAGTTCAGCCACCGGTGCCGGGAGGCGTCCACCGACCGGCGGGCCAGGGAGGTCAGCGCGGCGGTCGGGCCTATCTCCAGGAACACATGGCGTCCGCGCTCGTCGATGGTCCGCACGCCGGCGGCGAACCGTACGGTCTCCTGAAGGTGGCGCACCCAGTACTCGGGGTCTGCCAGCTCCCCGGGGGAGGCGATCCGGCCGGTCCGGTTGGAGACGATCGACAGGGTGGGCTCGTGGAAGGCCACGCCGGCCAGCGCTTGCCGCAGCCGGTCGGCGACCTCGGCCATCAGGGGGGAGTGGAAGCCGGAGGCCACGCGCAGCGGGGTGACCTTCCGGCCCTGGCCGCGCAGCCGCTCCACGGCGGCGGCCAGCGAGGCGGCCCCGCCGGAGATCACGCACTGCTCGGGTGCGTTGACCGCGGCGATGGCCAGATCCGACCAGGGGGCGAGCAGGGGGAGGACCTCTGCCTCGGGCGCCGAGACGGCGGCCATGCCGCCGGGCGCGGAGACCGACTGGATCAGGGAGGCGCGGGCCATGAGGAAGGCCGTGCCGTCCTGAAGGGTGAACAGACCCGCGACGGTCGCCGCGACGATCTCGCCCACGCTGTGCCCGACCAGTACGCTCGGCCGGACCCCCCACGACAGCCACAGCCCGGCCAGCGCGTACTCCAGCGTGAACAGCGCCGCGTGGGTGTACACGGTCTGTTCGAGCATGTCCTCGGCATCGGGGGCGGCACCGAACATGACGTCGGCCACCGAGCGCCCCAGTAGGGCGGCGAACTGGGCGTCGCACGCGTCGACCCGTTCCCGGAACACCGGGTACCGCTGGTAGAGCGGCAGCCCCATGCCGACGTACTGAGAGCCGGAACCGGTGAAGAGGAAGGCCGCTTTGCGGAACGCGTCGGGGCTCTGCTCGCTCCCCTCCGGCTCTCGCGCGCTGTGCCGTTCCAATGTCTCGGCCAGCTGGCCCGGGCTCTCCACGGCGACGGCCAGGCGGTGGCGGAAGTGCGAGCGCCCCACGGCCCGCGTGTAGCAAAGGTCTGCGAGGGCGGTGTCCGGATGCTCGGCCAGGAACCGCGCATGACGCTCCGCCTGGAGCGCCAGCGCGGGGCGGCTCTTGGCGGACAGCGTGAACACGTGAGGGTCCGCGGCGTCCGTCGGCGAAGCGGTCTCGGACGGCGGGGCCTGCTCAAGGACGGCCACCGCGATGGCTCCGGCGACCCCGAACCCGTTGACGGCCGCGCGCCGGACCGGTACCTGCCAGGGGGAGGACCGGGTCGGTACCCGCACGGAATAGCTCTCCCATGGGATGCGGGCGGACGGCGTCTGCCACAGATGGGGGTAGAAGACGCCCGCACGCATCTGCGCGATCACCTTCACCAGGGCGCCGAGACCGGCCGCCGGCTCCATATGCCCGAGGTTCGACTTCAGCGAGCCGACCATCAGCGGGGCGTCCCGGTCGTGGGCGTCCCCGAAGACACCGTCGATGGAGCCCAGTTCGATCGGGTCGCCCAGCGGGGTGCCGGTCCCGTGCGCCTCGACGTACTGGATGTCGCCGGGCTCCAGCCGGGCGTTGGCCAGGGCAGCGCGCATCACGGCCTCCTGCGCGGTGCCGTTGGGCGCGCTCAGCCCGGCGCTCTCGCCGTCCTGACCTATCGCGGTGCCCCGCACCAGAGCGAAGATCGTGTCCTCGCTCGTCAAAGCGTCGGACAGCCGCTTGAGCACCAGCGCCCCGCAGCCCTCGGCTCGCGCGTACCCGTCGGCGGCCTCGTCGAAGGTCTTGCAGTGCCCGTCGGGCGCCAACATCTGCCCGTGGCTGAGGATGACGAACGACCGTGGGCTGTGCAAGGCGTTGACCGCGGCACACAGCGCGATGCCGCACTCGCCCCGGCGGAGCCCCTCGACAGCCAGGTGCAGGGCGGTCAGTGACGACGCGCACGCGGTGTCGGTGGTCAGGCTGGGCCCCCGCCAGCCCAGGAAATAGGACAGCCGTCCCGACATCGAGTAGCCGCCCAGGCCGGTGGCCAGGCCGCCGTCGAGCTGCTCGTCCGCCAGCGACTCCAGCTCCAGCGCGAAGTCCAGTGGGGAGGCGCCGACGTAGACGCCGCCGTCGCCGTGCCGCAGCCCCGCCGGATCGATGTTGGCGCTCTCCAGGGCCTCCCAGCCGGTCTCCAGCAGCAGCCTCTGCTGCGGGTCGATATAAGGGGCCTGCTTGGGCGGGATGTTGAAGAACTGCGAGTCGAACTCGTCGATCTGGTCGAGGAACCCTCCGGCCCGCGCGCTGATCGACTCCTCGGGCACCTCGTGACGCCAGCGGTGGCGCGGCAGCGGACCGATACCGGACCGACCCGCGCGGAGAAAGGAGTCGAACTCGGCCAGAGTGTTATTGCCGCCCGGGAAACGCATGCCGACGCCCACCACGGCAATCGGCTCGTGCTTGTTCAGTAGTAATTTCCCCAGCGTGCGCCGCTGCTGCCGAATTATCCTCTCTGCCTCCTCCAGTTTCTTCCGGACTTCCGTCATGTCCGATTCCGCCATGCTGACACTCCTCATCCTGGAACCGCTATGTGGCCGACGGATACCGCCGCTCGGCAGCGCTCTGTTAATCCGTCACATCAACCGCTCCGAAGAGGTCGATCAGCGTGTCGGTCGTCAGGTGGACCATCAGCTGCTCCACAGTGGGGCAATTGAAGAACACCGTGCTGCCGATGGCGCGGCCCAGCAGCCCCTCCAGGCGCTGCTTGACATCGGTGAGCGCCAGCGAGGTCAGCCCCAGCTCGAAGAAACTGTCCTCCAGCGGCAGTTCCTCGTCATCCCCCATCAGCAGGGCCGTCTTGAATTCCGTAATTACCGTCGATTCCAGAGTCGACAGCCGTTCCGGCCTGGACAGCGGTTCGAGAAGCTCGATAATCAGCGTCACTGGACTACCTTCCTGTCATGCAGGCCGAGTACAACATGGCAGGCTTGACAACTGGCTGACGAGACCCTGACCGTCGCCCATGCCAAGGCCGTGTCAGTTCACAGTCAGCGACCGCATGCGACGGTCGGCCGGGAATAGTTGGACAACTGGCCGCCATCTCAGGAGGCAAAAGAGTGTCGATCAACACCCGGGACGAGTTGCGAGCCAACGGCTACTCGCTGGTGCGCGGTGACCAGCTGCCGATTGACCCGGAGTTACGCCGGTACGAGGCCGAACTGGCGACGGAATGGAATAACCTGGAAACCGACAGATACCTGAAGAATAATTCGCGCTTCCGCGAGCGTCGATACGACCGGTTCTCTTTCCTGCCCAGGACTGGTGAAATCCGGCTCCGACCGCACCGGCCCTACTTCCAGTCCGGCGAGGCCAACGACTACGCCGGCGGACTCCACCGGGAGGTCGCCCCGCTCTCCCCCGCCACCCTGGACAACCCACTGCTGACGGCGCTCATCCCCTTCGACTTCGCGCGGTTCCCGGTCGACCCGGAGACCCTGGACGACCCCTGGGACGTCCAGTGCCACCAGTTCCGGATCATCAGCACGTCCTCCGAGACCGGCGACCCGACCCCGGAGGGCCCGCACCGCGACGAGGTCGACTACGGCGCGATCCACCTGATGGGCCGCCGGAACACGGAGGGCGGGGAGTCCCAGGTCTACAGCCACTCGAAAGAGCTGATCACAGAGTTCTGCCTCACCGCGCGCATGGACACCATGTACTGGGCGGACCGGAAGATCCTGCACGCGGCACGCCCGATCAACGCCGCGGACCCCCGGCAGGAGGCACTGCGCGACGTCCTCATCCTCGGTTACAAGCACTCGCCGGATCTGCGGCCCGGCGAGTGAACGAACCACGGCGTGGCGACGGCCGGCCGATCAGCCGTCGATCAGCAGAGGGTCAGTGGCCCGAACCTACGATCACGCCACGCCACGTCGGCGCGACACCCCCCAGCCGTCAGGCGCCCCTATTCCGGAGATTCCATGAAGATCTCATTGTTCGAGCAAGCCGCCTACCGGTACTTGGACGACGACTTCGAACAGCATCATGAGTCCGTCTGCAGCGTGCCGTACGCACTGGTGGACAACGAGCACATGTACACGTCGATGCGGCACTTCCTCGACGAGCTGATGGCCGGCGCGCGGGCCGGATTCGACGGACTGATCGTCACCGAACACGCCCAGAGCAGCTACGACCTCATGCCCAACCCGGACGTGGCCGCCGGCGCACTCGCCTATGCCACCGAGACGGAGGGCCTGGAGACGGCGATCTACCCGATGGGGCGCTCCCTGGGCAAGACCCGGGAGCCCGTACGGGTCGCCGAGGAGTACGCCATGCTCGACGCGATGAGCGGCGGACGGCTGGTCGCCGGATTCCCGATCGGTCTCCACTACGACGCGTCGATCAACAACGGCGTGCCGCCCATGGAGATCCGCGGGCGCTTCGAGGAGAACCTCGAACTGGTCCTGCGTGCCTGGCACGAACGGGAGCCGTTCTCCTGGAACGGCCGCTACCACCAGTACCCCCAGGTCAACATCTGGCCCCGTCCTCTACAGGCGGCCCCGCCTGTATGGATCACCGGCGTCGGCAACCCCGTGACCATGCGACTCACCCTGGAACGGGGCTTCGGGTTCAACTACTTCGGCTTCGCCGGAGCCAAGCTCACCGGCCGGCGGATCTTCGACCGGTTCTGGGACCTGGCCGACGAGATCGGCGTCCCGCGCAACCCGTACCGAGTCGGCTTCCTCCAGACCGTCGCCGTCGCGGACACCGACGCGCAGGCCGAGCGAGACTACGGGAAACACCTGGAGTACGCCTTCCGCAAGGGCTTGGGCGCGATTCCGTTGGAACGGCTCGCGATCCCCGGCGGTATGGATATCCGCGGTGTACGGGCGCTGATGAAGGACTCCGCCGACTACGGAATCTCCGGCCAGATGCGCACCAACGACTTCAGCCAACTCGTCGAGGCCGGAGTCGTCGTGGCAGGCAGCCCCGCGACCGTGCGCGACCAACTCATGGACTACTGCCGCCAGTACGGGATCGGCAACCTGCACGTGATGCTGGGATTCGGCTCGCTTCCCAAGGAGCTGGCGCTGCGCAACATCGACCTGTTCGCCCGCGAAGTCGCCCCCCACCTGCGCACCCTGTGGCAGGACACCGACCATCCGCACCACTGGTGGCCCGAACGCCTCGGCGGTGTGCGGCCCCCGCTCACCGCTTCCGCTGCCGACCGCGACGCCCGCATGGCGGTGGCGTCATGAGCGCCCCGACGACGCGGCCCGAAGTCCGCGAAGAGACCGTACGGGTATGGGACGGCCGGCTGAACGTCCGTGTCAGGATCGCGGGCACCGGCGAGCCGCTGGTCTTCCTGCACTCGGCCGCCGGCCTGCTGTGGGACCGGCTCCTGACCGAGCTCGCCGGGCAGTACACGGTCTACGCGCCGGAGTTCCCCGGCACCACCCCTGACGACCCCGACGCCGTGCACGTGATCGACGAGCTGCCCGACCTGGTGCTGGCCTACGAGGAGGTCATCCGCCGCCTCGGCATCACCCGGCCGACGCTCGTCGGCCACTCGTTCGGCGGGATGCTCGCAGCCGAACTCGCGGCCGCCTTCCCGCGGCTCCCGCGCCGACTCGTCCTGCTCGACCCGCTCGGACTGTGGTCGCCCGACGCTCCCGTCGCCAACTGGGCCGCCGCCCCGCCGGAAACGCTGCCCGCGCTGCTCTTCCACGACCCGGCCTCCGCCGCCGCCGTGCTGTCCCCGCCGGGCGACCCCGCGCAGGTCCAGGAGCACGCGGTCATGATGGTGTGGGCGGTCGGCTGCACCAGCAAGTACATCTGGCCGATCCCCGATCGCGGCCTGCGCCGCCGGCTGCACCGGATCACCGCGGACACCCTGATCGTCTGGGGGCGCCAGGATCGGATCGCCCCACTCGCCCACGCGGGCCAGTTCGCCGAGGCCATACCCGGATCCGCCGTCGCGATCGTCGACGACAGCGGACACTTCCCGCACGCGGAACAGTTCGACGCCACCTGGCAGGAGCTGTCCGCCTTCCTGAAATGACACCAAGCACGCGGTAGCCATCCCTCAAGCACCGCCGTACGGGCCGGGGCGCACCACGCCCCGGCCCGTACGAGTGCGTCCTACCGCTGCCTGCCCTCTCCCGGGGCCGTCCGGATCATCTGCAGTTGGGCGTCGCAGCGGGCGTACTCGGCGAACAGCGGGAGCAGTGCCAAGCGCAACTGCACGGCGGCGAGCCGCCCCTGGGCGTACAGGTCGGTCAGATGCGCCGCGGCGAGCCGGGACTGCTCGCACGCGGCCCGCCAGGTCTCGAAGAGCTCGGCGACCTCGTGAGTGTCGTGATCCGGCTCGCCCGCCGCGGCGAAGCCCTGCGGAAAGAGCGGCTCGTCGAGGTAGTGGAGCCAGCCCAGCTCCAGCCGGGTCAGCCGCCGCAGGATGTCGGCGGTAACCGTCCGCGCCGTGAGCCCCACGCCCGCATCGTCTGCCGCGACCCCCGCGCACCGCTCGGTGACGGCCATGCGGTAGACGGCGATGGTGTCGAGCAGCGAACGCGTGTGGTCGTCGAGCGCCTCATGGCACCGGCCTACGGACATGGTGAATCTCCCTATCGGTTGGTCGGGGAACCGCTTCTCGGTGCAGGCGGCCTGCCGCGCGGGCGGCGCGGATCATGGGAAATGTCTGCGACTTCCAGCCGGTGCACGGGGACTGTCAAGAACTCGAACCGCCCGGCGGCCCCGGTCCGGGACCGGCTCAGGGGGCGGGCCGCCCCCCGCCCCGGCGGCCGCCGGCGGCCCACAGATACTGCACGGCATACGCGCGCCAGGGCTCCCAGGCACGGGCGTGCGCGCTCAGGCCGGCCGGCGTGTCGGGCAGCCCCAGGACGCGGGCCCCGCGGCGGACGTCGGCGTCGGCGGGGGCGAAGGCGTTCGGGTCGCCGAGGGCGCGCATGGCGATCGTCTCGACCGCCCAGGGGTCGAGCCCGGGGAGCGTGGCGAGCGCGGCACGGGCCCGGCGCCAGTCGCTGCCCACCCCCACGTCGATGCCGCCGTCGGCCAGCACGGTGGTCAGCGCGGTAAGTGCGGTGCGCCGGGCGGGCGGCAGGGGCAACTCCTCGGGCCCCAGCTCGGCCAGCGCGGCCGGGGCGGGGAACAGGTGGGTCAGCTCCCCGGCCGAGTCGGTGACGGGCTCGCCGTGCGCGGCGACCAGCCGTGCGGTGTACGCGCGGGCGGCCACCGCGGAGACCTGCTGTCCGAGGACCGTGCGTACCGCGAACTCGGCCGGGTCCACGGTGCGGGGCACGCGCCGGCCCGGGTGTTTGTCGACGGCCTCGGTCAGCCACGGGTCGCGGCGCAGCAGATCGCCGATGGCGACCGGGTCGGCGTCCAGATCGAGTAGCCGGCGGCACCGGTTGATCGCGCTCGACAGGTCCCGCATGTCGGTGAGGACCAGCTGCGCGCCGATGTGGTCGGGCAGCGGGCGCAGGGCCACGATGCCGTGTCCGTGCGGGAGCCGTAGGGTGCGCCGGTAGGCTCCCGCACGCCACTCCTCCACCCCGGCCACCGCCGTCGCCGCCAGCGGGCCGAAGAGGCTGTCCGGGTGCAGCGGCGCCCGGAACGGCAGCCGCAGCGAGACCGCGCCGTGCGTCGCCGGAGGGCGGGCCCGGGCGGCGCGCTGCCGCAGCTCGGTGGGGGTCAACGCGAAGACCTGCCGTACGGTCTGGTTGAACGTGCGCAGGCTGGCGAATCCGGCGGCGTGCGCCACGTCGATCATCGACAGCGCGCTGGTCTCGATGAGCACCCTGGCGGTCTGCGCGCGCTGGGCGCGCGCCAGTGCCAGTGGCCCCGCGCCCAGCTCGGCGAAGAGCTGCCGTTCCAGCTGGCGGACGCTGTAGCCCACCGCCGCGGCGAGGCTCGGCACGCCGCCGCGGTCGACCAGCCCGTCGGCGATCAGCCGCATCGCCCGGGCCACCAGGTCCTCCCGGTGGTCCCACTCGGGGGAGCCGGGGCTGGCGTCCGGCCTGCACCGTTTGCACGCCCGGTAGCCCGCCTGCTGGGCCGCGGCCGCGCTCGGGTAGAAGCGCATGTTCTCGACCTTCGGCGGCACACCCGCCGGGCAGCTCGGCCGGCAATAGATCCTCGTGGTGGCGACCGCGACGAAAAGCCAGCCGTCGAAGCGGGGGTCCCTGGACTGCGCCGCCCTTACACACTGATCCACGTCGTCAAACACGGTGTCAGTCTTGCCGGTTGGCCGGGCGTGCGCTCGCCGGAAAGCGACACCAACCTACGGTGCTGTCGCAATCCGGCGGGACCTCCGCGCGGCCAGGGTGCTGAACTGGCCGCGCACAGTGGCCCGTAGCCACTGAACGACGGGGAAGAAAGGCCAATATCGTGTCGAGCACCGAGAAGCCGGACGTGGAGTCGCTCAAGGAGAGGCCGCCACCCCTCGACCCACCCAGAGCCACCCGCACGGGGTTACTGCTCGCTGTCGTGTGCGCGGTCCAGTTCCTGGACGCGATGGACATCGCCAGCATGGGCCCGGCCCTCCCCGTCATCCAGCACGACCTGGGCATGTCCGCCGGGGCGCTCCAATGGGTGGTCAGCGCCTACTCGCTGGGCTTCGGCGGGTTCCTGCTGCTGGGGGGACGGCTGGCCGACCTGTTCGGCCGCAAGAAGCTGCTGCTGGGCTGGCTGGCGGTGTTCGTGGTCGCCAGCTTCATCGGCGGGCTCACCGACGACGGAACCGTCCTGGTCATCGCGCGCCTCCTCAAGGGTGTGAGCGCCGGTTTCACCGCCCCGGTCGCCCTGGCGATCCTGCTCGACGTCTTCCGAGGCGAACACGAGCGCAACCGCGCGCTCGGCGTCTTCCTCGCCATCGCCTCCGCCGGCTACTCGCTCGGCCTGGTCTTCGGCGGGCTGCTGGCGGACATCGACTGGCGGCTCGTCCTCTTCCTGCCCGCCCTGATGGGAGTGCTGGCCATCGCCCTCGCCGTCGCCACCGTGCCCGCCGACCGCCCCCACCAGGGCGAGCGCGGCCGGGTGGACGTCCTGGGCGCCGTGACCGTGACCGGCGGCGTGGTGGCCTTGGCCTACGGGGTCAGCCACGCCTCCACCGCCGGGTGGACCACCCCGGCGACCATCGCCACCCTCATCGCGGCCGTCGTCCTGCTGGTGCTGTTCGTCCTGATCGAGCGGGCGCACAAGGCGCCGCTGGTCCCCCTGGTGATCTTCACGCGGCCGCAGCTGTCCCGCGCGAACATCTGCATGCTCTTCTTCGGCGCCTACGTCGGGTTCCAGTTCGTCCTGACCCTCTACTACCAGAACACGCTCGGCTGGTCGCCGCTCCAGGCGGGCCTGGCCTTCCTCCTCGGCGGCGTGCTCACCGCGACCACCGCACGCGGCGGCGCCGCCGCGGTCACGCGGTACGGCGCGTGGCCGGTGGCCACCGCCGGGCTGCTGCTGCTCACTGTCGGATACCTCGGCTGGGCCCTGCTGATCGGCCACGTCGACCCCATCCCGCTGCTGCTCGCTCAGCAGCTCCTCGGCGGCATCGGCTTCGCCGGCGCGTACCCCGCCCTGAGCATCGCCGCCGTCGGGCAGGCCGGCGAGAGCGAACAGGGCCTGGCCTCAGGACTGTTCAACACGAGCTCCCAGATCGGCGCGGGTCTGGTGATCGCTGTCACCGCCGGCGCCCTCACCCTCAACGGCGCTTCCGGACTGAGCAGTTACCGGGCCGGGCTGTGGACCCTCACCGTCATCAGCGCGCTCGTCACCGTCACCGCCGCCACGGGCATCGCCCGCTACCGGCAACGCCCCGTCTCCTGACGCGATCCGCGGACACGCGGCGCGAGAGCCGGCCCCAGGCCCGGCGACCCTCGGAACAGGGCCGCCCGGTCGCGGCGCCGGCACGCTCCCCAAGCCGGCTCTGGCCAGGTATTCACTCATCCCCCGTCCTGGCCAGAGCCTTCCCGCGGCGGCGTACGCCTGACCTCTCTCCAGGAACGCCCCAGGTTGCTCCATGACGTACTCGCGCACGTCGTCGCCGACGGCGTCGGCCTTCCACGAGGCCCGACACAGCCGCCCCGTCCTCGACGCGAGGCCACGCTGACCTATGCGAGGTCCGCGGCCTTGTTCTCAGATATCCCGGAACGTCTCGATCTGGGCGCCGATCGAGTTGAGGCGCTCCGCCAAGTCCTCGTAGCCGCGGTTGATCACGTACACGTTGCGCAGTACGGACGTTCCCTCGGCCGCCATCATGGCCAGCAGGACCACCACCGCGGGGCGCAGGGCGGGCGGGCACATCATTTCGGCTGAGCGCCAGCGGGTGGGGCCCTCTACCAGGACGCGGTGCGGGTCCAGGAGTTTGACGTCCGCTCCGAGGCGGGTGAGGTCGGTGAGGTAGATGGCGCGGTTGTCGTAGACCCAGTCGTGGATGAGGGTCTGGCCCTGGGCGGCCGCGGCGATGGCCGCGAAGAAGGGGACGTTGTCGATGTTGAGGCCGGGGAACGGCATCGGGTGGATCTTGTCGATCGGCGCGCGCAGCTTCGAGGGCCGCACGGTCAGGTCGATCAGCCGGGTGCGGCCGTTGTCGGCCGGGTATTCCGGGGTGCGCTCGTGGTCGAGGCCCATCTCCTCCAGGACCGCGAGTTCGATCTCCAGGAACTCCACCGGTACCCGACGGATCGTCAGCTCCGACTCCGTCACCACGGCCGCCGCCAGCAGGCTCATGGCCTCCACCGGGTCCTCCGACGGCGCGTAGTCCACATCGCGGTCGATGTGGCGGACGCCGTGCACGGTCAGCGTCGTGGTGCCGACGCCCTCCACCCGTACGCCCAGCTCCTCCAGGAAGAAGCAGAGGTCCTGGACCATGTAGTTGGAGCTGGCGTTGCGGATGACGGTGACGCCCTCGTGCCGGGCGGCGGCCAGCAGCGCGTTCTCCGTCACGGTGTCGCCGCGCTCGGTCAGCACGATGGCGCGGGTGGGGGCCACGGACCGGTCGACCTCCGCGTGGTACGTGCCGTCCGTCGCCGTCACCTCCAGGCCGAAGTGGCGCAGCGCCGTCATGTGCGGCTGCACGGTCCGGGTGCCGAGGTCGCAGCCGCCCGCGTACGGGATCTTGAAGCGGTCCATGCGGTGCAGCAGCGGGCCGAGGAACATGATGACGCTGCGGGTCCGGCGGGCCGCCTCGGTGTCCATGGCGGCGAGGTCCAGTTCGGCCGGCGGCACGATCTCCAGGTCGTTGCCGTCGTTGATCCAGCGGGCCCGTACGCCGATGGAGCCGAGCACCTCCAGGATCCGGTAGACCTCCTCGATCCGGGCCACCCGGCGCAGGGTCGTGCGGCCCGCGTTGAGGAGCGTGGCGCAGAGCAGCGCCACGCACGCGTTCTTGCTCGTCTTCACGTCGATGGAGCCCGAGAGCCGGCGCCCGCCGACTACGCGCAGATGCATGGGCCCCGCGTACCCGAGGGAGACGATTTCACTGTCGAGCGCTTCACCGATTCGGGCGATCATCTCAAGGCTGATGTTCTGGTTGCCGCGCTCGATGCGATTGACCGCGCTCTGGCTGGTGCCGAGAGCCTCCGCGAGGTGTGCCTGGGTCCATCCCCGGTGCTGTCGGGCATCACGGATGAGCTTGCCGATGCGGGCGAGGTACGCGTCTGTCATGCGCCAGACGGTATCTCAGATATGAGATCACTTCCTAATCGAGAGTTGTTCTACTACTATGCGAACAACGGGAGGTTCAATATGACTTTTTCTCGCACGCCGGCACCGGTCGTCACGCAACGCAACCCCTGGGTCGCCGTAGTCGCGGCCCTGCCATTTGTGGCCGGAGCCCTGGTCGTGGGCGGCGTGTACATCGCCTTGCACGACCGTCTTCCCGACCCCATGGCCACCCACTTCGGCTCCGGCGGCAAACCCGACGGATTCACCTCATTGGGTGCCATCCTCTGGGGCTCGGTCGCCATGACGCTCGCCCTCGGAGCCATATTCACCGCCTTGCAGTACCTCTCCGGCGTTCCGCTCCGCGCCCAGCGCGGCTTCATGGCGACCGGTTACGCCGTCGCCGCCGTCCTCGGCTACCTCTTCACCGCGCTCTTCCGCGTCAGCGCGGATGTCCCCGACGCGTCGGACGTGGCCTTCTCGATGTGGCAGTTCCTCATAGCCCTCGGCCCGGCGGCCGTCGCCGGGGCGATCGGCTGGCTCATCGCCGCGCTCGTACCGTCGCCCGCCCGCATCGCACCACAGGGCGCCGCGCCCGAGGCCGTACGGCTGGGCCTCGCCGACGGCGAGCGCGCCGCCTGGACGCGCACCATCGGCTCCGTCTCCGTGGAGCTCGCCGGCATCGTGGCGCTCTGCGCGGGCATCGTCCTCATGATCACCGTGGGGGAGGGGCTGGGCCTCACCTTGATCCTGCTCGGTCTCACCGCCGCCATGTTCGGCACCGTCCGCGTCACCATCGACCAGCGCGGCCTCGGCCTCGCCCCGCGCGTCCTGCCCCTCCCTCGCGTACGCATACCGCTGAGCCGCATCCAGGAGGCGCGCGTGCGCGACATCCGCCTCTTCAGGGACTTCGGCTGGGGGTATCGCGTACAGCCCGGCCGCAGCGGCGTCATACTGCGCTCCGGCGAGGCCATCAGCCTGCGGCTCGCGACCGGCAGCGAATTCCTCGTCTCCGTCGACGACGCCGCCACCGCCGCCGCTCTCCTCAACACCCTCATCGACCGGCGGCCCGCCCCATCGGGTCCCAGCGCCCGGAGCTGACGTGCTCTTCCGCGTCGACCCCACCTCTCCGCTACCGCTCGGCGACCAGGTCGCCGGGTGCGTCCGCGGTGCCATCGCCGACGGCACGGTACGTACGGGCGACCGCCTGCCCGCCGCCCGCGAACTGGCCCAGTCCCTCGGCGTCAACGTCCACACCGTGCTGCGCGGCTATCAACGCCTGCGTGACGAAGGGCTGTTGGAGCTCCGCCGGGGGCGCGGCGCGGTCATCACCGCCGGCGCCTCCCCGTCCCACGCCCGCCTCGTCGAGGGCGCCCGCGACCTGGTGGCCCAGGCGCGGGCCCTCGGCCTGGCCGACGACGAGATCCTCGCCCTGGTGCGGGTCGGACTCACCCCCGGGTGAGTCGCCGCGTGAGAGCGGCCAGGTCCCTGGCCCGCCGGGTGGCGCGACGGCCCCGAGCGCGACGGCCCCGAGCGCGATGGCCTCGGGGCGGCGGGCCTCGGGGGCGAGGACTTCGGAGGTGAGGGCGCCGGTGCGCCCGCCGTCGGCGTCTCGCTCTCGGCCATGTCGTGCCACGCCCGGCCACGGGGCGTCATCATGCGGGGATGAACTGGAATCCGATGAACGGACCGCCGGTCGTCACGCGGCTCGCGCGGTACACGGCGAGCGAATTCGACGAGATCAGAGGGGACGTCGTCGACCCCTTCGAGGTCGAGGGGGGCGGCCTGGTCTGGCGGCCCACGAGGGAGCACTTCGGCATTCGGCTGAACGGCCGCCTGGTGGCGCACGCGGGTTACGTACCGGTGCCGCTGACGGTGGGCGCCACGCGGCTACGGGCCACGGGCGTCGGCAGCGTCATCGTCGCCCCCGAACAGCAGCGACGGGGGCTGGCCCGTGCCGTCGTGGCCTCTGCGGTGGAGCACGGCCGCGAACGGGGGCTGGAATACGGGTTCCTCTTCTGCCGGCCGGACCGCGTTCCCGTGTACGACCGGATGGGGTGGCGGCTGCTGGAGGGCGGGATACAGGTCGAACAGCCCGGCGGGCCGATCGTCATGCCGCTCTGCTCGATGTGGCTGCCGCTCCAGGAGGGGGCGGTGTGGCCGAGCGGACCGATGCGGCTGCTGTCTCTGCCGATGTGACGAGTTCGCCCCGATGCGCGGCTCGAAGGCCCTGCTTCAGCAGGCATATGACGCATCATCAGGCGAAAGAGTTGAATGACCAGGCAAGAGCGTGGCCGGGCCGAAGTTGCCGAACATCTCGTGAAACTACGGACGTTCGGCGGCTGCGGCGGTCGGGCGCCGTCGACGTCAGCCCTGCGTCGAGGCGATATCGCCGAGGAGAGCGGCCAGTTCGGCGGGTGCCGACAGGAAGGGGGAGTGGCCCGTGGCGATGCGCTCGATGCGCTCGGTGCGCGCGGCCATCTTCTCCTGCATCGGGGGCCGGAGCGCCTGGTCCTGTTCGCAGATGATGTACGTGGAGGGCACGGTCCGCCATGCCGCTTTGGTGACCGGCTCATGGAACGACCGCACGCTCTGCTCGACGAGTTGGCCGATGGCGCGCTCGGCCTGGTCCTCGGGCAGGTCCTGGTACAGCGAGGCGCGGGGGTCCTCGAAGCCGGGGGCGGAGCCTTCGAGGTCTTCGATCTGCGGGGCGCCGTGCATGCCGCGGGTGTACTCGCCCTCCTCGGGCACGTAGGCCGTGAGGTAGACGAGACGGGCGACGTTCGGGTGGTCGGCCGCCGCCTGGGTGGTCGGAACGCCGCCGTAGGAGTGGGCCACGACGACCACGGGGCCGGGTGTCTGCCGCAGTTGCGCGGAGATCTCTTCGGCGTCGGCGTACATGCCCGCGCTGGGCGTGCCCTGCGGGCCGGCGCTGGGCAGGGCCACCGTGCGGGACTGCCATCCGCCGGCGGTGAGGGCGTCCTGAAGCGCTGCCCAGCAGACAGGCCGGTGCCAGGCGCCATGAACGAGAAGGAAGGTCGGGCGGGGCTCGGCAGTGGGCATGGGGGTGCTCCTTACGTTGTGACAGGCATACTGTTAACTTGACAGTAAGCCTGTCATCCCGTGCCGGTCAAATCCCAGGTCCGGACGTCGGACATGACAAACTGAGGCGAGCACGAGAGGTGGAACCAGCGATGCCCCGAACGCCGCCGCGCGTCGAGACGGTCAGCGATGCCCATGAGGCGCGGCTCGAATACGCCCTGTGGCAGGTGAACCGGACCCTGCTGAAGGCCCTCGATGACGAGCTCAAGCCGCTCGGGCTCACCATGGGGCAGTTCGGCGCGCTCAACCGGTTCGCGACGCGCGGCCCGATGTCCGCCGCCGACCTGGCCCGCGACGCCGGGATGCGCCCGCAGACGGTGGCGCAGAGTGTGACCGTGCTGCTGAAGGCGGGCCACGTGCACCGCCGCCGCCATCCGGTGCACAAGCGCATCCTGCTCATCGAGTTGACCGACCAGGGGCGCCGCGTCTGGGAGGACGCCGAGCGCCGGGTCGACGCGGTCGAGCGGCGCATCCACGACGCGCTCGGCGAACGGTGCCATCAGACCATGTGCCGCGACGCCTGGAAGATCGTGGATGCGTTCGGCGGCCTGCCCGACGAAGCCGCCTCCGGGCCGCTCTAGCCTTGGGGGCCGTCCGGCTCGCACTCGATCTGCCGGGACGGCCGCCGACGCTCGCGCATCACGGAAGATCGAGGTTCAGGCCGGGGTTTCCTTTGGCGTGACCTTCTTGCCTTTGGCCAAGAGCCATACCATCAGGACGAATTCACCGATGAAGGCGAACCTGGCCACTTCGGCCGCATAGTCGTCGGACAGCAGGGCGCCAAAACTGTCCGCCAGGTAACCCAGCCCTGCGATCACGAGCAGCACCCCCAAGATTTTGGGTACATACCCTGACTTGTGGACCAGGTATCCAAGCGTCAGCAGGTGGAAGGCGAAGAGAATGAGACCGGCGTCCCAGAGGTCGTGAAAGGTGTCGACCTTCATCAGCGCTTCGACATGCATTTGGTCGGCGCTTGATGCCCCTGGGCGAACGTCATCCTCTGTGAGGGCGGGGACTCCGACCAACTGGCCCACGGCGGCCATCAGCACCGCCGCGTACGCGAGCCTGAACCACGCCGCAAGCGTGGAGACCCCCTTGTGCACCGGCGCGAAGAAGGTCAGCAGAGCCCAGGCCACTACGACATCGAGAACGGCCACCAACGCCAGAGCGGCGACACCGGAACGGAACATCATCTCGGACGCCCGTATGTCGCGTGCCGTCTTTTCGGCATCGCCTTCAGTGACGAAATTCTCCACGACGGCGAAATTCGCGAAGGCGGCGAGTGCGGCCATCACCAGAATCCCGAACCCCGCGGCCAGTGCCGCTCTGCGCATATCCCGGATCGCCGGCTCCAAGGTCTCCATGTGCTTCCCTTCCGGATGAACGCCACGGCTGGAGAAGTCCTCTGGCCGCTCTCTGCCGGCGGATGTCACCTGCGAGGCCGGTCGGAGGCCATCCCCGGGTGCCCGCCCTCCGAGCGGGCACCCGGTTCGGGGGAGCGGAAACCCCTGACGATCAACAACAGCGGGAACACTATTTCGAACAGGCCCCCCGGCACCAGGAACACGATTCCGGAACCGGAATCGAGATCGACCGCACCCAGCGCACTGGCCAACACCCCCGCCAGCAGTGCGGCATAGCCGACTGCCCCCAGCAGCGACAACCACCGGGCGACCAGCCCGGAGCGCAACAGCAGGTAGGACAGGACGATTCCACCAGCACCTGACAGGGCGTAGACGAGCAGCTCATAGTCCTCGAACCGGTTCCGGCTCGCCAGGAAATAGACCCCCACGGCGACGAGCGCCGCCCCCTCCGCGGCCCGAAGAACAAGATAGGCCGCCGAAGTCCTCTCCCCATAAGGACGCAGAACTGGGAACAACGCGACGCCGATCGCAGCGACAGCCAGTGCTGTATACCACTCCAGCGAGACCCCGCCCACCAGCGTTCCGCTACGTGCTGTCTCATCCGAGAAGTAGGCATGCACGAGGGAACTGCCTATGGAAAAAGTGATCGTTGACGAGATGAAGAGCAGCCCCACGAGAATGGCAGTTCCTCTATGCGGCATGTGCCTTCCCCTCTTCTGCCTCTGCGTGGCGCACGCCGGAGCCGCACTCAAGTGAGTCCGTGACCGTCGCAGGCGATATGCGGTCCGCGGTGTGGGCCGCGGCCCTGCGTCCCCCCCGCGTGACACCGCGGGTGAGCCCCAGGGCCCCGGTACGCGCAGCCGAGCAATGGGCTTCGGGTCCGGTCGCCGGCCAGAAGACGGCGTCCCGGGCAAGGGATGCGGGCATCATCGGGCTCCCCTCCGATGCCGTCGCGGAACGGCCCGAGGGCCGAGTCCTTGAGAGTTTCCTCCCGGCGGCGCTCACCCGCCAGAGACCGAACAGATCTCTTCGGCGCAGCGGCAAGGAACCCGAAGATCTCCTCTTGGGGGCACTCGCGAAAAGGGTTCCGTGTGGTGTGGCGATCACTCGCCACACCACACGGAACCCGGAACCGCTAGCTCCGTACGTGTGCCGCCGGAGGGCATTCAGGCGTCGTGCGCGGCACGGGCCTCCGCGAATGCTTCCGGAGTGACGTCGGCGACCGTCAGCGCCCGTGGCCGTCCAAGACGCTGACAGCAGGGTTGAGCGTGTTCCATTCCAAGATCTTGGTGCCGTCCATCCGTTCCACGGTGTAGCGGTCGCCCCGGAACCAGAGACACTCGGCGACCCTGACGCCGTCGGCCTGGTATTCCCGTTCGACCTTCTCCGTCTTGCTGCTCTCGTGCACCTCGCCGGTATAGGTGGTCACCTTCAACTCGCGGCTGTAAGTCGAGCTCAGAGATGCGGCGAAGCCCTTGTAGGCGAACGACGCCTCGGCGGTCACCGAGATGCTGGTCGTCTCCTCCACCGTCTTGGAGGTGCTCGTCGTGAGGCCGACCGTGACCGACTTGGTCTTTGTGACCTTGCTGGTGCCGGCGTGATCGTAGAAGTACACCTTCTCCCAGTAGCCGTACCGCTTGAGGATGTAGTACGGGCTGTTGTCGATCTGCCACTGGGGCGAGGAGTCCCCGATCGTGAAGAAGGGCACGGCCAGGTGGCCGATCAGCACATCCGGTGTGGTGTCCCGCGGGGGCTCCGAGAAGCCCGTGAGCCGGATGACGTCACCGATGTCGTTGGGGTCCCTGTCAATCGGCCTGAGGCTGGTGATCTGCGGATACTCGTCTTCCACCTCCAGCGCCCAGTACTGCCGCTCCCGGGTCTCCGGCCCGCCGGGGGTGTACTGCTGGAGGTTGGTCGACGGCGAGGTGCCCCAGCTCTGAGGGGTCAGTTCCAGGCCGCTCTTCTTGTTGACGACGGTGTAGTAGCCGCTTGTCGCGGGCCTGAGCATCCACGTCTGGGCGGAGGCGACCTCGGGGGACTGGATGTCGTACTGCTGTACCCCCATGGACGGAGCCGTGCTGTTCTTGTGGATGTTCATGCACAGGCCGGTCCGCTTGCTGACGAGCATGACGTTGTCGTTGTCCAGTGGCATCACGTGCCAGACCTGTTTGGCGCGGTTCCCATCGCCCACGCCCGTCAGCGTGTAGATCTGAAGCTGGGTCTCGCCCGAACTCCAACTCTTGGGGGTCACGACCAGACCGTTGCTCGCTTTGTTGCGGATGCGATACGTCCTACCCGGCGTAAACGCCACGACGTTCTCCTCCTGCCGGCCCGCACGGTCTGGCTGCGGGCAACCGAGTAGTCACAGGCTGCGCCCGTGACGCCGAACTCGGCTACGGCCAGGGTCATTTGATGGCCAGTCACGTCGGCTATCGCACGCTACCGCCAAACATCGCCAGCGGTCAGGTGGTCACGTAGGGCGATGTCGGCGCGCAGGTCGAGTCCACCGACAGAGCCGCGGTGCGGCCGTTGTGCGACCGGACTGCCGCCCTCGGCATGCCTACAGGTCAGCGATGCGCCATACGCCGATCGACTTGTCGGTGAAGTCGTGTTCGACGCTCGACCCGCCCTCTTGGGCCACAAAGACCTCCGAGCAGTTCTCGTTGATCAGGTGGCTCGGTGCGGGAAGGGAGAACGGCGCGAGGCAGAGGTTGAGCGAGCGCCAGCCGCCGGTCTCGATGTCGGCGGCGTTGTCGGTCCGGGCCGTGAAGGTGGTCGCCGCGAAGTACGTGGAACCGCTGCGCTTGACGTTCTCCAGCGCGCTGTGCACGGCGGCATCGCTGAAGTGCACCAGGCAGTCCCGGGAGAAGACCATGTCGACCCTTGGAAGCGGACTCCGGGTGATATCGAGGACGCGGAACTCATGGCCCGCCCGTGCGAAATCCATTTCGTTCCGCTCGATGACTTCGGGGACGAGGTCGGCTCCGATGTAGGCGTCGACCCCGAGGCCCAGCCGGGACATCCAGTAGAAATCCCCGCACGGGATGTCGAGAAGAGTACGGACGCCGAGCCGCGCGATCAGCTCGGGAAGCTCGGAGCGGAGCGTGGCGGTCTGCGTCAGGTCCGAGCCGTTGCCCGAACGCGATGCATTCCCGCCACCGCCGCGCCTGTCCGCGCGGCCTTCGCCACCGCCTCCGCCCTCGCCGCCGGGGAAGAGATTCCACGTGTCGCTGTCGTACAACTCGGTGAAGACATCTTTCATCGTCCGTTCCGATGGCGATGGCGATGGCGATGGCGATGGCGATGGCGATGGCGATGGCGATGGCGATGGCGATGGCGATGGTGATCCGGGGGAGTAGCGCACGCCGGGGGAGGAGAATCCGCGATTCATGTGACTCATGTCGACCCTTCAATGGAGGTTTATGAACTGAACCGCCGCTCGGAAGGTTTCTACAACAGAATGAATCGATACCCGGACAGGCTCTCGTGGCTCCGTGAGCTTGTCAACGGCGCACTTTTCCGCGGTCAGAAGTCGTACGGCTTCTTGGTGTTCCAGTTCAGGACGTCGGCCTCGTTCCAGCTGAACTGCGGCTTGTCGCCCTTGGTGTCGACGGAGTAGGAGGGGCCGTCGTGGCCGTTGGCGTCGCGCAGCGCGAGGGCGAACGTGTTGGCGGTGTGGTGCTTCGAGCCGTAGTCGAAGAGGTTCACCGCGCTGTAGACCTTGCCGCCGGGCTGGAGCGTGATGTGCTTGCCGCCGCCGCCCCGCTCGTCCTTCTTCGAGTGCGGCAGTGCGGCGCTGTCGACGTCGCCGCCGAGCCTCACGGACGGGTATGAGGTCACCCAGCAGGGCTTGTCGCCCTTGTTCACCGCGGTGACCAGCAGGTGGTCGCCCTGCTGTCCGGCGAACCGGTGCACCGCGGTGACCAGCAGTTCGTCGCCGCGGCACTCCCCGCCGCCGGCTGTCGCGCCCTTGCCCGCGGCCTCGTCCGTACCGCCCGAGGCGTTCGTCGAGCGCGTGCTCTCCTTGCTGCCGCTGCCGCCGCCGGCCTGCTCCGTGCTGCCCTTGCCGTCTGCGGTGGACGCGAGACGGCTCTGCGCGGTACCGGCGTCGTGGCCGCCGCCCGCCGCCTTCGAACCGCCGTCGCCGTCGCCGCCGCCGCAGGCGGTCAGGCCCAGCGCCAGTGCGGCGGTGACGGTGGCCAGGGCTGCGGTACGAATCCGGGAAGTACGCATGATCAGGTTCCCCCTGCGTCTCGTGCGGGCTGCTTCTTCGGTCGCTCCCGCGGTGTGGACACCACTGTTCCCGGGGCCGCTGACGTTCCGGAAACGTCTCGCTCACGTCCCGCTGAGTGCCTGCTCAGCGCGGCGACGGACGCCACGGACGCCACCACGAACGCCATCACGAGCCGCCACGACAGCCGCCGCCTTCGACCGCCGCCTCGCCCGCGCCGGCTACGAGGTGACGGAGATCCGTACGGTCTTCGAAGCCCGGGGCCGCCTGACTCATCGTCAGCCCGTGTCGTCAAGCAGGCGTACGCCGGGTTACAGGCCGAGGCTCGGGGCGTCGGCGTGACTGCCGCGCGGCGTCGAGCGCGCGAAGGTGCGGCGGTAGGCGGTGGGGGTGGTGTCGAGTGCGCGTCGGAAGTGCAGGCGCAGGTTGGCCGCTGTGCCCAGCCCGCAGTCGCGTGCCACCCGGTCGACCGAGTGGTCCGTGGTCTCCAGCAGTTCGCGCGCCTTGCCGAGGCGGGCGTTGAGCAGCCACCGCAACGGGGTGGTGCCCGTCTCCTCGGTGAACCGCCGCATGAAGGTGCGCTGCGAGAGACCGGCGTGCCGGGCGAGCGCGCGCAGCGAGAGCGGCTCGTCGAGCCGGTGCAGGGCCCATCCCCGGGTATCGGAGAGCGACGCCCGGCCGGCCACCGCGACCGGGGCCGGTACGTACTGGGCCTGCCCGCCGTCGCGGTGCGGGGCGGCTACCAGGCCGCGGGCGATCTGGTTGGCCACCACCGCGCCCAGGTCGCGGCGGACGATGTGCAGGCACAGGTCGATGCCGCAGCACACTCCGGCCGAGGTCAGCACGCTCCCCTCGTCGACGTAGAGCACGTCGCGGTCGATCGTGACGGCCGGGAAGTCCCGTTCGAGGTCGTCGATGTGCTTCCAGTGGGTCGTGGCGTGCAGGCCGTCCAGCACACCCGCCGCGGCCAGTACGAACGCCCCCGTGCAGATCGACACCACGCGCCGGCCCCGGTCACGGGCCTCGGCCAGGACGTCGAGCACGGCATCCGGCGGCCGAAGGAGCGGCTCGTATCCCGGCACGATCACGGTGTCGGCGGCGCGCACCTGCTCCACGTCCCCGTCGGCGACCAGGGTGAACCCCGCGGTGGTGGTCACCTTCGCGCCGAGCGCGCACACGGTCATCGCATAGGGCGTCTCCGGCCGGGCGTTGAAGATCTGCGTCGGGATCGCCAGGTCGAGCGGGGTGACCCCGTCCAGCGCCAGGACCGCGACTCGATGGACTGCCATGGCAATATCCTAACGAAGTCAGGGAATTTTGCCTCTCGCCAGGTCAGAGGGGTGCGGCCAGGCTGAAGACATGACCGGACCCACTACTCCCACTACTCCCGAGGCGACTGCCCAACTGGTCGCGCTGCCCGGCACACCGCTTGCCGACGCCGTCGTGAACCTGATTCAGCCGGTGGAATCGCCATCCGTGTTCAACCACAGCATCCGCACCTACCTGTTCGCACGGCTGGTGGCCGCCCGCCTCGATCTGACCGCCGGCGACGACTACGACGACGACCTGCTGTTCGCCGCGTGCGCGATGCACGACCTCGGCGTGGCGTCGGACGGCCCGCACCGGCAGCGGTTCGAGGTTGAAGGCGCCGACCGTGCCGCCGCGTTTCTCATCGACCACGGATCGCCCGCGGCGGACGCCGACCAGGTCTGGCAGGCCATCGCCCTGCACACCTCTCCCGGCATCGCCGAACGCCGCGGCACGCTGTGCGTACTCGTCCGCGAAGGCGTCGCCCTCGACTTCGGCGGCCCGCTGGGCGCCGACCATGTTGAGGCCGTCACCGACGAGCAGGCCGGCGCCGTGCACACCGCGTATCCACGGCTGGACATGATCCGCTCACTCACCGACGCGATCGTCGCCCAGGCCGCGAAAAACCCGAAGAACGCACCCCGGTACGCGATCCCTGGCGAATTCCTGCGCGAACGCGAGACCTTCGGCCGGACCCGGATGGAACACGCCTGCCGTTCGTCCCGCTGGGACAACTGACCCCGCGCCGCGTCGACAAAATCCCGTCGGCAGGAGTCCCGTCGGCAGGAATCTTCGTCGGCAAGGAAATCCGCGTCGACAAGGAATCCACGTCGCAGAGGAACCCGCGTCGAAAAGCCCCCCCAACAAGCCCCCCAACAAGCCCCCCAACGAGTCCCCAACAAGCCCCCCAACGAGTCCCCAACAAGCGACCCCATCGCCGAACAATCCCCGCCAGCAAGGAAAAGGAAGCACCCCAATGACCATCCACACCGTCGAAGTCCCCGAGGACAACGCGGTCTTCGGACAGACCACCAGCGCCTTCGCCGGCTTCGGCTATTCCGCCGCGGTGCGTGCGCACGGCCTCCTGTTCATCGCGGGAACGATCGGCCGCCGCGCCGACGGAACCATCCCGGACACCGTTGAAGAGCAGAGCGAGATCGCCATTCGGAAGATTGAAGAGATCCTCCGGCTGGAGAACCTCGACCTGTCCGCCCTCGTCGACGTCACCAGCTACCACGTCGACATCCGCCAGCACCTGACCGGCTTCGTCGAGGCCAAGCAGCGCCTCGTCAAAGCGCCTTATCCGACCTGGACGATCATCGGGGTCGACGGCCTCGCCAGCCCGGGACTCCTCGTCGAAATCCGCGCGACCGCCGCGTACCCCGACGCATCCCGGTAGACCGGCTGCTCCTGGGCCCGTTTCCGGGCCCAGGAGCCCGGCCCGGCCTCCAGGAACGGGCCCAGGAGCCCGGCCCGGCCTCCAGGAACGGGCCCAGGAGCCCGGCCCGGCCTCCAGGAACGGGGCTGGGGCCGGGGCCGGGGCCGGGGCCGGAGGACCCTGCGGTGTTCGGGGAAGACGACGGCTCAAGCCGTCCGCAACGGGAGCCTCGACGCGTTCGCGGTAGCCCTCGCGCGCATCGCCACCCCACGGTGGCCGGCAACCACCCTTGAACAGCCGGACCTTGAAACAGCCCTGCCTGCCGTCTACCGCCCCGCCGTCCGAGTCCGTACCAGCAGCCAGAGGAAATACGGCGTCCCGATGACCGCCGTGAGCAGCCCCGCCCCGAGCTGGGCCGGTGCGATCACCGTCCGGCCCACCATGTCCGCCGTACCCACCAGCACCGCGCCCAGCAGCGCCGCCACCGGCACCACCCGTACGTGCCGGCGGCCGACCAGGGCGCGCGCGGCGTGCGGGGCGACCAGGCCGACGAAGGCGATGGTGCCGGCGCAGGCGACGGCCGTCGCACTCAGCAGCACGGCCAGCGCCAGAAATCCGAGGCGCGACCGGGACAGCCCCAGGCCCAGCAGTCTCGGGGTGTCCTCGTCGAGGGAGACGAGGTCGAGTTCGGCGCGGCGCACGACCGACACGGCGACCGCCGCCACGAGGACGACGGCGAGCGGCAGCAGATCGGGCAGCGTGCGCCCGTACGTCGAACCGGACAGCCAGGTCATCGCCTTGGTGGCGTTGAAGGGGTCGGTGAGGACGATGAACAGGCTGATCAGGGCGGCGCTCGCGGTGGCGACGCCCATGCCGACCAGGACCAGACGGTTCTGCCGGAAGCCGCCGCGCGCGGACAGCCCGAAGACGAGTGCGGCGGCAAGGGCGGCGCCCGCGAAGGCCGCGCCGGCGAGGCCCGCCGACCCGGCCTGCGGCACGGTCGTCACCAGGATCACCGCGCCCAGCGCGGCGCCGCCGGAGACGCCCATGACGCCCGGTTCGGCGAGCGGGTTGCGCGTCACCGCCTGGACCAGGACGCCCGCCAGGGCGAGGGCCGCGCCCGCGAGGAGCGCGGCGAGCACCCGTGGTATCCGGGTGTCGAGGACGAAGGAGACGGCCCGGCCGGCCCTGCCCTGCGTCCAGTTCACGACG
This sequence comes from Streptomyces sp. NPDC044033, assembly GCF_056434425.1. Classification (NCBI taxonomy): domain Bacteria; kingdom Bacillati; phylum Actinomycetota; class Actinomycetes; order Kitasatosporales; family Streptomycetaceae; genus Streptomyces; species Streptomyces sp. NPDC044033. The sequence continues at coordinate 6,911 of NZ_JBWKFF010000037.1, read as the reverse complement.
TCGCCGAGCAGCAGTTTGGAGTCGCCGAGCAGTACGGAGCCGATGGCCAGCGCGATCAGCACCGCCACCAGCGCCCCGGTCACGACCAGGAAGACGGTCCGGCTGCGGATGTGCAACCGGTCGGGCGGGGCGGCGGCGCCGGTGTCGCGTCCCCTGGTCGCCAGCACCACCAGGAAGACGGCGCCGACCAGGCTCGTCACCACGCCGGTCGGCACGGCCACCGACGTGTCCGCCGACACCAGCGCCCGTAGCGTGACGTCCGAGCCGAGCACGAGGACCGCCCCGGCCAGGGCGGACAGTGCCACGCTCGTACGTACCCGGGCGAAGCCGCGGTAACGGCGAGCCGCCAGGCGTACGACGGCCGGGGCGCACAGCCCGACGAAGCCGATCGGCCCGGCGAGGGTGACGGCCGTGGCGGAGAGCAGCGCGGACAGTACGACGGTGGTCACGCGAGTGGCCCGTACGGGTACGCCGAGGCCCCGCGCGGCGTCGTCGCCGAGCGCCAGGGCGTCGACCCGGCGGGCGATCAGCAGCAGCCCGGTGAGCGCGGCGACGGCGAGCGGCATCATCCACAGCACGCCGCCGAAGCCGTTCTGCGCGATGCTGCCCTGGTTCCACGCGTACAGCCCCTCCGTCTGCACGGGGAAGAGCAGCAGCAGCCCTCCCGTGACGGAGGCGAGGCCGAGGGTCAGGGCGCTGCCCGCCAGCACCAGCCGTACGGTCCCGGTGCCCAGGCCGGACAGGCCGAGCACGACGGCGGCTGCCGCCAGACCGCCGACGAAGGCGACGCCGGAGGACGCGAAGACCGGCAGCGAGACGCCGGTCGCGGCGACCAGCCCGAGCGAGAAGTAGGAGCCGGCGTTGACGGCGAGGGTGTCGGGCGAGGCGAGCACATTGCGGCTGACGGCCTGGAGGGCGGCGCCTGACATGCCGAGCGCCGCGCCGACGAAGAGTCCGGCGGCCATGCGCGGCAGCCGGGAGGCGACGACGACGGAGGCGTCCGCCGGGTCGGCCTGTCCGGTGAACGCCTTCCAGACCTCCGCCGCGCCGACGGCGGAGGTGCCCTGGGTGATGTCGACGACCGCGAGGACGGCGACCAGCAGGACGAGCGCGGCCGTCACCGCGACCGCGCCGCCCGTCCGGGAGGCCGCGACCGCGGTGGGGGCGGGAGGAGCGGGGGGAGCGGTGGTGGTGACGGCCATGATGTCTACGCGCGTCCCGTCATCACTTCTTCAGCGCGGCGACGACGGAGTCGATGTACGACTCCATCGACCCGGTGCCGCCGAACATCCACACGCCGTCGGGCAGTTGGTGCGTCTTGCCCGCCTTCACGAACGGCAGCGACTTCCATACCGCGTTGTCGGCGAGGGCGCCGGAGAACGGCGAGCTGGACTTGTCGTCGTCGTTGCCGATGTACCCGAACTCCGTGTCCTTGTCGAGCTTGGTCAGCCCTTCGACGTCGGTGGAGCCGAGCCCGTAGGCCGGGTCGCCCTTGACCTTCCAGGGGTTCTTCAGCCCGAGCTTGTCGTTCACAGCGCCGATCAGCGAACCGCTGAGGTACGGGCGGATGGTGACCTGGCTGCCGTTCGCATACCCGTCCGCGAAGGCGAACTTCGTGCCCTTGTGCCCGGACTTCTCCAGCGCCTGCCTGCCCTCCGCGAGCTTCGTCTCGAAGCCCTTCTTGAGCTTGCCGGCCTGCTCTGTGGTGCCGGTGGCCTGGGCGATCAGGTCCATGTTCTTGGTCATCCGCCCGATCGGGTCGGCCCCGTCGGCGGACTTCAGATCCAGGACGGGGGCGATCTTCCGCAGCTGTGCGAGGGCGGCCTTGGGCAGGCCGTCGGTGGCGACGATGAGGTCGGGCGCGAGGGCGGCGACGGTGTCCATGCTCGGCTCGCCGCGCGTGCCGATGTCCTTCGGCTCGTTCTTCAGCGGAGCGGCCTTGTCCCAGGTCTTGTACCCCTTGACGTCGGCGACGCCGACCGGCTGGACGCCCAGGGAGGCCAGGTGCTCGACGACGTTCCACTCGGTCCCGACGACCTTCTTGGCGGGCCCGTTCAGCTCCACCTTCGCGCCGGACGCGCTGGTGAGGGTGATGTGCCCGTCGGACTTCTCGGACTGGTCCGCGGCGGGTTCGGTCGTACCGCACGCGCTCAGGGCGAGCGCGGCGGCGGTTGCCGCGGCTGCGGTGAGGAGGAGTCGTCTCATGAGGTGGCACTGAGCCTTTCACTGTGCGCGTCGCGCGCGTTCCGCTTGCTGTCTTGCGTGGTGTCGTCGGCTTGCGTGGTGTCGGCGTCCGATGCCGTGCCGCGGGCTTGCGTGATGTCGGCGTCCGGCGTCGTGCCGCGGCTTTGCGTGGTGTTGGCGTCCGATGTCGTGCCGCGGGCTTGTGTGGTGTCGGTTTCCGATGCCGTGCCGTGGGCTTGCGCCCGGCCGCTGTCCCGCGCCGTACCGCCGTCCGGCGTCCGGCGTGTGTGGTACCGGCCGATCGCGCGGGTCCGCAGCCGCCCGGTCAGCGGATCGGCCGAGACCTCGATCCGGATGCCGTACGTGTCCGTCAGCCGCTCCGGGGTGAGTACGTCCTCGGGCCCCCCGTCCGCGATCACGCGCCCCTCCCCGAGCAGCACGATCCGGTCGGCGACGGCCGCCGCCTGGTCCAGGTCGTGCAGCACCACGCCGACGGCGATCCCGTGCGCCTCCGCCAAGTCCCGTATCAGGTCCAGCAGTTCCACTTGGTACCGCAGGTCGAGGTAGGTCGTCGGCTCGTCCAGCAGCAGCACGCCGGTCTCCTGCGCGAGGCAGCCCGCGAGCCATACCCGCTGCAACTGGCCGCCGGAAAGGTGCTCGGCACCCCGCTCGGCCAGGTCGGCCACGCCGGTCATGGCGAGCGCCCGGTCCACCGCCGCCCGCCCGCCGGGGTCGGACCGGCCCCAGCGCCCCCGGTGCGGATACCGCCCGAACTCCACGACGTCCCGCACGGTCAGCCCACTGGGCGTGGGCCGCCCTTGGGGCAGCAGTGCCACGCGCCGCGAGAACTCGCGGGGTGTCAGCGCGAAGCAGTCCGTTCCCTCATCGAGCGTCAGCGCCGCGCTCCGCGCCCGCTGTAGCCGCGCCGCGGTCCGCAGCAGCGTCGACTTCCCGCTGCCGTTGGGCCCGACCAGTACGGTCACTTGCCCGGGCGACAGCTCAAGGGACGCCTCGTGCACGACGTCGACACCGTCGTACGCCACGGTGACGCCCGTGGCGGAGAGGGCGTGGCCGCGGGCATGCGCGGCCTGGGGGAGTTCTTCACCGACCTTCACGGAGCAAAGGTTAGCCTAACCTAACCTTGGCTGAAAATAGCCCCACGGAGAGGCTCTTGTCGGGTCGCTCGGCCCTGGTTCGGGGGCTGTTTTGCGGTTCGCCCAAAACAACACAAACCGCACAAGTGATGTGTATGGTCACCGCAAGCGGTCGCCCGGGCGGGCATGGCGCGGAGCCGGCCGGGCACTCGCCTCGACCTGACCCCCCGCCCCGACCCAGGAGGCCAGCACATGCCACACAGGCTGGGGAGCGCGCTCGCGGTCGAGGTCCGCGGCATGGCGCGTGCCGCCCGACGGGCCGCGACGTCCCCGGGCCCGGAGCGCGATACGGCCGTCCAGGCGCTCAAGGCGGCGGTGGCCGCGCTGGCGGCGTGGGCGCTCGCGGGCTGGTGGTGGAGCGCGCCGATGGCGCTGCTCGCGCCGTGGACCGCCGTGGTCCTCGTGCAGAGCACCGTCTACCGCTCACTCCGGTCCGCGGCGCAGCAGTTCGTGGTCGTCGCGACGGGCACCCTGATCGCCGCCGCGGCGGCCACGCTCACCCATGACGTGATGGCCGCGATGGCGATCGCGCTGCCGATAACGGTGCTCATCGGCACGTACTCCCGGTTCGGGGGGCAGGGGTGGTACGCGCCGACGGCCGCGCTGTTCGTCCTGACGTACGGCTCGTACGGACCCTGGGAAATCCTGCACCGGCTCCTGGAGACGCTGCTCGGGGCGGTCGTCGGCGTCCTGGTCAACGCGCTCGTGCTGCCGCCGGTGCACACGGGCGGCGTGCGGCAGCTGCGCGCCCGCGTGCCGACGGACTGTGCGGAACTGCTGCGCGAGGCGGCGGACGGGATCGAGGCCGGGTACGGCTCGGCGGAGGCCGAGGACTGGTACGCGCGGGCGCTGCGGCTCGGCACGACGGTGGCCGAACTCGAATCGGCCCGCCGCCATTCCGAGGAGAGCCGCCGCCTCAACCCCGGCCGCAGGCTGCGCCGTTCGGCGCCGCGCCCGCCGGCCGGCGGCGGCGACTTCCGGTGGGAGCGGGTGGCGGGCCACCTCTCGGCGATGATGCGCTCGCTGGCCGAAACCGTTCGGGAGCGCCCCCGGTTCGCCGCCCCTCCCGAGACGGCGCTGGGCGCGCTGGCCGCGCTGCTGCGGGCGGCGGGGGAGGTGTGCGCGGTGGACGCGGACCGGTTCGGCGCGGCGGAAGCGGACGAGGAACGGGCGGTACGCGCGTGGGAGGAGGCCCGCGAGGCGGGCCGCCGCCTCGCGTCCCACCACACCGATCCGCGCGGCGGTCCGGTCACCGCGTCGCTGGGCGAACTGACGGCGGCGGCGACGCGGCTGTTGGACGACTTGGAGGCGGTGGCGGTGCCGCCTGACGTGACCGGTCGGTCTTGAGTTTTCGACGGTGCGACGGGGTGCGACGGTGTGACGGCGCGGCAGCCCGGCAGACTGACAGACAGGCTCTGACAAGGGCGCCTACGCCCTGGCCCGCGACAGAACGACGGAACGCGACGGAACACGACCGGGGTAGGGCCGTTCGCGCCCAACTCCGCGACTCCGCGGCGAGCCCCGTTACGTCCAGTTCGCACCCGGCCGGGCGGCGCGCGTACGGCGAGAACCGCGCCGACACCGTCCGGGCACCGTGCCCTTCGGCACGATGTGTCGGCCGTCGGCCGCGAGCCCGCGCACGTCATCCGCCACCACCCCCTGAAGCGAGGGCACGTCTGAAGCGAGGGCACGTCCGGGGCCGCTCCGGCGAGACGAGCGGCGGGAGCGCGCCGCCGAGCGGGCCGCGTCGGCGTACCGGGGCCCGAGCACGTTCACCGCCGGCGCGCACAGCCGCAGGTCCGTGGGCCCGGCGGTGTCACCCGGTCCGTTGGTTGTAGGCGTGGGCCGCCTTGTCGTTCATGGCGCTGCCCCAGGACCGCAGCCGCCTGGCGACGAGACCTTCGGGAGGCGCGATGGTCTTGCCCTCGCGGAGCGGTTCCCGGGTGCCGGTGCCCTTGGGCAGCAGTTTCGCCGCGAGGCCGCTGAGGCGGATCGTCGTGGCGGGGGCGATGCCGTGGGCGAGGCTCGCGGCGCGCGCCGCGGGGGTCAGTACGATCCGGGCCCGCCTCCGGGTCACGCCGTCCACGATGCGTTCGGCCGCCCGCTGGGCGTTCATCGAGATCAGCGGGGCCCCGGCCAGCGCCGAGAACCACGCGAACTCCTTCGACCGGTCACCGCCGAACTGGGCGTGCAGATGCGATCCGGTGCGCATCAGCCCGGGGTGGACCGCCGTCACGCTCACTCCGTCGGCGGCCAATTCGGTGAGCAGCCCCTCCGCGAGAACGCCCGTCGCCGCCTTCGCGCACGCGTATGGCAGCAGATGCGGCACACCGAGTAGGCCGCCCACCGAGGAGATGAGCGCGAGCCGCCCGCCGTACGGGCTCTGCCGAAGGTAGGGCAGGGCCTCCAGCGCGGTGTGCAGAGCCCCGGTGAACATGGTGTCCATGGCGGCCCGGAACTCCTCGGCGCCGATCGAGTCCAGCGGCGCGACCTGGATGATCCCGGCGTTGGCGACGACGATGTCGGGCCCGCCCGCCGTCTCGTGCGTCCCGCGCATCAGGGCCTGTACGGACTCCTGGTCGCGTACGTCGCAGACGACACTGCGCACGGCCGCCCGGGGGTGGCGGTGGAGCAGCATCGCCTCGGCTTTTCGGAGCTCGTCGCCGTCGCGGGCCGCCAGGGTGACGGCGCAGCCGCGAGCGACCAGCCGGTCGGCGATCAGCAGGCCGAGCCCGCGCGACCCGCCGGTCACGCAGGCCGAGTGGCTCGACAGGTCTGGGGGAGAGGCGGAGGTACGCATGGCCGGGATCGGTCCTCTCGTGGTGGTGGGTGGCGGCATCAGCGACAGGCGGCAGGGGCCAGGCATCTGGGCGTCGGCATCAAGGCGTAAGCATCAAGGCATCAAGGCATCAAGGCGTCAGGGCAGCGGCGTGCCGCCCGTCGCGTTCATGACCTCGGCGGTGATGAAACCGGCGCGCGCGGAGGCGAGGAAGACGTAAGCGGGAGCCATCTCCGCCGACTGCGCGGGCCTGCCCAGCGGGGCCCGCTTTCCGACCTCGACGGTGCCCGGCGGCGTCGCGGGGATCAAGGGGGTCCATACGGGGCCCGGGGCCACCGCGTTCACGCGGATCCCGTCGTCCACCAGGAACGGGGACCGACCTCCGCCCGCGTCCTCGACGGGCCGAGGCTGGGTGGTGGTCGGATCCTGCGGGGCGCGCGCATCGCTCATGGTTCCCCTTCTCCCTCTGCTCCCTCTGCGGTCTCGGATACGTACTCTTCGGTCTCGGATACGTACGGTTGCGACGGCCGCCGGGCCGGCGGACACCCCTCATCGGCCGCAATCGCACGCGAGGCCGTGTCGTCCTCCACACTCCGCTGGTTCGCCCCTCTTCACCACCTAAGCGACTACATAGCGTGACTGTCAGGGATTTGCCGGGAATGCTCCTTCTTCTTACGTCCTGTCGCCGAGTGCCCTAGTTGTTCTGTCCAGGGAGGTTGGTGACAGTGATCACGGCTGGGTGATCTTGAATGAGTGAGGGCCTTCCGGGTTCGGTGTGGATTGCGACATCTACA
>NZ_JBWKFF010000036.1:0-62420 GCF_056434425.1 Streptomyces sp. NPDC044033 | reverse complement strand
CCGGTCGTCGGCCAGGAGGTGGACTTTGCAGGTCAGTCCGCCTCTGGAGCGTCCCAGGGCCTCACGCCCCTCCGCTTCCTCACGGGCGCCGCCCCCTTTTTCGGGTGGTCGGACGGCGGCCGGTACCGTGCCCCGGCGGCGTGCTGGTGGGCTCGGCAGGTGGTGGAGTCGGCGTTGACCGCCCAGGAGCCGTCCGCGTCCCGGGCGGTGGCATCGGCGCCGGCCTGGAGCGCGCGCAGGATCCTTGCCCAGGTGCCGTCGGCCGACCAGCGGCGGTGCCGTTCGTAGACGGTCTGCCAGGGACCGTAGCGTTCGGGCAGGTCACGCCAGGGGATTCCGGTCCGGGTCCGGTAGAGCACCCCGTTGACGACCGTGCGGTGATCCGCCCAGCGCCCACCCGCTCCACCGGCCTCCGGAAGCAGGGCAGCGATGTGCTCCCACTGCGCGTTGGTCAGTTCATGCCGCCGCACCATGCCGGGCTCCTGCCCGAAACCACGGCAGATCCACCACCCGGACAAGAACCATCAGACACTGCCTAGGCCCGCGCTGGTCAGGGCCGCAGGGTCGTACATCGGATCGCTGGAGGCCCCCGCGATATAGGCGCCGCCGTGGATCCATACCAGCACGGGCAGGCCGGCCGTCCCCAGGGTCGGGGTGCTGACGTTGAGCGTGAGCCAGTCGTTCCCCGATGAGCTCTCGGCCGTCGGACCCGCCTGCGGAACCACGGGGCCGAACTCGGTCGTCTGCCTCGTCCCGCCCCACCCTTCGACCGGGGCAGGCGCCTGGAAGCGCAGCGGCCCGATCGGCGGCCGCGCGTAGGGGATGCCGCGGAACACCGCGTGCTCTCCCCGCCGGCGTCCTGCGACGCGGCCCTCCGCGGTCCGTGCTCTTGGTTGTTCGGACATGCCACACGCCCTTCCGCCACGAACGGACTCCCAGCTTTTACCGGTCATGTGTAATATGTCAACCGTATGAAAAAGGGAGGCCGGCGATGCCCAAGCAGGTGGATCACCGCGAACGCCGCGAGGCGATCACCCGAGCGCTGTGGCGCGTAGTGGAACAACGCGGCATCGCGCACGCGAGCGTCCGCGAAGTAGCCCAGGAAACCGGTATCTCCCACGGCGCGGTGCAGCACTACTTCGCCACCCGAGAAGAGATGTTGGCCTTCGCCATGGACTTCGCGTCCGAACAGACATCGCTACGCGTCGCCGAAGGCGTCAGGGAACTCGGCGACCCACCACACCCCCGTGACATGATCCGAGTGATGCTTACGGAGATGCTCCCGCTGCATTCCGACGCACGCGCGACGAGCCGGATGAGCGCCGCCTACGTTCTGGAGGCAATGCGCAACGCGAACATCCATGCACGCGCACGCGACGGGTTGGCTCACGGCCGCGCCCTCATCGAGCAGATCGTCCGCCAGGCGATCGCCGATGGCCACATCAGCCCCGACCGCGACCCGGCGGCAGAGACAAACCTGCTCCTGGCACTCACCGGCTTGACCCCGCTCATCGAACTGAACGTGATCGAGCCCCGAGAGGCCCTGAGCGCCGTCGACCAGCACCTCAACCGGCTGTTCACCAACGAGACCTGACCGCGCCCAAGCGCAACCTGATCTCTTGAGCGCCCTCCAGACCAAGCCCGGGCGGCCTGCCCGGGCCGGCCAACCCAGGCCGTCAGCCCGGGCCGCTGAGCGTCTTGAGAGCCGGACCGGGCGTGCTCCGGGCCCCGGGTCGCGGGCTACAGGCACCCCTCGGGCAAGACGGCCCCGCAGCTGCGCAGATGGCTGATGGCAGCGGCGAAGGAGTGGCAGTCGAACAGCGCTGAATGCTCCTGCCCGGCGGCAGGTTTGGGCAGTCCCAGCATGCTCCACAAGCGACCCACGTTCGCTTGCGCCGTCACCGGCGCCACAGCGTTCAGCCACGGCCGGATGTTCACGAAGGCCGCGTCGAGAAAGCTGCTCTCGATCTCCTCTCCACGTGCACGTGCCCAGCCGACGTTCTCTCCCAGCACCACCATGTCGTTGCCGTAGGAGAGTACGGTCTGCCCCCGGCAGAATCTCAGAAATTCGCCCAGAGCCTGCGCCGCGGGGACCCCTCCTTTGTCGACGGTCTCCTGGCTGATGCCGGTCAGTTCGGTGAAGTAGGGGGAAAGCCGGGCATTGACCGTAGGCGTTACCAGCGCCTCGTACTCCTCGGCGACCGAGCAGTCCTCGTTCAGGCGCAAGGCCCCGATCTGCACGATCTCGCGGAGTTGCCCGGGCTCTCCCCAATCATTCTCCAGGGCTCCCGGCCACGATGTGAACTCAAGGTCGAATACAACGAAGGTAGACACCCCGGCACTCTCTCAATGATCGAGTGCGAGTACGGCCGCAACGCGATACCTCCAGCAGCTGTTAATGATCCGTGCACGTCGCATTGGCCCGCGCGACAAAGTCTGGTCTCACTGTTTCAACCGGAGGGGTCCAATCCAGTCCGTCTCGGTACAGGAGTTGGTGAATGTTGCTGTAGCTCGCATGCGCCGACCGTACCGAGGGGGTCTGACAAACGTGGCTGGACCGCAAGCACCCTCGAAACCGACAGGCGCCTTACAAGGCTTCCCGATAGGGATTGTCAAGCCGTTCCGTCACTGAACCCACGCGACAGCTCAGAGGCCGTGACGAGCAGTGCAGGCCGCGGGGAGGGCGACCACGGAAGGCCGAGGTCATGTAGACACCGTGGTGGTCGAGCGGAATGCCCGCCGGTAGGCGGAGGGGGTGGTGCCCAGGTTGTCCCGCATGTGCTGCCGCAGGTTCGTACCGCTTCCCAGACCGCTCCCGGCGGCGATGTCGTCCACGGGCAGCTCTGTCGATTCCAGCAGGTAGCGAGCGTGTTTCAAGCGGGCGGAGGCGAGCCATTCAGCCGGGGAGAGACCTGTCTCCTGCCGGAACCGCCTGGTGAACGTCCGCACGCTCATATGGCAGTGCGCCGAGAGGTCCTTGAGGGACAGCCGCCTGTCCAAGTGCTCCGTCATCAGCGCCCGCGCCCCGGCCGTCGACGTCCCCGCGTCCTCCGAGACCGGGTGGTCGATGTACTGCGCCTGTCCTCCGTCCCTCATGGGCGCGACGACGTTGTAACGGGCCACTCGATTCGCCACAGAGCTGCCGTGGTCCTCCCGGACCAGGTGCAGGCACAGGTCGATGGCCGCCGCGCCACCGGCCGAGGTCAGGACATCGCGATCGGCGACGTACAGCGGATTGATGTCGAGGTCGACCGCCGGGAAGAGCCGCCTGAACTGCTCCGCGTAGCGCCAGTGTGTCGCAGCTCTGCGCCCCTCCAGCAGGCCGGCGGCCGCGAGAACGAACGACCCGGTGCACAGGGCCACCACCCGAGCGCGGCGCCGGGCCGCACGCAACGCCTCCGCGATACGGGGGTCCACCGCACCGTCGTCGAGCACCTCGGGGCAGCGGGTGCCCGCGACGATCACGGTGTCAGCGTGTTCCAGCAGGGACAGGTCGCCTTGGGGAGTGATGCCGTACCCGTTCACCGTCAACACCGCAGAGCCGTCCGGCGTGACGGTTCGCACCTCGTAGGCCGGGTCTCCCGCGCGGGTTTCTACCGTGGCCAGCATCTGGGCCGGAATGCTGAGGTCGAAGGCCACTACCGGCGCGAGGGCGAGAACGACCACTTGGTGAGGTGCCGCAACAGTCATGGCCCAATAGTTGCACATGATGGCCCTCGGGCCACTTCTGGTGTGCTCATGGGTGCCAGAGACTGATGTCAGTCCCGCACACCACACACGAAAGACGCGGTCCCCTCATGTCCGTCCCCCCTGTCGATTCAGAGATCCAGACCCTGCTCGAAACCACCGACGCAGGCGTCTTCCCCTTCTACGGTCTGGATTCCGTCCTCGCCGAGCCCGAGCTGTACGCACGGCTGCGGGAGCGCCCCGACACACCCATCGACGAGCGAGCGAAGGTCGACGACCTGTTCATCCCCGGCCCCGGAGGCCGGCTGCGGCTGCGCGTCTACCGCCCTGCCACCGACCACGACCTGCCGGTCGTCCTCTACCTGCACGGCGGCGCCTTCACCTACGGCTCCCCCGAGGCCGAGGAGGGCCACGCCCTGCAGTACGCCCTGGGCGCCGATGCCGTCGTCGTCTCCGTCGACTACCGCCTCGCGCCCGAGCACCCTTACCCGGCCGCGGCCGACGACGCCTACGCGGCGCTGACCTGGCTCGCCGGACACGCGGCGGAGATCGGCGGCGACCCTGCGCGCATCGCCATCGCGGGGGTGAGCGCCGGCGGGAACATCGCGGCCGCCACCGTCCAGCGCGCCCGCGATCTGGGAGGGCCGGAGGTGGTCTTCCAGGTACTGCTCTACCCGGCCCTGGACAGCGGCATGACGAGTTCCTCGATGCGGGAGTCCACCGATACACCGGTCTTCAACCGCGCCGCGGCCGAGTGGGCCTGGCGCTACTACGCCGGGGGCCACGAGCTCACCCCCTACGGCTCCCCGGCACACGCCTCCGACCTCAGCGGGCTGCCTCCGGCCTTCGTCGTGGTGGCCGAGGTCGACCCGCTGCGGGACGAAGGCCGCCTCTACGCCGAGCGGCTCAGCGCCGCTGGTGTCACCACCGAACTGATCCAGGCCCCGGGCGCCGTGCACGGGTTCGACCTGCTCTTCCCGACGGCTCGGGTCAGCAAGCGCAACCTGGCGGACCAGGTGCGGGCCCTTCGCGAAGCCCTCCATCAGTGAACGTCCCCGCTGGACGGCGCACGACCACAGACCGGGACCGGTCGGCTGCCGGCCGACAGCGGGTTCGGCGGACGGTGAATGTGATGACGGCTCAGTCGGTACATCCCCCTGCGGAGCGAGGCGATGTCAGGAGTCGGCGGTCACCACTGATGACGACCTCCCCGGAGCCGCCCGACTGTCCCTGGTGATCGAGATCGGGTCGGGTCATCCAGGCCGCCCGCGAAGCCCCGAGCGCACCAGCCGCCTTGGCCCGCCTGGCCGACGCGTGGGATGGACCATCCTTGCTATGCACCGCCCACGCGCCGCTTCCCGTTCCGCCGAGAACCCTGTCCCCGCACGGGACGCCGCTGCCGTGGCGTCCCGTGCTCCCCCAACCGCCTCCGGCACCCCGGGGCACGTCTCGCCGTGCTGGGCGTCGATACCTCATGGCCGGGGGGCCACGAGGTTCCCGAGCCCCTGGGTGCCGAAGGCCCCCTGTGGATGGGTACCTGGTTCACGCAGGTCGCCGTCGCCAGAGGAGAGGCCGGCGAATTTCCCGCGGGGTGGCGAATCCACGTGCCTCGCGGCAGGCCCCGGCTACAGGGTGATCTCGATGTCCTGAACGTCGGTGAACTCCACGTCCAGGTCGCGGGCGCGGCGCCCGTTGTCGCGGAAGTAGTGCTCGCCCAGGCCCTGCGCGGCGATGTTCAGGAGCTGCTGTTCGGTGGCGCCCTGGTCACGGGCCTCGAACAGCCGCGCGGCCCAGCGCGGGGACAGCGCCTGGTTGATGTGCCGGATGCGGGCGTCGTCGGTGGTTCCCGGGGCCGCGGTGAACCCGAAGCGCGCCCGGGTGGAGACGACGATGCCGTCCGTGGACTCGGCCTTCTTCTTCGCCCTCGCCCGGACCTGTGGCTGCCACCGCTTCTTCACCTCGCGCTCTATACGCCCGGCGAGGTCCTTGCGGGGCCGCTTGAGCTTCCCGGCGACGTACCGCTCCACCGTGCGCTGGGAGACACCGAGCACCTGCGCGACGGCCCTAGTGCCCTTGAGCTGCTTGACCAGGTACTTCATCTGCGCCTGGGCGCTCTGCGGGATGCGGCGGGTGAACGCCTGCTCCAGCGCGCGGTCCAGGCCGTCCCCGAGCGAGTCCACCATGACCTGCTACTCCCCTTCTCCGACGGTCGGGTCGGTCTTGATCAGGTTGGAGACGTTGAACACGCCGCCGTGCTCCTCGAATTGCCCTTCCGCCCACAGGACGGTCCGGGTGCCCTGGTGCTTCACCATTCCCGGCGAGATGCCGAGCCGGAACGTACCCGGAACGGGCTTGCCCTCGTCGGTGTGCGGCAGGACGTCCAGCGGGGCCGGGCCGGGCGAGGGGTAGACGATCGCGTCGGTGCCGATCGCGACCGGGTACAGGCCGGCGGCGGCCGCCGTCTTCATCAGCTTGCGGTGCAGACCGATCCGCTGAGCAGCGAGCACGGCGGCCCGGATGTCGGGGCGCCACGTCTCCCGCTTGAGGGCCGGGTAGGGCTCGTAGTACGGCACCTGGCCCCGGCTGCGCTGGCGCAGCTTGCCGATGCCGCCCTTCGCCGTCGCCTTGATGGCGGTCGCCAGCAGCGCCATCGTCGGATCGACGCTCTTGGAGCGGGCCATCGCCTCCAGGAACTCGCTGCCGCCCATGCCGGTGCTGACGCCGAGGTCGGCCATCGTCGCGATGTACGCATCGCGGAGCCGTTTGTACCAGGGGTCCAGGTAGCGGCCGGTCTGGGTACGGACGTACGCCTCGACCGGCGCGACCTGGAAGCCGAGCTCCACCGCGTAGGCCACGGTCGGTGTGGCATACCAGGCCGGGCCCTCGGGGCGGTCGCCCTTCGGCGTGAACGGCGACGGAAGCCGATCGCCGTCGACCGTACGGCCGCCGATGTCGACACGGGACAGGTCGACGTGGGAGAGGTCGACCAGCCACGAGCCGGGCAGCGCCGCATCGAACCTCGGGTTGTTCTTCAGATGGGTCGGCCCGTTCAGCCCGACGGTGAGGCCGTTGGCCGCGGCGGCGAACGACATGTTGATGTCGACCGCGACCAGGAACCGGTTCATGCACTCCTCATCGGTCAGCGGCCGGCACCAGTCGTAGGGCTCCTCCATCAGCATCTCGGCCGGGGTCCGCAGATGATGGCGGGCGAACTTCCCCTTGAGGACGGGGTGTTCGTCGGGAACCTCGCACTCCACCACGTCGTACAGGGCGGTGAGCGCGTCGTCGTTGAAGGCCCGCTGGAACTCACCGGTCGCCGGGTCCTTCTCCGCGCGGGTCGGCGGGCGCAGCGCGGTCATCAGCTCCAGGCCGGTCGTCGCGGTGGTGCCGCGCGGCGTCATCACCCGCTCCGCGTACGAGCCGAGGTAGCGGGCGAGGTCGGCCGGGTGCATCGTCGGCAGCTGCGGGTCGTCCTTGCGGTCCCACTCCCGGGCGTCCAGCGCGTTCCAGGGCAGGATGCACAGCTGGACGCAGCGGCGCCGGGAGCCCTCGGGGTCGCGGTAGAGGCGGGCCCAGGGCCCGAGTCCGCGCTGGGTGAGCTGGAGCCCGGCCCGCTGGATCTGCTTGACCACCTTGTGACTGTCCGGGAGCCGCCCGTGGCGCCACTCTTCCTCCGACAGGGCGGCGGGCAGGCCGTAGCGCTCCAGCGCGGCCGCGGTGAGGACGAGGATCGGGTCGGCGTCGCGGCCGTTGCGGTGCAGCCGGGCCTGCCCGAGCCTGCCCTCGGCCAGCGTCCAGTCGACCAGCGCCGGGATCGACTTGGCGGGTACGTCCAGGACCAGGCCGCCGACGCAGTACGCCGACACCTGCCCGTCGGCGTCAGCGTCGACCACGGCCAGCGGGCCGTTCTCGAAGCGCGGGTCGACGGCGACTCGGGGGGCCGGCCTCTGCGCTGCCTTCTTAATGCCCGGGCGCCGCGACGCCGATGGCTTGGTGCTGCTCGCCGCCGGCGCTTTCAGGGCCGGGGCCGGAATGTCCTCATGGGCCGTAGGCGGGGGGACGTGCGCCTCGCCGACGGTCTGACCGATCGCCTTCGCATAGGCCGGGACCGGCGGCGGCGTGTACGCGTCGACCGGACCCGCGGTCGCGTCCGCGGAGTCCGTCGGCGGCGGCGTGTACGGGTCGGACGCCGGCGCGGGGAAGCGCGCGGCGAGACCCTCCAGGAGCCGGGCGTACGCGGCGCGCTTCGGCGGCCGCGGCTCCGTCCGGCCGGACTCCCAGTTCCCCACCGCCTCCCGGCGGGTGTCCAGCGCCCTGGCGATCTGCGCCTGGCTCAGGCCCGCCGCCTCACGCAGACGCTTACGCTCCTCGGGTGACGGCAGATCGTCCTGCGCGACCTGCCCCAGCAGCGCATCGACGGCGCTGAACAGCTCGTTCTCATCAGTGGACACAGCGGTCACCTCCGATGGACACCATACCCAAATCGCGCATCGATTCGCTCATTTGATCGCGCGTGAATCGCGCGGGACTGGAAGGCGTTATACGCCTGTCCGGGGTGATGGTGTCATCGCCGATCCCGGACTCGTTGTAGCAGCAACCACAGATGACGTACTGAGGGACGCCGTGCGCGTCGAACAGTGACTCGCCGTCATCCAGCCCTCAGATCCGGCGAGCGGTTTCGGTCCTATCATCCGTGATCGCCACTCTCAAGATATGCGCCCAGCCGATAGAGCAAGGCGGCCTTCAACCCGGGCAAGGCGGACCATGGAATCGGTGATCCTCGGTGATCTCATTCAGGCTCGACGGTCTTCGATGCGGTAGATCCGCACGGCCTGCCTGTCGCGATTGACAGCGACGACGGCTGCGACGAGGGGCGGATAATCTACCGGTCGATGCAATCATCGACGCCATAGGGCTCGATATCGCTGAGGGGTTTGTGGCACGTCTCGGCGAGGGCGACGGTCAGCTGTGAACTGGGGTCGTCGGGTGGGGATTCCCAGGCTTCCGGGAGGGCCTCGTCGCACAACAGGAGCCGGTACACCCGGCCTGGCCTGCCGGGTCACGTGGCGCCTTGTGACCGGGTTCGGGCAGCATCCCGCAGGACGCGGTCGGTCACGTCGATCCACACTCCGGGCGGATCTTCCCCGCGTTCTTCATGGGCAGCGGTCTCACGACCGCATTCGACGGCCGCAGGGCGCTCTTGGCAATGCGCTCCTATTTGGGCAGGAGGAACGCGCGTGTGAGGATCGTGCTGAATGCCCACGCATGGACCGGATTCGGGTGACTGACCGCCGCAGGGCAAGGGGGAGGTCAAAAATGTTCACAGGAATGACAGCACGACTACTGGTCAGCAACAATGGCGAGGAGGCGTTGGAAATGGCCGTGGAGCCTTGGGCCGAAATCTATCGAATCCTGCCGAACCAGACCTGCGTCGTGGCGACCCACTCGGCTGCGAGTGATGGCTCTTGGTCCGGGACGTTGCGCGGGGACGAGCCGTTCCAGGTCGACCATCGCCCCGATTCGGTCGCGGTGTGGGCCAACGGAGACTGCTTCCACCTCAGCGACGCGGAGGGGAACGCGATCTACGCGGCCGACTGGCACTGTCCCGCCCAAAGCCCTTCCGCCTGAAGAAGTGCTCGTGCTGGTGGTTCAACGATTCACAGAGTTCGCGATGAAGCAATACCGTGACTCTGTTGGTGATCGTGTTCGGGGTGCTGCCAGCGGGGCCGCGGGGTCCTTCGCTGAGGAGCGCGAGGCGGCTTCGGACCCTGAGGTGTGGGTGAGGTGTCGCTACGGCCGTGGAGTTTCCAGCGGATTCCGGTGAACGGTGCGCACAGCATGGGGGCGTGGCCGAAGGGGCTGCCGGCGATGTCGGTGCGGGACCGGCTGGGTGAGGATGGCAGTTCGTCTCGTTGCCCGGCCGAGACCTCGCCACCTGGCCCCGCCCTCGCAGGGGCGATGAGGACCACCATCGTGCTGTTCGGTGCCCCTGGCAGGCCGCGTAGTCGGTACCCCTCGTAGGGGCGCTCAGGGCGGCCGCCCACCCAGCTCATGCCCAGAAGTCGGCCCATACGCGGGCGGCCTTGGCGATTCCTTCGATCCCCGCCACGCCGTACGCTCTCCAGTCCTCCCACGACCGCGCCTCGGCCTCGGCGAGCACCCGCACCCCCCGGCGGGGCGCCTCAGCGAAAGCGGGGATGGCCGAAGCCCATTGTTCTGCCTGCTCAGGGGGCTGCTTCCCGTCCAGGACCAGCCGGAAGCCCCAAAGGGCCGCGTCGATCCATCCCGGCCCCTGTGCCGCCCACGCCCAGTCGACCAGCCACGCTCGGTCGCCGGCGATAAGAAAATTCGTCGCCGCCGGGTCAGCGTGCACGAGCTGGTGTCCTTGGAGCAGCGGCTCGTCCTCGGGGTCGCAGTAGTAGCCCCATCGGTCCCACGCCTCCATCAGGCCGACATCCGGGGCAGGCCGGGTGCTCAGATCCCGCAACGCCGCCGCAACAGGCTCCAGGTGGCCACCGCCAGGCTTGAAGTCGGCCCAAGGGGTGGCGGTGACACCCTCGAAACCCAACAGCCTCCACCCGCCCGCCGACAGCTGCCACAGCAGCTTGGGAGCGAACTCGGGCAAGAAGGAGTTGACCTTCGCCTCCGCCTCCAGTTCGCCGACCCGTTCGTGGTCTTCGGGGAGACCTTTGACGAAGATCTTTCCGCCGTCCGGGAGAAACAGGAGCGTGGCGATACCAGAGCTCTCCCCCGTGGCCATCTCGGCTCTCGGACGTCCCGCTCCCACCCGGTCGTCCACCGCAGCGCGCGTTTCTTCGGGGAGCCTGTCGAAGGAGAGACGCTCGACGCGCACGGTCAGACTCCCGGCCTCGGAGGGTTCGGCGGGAAGGGCGGATTCTTGTCCGGCCCCGGACCGCTGGGAGGACGCCCCGGAGGCGGCTGGGAGGGCGGGCGTGCAGGAGGCTTCCGCGCTTCGCTCGTCATAAGCGCAGCGTAGCGACCCGCTACCCCATCAATCACGGATGCACGAACCGGAGTTGAGACGACTCCGGCTCTCGGCACCTCCGGGAGCACCGAGAGCGAGGGCCCCATAATCACCGTCCACGGCGCCCTGGTCGTCCGGTACGTGCCCGGCGGGATCTTCTCCGCCCCGGCGCCGACCTCGTACGTCCCGTCGGTGAACCCCGAATCGCACAAACCGTCCACGGCGGCCTTCAGCGTCTTGGCGTGCCGGGGGTACCTGTGCGACTCGGCGACGTCCGATGGCGGATAATCGAGGGTCACGTTCACGTACCCGACGGAGTTCTCATGACCGCGCACCCGGATACCGCGCCCGCCCCCGAGGAAGTTGTCGACCCCACTGCCGGGGCCGCTCCCGCGGAGGAGGCGAATGTGTGGACGGAACCTCTCGCTGCCGCGGGGGGCGCCGCTGCCCCCGTGCTTCCGGCGCCCGCCCAGGAGCAGGTCTCCACCGAGGAGCCCGTGTCGGCCCAGGAAACCGGGACCGACGCCCAAGTGGCTGGTCAGGATGTCGAGAGCGCTGTGCGGCGGGACGCGCGGGAGTTCGGGACGTTCGCGCGGACCGGCGGATGGACGTTCGCGCTGAAGGTGGCGCGCAGCGTACGGCCCGGTGGAGCGCCGGCGGGGCAGGCGGACGAGCCGGAGGCGAAGGTGTCGGCGAAGGAGTTCGCGCGGCTCGCGGGCTGCTCCGCCGAGCGCGTGATGCGGTTCTGGCGAGCCTGGGACCGGGCGGCGGACGACGGCGTGGTCCCGGTGTTCGAGGCGCTGGCGCCCGGCGTGGACATCGATCTTCCGGACGCGGACGTGTGGCTCGGCTACTACACCTCGCGCTCCAGCGCGGACTCGCCGCGCGGCCAGGCGATCTCCGCCGTGGCCGAGGCGGAGGGAATCCGCCCGACCAAGGCGCTGGAGGTGGCGGAGAACCCGACGGCGCTGCGCGCCGCGATCCTCGCCGATCCGGGCACCGCGCAGGCCGCCCGGCACGCGCTGCTGGACCGGCTGGAGGACGACCCGGAGCTGGGCCAGGAGCTGGCCAAGGACATCGCCCGTACCGGCGAGCTGTCCAAGACGGTGGCGTCGGCGGCACGCGTGGCGACCTCGGTGGATTTCGTCCGGGACGTCATCGACAGCGGTGAGATGACCACCCCCAGCGGCGACCGGGTGCCCGCCCCGGAGCACGTCGTGGCCGAGGCCAAGCAGCACCTCGCGCTCATCGAGGGGCTGGACGCGGAGGACGAGGCCCCGTACGCCGCCGACGCGCAGAAGACCATGCGCTCCCTGGTCGCCGAGGCCGTCGACAGCGATCCGCAGCTGCGCGCGCACGAACGCCGGTCGCGGTTCCAGGGAAGGGTACGCAAGGCCGCCAAGGCGTTCGAGGAGCTGACGCTCGACGACGCGGCCGACCTCTATGAGGAGGAGCTCCTCGAACAGTTGGAGACCCTCCAAAGGGCGATCACCGACTGCATCGCCGAACTGCGGTCGGCCGCCCCGGCCGACTCCTGACGAGGCGCCTTCGCGCACATCGCCGAGTCAGGGCGTGGGCGCAGTGGCCGTGCCGGCCCTCCGGACACGAACAGTGCATCCATCGGTGCCGGCTGAGTTTCAGCCGCACCGATGGGTTGCCCGGCCGGAAGATGCAGGTCAAGCGCTGTTCGGACAGCAGTCGCGGTGGACGCCTCGTCGGTGGCTGGGAGGCGGGCGGCTACGCCGTTCCCGAGCACGTCGTGGGTCTCCGGCGGCATGGAAACCATCACGCACGGGGCCTTCGCGCGACCGTCAGCGGTTCCGTCAGCCCGGTGGTCCCAGCCGGGCCACCCTCCGAAGGCCCTACGTACTGGTCGCCGTCGGCACCGGTCGGTCAGCGGTTCACGAGGAGGTACGTACGTTCCGCTGTCCGCCGCGCGGCTCGCCCCGGCAACGAGCCCGCCGTCGAGGTCAAGCCCGCCGTGGCGCCGCGCGCCAACGGCGTCGCACCGCAGGTCGGCACCAACCGGCGGCGGCCCCCGCCCCGGGCCGCCAGGCGTTCTACGACTCGGACAAGTCCAACTGCTCCGAGGGCTGACGAGCCGGCAGGGTCCTCACCGAGCACCCCGGGGGCCGGCCGCTGCCGAGTGCATCGGCCCGGGGCCTCTGGCAGCCCGGCTCCCGGACTGCCTCGTCGTCCGCGTCAACGCTGGTTGTCGTACGTGTAGAAGCCCTGGCCGGACTTCACGCCCAGGTGGCCGGCGTCGACGTACTTCTTCAGCAGTTCCCTGGGGCCCGCGGGCAGATGGGGGCGCTCCTGTGCGTAGTGGTTCTCAATGTCCAGGACGACATCCAGGCCGACCTGATCCATCATCCGGAAGGGTCCGGTGCCGAGCCCCGTGTTGATCTTCCACATCTCGTCCACGTCCTCGGGCGTGGAGACTCCCTCGGCCACGACCTCCAACGCCTCGCGCTTGATCGCGGCCCAGACCCGGTTGAAGATGAAGCCCGTGGACTCCTTGTGTGCCACGAAGGGGAAGATGCCGAAGCGTGGCAGCTCGCGCGTGAGCAGGTCGAGGATGCCCGGGTCGGTGTGTCCGTCGGACATGAGGTCGATCGCGTTCTGCTGCGGTGGCATGTAGAAGTGCATGTTCAGTACGCGCTCGGGGTGCTCGACCCGGTCGATGAACTCACTGGTGGCGTACGACGAGGAGTTGCTGGCCAGGATGGTGTCCGGCTGGGCGGCCTGGTCCAGTTCCCCGAAGATCTCCTTCTTGAGGTCCAGTCTTTCCGGGACCGCCTCCACCACCAGCCAGGCGTCGAGCAGCGCCTCGGCCAAGTCGTGGGTGACCGTGACCTGGCCCGGCTTTCCGCCCTCGATGCCTGCCGCGACCTCGGCCACGTGCTCCTCGACGTAGGCCAGCGCCGCCTCATCGGCCTGACGTGACTTGTCGTAGATCCGTACGTGTCCTCCCCGCGTGGCGAACATCAGGGCGATCCGCCGGCCGAGGGTGCCGGCTCCGATGACGGTGACCGGCCGGTTCTGAATGTCTGTGGGGATGGTGAAGGCCATGTCGGTTCCTCTGCTTTCTGGGGTGCTGCGGCTGGTGAAATCCCTCGGGGCGGGGCCTGCCCGCCCCTCCAACGGTCCGGTGGGCCATGCCGCCGAACGACCTGTGTGATCCATGCGGGGGAGGTACGGCATGTAGGCCGGTGGCGTGGGCGCTCTCCTTGGGCCCACCACCTGCGCTTGCCAGCGCTCGCCGCGGGTCCTGGGGCAGGGCGCGGCGCTCGTCGCCGGACCTGGGGCGGGGCGTTGCCCTCGTCGCCGGACCTGGGGCGGGGCGCGGCGCTCGGCACCTCATGGAGCGCTATGGCTTCCGGCCGCTGGCGGTCCTGCGGCCCTGCGGACTACGCGGTCGGCCGCGCCGCCCTGGCGTTCTCGCCGTGATCCGGTCGGCCGGCTGCGGGACCTTGAGGTGTGGCTGCCGGAAGCCGAGCCGGGTCCGGTGTCGTGTCCGGGCTCGCGCGGATCCCCTCGTCAGGGCTTCTCGGGCGGGAGGAGGCACAGTCCGGTCAACGGGGACTGCAACGCGGCGATCTCACGTGGTTCCTGTCCGGCTGCGGGGCCGTCGGGCAGGGGTACGGCGCGGATGTGACCACCGAGGTCGGAGACGTAGGCGATGCCCTCCTGGCTGTCGACAGCGAGGCCGATCGCCTCGGTGAACCCGTCAGCGACGATCTCGGGCGCCCGCCCCGTCGCGCCAGGCTCAGGAACGGGCGCACGGTTCAGCGTGTTGCCATTGGGCGGTGCGCCGCGGTCGGTCCAGTACAGCCAGCCGCTGTCGAGGTGGAGGTCGATCGGTTCCGGCAGGTCGTGCCAGAGCTCCTCGATGTCGGAGCGGTCCTCGGCCGTCTCGCCGGCGGGGATGTCCAGGCCGGCGCGGAGGATGCGGCCCTTGCCGCCCTTGGCCGGGCCCTTCTGCGTCCAGTACAGGTGCCCGCGCACGGGATCGACCGCCACTCCGACGCACTCGGCCAGGATGCCGTCTTCGGCGGGGTTCACCACGAGGTCGGTCAGTTCGCTGCCGTCCGTCCGGACCCGGCTGATCCGATGGCCTTCGCGATCCCCCCAGTAAAGCGTGCCGGCGCCGTCGCTGGTCAGCTGCTTGCCGGTCGTCATCGCTCCGGTCGGCACCACGTCACTCCGGCAGCCGTCGTCCAGGCTCACGGCGTGGACGCCGCCGTTGCGGCGGGAGAAGTCCTGACAAGCTTCGCCGGGTGTTTCGGGGTCGACGAGGGGAGCACCCATGGTGGTCCAGTAGACGACGTGGGAGTCCACGACGATGCCGTCCGGAGCGGCGCCCGCGTCGTCGAGGAACGTGCTCACCCGGCCGTCCGGAAGGCCGACCTTCAGCACCTTCCCGGGTACGACCTGCAACGCCAGTAGTTCTCGCGGCATGGTGACCGTCCTTCTCCTTGCTTGTCCTTGCTTGTCTTTGGTGTTTCGGCCTGTCAGACCACCGGCCGGGGCGGCGTCACCGCGGCCGGCCGTCCCCGGTGGCAGGCTCTGTCCAGCCCAGCGGCTTGAGGACGGTGCGGGTACGGCCGTCGCGCAGGCCGGCGAGGCGCTCGTAGGCCGACTCACCGGTGCCGTATGCCTGTTCGACGGCGTCGAGCACCTCGCCCATCCGCTCCGGATCCGGGGTACCGATGTCGAAGGACATCTGGGAGCCGACGTGCTCCGCCAAATGGCGCATGCCGCCAGGTCCGCCGCCCAGGACGCCGCTCTCGAACGGACCGACGGTGGCCCAGCGCAGGCCGAGCGAGGCCCGGACCAGGTCGTCGAGGTCCCGGACGTCGATCACGCCCTGCTGCACCAGGTAGGCGGCCTGGTCGTTGAACACCTTCTGGAGGCGATTCCCCACGAACCCGGGGATCTCCTTCTTCAGCCGGATCGGCAGCTTGCCGAGCCCGCGGTAGACCTCGACCGCCCTGTCAGCCGTGTAGGCGGATGTCTGCGGCCCCGGCACCACCTCGACGAGCGGCATCAGCTCCGGCGGATTGAAGGGATGGCCGATCACGATTCGGTCCGCCGCCGGGTTGCCCCGGGCGATCACCGAGGGCAGCAGGGAGGACGAGGACGAGGCCAGCACCACATCGTCGCGCGTACACGCGGCCAGCGTGGCGAACATCTGCTCCTTGACCTCGACGCGCTCCGGCCCCGCTTCCTGCACGAAGTCCGCGCCGGTCGCCGCCTCGGCCAGATCGGCGGTGGCCGTCACCGACAGGCCCGACAGCTCGCGCGCCACCAGCTCCGGCAGGTCGGGCCGCGGATCGCTGACCCGGACCTCCCAGCCTGCCGCGCCGAACAGACGCGCCCAGGAGACACCGATGACGCCGGCGCCGACGATCGTCACGACGGCCACGAAAATCACCTCACAGGAAGAGAAGAGGAACCAGCTCGGGAGGCACGGCAGCGGCCCCCGTACCCAGCGAACGGGACGGGAGAAGGGGCGGCCACTTGAGCGCCGTACGACGAGCGCCGGCCGGCCGTGCTCCGGCGGGTTTGATCCATTCCAGTGGACCTCCGAGGAGTCCAGTCTGTCCAATATATGATCTAGTAGTGAGTGATATGGAAAGCAATATCAACCTGTCGCGGCGGCTGCTGGAACAGTTCCTGGTGGTGGCGCAGGAGAGGCACTTCGGCCGGTCCGCTGAGCTCCTCGGCATGAGCCAGCCGCCGCTCAGCCAGTCGATCCAGCGTCTGGAACAGGTGGTGGGCGTGCGCCTTCTGGACCGCGGCCCCGGCGGTGTGCGGTTGACCGCGGCCGGTGAGGTCTTCGCGGCCGACGCGCGGCAGCTGCTCGATCTGCAGACCGCGATGGTCGAGCGGGCCCGGCGGGTCGCGAGCGGCCTGGAAGGGGATGTCCGGGTCGGCTATGTCAGCCTTCTCAGCCACCTCTACCTGCCCACGATGCTGCGGACGGCGGCCGAGCGCCTGCCCGGGCTCCGGGTGCATCTGCACCACGGTTCCTCGCAGGAAGTGGCCGACCGGGTGCGTACCGGGGCGCTCGACCTCGGTTTCCTGCGGGACCCCGCGCGGCTTTCCGACAGCCTCGTCAGCAGGGTGATCGCCACCGAGCGGATCGGTGCCGCGGTGCCGTGCGAGCACCGGCTGGCCGACACCGGTGGCATCGCCCTGTCCCAGCTGCGGGAGGAGGACTTCGTCCTGCCCGACCCGACCGCCTTGCCCGTCCTCGCCGAGCAGCTCCAGAACGTCTGTCACCAGGCGGGATTCACCCCTCGCGGGGCAGTGGTCGCCGACGACCTCAGCGGCCTGTTCAGCTACGTCGCCGCGGGTCTGTACGTGAGCCTGCTCCCCGAGGACCTGCGGCACCTCGCGGTGCCGGGCGTGAGCTTCGTACCGCTCCACGGGCCGACCGGCCGCCTGGACACCACCGTGTACGCCGTCTACCGCCCCGACGCCGACCGGGCCGTGATCCGCCTGCTGGAAATGATCACCAGCCTGCCACCGGGAAACCCGCAAGGTCTGTGACAGCCGTCCCGAGACCTCATCCGGACTCATGCGGCTCCGGGGTTCGCGCCCTGTGAAGTACGGCGCACTCGGTGATGGCGACAGTGAGGTCGGCGGGCTCGGAGGCCAGGCGGTGGGCGCCGCCGTGCTCGGCAACGGGGTTGCCACGGCCCGTATTGTCTTGATCATGACGGACATCAACGGCTTACTCACGGCCTACGACGAGCAGATGCGTGGAGCATCACTCAATCCGCGCGCCGATGTCACATTCGAGCAGGACGGGCCCCTGCTGCGGAGAATCGGACCACCGCACGGCTTCGTCTTCGCCCCACAGGACGTCGGAGTACGTGGCGTTGAGCTCGACCGGCTCATCGCACGGCAGCGTGATTACTTCACGGCGCGTGGTGAGATGGTGAAGTGGAAGGTCCGCGGGCATGACGAGCCGGACGATCTCACCGACCGCCTGCGAGCCGCGGGTTTCGTTCCGGAAGAGCAGACCACGGTCCTCATCGGTCTCGCGGAGGAGATGGCCGCACAGCCCGTTCTACCGGACCACGTCGCCCTCCGTCAGGTCACCGCAGACGCCGACATGCATCGCATATCCGACGTGCAAACGGCCGTCTGGGGGCCGGAGTGGGGCTGGATCGGCGATGATCTCATCGCACGCATCGCCACAGCCCGGGACGAGATCGCCGTCATAGCGGCCGAGGCCGACGGGGAAGTGATCTCTGCCGCGTGGCTGATCTTCCGCCCCGGAACAGAGTTCGCCCATCTGCTGGGCGGCACGACTCTGCCTGCATGGCGCAGTCAGGGCATCTACCGCGCTCTGGTTACCGCCCGCGCGGAAATCGCCGTCGCCCGTGGCATCAGATTCCTGCTCGTGGACGCCACCGACGACAGCGCCCCGATCCTGCGACGACTGGGCTTTCACGCCGTGACAACCGCCACGCCATACGTATGGTCACCGCCCCGGCATTGACTTGTACCGACCGAGCGGACGTCGTGATCCCTGCCAACGCGGCTCGTCCGCAGATGCTCGGCGAGTCTGCGGATCGGCCAGCGGGCGAAGGGCTTGCCCAGCGTTACGGGGCGGGTGGTGGCCGTCTGGATGACGGACTCCCCCATCGTCATCGCTGAGCACGCGGGGACGGATTCCCTCCCGCATAGGGGCCAGGCAGGGCAGCCCACTCTCGTCGAAGCGGTGGAGCACGTCACACACCGTTCCCTCGTCGGCCCGCACCGGCCGCGCGATCACCGGGACGGCAGCATCATCGCCCGACGGAACCGCACCGTGCTGGTACTGCTCCGCCGCACGATCCGCTGCAACTTCTGCCCCCTCGCTCCAGTCGATCGACGAGCCCTCACCAGCTCCGCCACCGCACCCTCCCCGCTACCCTCCCCGCGCCGAACAGACCTGTCGTCACATCCGACCTGGACAAGGCCGGTCGGGCCCCAACCCGGTGATCGTTTCCGGTCACAGCGCTGAAAACCGATCATCCGGTGCCGGGGCGAGTCACCTCCCTCGGCTTGGCGTACACCAGAACCGCCGGTCCGAGGTGGGCCACCGCGGAGTGGTCGCTGCGGTGCGGCCAGGAGCCTCCCGTCAGGCCGCCACTCGCCGAGGCCATTCGCATGATGCATGGCTCGTCGGCTTCTCCTCCGGCCAGTGCTCGCCGTCCCCGTTGAGCGGGTGCGGCACGGCCTGGCGGGTCACCGGCACAGGGCGGTGTCCAGCTGGCGGGTCACTCGCAGAGTGCGGTGTCCAGCAGGCGCTCGGCGTCCTCGCGGCCCTGCTTGGCGGGGCCCGGATTGGCGGTGACGGCGATGGTGGCGGCGCGGCCGTCGTCGGTGGCGGACGGGTAGGCGGCGTAGCCGCGGAAGTCGCCGTCGTGCCCCCACATCAGGCCGCCGCAGCTCAGCGGCTGGCTGGACAGGCCCAGGCCGAACCGGGTGCCCTTCGGGTACCCGGCGTCGGCCGGGATCGCCACGGTCGTCCGCATCTGGGCGAGCTGCGCGGGCTTCAGCAGCTTGCCGCCGAGCAGGGCGCCGAAGAAGCGGTTCAGGTCGCTCGGGGTGGCGATCAGGGCGCCGGCGGCCCAGGCCGCGGACGGGTCCATCTCGGTGACGTCCAGCAGCGGTGCGCCGGGCTTCAACGAGACGTAGCCGTGCGGGTGGACGTCCCGAATGCTTTGGTCGCCCACGGTCGGGAAGTAGGTGTGCCGCAGCCCGATGCGGTCGATCACCCGGCGGGTGATCTCCTCACCCACCGGGCGGCCGGTGACCTGCTCGATCAGCAGCCCGGCCACCACGTAGTCGGTGCTGCTGTACCTCCAGTTCGTGCCGGGCGGGAACTCTGCCTTGTGCTGGAGCGCGTGGTCGAGCAGCGTACGGGGCTCGTGGTAACGGTGGCGGTTGGTGACCAGGTCGTCCATGTACTGGGTGTAGTCGGGCAACCCGCTGGTGTGCTGGAGCAGTTGGCGCACCGTGATGCGACGGCCGTCGATGCCGTCGCCGCGCAGCAGCCTCGGCAGGTAGGTCTCGACCGGGGCATCGAGTGCGACCTTGCCCTCGCCGACGAGTTGCAGGACGACTGCGGCGGTAAAGGACTTGGTGACGCTCGCGGCCCGCACCTGCCCGTCGACCGGCGCCTTCGCCCCGGTCCGCAGGTCCGCGACGCCTGCGGCGGCATTACGGGTGTGCCCATCGCGACCGGTCACGGCGGCCAATGCGGCGGGGTAGCCGTCCTCTTGCACCAGCCGGTCCAGCCCGCGCTGCACCGGGCCGGCGGCCCGGGTCTGCGCGGCGGACGCGGGCAGTGTGCCCGCCAGGGCCAGGGTGGTGGCGGCCAACATGGCCGCCGCCGTGATCCGGCGACGGTGAGAGCGCTTCGACATGATGGGCCCTTCCTTTTGTACGCGGCTGTGGCAACAGGGACCAGCCTGCTGGCGCGCGGATCAGCGCACCATCCGGACAGCCGCAGGAGCCCGACTGGGGCTGTCCCCAAGTCAGTTGACCCACGAGCCGCATTGCGGAGCCTTGCCGTACACCGCGCCGAACGGTGCGGTAGCTCGCCGACGCCCCTCCCCCGCAACCGCTCAGAGAACCGCATTTGCTGCTTGGTCCCAGATTCGCGCCAGCGCGTCGGCCTTCATCTGGAGCCCCCAGCCATCGGCAGTGAATGCGTGCTGACCCCGGCCCTTCCAGCCACTCCTTGACGACGGGTAACGCGTTGGTGCCGACGACGGAGCGGGGCGGGCCGGGGCGAAGATCTCCGCGTTTGCGCCGGGTTCCCGTTGCGCAGCCGCCAGCCCCCGCCGTTCCGCCTTGTTCGCCTCGGACAGTTCCGTGGGCTCCAACTCCGCGGATTCCCCGAGCCGGTCTGCCGGGCAGCTGCCAGCAGCAGGAGACGCCACCGACTCCCCGAATGGGCCTACGAGACGGCCGTTGCGGCGTGTCGGAACAGTGGCGGCTCGGCCCCGCGATCGCCCCCGCTTCCGCAACAGCGCGGGAGACCCGCGATCCGGTCCCGGACGCCGTACTCATGCTGATCCACCCCGCCACGTAACACCCGTCGGCGGCGGTACGAGCCTGCGTCAGGTCTCTTGGCGTGGGCCGGAACAGGAACGACTGCCCGCTCCGCCGCGCAGTGGCGGAGCAGGGGGCCGGGGGGTGCGGTGGTCACAGGTTTTCCTGGATCCACAAGACCATGACGCTGGCCGCGCCGGCGCCGATGCCGTAGCAAGCGCCGCGCAGCAAGTGCCCCGCGGCGGCGCGGCGTTGTCGTACGGCCCATCGCACGAGCCGTTGCGTACGAGTGACGGCCTTGCGGGGGTCGGGGCGCTCTTGGCTATCGTGCATGGCAGGTGTCCTTCCGTACGGGGGAATGCCGGGCAGGGAGCCCTTCCGGCTGGTGGCCTTGGAACCGATGGCCGGATGGGCTCCTCCGCTGTTCTGTCAGCGGCGGCCGGTGAACTGGTGGAGCCGGTCGGCCAGGCGCCGGTCGGGCCGGGGCACGATGACGCAGGCGGCGCTGCGGGAGGCCAGCCGGTCGATCTCCTCCTCCAGGCCGCCGGTGGGGCCCTTCGCCATGGAGCCGTTGGTGCGTACGTAGTGGGCGACGACTTCGAGACCTTCGATGAACGTGTCGTCGGGGAAGCTGGATTCGTCGGTCATGGAGTGCGTCAGCTGGTGGTACCAGTGCCTGGCCTCCCTGGGCTCCCCGAGGTGGAGATGGTGCAGGTGCAGGCAGTAGGCGGCCGCGCGGTTGCCGGCTCCGGCGGCCAACTGCCACCAGAACTGCGCGGATTCGGGGTGCCCGGTCAGGTGGAGCAGGCAGGCGAACACCAGCGCCCCGGCGACGTCCATCTCCTTCTCTTCCACCAGATGCGCGTGGGGGCCGGCCCCTTCGGCGAGTTGGTCGACGTGCCCGGCCGCCCCTGGGCCGTTCAGCACCCAGCGGGAGACGACGCCGAGGCGCTGTCCGGCCTGGGCGGCGCGGGCCATGTCCGGCGGCGGCGCGGTCTGCGCGGCGTCCGCGGCCAGGCGGCGCAGGGCGGCTCCGACGTCGAACGCGGTGGGGGGTGTGGTGGGCACGTACGCGTCGGCCAGGAGGTCGTCGATCGTCTGGGTCACTGTCCTCGCCCTTTCCTCTTGTTGTTCCTGCTCGGGTGCGGCGGCAGTTGCAGGTGCACCCGCAGCCGGTCCCTGCCTTTGCGGCCGTGGTAGTCGACGGTGCGCTCGTCCAGCCCCATGAACCGGGCGATCTGGCGGGTCGGGTAGCCCATGAGGTGGCGCATCACGATCACGGTGAACTGGCGGGGCGGCAGCAGGGTGATCGCCTCGTACAGGCCGCAGGGACCGTCCGCCAGTTCCAGCTCGTCCCGGACCGCGCGCAGGCGGCGCGCTATCGGCCCGTTGATGACGAACGCGGGGTCGCGTCCGTCCCGCTCCAGTTGGGCGGTGACGTGCCGGTGGAGGACCGCGAGGGTGTGCTGCTCCAGGTCTTCTTCCTGGAGCAGGCCGTTCCAGCCCGCCCGGATCTCCAGGAAGACCTGGTGGACGGATTCCTCGGCCGCGGCACGGCTGCCGAGATGCAGTTCGGCGAAGGTGTGGAAGAACTCCTGGTGGCCCAGGTAGAAGGCTTCGAAGTCGATCGGGAGGTCCACGGAGGCGGGGACCGGCTGGGTCAGCTGGGGGCGGCGCGGCGCCGATGCCGCGTCCTGGTGGACGTCATCGCCGCTCACACAAACCTCCCCTGGGAGATGGTCATCGCAGGTCTCTTTCCACTGAGGCAGTAACACGTCAACTCACTTGCGCCAGAGGCTTGTTGGGCCTCACTCACCACCTAAGCGATTTCGAACGCGAACCACTCATGCACCACCCGGAAAATCTCACGTTGCACATACATATGCATACGAGAAGCAAGATCACGCCTGCCGGGCGCACCCCCTGACCAGCACACGCGGCGAGCGGATGGCCGCGCCGGTGACCACGTTCGTTCATCGAAGTGGCGTACATCACACGGGATGCGATCAGAAGGCGAGAGGTATCCGCATAGCAGTACAGAAATGGATGGAAGCGATGAAAAGCTTCCGCCGCGCGGCAGCGCTACCGCTGGACGCCGGTACCTCGGGCCCGGCGCGCGGGCCCGAGGTGCCGGGCAGCTCCTTCAGCGAGCCAAGACCGCGTCGACCGGTCCCCGACTCGGCCCGCGGGGATGTCACAGACGGTCTCCGCCGCCGCCGGGGGCGGCTGCGCCGGAGGGGCCGAAACACCCGGTGCCCCCCGGACGCGCGACCCTGCCCGCGTTCCAGCACCCCATGAACCCAGCATCCCGTTCGATCCATGAGGCCGGGAGGTCAGGCACCCCGCCGGAGACTCCCCCGATCGGCCGAGGTCCGCGCGGGTGAGACACTGTTTGTCATCAACTGAAGACATCATCTGATGTCAGTGTCTGATGACAGGAGCAGCCCGTCCCGTGCACCCGATATCCGGCCCCGCCCCCGCCGCCTGGCGACAACGGGCCTTGGTCCCCGTTCTCGTATCTCTCGGCATGCTTGTCGCGATCATCAGTAGCCTCGGTGCACCGCTGATCCCGACCATCGCTGCCGTGGATCACGTTTCGACCGCCGACGCGCAGTGGTCCCTGACCATCACCATGCTGGTCGGGGCCGTGGCCACGCCGGCCATGGGGCGTCTGGGAGACGGGCCGCACCGCAGAAGGGTGATCCTGACCGGCCTTGCCGTGGTGCTCGTCGGGAGCCTGCTGGCGGCACTGCCGCTGGGGTTCGCCTGGCTCATCGTGGGGCGGGCACTCCAAGGCGTGGGCATGGGGCTCGTTCCACTGGCGATCGCCACGGCGCGCGACTCCGTACCGCCGGAACGGGCCCGGTCGGCGCTGTCGACGCTCTCGCTCACGACAGCGGCCGGCGTCGGCATCGGCTACCCCGTCACCGGGCTGCTCGCCGAGAACCTCGGGATGTACGCGGCGTTCTGGTTCGCTGTGATCGCCACCACGGTGGCCCTCATCACCGCGGCCGTCGTACTCCCCGCCCCTCCACAGCGTCCGGCACACCCGATGGACATCCCCGGGGCGCTGCTCCTCACGCTCGGCATGAGCGGGCTCCTGTACGCCCTCACCCAAGGGGAACACTGGGGCTGGGGGTCGCCCCGGCTGCTGGTGCTGGGTACCGTCTCAGTACTGCTGCTGGTCGGCTGGGCTCTGCAGGAACTGCGTTCCGCGCATCCGCTGGTGAATCTGCGACTGGTCCGTGACCGTACGGTCTTCGCCGCGCACCTGACCACCATGATGGGCGGCGTCGGCATGTATCTGCTGATCTCCTTGGTGACGCGGTACGTGCAGACGCCCTCAAGCGCCGGGTACGGCTTCGGGGCCTCCGTGGTGGTCACCGGCTTGATCCTGGTGCCGTTCTCGGCGGGCAGTCTGGTGGCCGGCCGCGTGGTGCGGGTCCTGGTCCGGACCCGGCCGCCGGTGCGTCTGCTGCCCGTGAGCTGCCTCTTCTCCCTCGCGGCCCTGCTGACCTTCGTGTTCGCCCACGGCAGACTGTGGGAGGTGTTCTTGACGATGGCCCTGGCCGGACTCGGCGTCGGCGTCAACTTCGCGGTGACGCCCGGGCTTGTCGTCGAAGGCGTCCCCGCGCACGAAACAGGCAGCGCCATGAGTTTCAATCAGGTCGTGAAGTACATCGGATACTCCGCCGGCAGCGCTCTGAGCGCCGTGATCCTCCAAGCAGCCGGCACCGCCGGACAGGGGCTTCCGCCCGAGAGCGGTTACCGGACGGCCGGGCTGGTGGGATGCGCGGTCTGGGCCGCCACCGCCGTGGTGGCGTACGTCCTGATCCGGACCGGCGCGCGTGGCACCTCGGCGAGGGTGGCCAGAAGCGAACGTCGAGCGCTCGCGGCCGACACCGACCCGGGCCCGGACGGCGCGGGCATCGTCGCGAGCACCGGGGCGGAGCGGTGAGCGGCGAGACGCCGGGGCGCCGCCGCGACGCGGCCCGCAGCCGCGAGCTTCTGCTGACGGCGGCGAGCGAGCTGTTCGCCGAGCGGGGTTTCGACCGCACCACCATCCGCGACATCGGTGAGCGGGCCGGCGTGGACCCGGCACTGATCGCACGCTACTTCGGCAGCAAGACGCTGCTGTACATCGCCGCGCTGCACGCCGAGCGGGGCGACGTGGCTTCGCCCGACCTCTTCGACGAGCAGAGGCTGCGTGAGGTCTTCGACAGAACCGACCGGCGCGGGCCCGTCCCGCTGCTCCAGGTTGCGGTGCAACCACTGGGCGACCCGGCGGCGCAGGACGCCGCACGTACGGCTCTGCACACGCGACTCGTCGAGCCCCTTCACGAGCGCTTCGTCCGCGAAGGGGCCGACCGGCCGCGGCTGCGCGCCGAGCTGATGGCGGCTGCCATGACCGGGGTCCTGCTGGGCCGGCACTCCGGAGCCTTCGACGAACTGGCCCAGGCCGACCCCGGCGACCTGATCGAGCTGCTGCGGGGCACCCTCCTGAGGGAGGACTGACCGCTGGCCGCGGAGCGGCTCAGAGCGCGGTCGGGGTGGTCTTGCCGAGGGCCGCGTGCCGACGGGCGCCGTACGACGGCGGGATGACGGCCGGGGTCCGGGCGGGCACGGGGCCTTCGGAGGCGGTACGGGCTGCGCCGCGGTGCGGGGCCCGGTGTGCTGAGCGGTGTGTCCGGGGCTGATGGCAGCAGTCCCGGCCCCCCCTGCTCCTGCCCCCTGGGGCCCGAGGTGCCGCAAGGCCGATGACGGGCTTGTCGAGGTCGCGGGGGACGGGGGTGACGTCCGGGCCGCGGCCGACGTACCCCGTGGCGAGGCCGTCGGCGCTGAGGCGGCGGCGCTGAGGCGGCGCTGCCGAGGGTGTCTGCTGACTGCGGAGCCGACCTCTGGCAAGGTTCCGCACCCAAGCCGTTGCTTGCGTCGGTGCCGTGGCAAGGTCCTCCTTATGCGGATATTCAGATCCAGATACGCTGCTGCAATCCTCTTCCTGGGCGCCGCCCTGCCCCTGACCGCCTGCGGTCGGCAGCCCACCGGCCCGACGGTGCCCGGCGCCGCCCCGAGCCTCGGCACCACTCTCTCCCCTTCGCCCACACACTCCCCTGCCGGGCCCGCACGGGGAAATGTGGAACCCGACTCCCACGGCGGTGCCCCGCACTACCGCGAGAACAACGGCTTCAAGATCCCCGAAGACATGTCCCCCGCCGGCGAGGAGGTCGCCCGGAGAGAAGCTGACCGCATCGAACCCGTCGTCAAACGCCTCTGGAAACAGAAAGTGTGGGACCCGAAGAGTGTGCGGGCGGCGTTGCTCCAGCTCGGCTACCGCGACGAGGGCCCAGACAGCGAGCAGGGCCGTGGAACGCTCATCGTGCAGGACATGGGAACGCGGTTCGGACTCGCCGACACCCATCCCGTCAGGCCCGAAGGCGCCAGCATCGCCCTGCGGGTCCGCCATGACGC
This sequence comes from Streptomyces sp. NPDC044033, assembly GCF_056434425.1. Classification (NCBI taxonomy): domain Bacteria; kingdom Bacillati; phylum Actinomycetota; class Actinomycetes; order Kitasatosporales; family Streptomycetaceae; genus Streptomyces; species Streptomyces sp. NPDC044033. The sequence continues at coordinate 36,217 of NZ_JBWKFF010000036.1, read as the reverse complement.
CTGCGTCACCGCGTTCACACAGCCCACCAACTACCTGGTCAAATTCAACGGCCGCTTCCCGGAGACCGGCTGCTTCGAACCGCGCGGCGGCCACTGAACTCTCCTTACGCAAGCCAGGCCACCGAGTTGGTACCCCGTTCAGGGGCGATGAGGACTTGTGGCGGTCGGCTACGGCTGCGTACTGGTGAGTGACACGCGTACATGCCTGGACGGCGGTGCCATCCGCGACAACCACGCGCGCCTGATGGCCTTTCAGCCCGTCGCTGAGAACGGAACCCTGGGAGCAGCCGTCGAAGCCGGCCGCGTCCGCTCGAATGTCAGGAGGCGATGGGCCCGCGAAGAAATCATGGGACTTGCTGCTGGGCTCTGCCGGAAGGGACTGCTGCGACTGCGCGTAGATGGGTCGCCAATCACGCGCGGGGCTACGGGCTAGGGTGTTTCCTTCGGATTATCCGCTCGCCCCGCCTTCTTCTCCGCCCTCGCCCGATGCTCGTCCAGAACCCCCACCGCGAGCACCGACAGCACCGCTGCCAGGGCGAAGGCGGCGGACAGGACGTTCAGCGAGTTGTAGGGGCCGCTGGCCGCGACGACGTGGCCGTCATCCAGCAGGCAATCGAAGCCCAGCGGGAAGTAGGACGGTTCGTACCCGGCGAGTTGGTCAAGTGCGTCGGGCGCGAGGGAGCGGCAGGGAACAGCGGGGGAGGAATTCGCGCCGGACTCGGCTTCGCTCGCGTCCCACTGGACTGCGCCGAGCCCGATCGTGTACACGATGACGGCTGCGGCGGCCGCCATGCCCGCGCTCCAGCCCAGCAGGTCCCTGGACCAGTCCGGTCGGCGCCCCGGGAAGGCCACCGATATCAGCTTCACCACGACCGCGATGCCCCAGAGCGGTACAGCGATCAAGGCGCCACACATCAGCGGGACGAACATATTGCAGCTGCCTTTCGGGCGTTCCGGCTCCAGCGACGGCCTGATCGTCCTGTGCCAGACGTCGTGCTGTGCCAGTCGGTTCCCTCGCAGCGCCGACTGCCCCAGCGGATCCTCATGTTCAACAGCCGAAAAGGGCGGTGTCCGCCTCCTTGTTGGCGATCGGCTTTCGTCGAACGACAGGAACCGCCTTGGTCGGTCAGCCGAGCGACGGGGTTCATGCTCAACCCGAGGATCGAACACCGAGATGGCGGCGAGACTTTCTGACGTGTCGTGCCGGTAGGGCGGGTCAGTGGGTGAAGGCGACGGATTCAGCGAGATCCTTCTGGATTTCAACCGCGGCGAGGCGTTCGATGAGCTCCACGTGGATGGCGCTATAGGTGTCGGAGCCGAGAGTCAGGCGCAGGGGCAGGCTGTCCGAAGCCCTCAACGCCGTCATCGCCTCCGGGACCGGCCCATGCTCCGGCAGCCGCGCACTCCTCACCGACGCTGTCGCCACGCTCCTCGCGGCCGGCGTCCGAGACGGGAGCCTACGAACCGACGTCGCCCCGACAATGTCCTCCTCCTCATGGGCGGCATCGCCTATTCCGTGCAGCACGGCACCAAAGAGCAAGCCCGCCCGCTCATCGACCTCTTCGTGGACTTCATGGACTTCATGGACTTCATGGACGCGCTGGCCAAGGACTCGACCGCGAGCTGAACCCAAGCTCCCGGGTCGTCACGCCAACGCGAGCGCAGCCACGGCCAATTCATCAGGTGGCTCTGTCAGGACTCAAGAGGTTCCGGACACATGCCGCGCACCGAGTTCCGAGCGCGTTCCAGCTCGGCTCGATAGTCGGGCAGGACGATGGTGCTGACCTTCTGCCCTTCCTTGAGCATCAAGTTCAGGACAGAGCGCCTCCTCAGCAAGCCGTTGCGGACGCGGCATCCGGTCGCAGTGCGGGGAGCGAGGAACTTCCCGGTGCGGTCGCCGCCCTTCTGGCAGCCTTGGGCATAGCCGCGCATCGCGTCCTCGTACCGGGTGAATGCCGCACCGTGGTCGCCCTCGGCCAGCGCGAGTTCGCCGGCCAGCACGTAGGCGGCCACAATGCCGGTTCCCGTACCCATGCCGCCGATGGTCGCGCCGCAGGCGGCGTCCCCGACGAGGCCGATCCGCCCCTTGGACCAGGTGTCCACATCCGCTCGGCTGATCGAGTCGAAGTACAGCTGCGGGGCCTGCCGCAGGGAGTCGAGGAGCCGTGGCACCTCCCAGCCGAGCCCGGCGAACGCCTTGGCGATCACGGCCTTCTGTTGCTCCGGGTCATGGCAGTCGTACGTCAGCTGAGGGGCCGCGAAGACGAAGAAGGCACCGGCCTTCGCCGCGTCCCACTGGTCGCCGCCGACGCTGGCGAGACGGCCTGGCGCATTGTGACCGACCGAAACCGGCCCCAGGCCAAGGTAGTTGGGGAGCTGCCAGGTGGCTGCGTAGTAGCCGAGATGGCGGACGAACCTCCCCTCGGGGCCGAAAGTGATCCGGCGCACGTTGGAGTGCAGTCCGTCCGCGCCGATCACGAGGTCGAACTCCCGGGGCACGCCGTGCCGGAAGGTGACCTGCACACCTTCGCCGGTCTCGGTGATACCGGTGATCGAGTCGCCGAAGATGTACTCGACATGCGGGAGGCTGTGCTCGTAGAGCACGCGGGCCAGGTCTCCGCGGAGTACCTCCAAGTCGCCGCCGGTGAACTCGGCCGGCAGGTGCAGCAACTGCCTGCCTTGCCCGTCGACGAAGCGAATCGGGCTGCCGCCGGTCTGGATCCGGCGCAGCTTCGCGAGCACCCCCATGCGTTCCAGCACGGTCAAGTGCGTCTCGCCGCGGAAGTCGACGGCCTGCCCGCCGCCGCGCAGGGCTGGTGCCAGCTCGACCACCGTGGGCTTGAACCCGTAGCGACCGAGCCAGTAGGCCAGTGCCGGGCCCGCGATGCCAGCACCGGATACGAGGACGTTCTTACTGATGGGTATCACTCTCCACACAACTGTGTCCACTGGACACTGATTATTAATGTGTACCGTAGACACAGTTCTGATGGCGTGCAAGACCGGAGACGGGAGCGGAGAAATGAGCGACGAACGGGACCGGACGGCACGGCTGCTCTGGGGCCCGCACCCGAAGCCCTCGCGGGGACCCAAGCCGGCGCTCAGCCTGGACCGCATCGCGCGGGCCGGTACCAAGATCGCCGACGCGGAGGGGCTGGCCGCCGTATCCATGCAACGGGTTGCCGGACTGGTCGGCGTCACCAAGATGGCGCTCTACCGGTACGTGCCCGCAAAGGCCGAGTTGGTCGCGTTGATGGTGGAGACCGCCATCGGTGAGGCCCCGCTACCGAACGACCTGCGGTGCGACTGGCGGCATCAACTCAGCGACTGGGCAAACCTGTTGGCCACCGTCTTCCACGGGCACCCTTGGCTGCTGGATGCCACCGTCGGCCCGAGGGTCATGGGGCCCAGGGAGCTGGCCTGGATGGAGCGGGCCATCGCCGCGCTGGACGGCACCGGACTCTCGGGTACGGAGCGGATGGACGCGGTCATCCTGCTGTCCGGCCACGTACGTTCAATCGCCCAGCAGGCCCGCGCTTCGGGGGCGGCGGGCGGCCCCGAAGCGCAGCTCAGCGTTACGCTCAGGGAGCTGATGCAGGCGCACGGCGAGCACTACCCCGCCGTCACCGCCGCACTGGCCTCGGCGGCCCAGCACGGCGGGCAGGACCAGGCACTGGAGTTCGGCCTGCAACGCATCCTGGACGGCTTGGGTCTACTCATCGCCCAGCGTACGAACTGATCAGGGCCGCCTCATCGTTCTGCTGGGGCTGCTGCGGCCGGGGCTACGGCACGTTTCCGATGTACTCCGGCTGCCTGATTGCCCTGGCCGTTGCCCTCGAACGCGCGCACCTGACCGTTACGGCGAACGTCTTCAACCGCACTTCCGTGAACACCGGCTGGATGACGGACGAGGTCGGCCGGAGAGCGCGTCGTGCGCCGCACTTTGGTGGAGTTCTTCTGCTCACGGGGCCAATGGGCCAACGGCCGACTTCTGACGAGCAACAGCGGTCGTACGTAGAGCACTCTCCGCGCACCAGGCCGGACAGGTCGGCCGGGTAGGTGCCGGAGGGCCGGGTGAGGTGGTCAGGCCGAGGCGCGGCTGCCGATCGTGAGCTCGACCTCCTCTCCCTCCAAGTTGAACTCCCGGACGAGCCAGGTGCGTTCCTCGATCCCCGTGCCCGCGCCGGTGGTGTAGGCCGGGACGGTGATAACCGGGCCCGCCGGGTCGTCGGTGCGTAGCTGCGCGTCGGCGCCCACCGCGTCGGAGAAGCGCAGGTCCACACCGATCGGCCAGGGGTCGGCGGCGAAGGACTGGGGATCGGGCAGCCCCTGCAGACGGCAGCGGGCCCCCGGAAACAGGTGCGTGTGACCGCACAGGGCCGGGAAGGTCTCCCCCTCGGTCGGTCCGGTGACGGGTTGTGGCATGGCGGGCTCCGGGAGACAAGGGGGTGGTCGACCCTCGTAGTGTGGCGGCAGGAGCGGGCGCACCACGGCATGCCAGGCCGCGCGGCCCCCGCCGTCACCTGGTCGGAGCCGCAGGAAGCCGGGGCGGGCCCGAGGCCGTTCTTCTTCACCACCTGTTCGTGGGCGGCAACCAGGGCTGGTGTGCGAGGTCGACGCCCCTCGGATCGGTGGCCATGCGGTCACGCTGGCCGTGTCGCTGTCGAGGGGCCAGGCAGCGAGCTCGGGCAGGCGGAAGATCCAAGGGGGCGGGTCTGGCCGCCTCGGTGTGAGTGGCGGCCGGCTCTCGCCGCTGCTCCAGTCGCACCGTCAGCAGGTACTGAGCGGCGTGCTCCCGCCGGCGGCCTTCGGCGCAGTTGGCGACCACGTCCACACCGGCTGCTGGTACTCCTCGTGGGGTCACGAGAGCCCGTCGGAATCGGCTCAGCCACCGGGGCATCGATGAGGGGCGCACCGCGGTTCAGCGTGGTTCTGTATGACATGCCCTACGCGACCATGAAGGGAGCCGTGTCCGCGGGCTCGACGTCGGCGGCGATGGTGTGCGTGCTGTGGCGCAGCGCGTCAACGATGCGTTCAGCGGCGTGGTCAGCGGCGAGCAGTCGAGCGCTGGCGCGCCCAGAATCGGGTACGCACCGCCGCCTTTGCCTAGCCTCGCGCTTTCGTCAGCGCGCTCGTCCATGCCTTGACCGAATAGGTGGATAGCGCCCCTGATCTGCAACGATGCGATGTATCCAGAGCCTTGTCAGCCGCACGGGGAGAGGCACTCTTCAGGTGCGTGAGCGTATCGGGTGGTACCCGAGTGTCCGTGCCGAGGCCGGACGCAGCGAAGCGGGCTTACTGGTCGGGGCGGGAGTCGTTCTTCTCGGCGGTCCTGAGTTGGGTATCGAACCACTCGATCGCGACCGTGCAAGAGAGTTCGAACTGCTGGATGTAGGACAAGAAGTGGTCGCCGTCCGTGAGGACGAGCTTCTTCGGTTCGCGGGCGCGGTTGAAGCCGTCGAGGGCAATGTCGGCGGGGGCGACGTCATCGCCCTTGGCCACGAGCATCAGCAGGGGGGTGGGGGCGATGCGGGAGATCCACTGACCGGGTTCGTAGGCACGGGCGCGGCGGTTGGACTGAAGGGTCACCTCGTTCGTCCACGTGTTGTCCGGTGCCCGGTGCAGGTAGAAGTCGGCCGCCCCCTTCTGCGGGTAGGCCGCTGGGGAGCCAGGGCTCGTGTCGGTGTCGACGAAGGGTACGTAGACCGGCGGCTTGCCGGCCAGCTGGTCGCGTTCGTCCTGGTCGAAGCGGTCTTCCAGGGCGCGTACCTCGTGGGGCGGCACGCGGCGCAGTCCGGTCTCGTAGCCGCTGACGGTGGGGGCCTGGGCGTAAACGGCTTTGATGCGGCGGTCGGTGGCGCCGAGGACCAGGGCGTGACCACCGGCGTAGCTGAATCCCCAGATGCCGATACGCTGTTCGTCGACTTCCCCGCGTGTGCCGAGGTAGGTGATCGCCCATCGCCAGTCCGCGATCTGCTGGTAGGGATCGATGTCCTGGCGAGGCGTGCCGCCGCTGTCGCCGAAGTTGCGATGGTCGTGGAGGAGAACCGCGTAGCCGGCCTCGCTGAAGCGGCGGGCTGTGTGCTCGATGCTGTGGTGGCGGGTGCCGCCGAAACCGTGGGCCATGGTGATGGCGGGCAACGGCTGCTCGGATTTCTCGGGAAGGAACAGCCAGGCGGCCAGTTCGATGCCGTCGGGCAGGGGAATGCGCACGTCGATGCGCTCAACCATGGCGGACACTCCTTCAATGGGTCTCTGTTCATGCGTCGTGATGTCACGGCCGCTCAGGCCTGAATGAATTTCTACGTCCGCTCGCGGCTCGGCTTCGCATTCACCTCGGATTTCTCACGGCCTGCCCGCCTGCGTTCACGGCCCCGACGGCATGGACGTCATGTTCTTTCCCGAGCTGTGCGCCGCAGGCGGATCGATCGCGATCGCGTGCGCGAGAGGATCCTCCGAGGCCGGGTCATTACCGTGATGGGGCAGTCACGAGGACCGCCCCAAAACGTCGAGGTCGGCATACCCGCGGCTTCGCCTCGGCATTGAGGGTGTCCGTCCCGTGCGCCGCGAGAGTTTTCAGTCCTGGGACCGGCGAGAATCCGTCGATGTCTCTCTGTAGCGTGCCAGGAGCATTCTTCAGCGGGCTGGGTGGTTCCCTGCCCATACCGTGGGGATTCGGCCTGACCACGGACTTGCCTGTTCGAGTTGTCCGGCGAGGCGGAAGAGCCGGCCTTCGAGGCCGTATCCGGCGACGAACTGCATACCGACCGGGAGCCCCGTCCCGGCGTCGGCCGTCACGGGTACGGACATGGCGGGCGTGCCTGCCACGTTGAACGGCATGGTGAACGGCGACAGGTCATTGATGCGCTCGATCCAGCCGAGGCCGTCCAGTGTCTCCGCACCCTCCGTATGAGTGCCCAGCGACACGGGAAGCTCCGGCAGGGTTGGCGTGAGGAGGATGTCGTACTCGTCGAAGTACCGCGCCAGGCTTCGGGCCACTCGGTTCCGCATCGCGAGAGCGGTGTGGAATTGCGCGCCGCCGACCCGCTGCCCGTAGTGGTAGCCGGCGAGAGTCGTCGGCTCAAGGGTCGAGGAGTCGATGGGACGGCCGAAGGCGGCGGCCAGCCCGTCGACCAGGGTGGTGAGGTTCACCGTCATGAGTCGAGCATTGGCCAGGACGAATTCCTCCCAGTCGATGCCGAGGTCGACTTCAACCTCCTTCACCTGGTGGCCGAGGAATTCAAGCAACCGCACGGTGCGGGAGAGGGCGTCGGTCACCGGGGCGGTAGTGCGGCGTCCGCCCCACGCTTGGGCGAGGACACCGATTCGCAACGAGCCCGGATGACGGGTGACTTCTTCCGCGTACGGCCGTGACGGCTGCTGGGCGAAGTAGGGGTCGCCCGACTCCGGGCCGCGTATCTGGTCGAGCAGTACCGCACTGTCGCGTACGGTGCGGCTGACGCTGCCGTGCACGGCCAGGCCGTTGAAGACCTCGTCGACGTCGGGCCCCATGGACACCCGGCCACGGGTGGGCTTGATCCCGAAGAGGCCGTTGTAGGCGGCGGGGATACGGAGCGATCCGGCGGCGTCGGTGCCATGGGCGACCGGGAGCACCCCGGCGGCGACAGCGGCGGCCGCGCCTCCACTGGATCCGCCCGCGCTGCGCTCCAGGTCCCACGGGTTGCGGGTCGCGCCGTACAAGGCTGATTCCGTCGAGATGCCATAGGCCATCTCCGGTGTCGCGGTGCGCCCGAACGTCACGAGGCCCGCGCGCCGGAAGCGCCGCATCAGCGAGGAGTCGGCGCCGGCGACGTTACCGGCCGCCAGGCGGCTTCCCAGCTCCATCCGCCTCCCGGCCATGGCCACCGCGATGTCTTTGATCAGAAAAGGGACACCGGCCAGTGGTGTGCTACCGGGGACAGGTTCGTCGTCGGTCGGCCAGGTCTCCACGACGGCGTTGATCCGCGGATCAACTGCCTGTACAGCCTCGCGCGCGGCTGCCTCCAGCTCGGCGGGGAGTACCTCGCCCTTGGCCACCAGCTCCGCCAGCCCGACTGCGTCGAAGCTCACGTACTCAGAAACTCTCACTGCCACTCCCTGACAAGAACAATACCTTCAAGTACCGAACGATACCCTACGGTATCGAAGGGGTCGGACTGGTACCGTGAGAGAGGTCGTGAACCGCACGACCGACCGGAGTGACGGAGTAGTCATGGCATCGACCCTCAGAAGGCCAAGCAGAGTGGCGAAGCTGCCGCCTCGTGAGCGCATTCTCGATGCGGCCGAAGAGCTCTTCCAGAGGGAAGGGATCCGGCAGGTGGGGGTCCAGACGATCGCCGACAAGGCCGAGACCACCAAAATGGCGATCTACCGGCACTTCGAGACCAAAGACGCGCTGGTCGCGGAGTGGCTGCGGATCGTCGCCGCGGACTATCAGGCGGCCTTCGACCGCGTGGAAACCGAATACCCCGACCGGCCCGAGGAGCAGATTCTGGGCCTGGCCCGCTTCATCGCCGAAGGACTGCCGGCGATCTCATACAGGGGCTGTCCGTTCATCAACTCCCTCGCCGAGCTGCCCGACCGCCTCCATCCGGCACGGCAAGTGATCGAGGACCACAAGGCCCACCAGACCCGCAGGCTGATCGGCATGTGCACCCAAGCCCAGATGCCCGACCCCGGACAGGCCGCGGCCGAGATCACCTTCGTACTCGAAGGGGCGCAGGTCAGCACACAGAACGGAAGCATCGATCAGACGGGAGACCGCCTGATGAAGATCGTCGAGGGAATCGTGGACCGGCACCGCTCCCACCTCGGCGCATACAGGGCGGCCAACTGACCGCCCGCGCCGCCCGCCCGACCAGCGCTCAACGTGGGCATGCGAATGTGACCTGGCGCACCCGCTCACCTGGAAAGCGTCTTTGACCGGAGCGGGAACAGGAACCTGGACGATCCTCGTTCTCGCTGGTCAGCTTCGCCTATTACCGGCGCGCTCGCCTATGCCCTGATCAAATAGGCAGAGAGCGCTCCTGACTCGCAACGATTGGTCTTGTCTAAGGCCTGTCCCAGCGTGCAGAGGGATTCCACGCGCGGATCTCTGCGGCTGAGCCCCCTTCTTATTGCTCGTCAAGGCGTTCCCTAACGAGACTGACCGCATTGCCTATCCCTGTGACGGAACCAAAGCTCACGGGGGTTGAAGGCGTAAGTGTTGGCCTTCGCTCCGGTGTCGTCGGTCAGGCTGGTGAAGGAGCCGAGGGCGTCGGTGAGGTAGTAGTAAGCCGTTCCCTCACGGGCCATGGAGTGGAGGGTGTGCCCCCGGGGTCGCGGATGAATCCTGTGTCGGTGCCGTTGGTGGCTTGGGCGACCAGGCCGACGGGGCCGTTGTGGAAAGCGGTGTCACCGAGACGGGTGTGTTCGCTGCTGTCGGTGAAGCCGTAGGCCGCACTTGGCGGCCTCGCTCATCTCCTGCGACATGCCCACCACCCCGTACTACGGGCCGACCAGCCCTGAGGCCCAGCTCGCGGGAATCCTCGGCAGTTGGTATCCCTCGGAGAGGCGATGAGAACTACGGCGGCCTGGTGGCCACGCTGACAAACCGGCTCGTTGGTACCCCTTCATAGGGGCGGTGAGAACTCGGTGGTTCGGCAACCCTGCCAGCAGTAAAGGGCACCGCTGGCAGAGACGTTCCGCACCGGACTGTTTCTGACCACCGCCATCAGACTGGCTTTACGGGCCCGGCAGTCGCCTGGCCACCCGGGTGGGCGATCCATTCATGCCACTGGCCGCCGAGGATGATGTCAGCCAGTTTCCGGTAGCCGCCACTGCCTGGATGAGCGCCGTCACCGTCCATGGCCTCTCGGACCCACGTGGGGTCCTCGGCCAGTTCCCGGGTCGTGGCAATGAAGGGGACGTCTCGTGACCGGCAGAGGGCGGACATCATGTCGGCGAGTTCCGTGACCCGTCGCAGATGTTGGTCACCCGCGTCGATAACCGGAGGGGGACCCACTACCAAGGGAGCTACGGCCTGGCGCGGACTCTCATCCAGGATCATTGCCAGGTTGTCCAGGCAGCGGGCCGGGTCGACGCGGACGCTGCCGTCCTCCTCGATCATGTCGTTGCTGCCGAAAGCGACAACCAGCCGGTTGTCGACGCCGGTCAGGGTCCGGGGCCTGATCTCCTGCCAGCAGCGACGCAGGACATCCCCGGAGGTATTGCGCCTGATACCGAGGTTGAATGCCGTGATGTCGCCGTGGGTGGCCTGGAGCACCCGACCGACCCAGCCTCGGTACTCCGGGTCGCCGATCCCCTGGACGAAGGAGTCACCAACGAAGCAAATACGTACGCGCCTACTCATCCGGCCAACCCTATAAGCCGGACCGACACGCACACTCTCCCAGTCGAGCCGGTGCGCGTCTCAGGCCCTGACACTGTAAATGCCGACTGCCTGGGGGTCGTGAGTGAAGAGGCTCCCGAAATCTGCGGCAAGATGCGGCGAGATGCGGCAAGAGGGGAGACGGTGCCAACGCTCGTACGACTGCCGGACTTCGCACCGGCAGAGGGCGTGCCGGGCCGCCCACGGGACGGACGGGTCGGCGAAGCCGTCACGGCCCCGGCGGTCGGGACGGCTCCCCTCTGGGCCGCTGAGCGGCACGTACGCCTTGGCCAAAGTGCCGTCCATGCGGGGGCGTACAAGCGCTGATATGCAGGACTGGCGACGTCTTCAGCCTCGGAGGCATGGACGACTGGACCGCCTCTTACGATCGTGTCCTCGCGCAGCGCAGCGCCGAGGGCTGGATGTTCCTCCTCGAAGCAGTCCGCGACCTGCGCACCACCGGCGCCATCGCCCCAAGCAGCAGCTCTGGCCCGCCTGCTCACCGGCCCGGTGAACGAACACTGAACGCAGCCCTTGAACATTCTGGAGACGGGCGCGGGCACCGGGTCCGTCACCCGTCCCCTTCTCCCCCGCCCCTCCCCGGACAGCAGCCTGGACATAGTTGAGGTCAACTCCCGCTTTGCCTGCTGGGTTAACCCGTGCAGCCCGAACGATCGCCAAGGAGTCATGGGCTGCGTACCGGGCGGCCAGAGCAACGGCAGAGACTGGCCAGGACCCGTACGTGCACGGCTGGACGAGGAAGAACATCTTCTGGTTGATGGTGCACCACGGCCCGGTGACGACACGGGAGTTGGGCGAAGGCGCCAGCATCTCGCACGAGAAGGCGCGCCATCGGATCGGCCGTGACCGTACGAGCGCCCCTACAAGTCCACCACCGTCGGCTGGCCCCGAGATTCGGGGGTGGTCGACGCCAACGGGGCACCGGTCTTGGTGCACCGTCACCGGATCCGCACGACATTCGAATCCCACCGGGGCCGCTCTTCCTGGATCGGCAGCCGGTGCTCGACGATCGACCCCAACCACACCCCGGAAGTGGAAGGCGACCACTACTTGTCCTCGATGACCGAGGCCCAGCAGAGTGCCCTGGATGACATCGTCGAGCAGACCCACGGCGATCTGCCCCGCAGGGGGCAACCGCCCATGGTGCTGTCGGACGAGCAGGGCGCCGACCTGACCCGTCAGTTTCGGCAGCTGGTCGGCGAACTGGGTTTGGACGACCGGGCTATCGCCGAACTCGTGGGTGGCCACTGCGATGTGCTCGTGGCCTCCTGCGCCGATCCCACCGCGGGAGTGCACGGACCAAAGGGAGAGCCGTGCCCGGCCCGCCCCTGGGTATGTCTGCTGTGTCCACTCGGCACAGCACGACGAGATCGTACGTCTTCGGGAACAGGCCGCAGCCCTCGGCAGCGTCCGCCGCCTGCCCGCCGCCCGCCCCGGAACGGCCCCGTACGGATCGTGCAGTTGAGCCTGACGCTACCGACGGGTCCGGACGCGGCGAGGGAGGCCGTCGACGTGACCTGCCGTGTTCCCTCGCCGTCCGCACCAATGCCCCCTCGGGGGTGACGCTGATCGAGGGCTCGTCGATAGGAAGATCGCGGTGTTCATGCAGGTCACAGCCCTCGATATGCCTTCCCGGGATGCTCGTTGAAGGCGGTCACGACGCACTGATGAACGGTGGCGCGGAGTCGTCGGCGCGTATGCGGTTTTTGATACGCGGACGATATGTGCCCGCTCGTAACATCGAGAGTATGCGTGTGCTGATCGTCGAGGACGAGCCCTATATGGCGGAAGCCATCCGCGATGGCCTGCGCCTGGAAGCAATCGCGGCCGACCTCGCGGGCGACGGCGACATCGCCCTGGAAATGCTGGAGATCAACAGCTACGACATCGCCGTCCTCGACCGCGACATCCCCGGCCCTTCCGGTGACGAGATCGCCCAGCGCATCGTGGCCTCGGGCAGCGGTATGCCGATCCTTATGCTGACCGCGGCCGACCGCCTCGACGACAAGGCATCCGGCTTCGGACTCGGCGCCGACGACTACCTCACGAAACCGTTCGAACTGCGGGAACTCGTCCTCAGGATCCGGGCGCTCGACCGCAGGCGTGCCCACAGCCGGCCTCCTGTCCATGAGATCGCGGGGCTGCGGCTGGATCCGTTCCGACGCGAGGTCTACCGGGACGGGCGCTACGTCGCGCTGACGCGCAAGCAGTTCGCCGTACTTGAGGTCCTCATCGCCGCCGAGGGTGGTGTCGTCAGCGCCGAGGGACTTCTGGAGCGCGCGTGGGACGAGAACGCCGACCCGTTCACCAACGCCGTCCGCATCACCGTCTCGGCGCTGCGCAAGCGGCTCGGCGAACCCTGGATCATCGCCACCGTGCCCGGCGTCGGCTATCGCATCGGAGGCGACAGTGGCTAGATCCCCCGGCCTCAGCGTCCGCCTCAAGCTCACCCTCAGCTACGCCGGATTCCTCATGCTCGCCGGTGCCTTGCTGCTCGCCGCCGTGAGCTGGTGGCTCCTGCGGGAGGGGTGGTTGAAGACCAACGAAGAGGGGGCATGGAAAGCGACTCCGGGCACCACCTTCGTGCGCGGTTTCACTCCCGTCGCGGCGGCGGTCATGGTGTTCCTCCTGGTGTTCGGCCTCCTCGGAGGATGGGTCCTCGCCGGCCGTATGCTCGCCCCCCTGACCCGTATTACGGACGCCACCCGCACCGCCGCGACTGGGGCGCTTTCGCACCGTATCCGGCTGCCGGGCCGCCAGGACGAGTTCCGCGAACTTGCCGATGTCTTCGACGCGATGCTCGAACGGCTTGAAACACACATTGCCGAGCAGCAGAGATTCGCGGCCAACGCCTCGCACGAACTACGCACCCCACTGGCAATCTCGAAGTCACTTCTCGAAGTGGCCCGCACCGATCCATCACACGACACCGGCGAAGTCCTTGACCGCCTCCAAGCTGTCAATACCCGAGCGATCGACCTCACTGAAGCATTGCTCTTGCTCAGCCGAGCCGGCCAGCGGTCCTTCACCCGAGAACAGGTCGACCTGTCCCTCATGGCGGAAGAAGCCACCGAAACGCTGGTCCTCCTCGCAGAAAAGAACGGCGTCACCATCGAGACCCGCGGCGACATCACCCCCACGAGCGGATCGCCGACGCTCCTGCTGCAACTGGCCATGAATCTCGTGCACAACGCGATCGTCCACAATCTGGCCGAACAGGGCATGGTGTGGGTTACTACCAGCGCCCACCCCGGCACCGTGATACTCACGGTCGAAAACACCGGCGAGAAACTGACTCCGCACCTGGTCTCGACGCTCACCGAACCATTCCAGAGAGGCACCGAACGCATCCACGCCGACCAGGCGGGCGTCGGCCTCGGCTTGGCGATTGTCACCACCATCACTCGCGCACACGACGGCACCCTCACCCTCACCCCGCGCGACACCGGCGGCCTGCGCATCACGGTGCAACTGCCCGCGCGTACGCACTCGCAGTCGTGATGCGGCCCCAGCCGCTACGCGGGTGGTGCGGCCGTGTCGACGTACACCGCAATGTTCCGGCCGAGTTCCGGATGCCGCTCGTCGCCCCGGCGTCCCTCGACCAGTACCGCCTACCGCGCGGGCAGCCCCTCGACCTGGTCCATGGTGTCGTCCGGCGTCAGCGACCAGTCGAAACCGCGGCCACTGGTCGGCGCCCCGCGGCCTCACCCGGTCCGAGCGGCGGTCTCCGAAGAAAACCGCTCTCCCCATCCGGCGTGAACGCGCAGGCGCGCGCCTCCGCTGAAGGACGCACTCAGCGACGCGTGGTGGAGTCACGAGTTCGGCGTCGGCGGGGGTGAAGTCAGCGGCGCGATCTTGTCGGGTTCGTGCCGGTATATCGCGCGCCTACTCTCCGGCACCGGGTCGACCCCGGTGAGCGGGGTGCCGACACCTTGGCCGAAGAGCCCGACCTGGCCTCCTTGGGCGCCCTGCTGACGGATCGCACCAGCGCCGCCATGTGCCTGGCCCTGCTCGACGGCCGCGCCTGGACGGCCGCCGGCCTGGCCCGACTCGCCAAGGTGGCGCCGTCCACCGTGAACAGCCACCGCGACCGGCTGGTGGCCTGCTCGGCGAACACCGCGCGGGCCGGTAAAACGGGCCGTCAGCGTATCGGCAGCGTATCGAAAACTGCATACGCGCCGGCAACACCCCGTTTCCTTGAATGGAGGCATGACCTACAGCGAACCAGTGGGAATCACCGCTTTCGGATGCGGGCGGGACGAAGCCGCACGGTTCCGGGAACTGGCGCCCCGATTCGGAGTGACAACGACGATCACAGAATCCGAAGTGTCGGAGGAGACCGCCCATCTGGCATCCGGAAACCGGTGCATCAGCGTCGGACACAAGACCCGGATCACCCCGGCGACACTTCGTGCGCTGAGCCGAGTCGGCGTCTCCTACATCTCCACACGAAGCATCGGGTACGACCACATCGACGTGGATTATGCGGGCCGCGTCGGCATTTCCTTCGGGAACGTCTGCTATTCCCCCGACAGCGTCGCCGACTACACGGTGATGATGCTGCTGATGTCAGTGCGCCACGCCAAGTCCACCGTCCGCCGTGCGGATGTGCACGACTACCGGCTGCACGACGTACGGGGGAAAGAGCTGCGCGACCTGACCGTCGGCGTGGTCGGTACGGGGCGCATCGGAACGGCCGTCATGGAAAGGCTCCGCGCCTTCGGATGCCGGATATTGGCGTACGGAAATCGTGCCGGTGAATCCGGCGACCCCGGCGGCTCTGGCGGCCCCGGCGACGAGGTGTCGCTCGATGACTTGCTGAGGTCGAGCGACGTCGTCACGCTCCATGCGCCGCTCAACGCCGAGACGCACCATCTTCTCGACCGTGAGCGCATCCAGCGGATGAAACCCGGCGCGTTTGTGGTCAACACCGGGCGCGGTGCCCTCATCGACACGACCGCGCTGGTCGCGGCACTGGAGGACGGGCGCCTGGGCGGTGTCGCCCTCGATGTCGTCGAGGGCGAGGAAGGCGTGTTCTACGCCGACCGGCGGGACGCGCCCATCGACAGCAAGTCACTGCTGCGTCTGCAGGAAATGCCGAACGCGTTCATCAGTCCGCACATCGCGTATTACACGGACCGTGCCCTGAGCGACACGGTCGAGAACTCGATCACCAACTGCCTGGAATTCGAAAGCAGGAACCAGCATGCCTAAGGCCAAGCTCCAGGTCGGAATCCTCTTCGGAGGCTGCTCGGAGGAACACCCCATCTCCATCAAGTCCGCGCAGGAGATCGCACGGAACCTCGACCCGGACACGTACGAGCCGTACTTCATCGGAATCACGCGCAGCGGCGCCTGGAAACTCTGCGAAGGCCCCGCCGCGGACTGGGAGAACGGCGCATACCGGCCCGCCGCGCTGTCCCCGGACCGCGGCGTGCGCGGGCTGCTCGTCCTCGACCAGGGGAAGTACGAGACGATCGGCCTGGATGTCGTGCTGCCCGTCCTGCACGGAAAACTCGGGGAGGACGGCGCGATCCAGGGCCTGCTCGAACTGTCCGGCATCCCGTACGTGGGCTGCGACGTCCAGAGTTCCGCGCTGGGCATGGACAAGTCCCTCGCCTACGTGGTCGCCGCCGGCGCCGGAATCGCCACACCGAATTTCTGGACGGTCGCGGCGGACGAGGACGTCGACGTCGACCGGCTCACCTACCCCGTCTTCGTGAAGCCGGCCCGCTCGGGGTCGTCCTTCGGGGTCAGCAAGGTGGCGAATGCGGAAGAACTGCCGGCCGCGCTGGACATCGCCCGGCGGTACGACACGAAAATCCTGGTCGAGGAGGCGGTCGTCGGCAGCGAGGTCGGCTGCGCCATCCTGGGCGGCGGAACGGACCTGACCGCGGGAGAAGTCGACCGCATCGCCCTGTCCCACGGATTCTTCCGCATCCACCAGGAGGACGAACCCGAGGCCGGCTCCGACAATTCGACGCCGATCGTCCCCGCCGACATTCCGGCTGAATCCCGCGCACGCGTCCAGGAAACGGCGAAGGCCGTCTACCGCGCCCTGGGCTGCAGTGGACTCGCCCGCGTGGACCTGTTCCTCATGGACGACGGGCAAGTCGTCCTCAACGAGGTCAACACATTCCCCGGCATGACCTCATACAGCCGTTATCCGAGGATGATGGCTGCCGCCGGGATCCCGCTGTCCGAAGTGATCGACCGCCTGGTGACCGGGGCGCTCGCCCGGTCCCTGACTCCGACGGAGCAGGCCAATGCGTAACGACTTCGTCTTCATAGACGAGTACACGCCCGGGGTCCGCTGGGACGCCAAATACGCTACCTGGGACAACTTCACCGGAAAACCGGTCGACGGATACCTGGTCAATCGCATCGTCGGCACCAGGGCCCTGTGTGCGGCACTGCAGAGCGCGCGAGAAGAGGCGGCCGCGCACGGATTCGGCCTGCTTCTCTGGGACGGCTACCGCCCGCAACGCGCCGTGGACTCTTTCCTGCGCTGGTCGGAGCAGCCGGAGGATGGCCGCACCAAGCACCGCCACTACCCCAATATCGACCGGCCCGAGATGTTCGAGAACGGATATGTGGCCGCCAAGTCGGGCCACAGCCGCGGAAGTACCGTCGACCTGACGCTGTACCACCTGGAAAGCGGCGACCTCGCCGCCATGGGTGGCGACCACGATCTGATGGACTCGGTCTCGCACCACGGAGCGGAAGGAATCTCGCGGGTCGAAGCGGACAACCGCAGGCGTCTTCGCTCCATCATGGAGACCAGTGGATTCAGCTCCTACGCCTGTGAATGGTGGCATTACACGCTCAAGGACGAGCCCTACCCGGACACCTATTTCGACTTTCCCATCGCACAGGTGAGTCCGGGATGAATACGGCGAGGCTCCGGCGGTCCGGCCGAAGTCTCGGCCGGCCCCCGCCCCCGTCTCCGCCCCCTGTCCCTGTCCCCGGACGCCGAGCCGCGAGGGCGAGCCGCACCAGAGCCCACCACGTATCGCCGGCGTATCGAGAACCGCATACGCGCCGGCAACACCCCGCCGCCTTCACTGGACCCATGACTCAGAGCCAGCCATCCCTCGCCCCGCACCCGCACCCGCTCCCCCTCTCCCTCGCCGAGATCGCCGCGCTCGTCGGCGGCCGGGTCACGGGTGACGCGACCGTCGCAGTGAGTGCGCCGGCCGTACTCGACAGCAGGCACGGCGAACCGGGCGGTCTCTTCGTCGCCATGGCCGGTGAGCGCGTCGACGGCCACGACTACGCCGGCCGCACCCGTGCGACCGCCGTGCTCGGCTCGCGGCCGACACCTCTCCCCACCGTCGTCGTCGACGACGTACCGGCCGCACTGCAGACTCTCGCCGCCCACGCCGTGGCCCGGCTGCGCGAGCGGCTGACCGTCGTCGCGGTGACGGGCTCGCAGGGCAAGACCAGCACCAAGGACCTGCTGTCCGCGGTCCTCTCGGGCGCCGAGCCGACCGTCGCCACACACGGTTCGTACAACAACGAACTCGGCGTGCCCCTGACCATGCTGCGCGCCGAGGCGCACACCCGCTTCCTCGCCCTCGAAATGGGCGCCCGCCACCTCGGCGACATAGCCCACCTCACCGGCCTGGTCGCACCCGACATCGCGGTCGTGCTCAACGTCGGCCAGGCCCACATCGGGGAGTTCGGCTCGCGCGCGGCCATCGCACGGACCAAGGGCGAACTCGTGCGCGGCCTCGCACCCGGCGGCACCGCCATCCTCAACGCCGACGACCCCCGCGTCATCGCGATGCGCACGCTGACCGACGGGCCGGTGCTGACCTTCGGCCGCGCCGAACACGCCGACGTGCGTGTCCAGAACCTGGTCCTCGACCGCCAGGGCCGGGCGACCTTCACGCTGCGCACCTCGGGCGCCTCGGCCCGTGTCGCGCTGCCGTTCGTGGGCGCCCACCAGGCACTCAACGCGGCGGCCGCCGCCGCGGCGGGACTCGCGGCCGGCATCCCCCTGGTCACCTCGGCGGTGGCCCTCGGCACCGCCTCACTGTCCAGGTGGCGCATGGAGCTCCGCACCCTTGCCTGCGGCGCGACCCTGCTCAACGACTCCTACAACGCCAACCCCGACTCCACCCGAGCCGCCCTGGACACGCTCGCAGCCGTCGCAGGCCGCCGCCGTATCGCCGTACTCGGCGCGATGCTCGAACTCGGCGCCGACAGCGAGGCCGAACACCGAGCGGTGGGCGAGTACGCGGCCGCGCGCGCCGACCTGGTGGCCGTCGTCGGCGGAACCGCCCGTCCCGTCGCCGACGCCGCGGGAAAGCGGGCGATCGCACTCACCGACAATCAAGCGGCCGTCGCCTGGCTGCGCGAGCACCTCACCGACGGCGACATCGTCCTCGTCAAGGCGTCGCGCGGCGCCCGCCTCGACGAGGTGGCCACCGCACTCGGGTAACCGCGCGGCGCGGCCTCAGCGCCCGCGCCGCCGCATGTACAGGTCGAAGGCGCGGTAGACCAGCGGTCGCAGCGGCAGATCCCACTCCCCGACGTACCGCACCGCCCACCCCCCGGTGCCGACCTTGAACCGGATCAGGCCCACATGCGGATCAGCGGCGTCGAGCGTCGGCGTGATGCCCCGCAGGTCGTACACGTCGCAGCCCGCCGCCATAGCGTCACAGATCATCGCCCACTGGCACGCGTTGGAACCCCGCACCTCGCGCTTGGCCGTCGACGAGGCGCCGTACGCGTACCAGGCATGCGCGCCGACCCGCACCAGGATCGTGGCGGCCACCAACTCACCCTCGTGGCGCGCAAGATAGAGCGCGATCCGCCCGGGATCCTCGGCACTCAACTCCGCGAACATTGTCTCGAAGTACGCCGGCGGTCGCGCCCGGAATCCGTCGCGCGCGGCGGTGTGCACGTAGAGCTCGTGGAATGCCGCGAGGTCCGACGCGCCACCGACCGCGACCTCGACCCCCGCCTTCGCGGCCCTCTTGATGTTGCGGCGCCACTGCTGGTTCATGCCCTTCAGGACGTCGTCCTCGGATCTTCCCGCCAGCGGCACCTCGTACGTGAACTGCGGCTGCCCGGCACCGAACCCGTCCTCAGGGCTCTGCGGCAGCCAACCGGCCGCCTGGAGCCGTCGGCTCACCTCGGCACCGACCGGATCGATGTGCCCGTCGGGCAGTCCGGTGAGCCGCCGCGTCCCCGGATCGGCCACGCCGTCCTTGATCTGCGCCGCATCCCAGGTGTGCGTCCGCACCGGCGGGCACAGCCGGATCGCGAACGCGCCGCGGGCCTTGAGATATGCCGCCAGCGGGTCGAACCACGCACCGATGTCCCCGGACCAGGCGATGTCAGGACCCCACGGCAGATACGCAAGCGTGAACCGCGACAGCCCCGGCACCGGCCGATGAAGGACAAGCCCCGCCCCCACAAGCCGCCCGCCGTCGAACCATCCGAGCGACTCACTGCGCCACTCCGTCTTCACCCGCCCCCACGCCGGGGTCTGCACGAAGTTCACCGACCGCCGCGCCCGCACGAAGGCCAGGTGCTCGGCGTCGCTGATCGGCGCCACGGTCAGCGTCACAGGGAGGGACACGGGTGCTGGTTCACGGTAGGACATGACGCCAGTCAAATCGGCCCTGTGTTGCCGGCGCGTATCCGCTTTTCGATACGCCGACGATATGCGCCGCTCAGGCGCTCCGCGCCCGCCACAGATCTGCCCACCGGCCCGGCGCGACAGCCGCGCGCCCCCGTCAGGAGTGAGGTCGTCCAGCGGTACGAGGAATCGGTTCGGGAGGGCGTCGGCGAACCTCTCGATGTCGCGGCTCGGCTCGGGCACCGCGCTACTGGCGCCGAGTTCGCGCAGGGTGCGCAGGGTGCGCATAAAGTTACGTCCGTCGACGGGCCGGGCAGCGATCCGCGTGGCCACGAAGCTGCCTGCACGAGGCATGCGACCGCATCGACAACGTGGACCCGAAGACGGAGACCGTCAGCGCCAACGCCATCACGGGCGTCGTATGGCAGCTCTCCACCACCCGCTGACCCCGCCGAACAGGAGCAGATCTGCATGACGGCGGCGCATATGTCTCGGGCTCGCCGGCGACAAGGCGTTCTTCGCGACCCTGAAGCAGTGGACCCACGACCACCGCTACTCCAACGCGGCCTGGCCGCAGTTCGAGGCGCTCACCCAGAAGGTCTCCGGAAAGAACCTCACCGGCTTCTTCGACGCCTGGGCACACAGCACGAAGATCCCGGAGAAGAAGTACCTCTACCCGGGCCCGCTGGCGAAATAGAAGTGACACGGCCGAGAACGACACCGTCCACATCATTACTTTGTCGTTCGGCAAGGGTGACAACGCGGTCGGGAATCCTGCCGAGCAGGGCCCCACGGGCCACTCGCCGCTCTCATGCAGGCGGCTACCGCATTGCCCGGTCCGAGCGAAGGCTCGGCGAGGCTCCGGTGGCCGGGAATACTCTTGGGGCGGCCGGCAGCGGTGCCGGGACTGGGCGCGGCAGTGGCGGCGGGCTAGGTTGAGGCCAGGTGATCATCGTCTGGGGGATTGTCGTGGCAGGCCAAGATCTGCGTGCACTGTTCAGCTCGAACGACCAGGCCCTCGCCGCCCGGGAGGCGTTCACCAACCGTCAGGCGCAGTGGGAGGCGGTCGCAGCCGCACTGACCGGGCACCTGCACCGCGTCGCCGACGTCAGCTTCGACGTCGAAGACCTCGAAGCCGCCCGGGACAACGTTCTCGTATTCCACGGGGTCGGCGGTATCGGCAAGACGACGCTGTCCCGCAAACTCGAAGCCGCCCTCGCGCTCAGCGCGGACCGGCCCGCCCAGTGGGGCGAGCCCCCCTGGCCCGACGGGCGAGTCCTGCCGGTGCGCATCGACCTGGCCCGCTCGGCGGGCATGGACTTCGAACGCGTCGTGCTGACCCTGCGGCTCGCGCTCACCGCGCTCGGACGGCCCCTCCCCGCCTTCGACCTGGCACTGCGCCGCTACTGGGAACACACCCACCCGGGCGAGCCGCTGGAGGAGTACCTGCGCCGCGACGGCTGGGCGAACCGGTTCGGCAAGGTGCTGCCACAGCAGCTGCAGTCCGCGCTCGGCGAGGTCGCCGGCGCCTTGGCCCTGCCCGGCATGGTGGGCTCGGCGGTCGGCCAGGTAACCGAGGCCCTGGTGCGGGCGCTGCGCGAGCGTCGCCAATCCGTGCGCGCTCTGGCCGGCTGCGCCCGCCTGGCCGACCTCCTGGAGGCCGAGGCCGACTTGGACGCGCTGTCCTTCTACCCGCACCTGCTCGCCTGGGAGCTCGCCCGCCTCCCCGCGAAGAAGGCCGTTGTGCCGGTGGTGCTGCTGGACACCTTCGAGGACATCGGTGACCGCACCCACCGGGACCTGGAGCGGCTGCTCCAGCGGGTGGTGTGGCTGATGCCGAACGTCCTGTTCGTCGTCACCGGACGCAGCCGCCTGCAATGGGCGGACGAGGCTCTGCAGGGGCAGCTCGACTGGACCGGACCGAGCGCTTGGCCCGGCCTGGCCGCCCACGACATCCGGCCCGCCGGCACCGCCACGCCCAGCCACGGGCGTGGGCGCCAGGTTCTGATCGGCGACTTCTCCCCCGAGGACTGCGGCGACTACCTCGCCCACCGCCTCTCCCGCAACGGGCAGCCGCTCATCAGCGCCGACGTCCGGGAGGTCATCACCACCCGCTCGCACGGCCTGCCCCTCTACCTCGACCTAGCCGTCATGCGGTTCCTGCAACTGCGCCGCAGCGGCCATACCCCGGCCCCGGCCGACTTCGATCACGCCTTCCCCGCCCTGATCGCCCGCACCCTCAGCGACCTCACCCCCGAAGAACGGCACGTTCTGCGCTCGGTCAGTCTCCTCGACGCCTTCGACGTGGCCCTGGCCACTCGGGCAGCCGGCCTGCCGCACCAAGCGGCGGCCTCACGCCTGACCGAGCGGCCGTTCGTACGCGAGGCCCCGTTCGCCCTGTGGCCCTTCCACCTCCACGGCGTGATCCGCTCCACCCTGCGCACCGCCGACGACCACACCGACGACCGCTGGACGCCGCAGGACTGGCAGCAGGCCGCCGAGCGGGCCTTCACTGCACTGGGCGAGCAGTGGCGCACCGCCCCGTCCGACCGCCGCCTGCTCGTCGGCTGTCTGCGCCAGGGACTGCGCCTCGCCCGCGACTTCCCGATCGGCCTCGGCTGGCTCTCCGACGCGGCCTGGAACTACGTCAGCGACTCCGTCTGGGAGCCCCTCGCCCCACCCGCCACACCGGAGCCACCCGGCGACGGCGCGCCGCGTACGGCCGCTGACGCCCTGGTCGGACTGCTCAGCACCCTCGCCCGCCGCCAGCACGAGCACCGCGAGCGCACCGCCGCCCGCCTGACCGCCGTCGCCGACACCGGCCTACTCCCCGCCGATCTGACGGAGATGGCTCTCTACTACCGGGCCAAAGCCCACCGCGACCTCGGTCAGTCCGACGCCTCCCGGGCCGCGATGCAGCGTGTCGCCGACGGCGGCGGCCGCCTCGCCCCCGCCGCCCGTCGCGGCCTGGCCCACCTCGCCCGCATCGCCGGCGACTTCCCCACTGCTCTGGCCGCCGCCCGAACCCTGGGCTGGGAAGGCCGGCACCACCGGGTCATGGGCGACATCCAGTGGCCCCACGGTGCCATCGATGAGGCTGTGGCCGCGTACGCGGCGGCACGGGACGAAGCCGAGCAGCACGGCGTCGCAGGGGAACGTGCGACCTCCCAGGCCCACCTCACCCTCGCCCTCTCCTTCGCCGACCCCAACCGGACCGCCGACGAACTCCTCTACGCCCAGCAGCTTCTCGACAGCCTCGACCTGCGCGCCACCACCCTCACCACCCACATCGCCGCCCTCATCCGCGACGCCGGCACCGACAGCGTCGAAGACCGCGCCCGTACCCTGCGCACCGAGATCGACGTCGCCGGCCTCACCGCACTCCGGGCCCCCCTCGAACTCGCCCGATGCTTCCACCACGCTGTCCGCGGCGCCCACCGCGACCTGGCCGCCGCCACCGACCGGCTCGGCGAACTGACCCGCGACGGCGACTACGCCTACTACACCGACATCGCCCACTTCATGGCCGGCCTCCCGCTCCCGGCCCGGCCGGCCTCAACCGTGCGGTGGATCGACGGGGAACAAGCCACCCGTGACCGCTGGCGCACCCTGGTCACCACCCGGCGCGGAGGGAACAGATGATGGCACTCCTCATCATGGCTGTCGTCCTGGTGGCCATCATGACCACGACCGCCTGTACTTGAAGGCCGGTAGGAACCGCGCAGAGAGTGCTGCCGGATGTCACATGATGTGGCACCCGGGCCGATCTGGCCGTCCGCTGTGCCGCGTGCATGAGGTGAGTGACCTAAGGTCCCGTGGAGGCATGACGCCGGCCAAGGCGGTCGAGACTGTCGAGACGCCCCGCCGACGGTACGCCGGAACTCCCCGGTCCAGCCTACTCGTTGACCGTTACGGCACTGGCCGAGGCGGACACCAGCGAATGGTCTTCCGTTGCCGGTCCGTGAACGGTCCCGGGAGGTCGCCGCGTAGGTGAACCGACGCGTTCGTCAACGCCTCGCGGGCCGGGCGGGACCGAGCCCGCCCCGGGCGACCCTCTTCCGTCGTCCGGCTGCCGAGGCGGGTCGCGCACACCGCTGAGGGTGGCCCGGCCCCTACAACTCGGGGACTATCCGCGAGTGTTGTGTCATCCCCAGGGTGGATGGAAGGCGCAGCCCGGCGGTGGATCCGTATGCGTGGCCGGTTCCTGAAAGATCATTCCTGTCCGAACATGCGACCGGAAGGATCGATATCGTGCGCAGAAGACGTCTCGCGCCCCTGTTCGCCGTGAGTGTCACGGCGACGCTGGCTCCCGCACTCGCCACCTCGACGGCCACCGCCGCTCCGGCGGCCGCCCCGTCGACCGCCTCCTCGTCCGCCGCCAAGGGTGCGCTGGACTGGTACGTAAAGCAGAAGCCGCAGTGGAAGCGGTGCGAAGCCGACTCTCCGGCGGAGTACGAGTGCGCCACGATCAAGGTCCCGCTGGACTACCGGGCTCTCGGGGGCAAGCGGATCGACTTGGCCATATCCCGGATCAAGAGCACCGCGCCCGGCAAGCGGCACGGCGTCCTGTTCTCCAACCCCGGCGGCCCCGGGGGGCCGGGGCGCTACATGCCGATGACGATGCAGAAGAAACTCCCCGAGTCCGCGCGGCAGAAGTACGACCTCATCGGCTTCGATCCGCGCGGTGTGGGAGAGAGCAGCCCGCTCTCCTGCGGTCTGAAACCGGAGGAGGAGAACTGGCTGCGGCCGTACAAGGAGAAGACGTTCGACAAGGACGTCTCCTGGGCGCGTGACGTCGCGAACAAGTGCAAGGAGAAGGCGGGCGACACACTCCCGCACATCACTACGCGCAACACCGCACGCGACATGGACCTGCTCCGGGCGATCCTCGGCGAGAAGAAGATCTCGTACGTGGGCTACTCGTACGGCACCTACCTGGGCGCCGTCTACACCCAGCTCTTCCCGGGCCGGACCGACCGGTTCGTGCTGGACAGCGCGGTCGATCCGGCGCACGCCTGGCGAGGGATGATCCAGTGGTGGGCGAAGGGCGCCGAGCCCGCGTTCGACCGGTGGACCGAGTGGGCCGCCGAGCGTTCGGAGAAGTACGGCCTCGGTGACACCCCGAAGGAGGTCGGCCGGACCTTCTGGGACCTGGTCGCGCAGGCCGACGAGAAGCCCATCGAGATAGAGGGGCAGCCGAACACCGGCGATGACATCCGGAGCGGTTTGCGCGGGGCGGTCTTCACCCCGGAGTACGCCACCGAGGGGGTCGTGGAGCTGAAGAAGGCCGCGGCCGGCAAGCCCGCCTCCGCGAAGAAGCTCGCGGCGTTCGCCAGGCCCGAGGGAACCAGGACGTCAGGCTCCGCCCACGCCGCCGAGGTCCCGTCCGACAACACGTTGTCGAGCTTCTGGGCCGTGGTGTGCGGCGACAACTCGGCCGCGTGGTCACACGATCCTGAGAGCTACCGGAAGGACGCCATCGAGGACAAGGGCCGCTACCCGCTCTACGGTGACTTCGCGTCCAGCGTCAAACCCTGTGCGTTCTGGAACAAGTCCGTGGAACCGGCGACCAAGGTGCACAACAAGACCGGCTCCCTGATCGTCCAGAACGAGTGGGACCCGCAGACTCCGCTGCCCAGCGGTCAGGCCCTGCACGCCGACCTGAAGCGCTCGAAAATGGTCACCGTCCTCGGCGGCGAGGGCCATGGCGTCTACCCGAACGGCAACGCGTGCACGGACGGCACGGTCACCGACTACCTGCTCACCGGCAAACTCCCGGCGAAGGACGTGACCTGCGACGCGACGGCCGACTCGAACGCGCAGGCCCGGAAGAACCAGAAGCGCGACGCGCTCCCCGGCTCTCCGCTCCCGGGGCGCGCCCCGGACCGCTTCTGAGCCCGACCCCATCCAACATCGTCCCATCACCCATCGCCACATGACCCACTGAAGGTGGGGCGGGGCCTCCTGACCGGGCCCCGCCCCCCGTGCGCCGTCAGCACCGGAGTCGTAGGAAACCGGTTCGTCAGGCCCTCAGGCGGTGCGCCACGGGCGGCCGGTGCACGCCTCTCGACGCGCCCTGCTCCGTGAACAGTCCGATCTGACCTGGTCGTGCTTCGACTGCCACCCGCAACAGCCGGAGCCCGCGGCTGCTCCCCGACTCCGGGACCGGACCGCACCGGGCGCGGCCGGTGACTCGTACGAGCGGCAACGGCCGATGCAGCGCGTCAGCCACGCCCCGCAACGCACCCGCACGGCGAGCAGGAGACGGCAACGCTACGTGGCCGCACTCCAGCTCGAAGTGCGACAGCCGGCCGACGGGCCAGCACACGCGACTCCGGAGGAACAGCGGGGTCAGCTTCCCGGAGTCAGTTTGCGGTTGGTCCCGGACCGTCCGATGTCCAGGTCCAGGATGCTCGTCAGGGCCGTCCCGCTGTTCCAGAACCCGAGCAGGTCCACATCGACGAGCACCAGCCGGTGCCGGGCGGCGAAGGTTCGGGCCTGCTTGGTGAACTTGCACGACGCGACGAAGAGAGGGATGTCCGCTCCGTGCTCGCTACGGGCGGTGCCGTTGAACTTCTGGAGGTCCGGGCTGCCGACCGTGCGGTGCTTCGCGTACCGCTTGCACTGCACCACCAGCCTGCGGCCGTCCGGCAGCCGGCCCATCACATCGGCCCCCAGATCGTTGGCGCCGCCGACGCGCCGCACTTCGGTGCAGCCGTCCCTGCGGCACAACTCCGCGACGTACTCCTCGAACTCGCGGTCTCCCAACAACCAGACCGCCTCCATCGACCTCAGGGCCTGGACGCGATCCTGCTCCGCGAGCCGCACCTGCTCGGCACGCGCCTCACGACGCCCGGCACGCACCAGTCCCCCGATCAACAGCGCCCCGGCCGCAACGGCCGACACCACCAGAAGCACCGTTCCCATGTTCCGCCCCTCCCTGGATCGGATCCCGCGCGTTCTACGCTCCCCATCCGGGGGCAGCTCTACCCGCCCGGCCAAGGCGCTCCTGCCGCCGGAAGCGGCCGGGCACGGTGCGGTGCGGTGCGGTGCGGTGCGTACCAAGGGCGCTCATCCGCCGCATGGTCACCGCCGAGACCGCCGAGACCGCCGAAGCCGTCGAAGCCGTCGAGACCGCCGTGACAGACGGAGTCACAGGCAGACACGCCCGCTTACCACTCGCTCCTGTACATCCCCGCCTTCGGCGGAGTCGAGGCCGTACAGGCTGGTATCACCCATCACGACGATTGGCTGAGCAGCGTGTGCATTTGTGCCACGATTCAAGGGCAGGCGAAGCCGAGGAATCCATCGGCTACCGCAGGTCGCATACTTGTGTGATGAGCTCGATCTCCACTCCACTGCGGTTTCGGGATTCGCGCAGCACGAAGTATGACTTCCTGAAGTCCGTCCTTGTCCGCTGCCCTGCCTGCGACAGGGCTGCGCATGTGGTGCCGGCCCCGGATTCGGCTGATGCGCATGACCAGGACCTGTTCGCACCGCGGCGTCTTGTCTGTCGTAGCTGCGGGTTCTCCCGCGAGTGGGTCCGTGGGTGTGTGGCCTTCCACCGAGATGGCTGTGAGCCTGCCGCGGATCCGTATTTCCATGTCCGGCTGTGGCTGCAGACCGAGACCAGGCACGGGTGGGTATGGGCTTACAACCTGGAACATCTGGACTTGATCAGACGGTTCGTTCAGGCCCCGCTGCGCGAGCATGCCCCTTGGCACGACCACGGCCGGAAAATGACGGTGGTGGCCCGCTTGCCCGCGTGGATGAAACAAGCGAAGAACCGCGATGAGGTAATGCGCGCCATCACCCGCATTCACGCCTCACTGATCCATGACTGATCCGCGACCACTCACGCACCGAGGCTTCGTACCAGCCTGCCTGCCCACGCCATAACGGATGGCCCGCTGTCGGAGGAGGCCCGCTCGATCGACTCATGCCAGAGGCTGGAGCACAGGACAGCCACAGCCCTGTACGTGCGGCGTGCGGCCGACCGGCGCCACGCTCGTGAGCGAGGCGGTGACCCGGCGGTCTCCCTGAACCAGCCGGAGGCGGCAGCGCCGACAGGCACCGATCGGACTGCTCGGCCTCGGCTCTCGGGAAGGCAGCGAGCCGTCCGGGCAGGATGGGCTCCCATGACGGGTAGAAAAGACCAGCTCATGGTTTTGCTGCAGCGGGCGGGACTGGAAGTCGTGGGTGGCTGGCGGGTCGAGGAGGTGCTGCCGCCCCGGGTCGCTTGGCGACCGGTCATCTCGTGTACCGCCAAACCGACCGTGGCTGTGCGAGGGGACCTGCCCGACCTGGTCGTCGATCTCAACGCAGAGTGGCACCGGCTCGCGGTCGGCAACGGGATCATCGGTGAGGACGGCGTGTTCCTCATCGATGTCGCCGGCGTCTGGACGGGCTGCGGGCCGAGGCGCTGGACGAGGGTGCGGCTCACCGGTCGGTGGGACCTCACCGGAGTCCTCGGCGAACGGCCCGGGCAGCCGGAGTTCGTCACCCTGTCGACGGACGGAAACACCCTGCTCGGGGCAACCACCGAGGAGGACGAGGTCTGGTTCGTCATGCTGGACCGCATCGGAGAGTGGCAAGATGCGGTCGCACGGGCGGCGGTCCAAGAAACGCTGGAGGAGCGGAAGGCCGCTTGGGCGGCGATGTTCCAGGGGCCGGGGCCTTCCAAGAAACTGCGCGAGATGTGGGCGAACGGACTGGCGCTCAACCCGGCCGCACCCGAAAACCTGCGCGCCCGTCTCCTGGGCCTGTCGCACTACCTCCTGTGGCGCCCCCTGCCGGAGGCGGTTGTCGAAGCGGCCATGAAGCACCCGGAGCGGAAGCAGCGGCAGTCGCTGGCCGAGGCCCAGCCGAACATCACCGCTGAGCAGTGGGCCCGCCTGATCCTGGGCGAACAGGACCCCCGGGACCGGTGGATCCTCACCATGATGGCGGCGGACCGGCATGCCGAACTCACCGACGCCGCGTACGAGCAGCTCGCTGCGGACTCGTCCGCACGGGTCCGCGAAGAAGCCATTCGTCTCCCCGCGCCGCCCCTCCGGATACGCACCGCCCTGGTTGCCGACGCCGAACCGTCCGTACGGGCCGCGGCCTGCCGGAGGGCTTGGGCCTATGTGAGCGTTTCGGCCCAGCACGAGCTGCTGGGGGACCCCGTCGACACGGTTCGCACGGAGGCACTGCTCCACTACCACCAGGAGCACCCGATGCCCCGATCGGTCTTCGACACCGTGGAACGTCAAGAGCGTGTGGTGGAGACCTGCCGTCTGGAACGCGACCTCGCCGAGCACCTGGCCCGTCACGGCCGGCCGGCCCAGCGCCGCTCCCTCGCGGGCAACCCTCACCTGGATCCGGACTTGGTCGGCCTCCTCGCCCGGGATCCCGTCGAGAACGTCCGCTCTGTGGTGGCCACGCGCTCCGACCTCACCGAGGAGCAGCGAGCGGGCATGCCCATCGACTTCGAGCCGTGCCTCCACTACGCCGCGCTCGACTGGGTCATGGCGCTGCACGAGGATCCCGGCGCCATGCGCCGCCTGGCCGCCTCCTCCCACCCCCTCGTGCGCAGAAGTGTCGCCCGAGCCCGGCGCCTCCCGGCGGACGTCGTCGAACGCCTTGCCCGCGACGAGGACAGCGTCGTCCAGCTCTTCCTCGCGGAGTCCTGCGACGACGCGCCCGCGGACATGCTGTTGAGGGTGTGGCAGTGGTGGACCGGCAGCCAAAGCACCCCCGATCGCCCCTGCGGCCATCCGAACTTCCCCCGTCGCGACCTGCTCCGCTACGCCGACTACCCGAGCCCGCGGATGCGCCAACTGGCCCTGGACGACCCGGAGTCGACCGCCGAACTGGTTGAGCGGTTCAGCCGGGACAGTGATGCGGAAGTGCGGTACCGGGCCGCGAGCGCCCCCCGGCTGTCAGCCGCGTCGGCAGTGCGACTGCTCGACGACCCGCATGGGAACGTGCGCCACGTGGCCGCCCAGCATCCCGGACTGCCGGCACACGTGCTGATCCGGCTGCTGCGGGACGCCGACACCGCGCAGGAGGCAGCCGCGCACCCCGGGTTGCCCGTCCTCACCATGGAACAGATGCTCCAGCGCATCCAGCCTCCCGCCGGTGCCACATCCGGGCCATGATCCGGCAGCACTACGGCCGTTCCACAGCTTCTGGCAGCCCGGACCGCCAATAGCTCGAACGTGTTCGGAGTGTGGCGCCGGTGGGCTGTGGCCCCTCCTCCGGGCTACCGCCTTCGCCCGCGTCACCGACCGCGTACGGCGTGGCAGACCCGCGTCACCCGCCGCGTACGGTGTCGAAAAACCGCACCACCTTTGGTGCCGCCGCCTTGAACGATCCACCGTGGGACACGCCCCCTTGGTTCACCACCGGCGCCCGCGTCCCGTGTTCGGCCAGTTGCGCGGCACAGCTGCCCGCGTTCCCCATGGGTACGTCCGTGTCGCCGGCGGCGGCGTACAGCCGTACCGGCACGGTCGGCTTCCAGTCGCAGGTGTGGTCGGCGGCGCGCATGGCCTCCAGCAGGCTCCCGGTGGGATGCCGGATCTTCGCGCGGAAGGCGGGGGTGAGCATCTTCTCCACCGTGGCGGGCAGCGCTTGCAGGATCGTCTCCTCCCCGTGCTCGCCGTCGTACAGTTCCTCGACCCATTGCCCGTACGGTGCGCGGAACGCTTCGGCCGGGTCCTTGTACAGAGGGTGCACGCGGTTCTGGGCGACCAGCCAGTACGAGGTGTAGAGGACGCCGCTGGTGTCGTTGACCCGGCCGTCGAACAGCGCCGGGATCTCCTCCCCCTCCAGGTCGTACGGGCCGCTGATCGGAGCCAGTGCCTTCAGCCGGAAGTGCCGGTCAGCTCCCCCTTGAAGGGCCCGCCCGAGCGCCATCGCGACCTGGCCGCCCTGGGAGAAGCCGGTCGCGTAGACGTCGCCGGTGAGCGGGCGGCCGAGACCTTCCGCCGCGGTACGGGCCACTCGCAGCATGTCGACCGACGCCGTCACCGCGGAGCGGGTGTGCATGTACGGGTGACGGCCGGGGCCCTGGCCGAGGCCCAGGTAGTCGGGCGCGGCGACCGCCCGTCCGGCGCTCGCGTTCAGATAGGAGGGGACGCGTCCCAAGTCGTCCTCGACGGAGGGCGCGTAGGAACGGTTCACCATCGTGCCGTGCGTGTCGGAGACCAGGTCGAGGCGGTGGCCGCCGCCGGTGGGAAGTGTGAGCAGACCGGTGGCCGTGGTGGGCCGGCCGTAGGGGTCGACGGTCCGGTACGTCAGCCGGTACGAGCGCACGCCGTACCGTACCGAGTCGGTGGCCACGTCGCGCTCGGCGAGGAACCGCTCGACCTGCCCGGCGCCGCGGACGGCGACCGGCGTGACGGAGACCAGCGCCCCTCGGGAGGCGGCGGCGGTCTCCGCTCCCCGGGAAAGCCCCCGGGGCTCCCCCGCCGCGACCGCCGGTGTCGCGGCGACCGCGGCCAGCAGCAGGGCTGCGGCAGCGGCGATCCTCCGCCGCGTCCGCCAACTCTGGTTACTCCAGATGGGGTTGGCGGTCCCGTACGTCTCGTCTCTCATGCCCCGAACGCTACGGACGCGCCGATCGCCCCGACATCCGAGAACCCCCCACCCCTGGGGTGGTCTTGAGGCCACCCCAGGGTCCGCTGGCCGGAGCCCCAGGGCCCGCTGACCGGATGCCGATGGATGCCGATGGTGCGGCGTCGGCCGAGGCCGCGATTGATCCAGCAGACGACCGTGAGCAACCCGATCGACGCGCGCCGCGTGCTCTCCGGGTCGGTGCGGTACCGCTGAGGCCGGGGCCACAGCGAATGGGATGCACCGCAAGAATTTCCGTCGAAGTGCCGCTGTCCTGATATGTTCTGCGCCCTACAGCGACGAACGGGGAAACGGTGGAGGGGATAGCTTGTGTAGCGCCGCAGGTGCGTAGCCGCCTTGTTGTGCGCTTCGGATCAGAAGTTTTGGGCTGGTGCGATCGACTGCCGACGCTGGTCGAGCAGTTGGTGAATCGCTGGGACCTGACCGTCCTCGCAGCGGGCGGAGGCAGCACCTCACGGGTGTTCCGCTGTGCACAGCGGGACGGCGGGGCGACTGTGTGGCTGAAGCTCACCCCTGACATCGAGATCGCCGCCGGAGAGGCAGAGGCGCTGCGCGCCTGGGCCGCCACACCGTCGGTCGTCGAACTCCTGGCGGAGGATCTGACCGTCGGGGCCCTGCTGCTGGAGGACGTGAAGCCAGGAACACCGATGAGGCAGCTCACCTGGAGTCTGCCGGAAGTGGCGGTCCTGCTGCGGGAACTGCGCGTTCCTTCCCCTGCTCGTGGGCAAGGGTCCGTACTACAGCCCCTTGCGCACCGAGTGGTCTTCCTCTTCGAGCTCGCCGACCGCCGGCTGTCGAACGCCGGTCTGAGCGAGGTGTTCGACCCGGCGGTACTCAACCGGGCTCGCGCAGCCGCCCTGGATCTCGCCGGCGGCGGCACGGCGGGACTCGTGCACGGTGATCTTCATCCGGCCAATGTGCTGTCCGGGCCCGGACAGCACATGGTCGCGATCGATCCCCGGCCCGCGCTGGGCGACCCCGACTTCGACGCCGTGGACTGGGTGATGGCCGGAGTGGAGGAGCTCGCCGAACTGGAGCGGAACGTCGAGGAACTGGCGGCTCTGGTCCCCGGCCAATCTTCCGGTCGCGTACTGGCCTGGTGCCGCGCTGTCGCTGTCGTGGATGCGGTCACCAGACTCTGTGCGGGTCGGGACGATGCCGAAACCCGGTTCCTCGTGGCGCTGGCTCGCGGCTGAGCGGCAGCTCTCGTCCATGAACAAGGGCCGCACCCGCGGGGAGTGCTGGAGGGCCCGGCAGAACAACGGGCAACTCGCCCACCACACACCGACGTCGACACCCCTCCCCCACACAATCGACATCCGCCAACCCTGAACAGTGCTGAACCGGGTGTGGTGATCGGCGATCTCGTCGCGCTGACCGTCAGCCACGCCCCGGAGCGGTTCGCGACGTACTCCAGCGCCGAGTCAGTTCCAGCACTTGACCAGGCCCCTGTGGCGAATGGGCCGACCGGCGGCCTTCTCGACGGGTGTCGGCCGCCTCAGTGAGGCACGCACGTTCCCCTTCGAGCGGCCTGTCGGCCTGGAAGATGGAGTTGTTCCTGCCGTGGGCGAGCCATGCTCAGCTCCGGGCTCGCCCCGCGTCGGTGATCGGCGATCGGCGACGTCGGAGTTGAGCAGCACGCTCGCGCGTATCCGGTGCCGGTGCCGGTGCCGGTGCCGGTGCCGGTGCCGGTGCCGGTGCCGGTGCCGGTCGAGGCTGTCGATCAGCCATCGGACGCCTTCCCGGTGCCATCGTCGCGTCAGCCGCAATTCGACGGACCCGGGGCCAGTGGTGCGGCGTCCGTCCGGGAAGGGGCTCGTCGCGGGGTGGCAGATCCGATAGGGCTTCTCGCTATTCGGCGCCCAGTAGGGGCGGTTCGGGCGCCTTCGGGCCGGCGAGTGGGGCCGCGCTCGACAATCGGGCTGTAGTCGTAGAGCCGGATGCCCATCAGTGCTCACCTCACATCTGATGCGGTCTTCGGCTGCGTATGGTGTACAGGCTCGAACCGCTACATAAATGCGAAGGCCAATGGGAACGGCCATGGGTTGGGCTGGGGCACGTGCGCATCGGGGAACTGTCGCGGCGCACGAGTATGTGCCGCCGCCCCCTTCACTGCTACGAGGAACAAGAACTGGTCGCTGTCCGCCGCTCCTCGAACGGGTAACGCGTGTACGTCGAACGCTCCGTGGGACGGGTTCTGCAGAGCAGAGGACTGCTCGACGCCGGGCCGCCGGCCCGGATCATCAGGGAGGTATTGCCGTGCCTCGACAAGCCCCGGGCCAGCTATTCGCCCGACGTCACGCCGGAGTTGCCGGCCACGCTGGAACACGAATGCGACCGTATGAGACAACGCCTCCAGTGCCTGGCACGCGACCGGGACGCGATAGCCGCCTGTCTCGACGCAGTGCGCAGGAGGGTTCAGGGGTAAAGGTGGTCTGCGGCTCTGCTGGTCGATACAGACCGGACAGGTTCCGTAGTGGTCGCACCCGTGCCGACTCCGGAGCGCCGGATGGAAGAACGCCCCCTGGGTGACGGTGGGTTGAGCTCCCGCACCGCCGCTCGGGTCGACGGCTCGTACACCGGAGCCACTGATTCCCGCCCCTCCGGCGGCCACAACGCAGGCCGTCCGTCCGGCGCGCAGGGCATGTAGGGGTCCCTCGTTCCCGTAAGGACCCCGCCGATGTCGTTTCCCAGAGTCGTTTCCCAGAGTCGTTTCCCAGAGCAGTGGCAGAGGTCGACGACGGCCTAGGATCTACCAGTACCATGGCACACCCCCTGGCCTCTGCCCCCTCCTCAAGAGAGCCGAGACGGGTGTTGGCGTCCATCAGGATCAGACCAGACGCCTAGCCTCGCGCTTTCGCGAGTGGGCCTGTCCGGGTCTTGATCAAAAAAGCGGAGAGTGCCGCTGACCTGCAACGATGGGACTTGTCGAGGGTCCTGTCAGCTGCAAGGAAAGAAGCACTCTCCAGGTGAAGAAGCGTAGCGGGTCGTACCCGCGTGTCCGTGTCGAGGGCGGCGGCCGGTCGGTGGTCTCGCAGGCCGGGGCGGTGCTGCTGGTCGAGACTCTCCGCAAGTCCGGCCTGTACACTGCGATATCGGCGGCGCTGGCGTCGTGGCGCAAGCCGCGGGCCGTGCATGATTCGGGCAAGGTCCTGCTGGATGTGGCCCTGGCCGTCGCACTGGGCGGGGACTGCCTGGCCGATGTCGGCCTGCTGCGGGCCGAGCCGGGCGTGTTCGGCCCGGTGGCATCCGATCCGACGGTCCCCCCTCTCATCGACACACTTGCCGCCTCCGGCCCGAAGGCCCTCGCGGCGATCCGGGACGCGCGTTCCCAAGTACGCGGTCGGGTCTGGGAGCTGGCGGGTGAGAACAGTCCGGCTGCCGACGGATCGGTGATCGTGGACATCGACGGCGTGCTGGTCCTCGCGCACTCCGAGAAGCAAGACGCCTCCGCGACCTGGAAGAAGACCTTCGGCCATCACCCGCTCGTCGCGTTCGTCGACCACGGTCAGACCGGGTCCGGCGAGCCGGTGGCCGCCCTGCTGCGGCCCGGCAACGCGGGCTCCAACACCGCCGCCGATCACATCGAGACCACCCGGATCGCCCTGGCCCAACTGCCCAAATCCTTGCGGCGCGGACGGCAGACACTGATCCGTACCGACTCCGCCGGCGGCACCCATGCCTTCCTCGGCTGGCTCACCCGGCCGGGCCGGTGGCTGTCGTATTCGGTGGGAATGACCATCACCGACGCCGTCCATCAGGCCGTGCTGAAGATCCCGAAGAAGGCGTGGACGCCGGCCTATGACGCGGGCGGCACCGAGCGGCCCGGTGCCTGGGTCGCGGAGATCACCGACGTGCCCGACCTGACGACCTGGCCCAAGGGCATGCGACTGATCGTCCGCAAGGAACGGCCGCACCCCGGCGCCCAGTTGCGCTTCACCGACCTCGACGGACTACGGCTGACCTGCTTCGCGACCAACACCAAGGGCGGCCAGCTCGCCGACCTGGAACTACGCCACCGCAGACGGGCTCGCTGCGAGGACCGGATCCGCAATGCCCGCGACACCGGCCTGCGCAACCTGCCCCTGCACGACACCGCGCAGAACCAGATCTGGCTGGAGATCGTCTCCCTCGCACTCGACCTCCTGGCCTGGATGCCGATGCTCGCCCTGACCGGCGACACCCGCCGCCGGGAACCCAAACGCCTTCGTCTGAGGCTGTTCTGTGCCGCCGCACAGATCATCACCACCGGTCGCCGCCGCTGGCTCCGCTTCACCGCTCGGTGGCCCTGGACAGATGTGATCACCCGTGCGATCCAGCGACTCGCAGTCCTACCGAATCCCGGCTGACCAGCAACTTCAACCGCCCGACCAAGCCACGGCAGCACTCCGGAGCCGTGGAACCCGGCGCACACCCGACGCGAGGACGGGCTCTCGACTTGCGCCGACTCCGCAAACACCGCACCAGACACACGCAGAGTCCCCGTCAGCGAACCAACGAGGACTCATGAACGATCGAGGCTAGCCTCGCGCTTTCATGAAGCGAGTTGTCCGACGGGTGGTCAGGTAAGCGAAAAGTGCCTCTGACCAGCAAGAATGAGGATTGTCGAGGTCCTT
>NZ_JBWKFF010000035.1:47081-67435 GCF_056434425.1 Streptomyces sp. NPDC044033 | reverse complement strand
GGAAGACCAGGCTGGATGCGGTGGAGAAGACGAAGAAGTCGTACCACTCGACCGTGGTTCCTAGCAGGCCGGCGAGTGCCGCCTTGTGGGCGGGGAGCAGCCAGCGTCGTCCAGTAGGTGTGCGCGGGGCCCGGCGCATCATGCTCCAAGGGATCGCTGTGAGGGACGGTTTGTTAGTAACGGGAGCAACTGATCTGCGGCATGCGGACGCGGCGACCAGTGCAGCAAAGCGGCTGTCAGGGCTGGTCCCAAGCGCCTGCGGCTCCCGGCACGGCCGGAGTCCGGGTGCGCACCTGCTCGCTGCCTTGACCAGTGACGGCCGGACCGTCACCCGGCTGAGGGTGCCGGACAAGACGCAGGGCATCACCTGCTTCGCGCCCTGCTGGAGCCCTTCGGCCTGAGCGGGACGGTGGTGACGGCCGACGGTTTACCTACCCAGCGTGACCATGCTGTCTTCCTGGTCGAGGTGAAGAAGGCGCACTACGCGTTCACCGTGAAGAAGAACCGGCCCACGTAGTACGAGCACCTGCGCACGCTGCCCAGGTCGCGAGGACCGTCCGGTACCGCACCAGCCTGAAGGCCGGGGAAACGGACCCGCGAGGCCCTCTGTGCGACCATCGACCTCACCAGTCGGCAGGCCTCACCGGAGCGGATCGCCCGTCTCGTGAGACCACGGTGGGTGATCGAGAACCGGCTGCGCTTCGTCCGCGACGTCACCTTCGACGAGGACCGCTCCCAAGTCCGCACCGGACACGGCCCGGAGTGCATGTCCCCCCCCTGCGCAACCTCACGATCAACAAGCCCCGCGCTGCCGGCCGCACCAGCATCGCCGCCGGCCTCCGCGAGATGTCCCACGAACCCTTCACCCGCCCCTCGACCTCCTCGGCATCGCCCCGTGATCAGCAACTACACCAAGACCAAACGACTTTGGAACAGCCCTGGAGCGGCCGAAGTGCCTGGCGCGATTCCGAACTGCTCGTCTCGGCGGATGGCTTGACGGTATATCGCCCGCTCTGTAGCGTCCGGAGCTGTCTTTGCATACCCCGTGCACTGCACTCGTTGCCACCCTGCGCACAGGGCGCGGGAGCACCGACGTGTCAGCACACGATGCACTGTCGATGGGTTTGTTTCGCTGAGGGGGCTGGGGCGGCCACACTGCGCTGCGGCTCGTCAAGCCCCTTGCGGTGAACGCGTCGCTGGTGCCGAAATGCCTCGCCTTACGGTGAGTCTTCCTTGCTCGGAGCCAGATCCGCGCTGGGTGTCACCCAGCGCTCGGGGGACGGAGAGGTGTACCACGCATGACTGACGCGTTGGCCGGTGCGGCAGAGGAGCATCGTGCGGGTGGTGGCGAAGGGGAGCCCTGCCGCGCAAAGCTGGTGCCTGTCAACTCCCTTCTCTCTGTGGAGAGGTGCGGGCTTGCGAGCATTCTGCTCGTAGAGAAGCCCCACGCCGCACTGCGTGAGGCGGCAAAGGCAGCCGGTGTCTCGCCGGGCACTGTGCGTGACGTGCGCCAGTGTCTCTAGCGCCACCAGGGCCTCGTCCC
This sequence comes from Streptomyces sp. NPDC044033, assembly GCF_056434425.1. NCBI lineage: Bacteria > Bacillati > Actinomycetota > Actinomycetes > Kitasatosporales > Streptomycetaceae > Streptomyces > Streptomyces sp. NPDC044033. The sequence goes on along the minus strand of NZ_JBWKFF010000035.1, from coordinate 65,892 downwards.
TCCCCGCCGGCGCAAGGCTGAGCTGAATGCCCTGGAGAAGATCCGTGCCACGGTGGGCGGTGGGGCCAGCACTGCGATCGGGGGCCCGGACGAGAAGACGGCAATACAAGCTCTCATGCGGGATCGGCAACGCGCAAAGAAAGAATTCAGCTCCATCGCATATAGGGGTATGGCAATGAGCGCAATGAATATCGAGTCACTGCACCCTGAGGGCGTCCGTATAGCGTGCGGGGCGTCCACAGGCCCGTCATGGGATCCGGAGTCTTCCACGGTGGCCACTGTGCCGATCGCGCTGCTGCTCCCCGCCGATTCACCGCGGCTGTCGGGTGAGAACTTAGAACACGCCAGCGCCCTCGCGGCCTCGGAAACGGCGTTTCCACCGATTGTCGTGCACCGTTCGACGATGCGGGTAATCGACGGAATGCACCGACTCAGGGTGGCACGGATACGGGGCTGTTCGGAGATCGCGGTCCGCTTCTTCGAGGGTTCCGAGGCCGATGCCTTCGTGCTGGCCGTGGAGTCGAACGTCAGGCACGGACTGCCGCTGACGCTGACGGAGCGGACGGCTGCTGCTGCGCGCATCGTCCTCACCCACCCTGAGCGGGCAGACCGCGCCATCGCCTCGGCGACCGGCCTGTCGGCCACAACCGTCGGTGCGTTACGGCTCCGCGAGGGGGGGGAGAGTGCCGCACCCACCGCTCGTATCGGACGGGACGGCAAGGTCCGCCCGCTGAGCACCGAGGAAGGACGCAGGACGGCGGGGAGGCTGATCACCGAATCGCCCGACGCGCCACTGCGGCAGATAGCCAAGAAGGCCGGGATCTCACCGGGGACCGTGCGGGATGTGCGTGAGCGGCTGCAACGGGGGGAGGACCCGGTGCCTGCCGCGCGCCGGTCGTCGAAGCCCGGCAAGCAGGCACGGCTGACGAGCGTGGCGCGGGATCGGCCGGAAGGAGAGGGCCAGGTGCCACCCCACGAACAGCCGCGGTCGCAGCTGGCGGACGGCCCGTCCGCGCCCACCCCAGAAGGGGCGGTTGAGGAGTTGACCCAGGCGAATCTGGACGTGCTCTTCCGGAATCTGTGCAAGGACCCCTCGCTGAGACATACGGAGATGGGGCGCCTGCTGCTGCGGCTGCTCGATATGCAGTTGATGGGTGCTCGGTGCTGGAGCGGAATCACCCAGGCCATTCCGGAGCACCGCACGGAGATGGTGTCTGCCGCGGCTGCTCAATGTGCCCGAGCCTGGGCGGAGTTCGCATCGGAACTGGCAGTGCGGCGGATGGCTTGAGCCATGCTTGAGGTTTTTGCCTGCCCGTGTGGTGATCTTGGTGGGGACCGTCGTGGGAGGGGCGGCCGTGGACGCGCCGTCGTATACGTGCCCCGGGTGATCGTGACGGACAGGCTCCGCGGCTCCCCCGCCGCGTTCTCGAGGATTCCTCCCACGTCCGGCCCCGACGTCATCTGATCACCGCCCGTGCCTACCGCACCGATACGGCCGGGTGCTTGCGCACCTGGAAGACCGTCACCGGCATGCCCGCCACTGGCCGGCCGAGGTGACGGCCCGGGGCCATCCGCATCCTCCGTACGCCCGCGACTCGCCAGCCGCGCCGCTCACTTCGGGAATGCGGGGTACGTCAACGCCGCGGGCAGCCATGTGAGCCGCCAGTTCGACACCGTCGTCGTGCAGCGGGTCGAATTCGGCGGTGCCGATCACCGTGGGTGGCAGTCCTCGGAGGCCGGCGTTGAGCAGGTCGATCGCCGGGTCGGTGCGGGACCGCGGATCCGGCAGGTACTGGTCGTCGTGCCAGTGCAGGTCATCGAGTTCCGAGAGGTAGCCCGTCCCGTATCGGCGGGTGGACTCCGGCTGTAGGGACGGATCGGCCAGTGGGTGGACCGACAGCGGCGCGGAGGTGATGCGCCGGCAGACCGGGCCACGGTCACCGAGTGACCGCCGCCGGTACCGATCAGGAGCATGAGGCCGCCCTGGCTGACTTCCTTCATCTTGCGGTGGTGGGTGTGCGCGCACGCCCGGGACCAGGGGGTTCACCCCGATACCGAAACGCTGGACCATCGAGCGGACCTACGGCTGGCTCATGCTCCACCGCCGCCTCGCACGCGACCACGAAACCCACCCCCACCGCTCCGAAGCGGTGATCCACCCCGCCATGACCGACCTGGTGGCCCGCCGACTCACCGGCGAGAGCACCATCTCCTGGCGCGACCCGACATCACTGGATCAAACCTGTATCCCCGGATGAAACGACAGGAGAAAACGACCTCTTAGGCGCCACCGCGACCAGGGCGTCGGCGATCGTCGCTATCACGTCGGCCACCGCTGAGTGCAGGAAGAAGTGCTCGCCGGGAAGGGCGACCAGCCGCGAGGCAGCGCTGGTCTGCCGCAGCCACCGGTGCAGCTTCTCGCTCGCCGCCAGGGGATCGGCGTCGCCGCCGAACACAGTCAAGGGCACCGTGAGCGGCGGTTGCGTGTGATACTGGTAGGTCTCCAGCAGCGAGAAGTCCGCGCGCAGCGCGGGCAGTATCAATTCCATCAGCCCGGCGTCGTCCAGGAGCTCGGTCGGCGTGCCGCCGAGGAGACGCAGTTCCTCGAGCAGATCGGCGTCCGGCGCCGCATGGATCGGCAGCCGAGTGCGCGGCAGGTCGGGGGCGGCTGAACCGGAGACGAACAGGTGCGCCGGCTGTGGCAGGCCCCGCCCGCGCAGGGTCCTGGTGAGTTCGAAGGCGATCAGGGCGCCCATGCTGTGGCCGAACAGCGCGTAGGGCCGATCCAGGTGCCCCGCGAGGGCGTCGGCCAGCATCTCGGCCATCAACGGCAGCCTGCTGACCGGGGTTTCGCCCCAACGGGCGCCGCGGCCGGGAAGCTCCAGCGGGTGCACGTGGACATGGTCGGGGGCCAGATCGCGCCAGGTCCGGTACGCCGACGCGCTGCCGCCTGCGTACGGGAGGCAGAAGAGACGGACCCCGGCATCGTCCTGCGGCTCTGCCTGGTAAAACCATGGGTTGCGCATGGGACGCTTCTCCTTTGTCTCACTGTGATCCGCCGAGACGCGGACGCCGCCGGAGGCGGTCAGTCGGTCAGGGCCAGAGCACCCGACGGGCAGTGCTCCACCGCCGCTCGCGCGGCTTCGGCGACCTCCTGCCCGCACACACCGGCCTGCAGTAGCACGACGGTCCCGTCGTGATCGGACTGGTCGAAGAGATCGGGTGCGGTCAGCGCGCACATGCCCGCGCCGACGCAGCGTTCCGTATCAGCCTGGATTTGCAAGGTCGTATCCCTGTGCCGTGGTGTTCGCGGAGTCAGACGGTCACGCCGCCGTCGATCTGGAAGGCCGTGCCGGTGATGTACGCGGCCCGGTCCGAGAGCAGGAACGAGACCAGGTCGGCGACCTCGTGCGGCTCGCCGAACCGCCCCAGCGGGATGCGCTCCTTGAACCGCTCGCGCGCCTCGGCCGGCAGGTCCATGACGGGATCGGTAGCGACGAACCCGGGCACGACCACGTTGGCCCGTACCCCGTACCGGCCGACCTCGCGGGCCAGGGACTTGGTGAACCCGATGATCCCGGCCTTGGACGCAGCGTAGTTGGTCTGTCCGGAGTTGCCGTACAGACCGGCTATGGAGGACATCGTCACGATCGCACCGCGCCTACGTTTGATCATGCCGTTGATGACGGTCCGGCAGACGTAGTACGTACCGTCGAGATTGACCCGCTGGACGTCGATCCAGTCGCCATCCTCCATCGCCGCCAGCGGGCCGTCGCGCAGCACGGCGGCCGAGGTGACCACCGCCGTGACCGGACCGAGGGTGTCCTCGATCCCGTCGACGAGTTCCTCCACCGCGGCGCTGTCGCCGACGTCGGTCCGGCGGATGTACATCCGCCGGCCCAGCGCGCCGATCTCCTTCTCCAGGCTCTGCGCGGCGGCCGTGTCGGAGGCGTAGCACACCGCCACGTCGAAGCCGTCCTGTGCGAGCCGCAGTGCGACGGCGCGGCCGATCCCGCGTGAGCCGCCCGCCACCAGTGCCACCGGGGCGTCCTGGTCCGTGCGGGTCGGGTCGATGCCGCTCATGCCATGTCCTCCTGGCCCTCGTCCGCCGCGAGCAGGCGGTGCAGCTCTGCTTCCACCGCCTCGTCGGACAGACCCGCGAGCAGATCCAGGCCGGCATCCGCCTCCGGTTCGTCGCGGCTGAGAACCTCGATGGTGTCCTCGGGGCGGGAGTCCGCGTTCAGCAAGTCCGCGGTGTGCGCGACGGTGGGGTGCTCGAAGAAGGCCCGCAGGTCGAGTTCGACTCCGAGGCGGTTCTTGAGGCGGGTGCCGATCTGAACCGCGGCCAGGGAGTGGCCGCCGAGGGCGAAGAAGTCGTCGTCGACGCCGACCCGGTCCAGGCCGAGGAGCTCCTGCCAGACTTCGGTGACCTCCTGCTCGCGGGGGGTGCGTGCAGCGACGTACGGCGTGTCCAGATCCGGGCGGGGGTGGTTGGCACCGGGCGGCGCGAGCTGGCTCATCTCCCGCTCGAGCAGCGCGGGGGTCACGGAGCGGGCCAGATCGCGTACGGCGGCGAAGTCGCGGTGGGAGACGAGGAGATGACCGGGGAGGCTGGCGGCGGCGAGAAGACGGGCGAAGACGTCCTTGCCCCGCTGCTCGGTGATGCCTTCGGCGAGGGTGCGCAGAACCCCGCCGGCCGCCTCGCCGGGACGGTCCGCGGCCGCCTCCGCGTCGTGCGCGGGCGGCTCGACGGCGTGCGCTATCTGGTCGCGCAGGCTCCCCAGGTCGTTGATCCGCTTGATGGTGAAGTCGCCGATCCGGGCCAGGAGCCGTCCGTCCGGGGCGAGGATCTCGATGTCGCAGGTACTGGTCTCGCCCGCGGAGTCCGCGGCCCCCTTCACCTCGACATAGGCGTGGACGGTGCTGGTCAGGCCGTGGAAGACGCGCAGGCTGCGATAGCTGAACGGCAGGTAGTACGTGTCGGGTGCGTGCACCCGGGCGGTGCCGCCGGCCGCGTCGAGCAGTGCCGGGTGCAGCAGGTAGTGGTCGAGGTCGCTGTGGTACTCCTCGTCGAGCCGCAGGGTCGCCAGCACTCGCTTCGGGCCGACCTGGATCTCCCGCATGCAGTGCCAGCGCGGCCCGAAGGAGAACTCAATCGGGCCGCCCTTCTCGAACCGGTCCAGACGGAGCCCGAGCTTGATCGACTCGTCGGTGTCGAGGACCTCCGTCACCGCGCAGTCGGCACGGAGCTGAGCGAGGTCGCGCACCGTGTCCGGCTCCGGCTCGAAGAAGGCGACGGTGCCGCGCGCGTGGTCGGTCCACGTCACGGCCCCCGGTGCACCGGTGCGGCTCTGCACGGCGAAGTGCCACCGGCCGTCACGTTCCTCGATGGTGGTGAAGACCTCGCGGGACTGCCCGTCGGGGACGACCACGGGGATCATGTACTGCACGTCACCGATCTCGATGCCCCGCCCGGCGGCCTGCTCGGCGACGGCGGCCCGGACCAGTTCGAGGTAGGCGGTGCCCGGGACGAGGCCGTGGCCCTGGATGCGGTGGTCGGCGACGATCCAGCTGTCGTCGGTGCTGAAGACCGTGGCGTATGTACGGGCGGTGGCGGTGGAGCGGACCAGGCGCCGCAGCAGGGGGTGGCCGTTGAGCGGGGTGCCGGCGTCGAGGCCGAACAGGGAGTCGAGGCCGGTGGCCATGCCGACGTCCTGCCAGGTGTCCCAGCCGATGGAGGTGACGGGCAGCCCGCTCTGGCGGCGCTTGTACTGCGCCCACGCGTCGAGGAAGGCGTTGGCGGCGGCGTAGTCGCTCTGGCCGGGGCCGCCGAGTACGGCGGTCACGGAGGAGCACAGCAGCATGAAGTCCAGGTCGTCCTCACGGCAGGCCTGGTCGAGGATGAGCAGGCCGTGGGTCTTGGCGGCGAGGACCTGGTCGGCATCGGCCGGGGATTTGGTGACGATCATGCCCTGGGAGGGCAGGCCGGCGGCATGGACGACGCCGTTGAGGGGGCCGGCCGCCGCCCGCAGGTCGCCGACGGCCCGCAGCATCTGCTCCGTGTCGGTGACATCGGCGCGCAGCAGGATGACGCGGGCACCGAGGGACTCGAGGTGCCGCAGCCGCCTGATACGGGTGCTGGTGGCGTCGGTGTCGTCGTGGGCGGCGAGATGGGCGTCCCAGTCGGCGGGCGGCGGGAACGCGGAACGGCTCAGCAGGCCGAGGACCGGCCGGCCGGTCGCGGTCGCGATGTGCTCGGCGAGGGCAAGGCCGAGCCCGCCGAGGCCGCCGGTGACGAGATAGACGCCGCCGTCCCGCAGCCCGGTGCGGTCGCCGTCACCGGGGGAGGTCTGGTTGATCCAGTCCACCCGGTCGAAGTCGCGCGCCCACAAGTGGCGCCCGCGCAGGGCGAGTTCGGTCCCGGTGTCGGTGCCGGTGAGGGCGGTGAGCACGGCGCGGACGGCGTCCTTGCCCGGGGCGTCCGCGTCGGTGCCGGTGATGTCCAGGACTCGGCAGGAGGTGTCGGCGGTCTCCTGGGGGATCACCGTGGCCGGGCCGAGCAGCAGGGCGTGCTCGGGCTGTAGCGGTTCGTCGCCGGTGACGTCGTACACGCCGCGGCAGAGCAGGTCGAGAACGACCGGGGCCGGCAGTCGCTCGGAGCCCAGGGCCTGGGCGAGGGCGATCAGGCTGTCGAAGCCGGTGCGGCGCGCGGCGTCCAGCCGTTCATGGGTGGGCGCCGCGCCGTCCGCGGGGCCCTCGGCGGCGCCCCACAGGTGGACGAAGCGGAAGCGCTGCCCGTCCCTGGCCGCGAAGGGGGGTGTGGCGAGGGACGAGGCGAGCGCGGACAGGTGGTCCGGGTCGGCGGGGTCCAGGGTCCAAGAGCCCTCGCCGGTGCGTTCCACGGCGGTGCCCGCAGTGACGCGCACGACGCGGTCGCCGGCGGCCGCCAGGCGGTCGGCGAGGGTGTCGCCGAGGGCGAGTCCGGCGCCGAGGATCACCCACGTGTCGCCGGTGGCCGCGGCCGTGCTCCGGGCGGGCAGGGCGAGCCGCTGCCACCCGGGGGTGTAGTAGCAGCCGTCCGCGGTGGTGGCGGCGGGCTCCGCGGCGCAGGGGAGCCCGGCGGGCTCGACCCAGTAGCGGCGCCGCTGAAAAGCGTAGCCGGGCAGCCGCACCGGGCGGTGCCGATCCGGGCTCTGGATCGCTGCCCAGTCGACGGCGGCACCGGCGCTCCACACCGCGCCGAGGCCCGCCAGCAGGTGCGCGTCGTCGGGGATGTGCTCGCCGGGGTGGCGCAGGGATCCGGCGCTGGGGCGGCCCGGTGTCCAGGTCTGGTGGGCGCGGGCGAAGTTGGTGAGGTTCTGGCCGGGGCCGACCTCCAGCGGGACGAGGACGGGGTCGGCGAGCAGCACGTCGAGGGCGTCGCGGAACCGTACCGGCTGGCGCAGGTGGGTGCCCCAGTAGTCGGGGCTGGTCGCCTGCTCGGTGGTGATCCAGGTGCCGGTGACGTTCGACAGGAACGGGATCGCCGGGGGGCGCAGGGCAACGGTGCGGACCTCGTCGGTGAACGCGGCGGCGGCAGCGTCCATGTCGGGCGAGTGGAAGGCGTGCGAGGTGTGCAGGCGGCGGCAGCCCACGCCCTCGTCCGTGAGCCGCTGCTCGAGGGCGTCGACGGCCTGCTGGGTGCCGGAGACCACGGTGAGCGCGGTGGAGTTGACGGCGGCCAGCGCCAGGCCGTCCCCGAGGCGGGCGGTGGTCTCCTCCTCGGAGAGGAAGACGCTGAGCATGGCGCCGCCCGGCATCTGCTGGGCCAGCCGGCCGCGGGCGGCGACCAGGCGTACGGCGTCCTCCAGGCTGAACACACCCGCCAGGCAGGCGGCGGCGTACTCGCCGACGCTGTGGCCCAGCATGGCGCGAGGCTGGACGCCCCAGGACTGCCACAGCCGGGCCAGGGCGTACTCCACGCAGAACAGTGCGGGCTGGGCGAGGCGGGTCTGCCGCAGCCGCTCGGCGGCCTGCGGGGCGTCCCCGTCGAGCACGAGGGCGTGCAGATCCTCTTCCAGATGGGGGGCGAGCAACTGCGCGCAGCGGTCGAACTCGGCGGCGAAGACGGGCTCTTGGGCATACAGGCCGTGGGCCATCCCCGGGTACTGGGCGCCCTGCCCGGGGAAGAGGAACGCGACCGGGGCGTCGTCGGGCGCGGCAGCAGCGGACGTGCTCTGCGCGAGCCGGCGCAGCGCGTCGACGGCTTCCTTGGTGGTGCGAGCGACGGCGGCGCCGCGGTGGGCGAACTCGGCCCGGCGGTGGGCCAGGGTGTGGGCGACGGCATCGAGGGGGGTGCCGGGGTGGGCCGCGAGGTGGTCGGCCAGGCGCTCGGCGGCGCCGGCGAGCGCGGGTGCGGACTTCGCGGACAGCGGCAGCAGCCGGGCCGCGGGCTCGGCCGTGGCCGCCTCCCGGTCGCTGTCGGCCGGCGCGTCCGACAGCCCGGCGGGTGCCTCCTCCAGGACGACGTGGACGTTTGTACCGCCGATGCCGAAGGAGCTGACGCCGGCCCGGCGCGGCTCGTCCGTGCGCGGCCAGGGCTGCAGTTCGGTGTTGACGTAGAACGGGCTGGTGTCCAGTTCGAGGCCGGGGTTGGGCCGCTCGTAGTGCAGGGTCGGCGGGATGGCCTCGTGCTTGAGGGCGAGGACGGCCTTTATCAGACCGGTGACGCCCGCGGCGGCGTCGAGGTGGCCGACGTTGCTCTTGACCGCCCCGATGGCGCAGGTGCCCCGGCCGTCCGTGCCGGCGCGGAAGGCACGGGTGAGGGCGGCGATCTCGATGGGGTCGCCAAGGGGAGTGCCGGTGCCGTGGGTCTCCACGTACCCGACGGTGGCCGGGTCGACGTCGGCCAGGGCCAGGGCCTCGGTGACGGCCCTGGCCTGGCCGTCGATGCTCGGCGCGGTGTAACCGGCCTTGAGGGAACCGTCGTTGTTGACGGCGCTGGCGAGGATGACCGCTTCGACGGCGTCGTCGGCGGCCCGGGCGTCGGCGAGCCGGCGCAGCACGACGATGCCGACGCCGTTGCCGGGTACGGTGCCGGCCGCGCCGGCGTCGAACGCACGGCAGGTGCCGTCGGGGGAGAGGATGCCGCCGGACTCGTACGGGTAGCCGCCGAGCAGTGGGGACGAGACGGAGACGCCGCCGGCCAGGGCGATGTCGCATTCGCCGTTGAGAAGGCTCTGGCAGGCGAGGTGCACTGCCGTCAGCGACGTGGAGCAGGCGGTCTGGACGGTCACCGCCGGGCCCTTCAGGTCCATCTTGTAGGCGGCGCGGGTGGCCAGGAAGTCCTTGTCCGAGGAGAGCATCACCTGGTACATGCCGGATGCGTCCAGGACCCGCTGGTTGTTCATGAGGTTGAACAGCAGATAGCTGTTGAGCCCGGAGCCGGCGAAGACGCCGATACGGCCGTCGCAGCGGGCCGGGTCGATGCCGGCGGACTCCAGAGCGTGCCAGGCGCATTCGAGGAAGACCCGGTGCTGGGGGTCGAGGAGCTCCGCCTCGCGGGGGCTGTAGCCGAAGAAGCCCTCGTCGAACAGGTCGGCACCGTTTAGTACGCCCTTGGCCTTGACGTAGCCGTCCTGGAGCAGGAGCGCCGGGGCGACGCCGGAGTCGGCCAGTTCCTCGTCGGAGAAGTGGGTGATGCCCTCGCGGCCGCGCTCGAGGTCGGCCCAGAAGGCCTCCACGTCGTCGGCGCCGGGGAAGCGGCCGGCCATGCCGATGACGGCAACGCGGTCGAGTTCCTGGTCCTGGTACGGCTGTGACACTTCGATCACCTGTCTTGGCGGGAGGAAGCCCGGCGTTCGGCTGCTTGCTGCCGCCTGTTGCGGGACTGACGACGGTTCTGTGCGCGTTCCTTGGCGTCGCGCGCTGCGGTCTCGGTTCCGGTACGGGAGCCGCTGAGGTACGCGGCGAGTGCTCCGACGGTGGGGTGCTGGAACAGTTCGACCATGGTCAGTTCGTGGCCGAGGGCGGCCAGGCCGGTCCGGAGCTCGGCCATGAGCAGGGAATGCCCGCCGAGGTCGAAGAAGTTGTCCCGCATCCCGACCCGCTCGACGCCCAGCAGGCCGCGCCACATATCGGCGAGCGCGTGCTCCAGGCCGTCCTTGGGCGCGACGAACCGGATCCCCAGGTCGGGCCGGTCGGTGCGCGGCTCGGGCAGGGCCTTGCGATCGGTCTTGCCGCTGGGGGTCAGCGGCAGGGCGTCGAGCACCGTGAAGGAGACCGGAACCATGTACTCCGGCAGGTGCTCGCGCAGATGGGCGGCGAGATCCCCGGCCGCGGGCGCCGCCGCGCCCGCGGCGGTGACGTAGGCGGCCAGGCGGACGTCACCGGGGGAGTGCTCGCGGGCGACCACGACGGCTTCGCGCACGGTGCCGTGCCGGGTCAGGACGGCCTCGATCTCCCCGAGTTCGAGGCGCTGGCCGCGGAGCTTGACCTGGTGGTCGAGGCGGCCGAGGAATTCCAGTGCGCCGTCGGCGCGGTGCCGGGCGAGGTCGCCGGTGCGGTAGATGCGGGCCCCGGGGACGAAGGGGTCGTCCGTGAAGCGCTCGGCGGTCAGGTCCGGGCGGTTCAGATAGCCGCGGGCCAGGCCCCGGCCGCCGATGCACAGTTCGCCGGGGACACCGGCCGGGACCGGGCGGCCGTAGCGGTCCAGGACGTACATACGGATGTTGGCGATGGGGCGGCCGATGGGCACCGGGCGGGTGTCGCCTCCCGGGCGGCAGTGCCAGGCGGTGACGTCGATGGCGGCCTCGGTGGGCCCGTACAGGTTGTGCAGCTCGGCCCGGTGCAGGTCCAGGAAGCGGTCGTGCAGGTCGCGGGGCAGTTCCTCGCCGCTGCAGAAGACGCGGCGCAGGCCGGCGGAGTGCTCGGCGGGTTCGGAGAGGAAGAGCTGCAGCATGGAGGGGACGAAGTGGAGGGTGGTGATCCGCTCGGCCGCCACCGTCGCGGCGAGGTAGGAGCTGTCGCGGTGCCCGCCGGGCCGGGCCATGACGAGGGTGGCGCCGGTCATCAGGGGCCAGAAGAACTCCCACACCGACACGTCGAAGGAGAACGGTGTCTTCTGCAGCACCCGGTCGGTGGCGTCCAGACCGTAGGCGTCCTGCATCCACAGCAGCCGATTACGCAGGGCGGCGTGGACGTTCATCACGCCCTTGGGCCGGCCGGTCGACCCGGAGGTGAAGATGACGTACGCCAGGTCCTCGCCGTCCACGACCACGCCGGGGTCGTCCGGGCACTGCTCGGCCAGCTCGGCGGCGAGGTCCTCCATCCGCAGCACGGGACAGCCGAGGGCGGGCAACTGGTCGGCCAGGTCGCCGTGGGTGAGCACCACGGGGGGCTGGGCGTCTTCGGCGATGGCGGTCAGCCGGGCGGGCGGCAGGCTGGTGTCGAGGGGGACGTACGCCCCGCCCGCCTTGAGGACGGCCAGGAGGGCGACGACAAGATCGAGGGAGCGCTCCAGGGCGACGCCGACGAGGACGTCCCGGCCCACTCCGCGGCCGCGCAGCAGGTGGGCGAGGCGGTTGGCGCGCTCGTTCAGCTCGGTGTAGGTCAAGGAGGCGCCGGCGTACCGGACGGCTTCGGCGCCGGGGGCGCGGCGCACCTGCTCCTCGATGCACTCGTGCACCAGGCCGTCGGGCCACTGCCGGTCGGTGGCGTTCCATTCGTCGACGACCCGGTGGCGCTCCGCTGCGTCGAGGAGGTCCAGGTCGCCGATGGGCGTGCTGGGGCGGGCGGTGACCTGCTCGACCAGGCGGCGGAAGTGGCCGGCGAGGCGGACGATGGTGGCCTCGTCGAACAGGTCGCGGTCGTACTCGAACCAGCCGGTGACACCGCCGTCGGTGTCGAACGCCTGGAGCTCCAGGTCGAAGCGGGCGCCTTCGCTCCGGGCCGGGAGCCGGGTGAGGCGGGCGCCGGCCATGGCGAGCGTGGGCACTGGTTCCCGGCCGTAGCTGAAGCTGACCTGGTACACCGGGGGACGGCTGAGGTCACGGGTGGTGTTGAGGTCGGCGACGATCAGCTCAAAGGGGACATCCTGGTGGGCGTACGCACCCAGGCAGGCGTCGCGGACACGGGTGAGGACCGGCTCGAAGCCGGGGTCGCCGGACAGGTCGGCCCTGATGGGCAGGGTGTTGACGAAGTAGCCGATGAGCGGCTCGACCTCGGCGTGCCCGCGCAGGGCGGTGGGCACGCCGACGACGATGTCGTCCTGGCCGGTGTAGCGGTGCAGCAGGATCTGGAAGGTGGCGAGGAGCGCCATGTACGGGGTGGCGCCGTGCCGTCTGGCCAGCGCGGCCAGTTCGCCGATCAGAGCGGGCGGCAGGTCGATGGGGACGGAGCCGCCGTTGAAGCCCTGAACGGCCGGGCGGGGGCGGTCGGTGGGCAGATCGAGGACGGAGGGGGCGCCAGCGAGGTGTTCGCGCCAGTACGCCAGGTCCCGCTGCCAGCCGCCGCTGTCGAGCTGCTGGTGCTGCCAGAAGGCGAAGTCGCCGTACTGGATGGCGAGTTCGGGCAGCCGTGCGGGCTGCCCTGCGGCGAAGGCCTCGTACAGCTCGGACAGTTCGTTCAGGAAGACCGCGATGGACCAGCGGTCGGAGACGAGGTGGTGCATCGCGATGGCGAGGACGGACCGCTCGGGACCGGTGCGCAGCAGCCGGACCCGCACAAGGGGGCCGGTGCCGATGTCGAAGGGTTCGGCGAGGGCGTTGTCGATCCACTTCTGATGGTCGGTGCCGGTGTACTGCGGCCCGCTGAGATCGGTTTCCGGGACGTCCACCGTCACGTGGTGGTGGACGACCTGGACGGGGACGCCGTCGCGTGGCTGGAAGGTGGTGCGCAGGGCCTCGTGGCGCTGGACGATCTCGGCGACGGCGGCGCGCAGCAGGCCGGTGTCGAGGGGGCCTTCGATGCGGATCGCGCCGGGCACGATGTAGCCGGGGTTGCGGGGTCGGAGTTGTTCGAGGAACCAGGTGCCCCGCTGCAGGACTGCCAACGGGAAGGTGTCCTCGGCCGAGCGCTCGGCGAGCAGAGCGTCGAAACGGGCGCGCTCTTCGGGGGGGAGCGCGGCCAGCCGCTGGGCGAGGTCGTTGGTCACGAGCGTTCCTTCGGGCCGGGCACGGGTGCGCTGGAGCCGGTCAGTTCGTCGAGCAGCGCCTCGGCTGCGTCGACGGCACGGGGCATCCGCTGGATCGCAGGGGATGCCCCGGTGCCGTCGTGCCTGGCGTCGGTCAGGGAGGTCCCGCCGGTCGCGGTCAGCTCCTTGACGATGCTCCCCGCGACGCTGCTGATGGTCGCGCCGCTGAGGAAGTCGGTGATCTGCAGGGTGAGGCCGAGCCTGCTCCGGATCTCGTTGCGCAGTTCGACGGCCATGAGGGAGTCCAGGCCGAAGTCGGTCAGCGGCTCGTCCACGCCGATGTGGGTGGAGGCGGAGCCGAGGACGTCCTTGACGCTGAGTACGAACTGGGCGGAGAGGGTGTCGAGGCGCTCGGGCTCGGCCAGCTCCAGCAGTTCGGCGGCCGTGGGGATGCGGCTGGCGCGGCGCCGGTCGCGGGAGGAGCGGCGACCGGAGCGGGCCGGTCGGGTGCGCGAGCCGTCCGCGGCATCGGAGGTGGCACCTGCGTCGGCGGCTGCCGACGCGGTGCCGTCCCAGGGGCGCGGGGGCTGCCAGCAGCGGACTGGGTCGAAGGGGTACGTGGGCAGCGGCGCCTTGGAGCGGGTGTAGTCGCGGTCGAAGCCGCCCCAGTCGATGGAGGCGCCGGCCGCGTACAGTTCGGCGACCGTGGGAAGCAGGATCTCCCAGTCGTCCCGCTTGGGCCGCAGGCTGGGCAGCAACAGGTCGTCGTGGCCGGGCGGCAGGGCGTCGTTCATGATACCGAGCAGCGTGGGGGCGGGGCCGACCTCGACGAAGGTGTGGTAGCCCATGGACCGCAGGGTCTGGACGCCGTCGGCGAACCGTACGGTGCCGCGGACGTGCCGGCACCAGTAGTCGGGGTCCGGCGCCTGGTCCCACGGCCACAGTTCGCCGGTGATGTTGGAGACCAGGGGGATACGCGGGGCGGTGAAGGTGAGCTTCTGCGCGGCCTGGCGCAGCGGCTCCAGGACGGGGTCCATCAGGGGGGAGTGCCCGGCGGAGGCGATGCGTAGCTGCTTGGCCTTGACTCCGCGGGTGGCGAAGGCGGCGCACACGGCCTCGACGAGGTCGCGGTCGCCGGAGATCGCGGTGCTCGCCGGGCCGTTGACCGCGGCGATGGCGATCCGGCCGGGGTGCGCGGCGAGTTCGGCGGCGACCTCCCGCTCGGATGCGAAGATCGCGGCCATGGTGCCGGGCAGCGAGTGCTCCTGGATGATGCGGGCGCGTTCCACCGCGAAGGTCAGGCCGTCCTGGAGGGACATCGCGCCCGCCACACAGGCGGCGACGCATTCGCCGAAGCTGTGGCCGAGGACGGCCGCGGGAGTGATGCCCCAGGAGCGCCACAGCTGGGTCATGGCGTACTCGACGGCGAACGTGGCGGGTTGGGCGTAGGCGGTGTCGTTGATCTGCGGGTCGTCGGGGCCGTCGGGGTCGTCGGGGAACAGGACGGACAGCAGCGGCCTTTCGAGCAGCGGGCGCAGAATCTCGGCGCATTCGTCCACGGCACGCCGGAACGTGGGTTGTGAGTCGTACAGGGCGCGGGTCATCCCGGGGCGCTGGGCGCCCTGACCGGTGAACAGGAACACGACTTCGGGGCTGTCGGCCTCGCCCTGGACTAGGCCCGGAGCGCTCTCCCCGCGGGCGAAGGCGGAGAGTTGGCCCGCGACCTCCTCGCGGGTGGTGCCGACGGCGGCGAGACGGTGGCGGAAGTGGGAGCGGCCGGTGCCCGCCGAGTGGCACAGGTCGGCCAGCGAGGCGTCGTCGTCACCGGCGAGCCGCTCGGCGTACCGGTCGGCGAGTGCGGCGAGTGCGCTCTCGCTGCGGGCGGAGAGTGCGAGGACGGAGGCGGGCCTGCGGTCGTCGTCGGCGGGGCGGGCAGGCGTGAGGGGTGCCTGCTCCAAAATCATGTGGGCGTTGGTGCCGCTCAGTCCGAAGCTGCTCACCGCCGCCGCCCGGGGACCGTCGGTGTTCGGCCACGGGGTCAGCCCGGTGGGCACCTGGAAGGTGGTGCCGTCGAAGGAGATGTTGGAGTTGAGCAGCGAGAAGTGCAGGTTCGGCGGGATCTCGGCGCGTTCCAGGCACATCGCGGCCTTGATGAGACCGGCGATGCCGGCGGCCGCTTCCAGGTGGCCGATGTTGGTCTTGACGGCGCCGAGGTAGACCGGCGAGCCGCTCTCGCGGCCGTACACATCGGCGAGGGCATCGGCCTCGATGGGGTCACCGAGGCGGGTGCCGGTGCCGTGGGTCTCGACGTAGCCGACCTGGCCGGCCGCCACCCCGGCGGCGGCCAGGGCGCGCTGGAACACATCGCGCTGCGCGGCGCCGTTGGGCGCGGTGATGCCGGCGCTGCGGCCGTCCTGGTTGACCGCGCTGCCGCGCACCACAGTGAGGATGCGGTCCTCGTCGCGCAGGGCGTCGGACAGCCGCTTGAGGACGACGACGCCGCCGCCCTCGCCACGCACGTAACCGTCGGCGCTGTCGGAGAACGTCATGGCGCGGCCCTGCCGGGAGACCGAGCCGAACTGCGACTGGGAGATCATCATGAACGGCGAGAGGATCACGTTGACGCCCCCGGCAAGGGCCATGTCGCACTCGCCCAGACGCAGGCTCTGGCACGCCTGGTGGACGGCCACGAGCGAGGCCGAACAGGCGGTGTCGACGGTGAGGTTGGGGCCGCGCAGATCGAGGAGGTAGGCGATGCGGGCCGGGATGAAGGACATCGCGGCGCCGGAGCTGGTGTAGGCGCTGACGTCGTCGGGGTGGCGCAACTGCGCGGTGATGTAGTCCCACGAGGCCGATCCCATGAACACCCCGGTGCGGCTGCCGGCCAGGTCCGACGGGGCCTGCCCGGCGTTCTCCAGCGCCTCCCAGCACACCTGCAGGCTCAGGCGCTGGGCCGGGTCCATCGCAGCGGCCTCGCGCTGGGAGATGCCGAAGAAGTCGTGGTCGAAGTGCTCGAGGTCGTCGAGGAACGCACCGGCGCGGGTGTAGACCTTCCCTGGTTTGCCGGCCTCCTCGTCGTAGAAGGCCTCGTGGTCCCACCGCCCGCTCGGTATCTTGCCCACGGCGTCGGTGCCGTCGGCCAGCATCCGCCAGTACGAGGCGGTGTCCTTGACGCCGCCGGGGAAGCGGCAGCCGGTGCCCACGATGGCGATGGGCTCGGAGTGGGCCCGCTCGTACTCGGCGACCTGGTGTTGGAGGCGTTCCATCGTCAGGTAGGCGCGCTTGAGTGCGTCGGCCGCTGTCACGTCCGGTCCCGATGACGTCATCGCTGAGCCCCCTCGTCGATCTGTGTGGTCTTGGCCGTCAGAAGTGCTTCGAGTTCCGCGGCGGACATCGCATCCAGGTCCGGCGGGCCGTCCACGGCGGGCGCGCCCGCGCGGTCGGGTGCTGCCTGCGGCGGCGTCGGCGCGGCGGCGGTGAGTCGCGGCCGGGTGCGCATCGGGAACGCCAGGTCCGAAGGGCAGGCCGGCACGGCGATGATCTCGGCGTTGCCGAAGGCGTGCGGCTCACCCTCGCCGTCCACGAGGAACCGGAAGACCTGGTCCTCGGAGTGTTCGCTGAGGACCGTACGGAAATGGTCGACAAGCGATCGTGCGTCCCGGCCCGGCATCCGACCGTCCTCTCAGCATTCGTGGCCTTGCGTGAGTTTCCTTGCGTGCGCGGGTCGCGCCGCGCATTCCTGCTGCGATTTCAGTTCGCCTTCAGCTCGTCTTCGGCGACGGTGCCCGGACGCCTATCACGGGCAACTGTGCGGCTGCCGACCGTACGTGTCATGTGCCGTGTTCGGCGAAGAGGCCGGAGTGCGGACGGGAGAATCGAGAAGAGGCAGCGCGCAGGGGTATCCGGGAAGAAAGCGGTCGATGCGCCGACCGGAATTACCCCGGGGATTTACGCCATGCGCAAGGCAGCATCCATCACGTCCCGCCGACCCGTCAACAAGCGGCAGGCAGAGGGCAGGTGGCGGACCCCGCGGAATCGCGGCCGCGCGAATACAACGCCCTGACGCATCACGCGCTCACCGGCTTTGTGCGGAACCTGTTGATGGCTGACTCGTGCCGGGCCCGCAGTGCCGAGTCGCGGACCCCGAGCCCGCCTTCGGGCGCCAGACACAGCACCCCGACCTTGCCCTGGTGCAGGTTGTGGTGCACGTCGTACACGGCCTGGGCGGCGCGTTCGAGCGGCACCGCCTGTGACAGCGTGGGGTGGATCTGGCCCCTGGCGATGAGCCGGTTGGCCTCCCACGCCTCGCGGTAGTTGGCGAAGTGGGTGCCGATGATCCGCTTGAGGTTCATCCACAGGTATCGGTTGTCGTAGGTGTGCTGGTACCCCGAGGTGGACGCACAGGTCACGATGGTGCCGCCGCGGCGGGCCACGTACACGCTCGCGCCGAACGTCTCGCGGCCCGGGTGCTCGAAGACGATGTCCGGGTCGTCGCCCCCGGTCAGTTCCCTGATCCGGGCGCCGAACCGCCGCCATTCACGCGGGTCCTGCGACTGTTCGTCCTTCCAGAACCGGTAGCCATCGGCGCTCCGGTCGATCACCAGCTCTGCGCCCATGCGCCGGCACGCCTCGGCCTTCTGCGGGCTGGACACCACACACACCGGGATCGCCCCGCCGTTGAGCGCCAACTGCGTGGCGTACGAGCCGAGTCCACCGGATGCGCCCCAGATGAGCACGGTGTCGCCCTGCTTGACGCGGGCGCCGTTGGCGGAGACCAGTTGCCGGTACGCGGTGGAGTTCACCAGGCCCGACGCGGCCGCCTCCTCCCAGGAGAGATGCCGCGGCTTGGGCATCAGCTGGTTGGCCTTGACCAGAGCCAGCTCGGCAAGCCCGCCGAAGTTCGTCTCGAATCCCCAGATCCGCTGCTCCGGGTCGAGCATGGTGTCGGAGTGGCCGTCGGGGTGGTCCAGTTCCACGGACAGGCAGTGCGCGACCACCTCGTCGCCGGGGGACCAGCCCGCCACTCCTTCGCCGCAGCGCAGCACCACACCGGACAGGTCCGAGCCGAGGACGTGGTAGGGCAGATCGTGCCGGGCCGCCTGCGGCGAGGTCCGGCCGTAGCGGGACAGGAAACCGAACGTCGGTATCGGCTCGAAGATCGAGGACCACACCGTATTGTGGTTGATCCCGCTGGCCATCACCGCCACCAGCACCTCGCCCGCGGCCGGCTCCGGCGTTGCCACCTCGTCCAGGTGCAGTGACCGGCGCGGGTCCTTGTCCCGGCTCTCCAGGCCGTCGAACATCGCCGTCTCATCGGCGTGCAGAACCACGCCTCGGTAGAACTCGGGCACCGGCAGGTGGCCCACCTCGCCCAATTCGCCCGCGAGGATCGCATCGAGGATCTTTTGCATCGGTTCTGGACCTCTTTCCGGCTCAGTCTGCGAAAAACAGTGGAGCTCATTTGCGTTCCCTCAGGGGAGGGGACGCAAATGGGAGTCGCCTGGTGTCTGTTCCGCGGTCGCCTTGCCGAATTTTGGAGACAAGTGCGAGATGAATGCTGACACTTGGCCGACAGTCGAGTCCAGCGGCCAAAGGTTCGCACGCGGTGTAATCGAAGGGTGCTCAAAAGGGCAGGGCTGGTCCAAAGTCCTGACGGGTGGGTGACGGTGCTGGTCACGGCGTAGTGACGATGTCGGTAGG
>NZ_JBWKFF010000035.1:0-46987 GCF_056434425.1 Streptomyces sp. NPDC044033 | reverse complement strand
GGTAGGGGCCGCTGCGAGCAGATCGGGATTTCCGCTGTGGACGGATGGCCGTGCGAGTCGTCGTCCAGAGCCCGAGCCTCGGTGTGCCGTCGGCCTGCCGTGTTCAACCGGCCGAATTGGTCAGTTGAACGTCCCCGGGCCGGTCGATGCGGGCCCGCCCGGCACAGGGCTGGTCCAAAGTCCTGACGGGTGGGTGACGGTGCTGGTCACGGCGTAGTGACGATGTCGGTAGGGGCCGCTGCGAGCAGATCGGGATTTCCGCTGTGGACGGATGGCCGTGCGAGTCGTCGTCCAGAGCCCGAGCCTCGGTGTGCCGTCGGCCTGCGTCTGCCTCGTCAAGTCGCCGTCTCGGGTGGGGTATTCGGGGCTGTCGTTGGCGGAGCGGCTGGTCAGGCTGCCGGACCCACGCCATCGCCGGGGTGTGCGTCACCCGTTCGTGGCGGTGCCGCTGATCGCTGCGTCCGCCGTTTTCCGGGCGTGGGCCGGTGTGTCCGCACCGGACACGGCCCGGAGCACACGGCCACCCTGCGCAACCTCACGATCAACAAGCCCCGCGCTGCCGGCCGCACCAGCATCGCCGCCGGCCTCCGCGAGATGTCCCACGAACCCTTCACCCGCCCCTCGACCTCCTCGGCATCGCCCCGTGACCGGCAACTACACCAAGACCGAACGACTTTGGAACAGCCCTGGAGCCCAGCAACCGCGCAGGAGGTCAGGGGAATCCCTGATATGAGATGAGGGATTCCCCTGATCCCCGGAGGATCTTCGTCCGATTACGGTGAGCCACGTTGGACTGAACAGGGCGTCTTCGTGCCGCCCTGCACTGACAGTCCAGGCGAGAAGCGCACCGTGCCCGGCGTTCGCCACCCGGGTGACGAGAACGAGGAGGAACCTGTGACCGACACTTCCAAGGGTTTAGCGAAGGGGGCGAACGTGCGCAGCACGTCGGCCGGTTGGCCCACGAGGCGCATCGTCGCCATCGTGGGCGGTGCGGTCCTGTCCCTCGTGGCGTTGACGTTCGTCAGCCTGGGCGGTACCGCCCTGTACATGGCGACGGCGGACGACGGCTACATCGATCTGGGTACGGACCGGTACGTGCACCGTACCGAGACATACGCCATGGCCACCGACAGCTGGCGCGCCGACAAGGAGATGGCGGGTCTCAACAAGGACCTCCGGATGACCTTCACGCCGGACAAGACGGGCGAACCCGTGTTCGTCGGCATCGCCGACAAGGCCGGGATGCAGCGGTATCTGGCCGGCGTACAGCATGTGACCATCCATGACTCGAGCCCCAAGGGCGACACCCTGAGCAAACACTCGGGTGGTGCGCCCAAGACGCTGCCCGGTGAGGCCGACGTGTGGGCCGCCAAGGCCGGTGGCAAGGGGGCACAGACGCTCAACTGGCCCGTGAAGTCGGGCGATGTCGCGGCGGTCTTCATGAAGGCCGACGGGTCGAGCGGCCTCTCCGGCAAGGTGACCGTGGCGGCGAAGATCGCGTGGCTGCCCTGGACCGGCGCCGTGCTGCTGGCCGCAGGCCTGGTCATGCTGGCCGGATCGGTGGTGTACCTGATGGTCCGGCCGATCCGCCGGGCGCGGGGGCGCACCGCCTGACCCCTGCGTACGAAACCCACGGCGCAGGCACGGTCGGTCCGTGCCTGCGCTCTGTGCTGTCCGGGCCTGGCCGGCCGCACTCTCGTTCACCCGCGCTGATTCGGCGTTCTGCCTGCGCGGTTGCCTCCGTCCGCCCCGAAGGGCGATGATCCGTGGCGCGGCTCGACCCCGTCGAGCGCAGGGCGTGTGACCAGCTGGCCGGTGGGCATCGAACATGGACAGATCGATCACCGCTGGATAGACAGGCGTGTGATGCTCCGGGCGGAGGGCTGATCGAGGCCGCGCAGTGCAGGGGCTTCGACTCTTCTCAGGTACGTGCCCACCCCAACCAGCCGACCATCAGGCCGCGTTGATCCAGCTCGACGCGCCCGAACGCCGGTGCCGCGGCCCTCGTAGGGCGCGGCCGGTGAGTCGGGGACACCACAGACGCAGACCGACACGAAGCCGGGAGCACACGTGCGGGAACTCCGCGCCGCCGAGACCGACGATCAGGAGACTGGCGTATGACCGACATCGATCTGACCAGCCTCACGCCAGAGCAGAAGCGCGCGCTGCTGGCAGAGCGGTTGCGGCGCAAGAACGGCCACCGGCCGGCGGCAGGGGAGCGGCGCTTCGCCGCCTCGTTCCCCCAGCAGCGCATGTGGTTCCTGGACCAGCTCAACCCGGGCAGCGCTGCCTACAACATCCCGGCCGCGATGCGCGTACACGGCCCGCTCGACGTGGAGCTCTGGCGCCGCAGCCTCGCCGAGATCGTCCGCAGGCACGAATCGCTGCGCACCACGTTCGAAGAGATCGACGGCGAGCCCGTGCAGGTCGTCCACGAGACCGGTGAGCTGGAGCTGACCGTCGAGGAGTGTGCGCACCTGCGCGGCCCCGAGGGTGAGGAGGGCGTCAAGGAACTGGCGTACCGGGAGTTCGCCCGCCCCTTCGACCTGGGCACCGGGCCGCTCATGCGGATGAGGTTTCTGCGCCTGGCCCCCGACGAGCACGTCCTGCTGCTCACCATGCATCACATCGTCGCCGACCTGTGGTCGACCTCGGTCCTGTTCGGCGAGCTGGTCACGCTGTACCAAGGCCACCTCACCGGCGCCGAGGCCGAGTTGCCCGAGCTGCCCGTCCAGTACGCCGACTACGCGGCCTGGCAGCGCAAGCAGCTGACGGGTCCGGGCTTCGCGGACGAACTGGAGTACTGGAAGACGACCCTCGAAGGCGCCGCACCCATCCTCGGGCTGTCCACCGACCGGCCGCGGCCCGCGGTGCTCGGCTCGGCCGGCGGTTCACGGCCGTTCAGGCTGCCCGCCTCGGTGATGAGCGGCGTACGCGAACTGAGCCGGCGCGCCGGCGTCACCCCGTTCATGACGCTGCTCGCCGCCTACATCGCCCTGCTGCACCGGTACAGCAGGCAGGATGACGTCGTCGTCGGCGTGCCCGTGGCCAACCGCGGGCAGTCCCAGGTCGAGCAGCTCATCGGCTACTTCGTCAACACGCTCGCGATCCGCAACGACGTGTCGGGTAACCCGACGTTCACGGAACTGCTCGGCCGGGTGCGCGGCACCGCCCTCGGCGCCTTCGCCCACCAGGAGGTGCCGTTCGAGCGGCTGGTGGAGGAGCTGCGCCCGGAGCGCGATCTGTCGCGCTCGCCGATCTTCCAGGTGTCGTTCGTGTACCAGAACATCCCGGTGCCCGAGTTCGGCGTCGGCGGGCTGCGCCTGGAGCTGATGGACGTGGCGAGCTCCACTGCGCGGTTCGACCTGGAGCTCCAGGTGTTCGAGCAGGGCGACGAGCTCGGCGGCTGGTTCGAGTACAACGCTGAGCTGTTCGACGCGTCCACGATCGACCGCATGGGCAGCCACCTGAAGGTGCTCCTCGACAACCTCCTCGCCGACCCGGACCAGCCGATCCTGGACGTCGCGCTGTTGACCGAGGACGAGCAGCGCGCCCAGGGCCAGGAGCGGGCCGACACCCGCCACGAGTGGCCCGACGATCTCCTGACCCATCAGCGCATCGAGCAGCAGGCGGTGCTGCGGCCCGACGCCGAGGCGGTGTACTGCCAGGGTGAGACACTCACCTACGCCCAACTCGACGCGGCCGCCAACCAGTTGGCGCACCGGCTCAAGCGCCTTGGCGTCGGGCGTGATGTCATGGTCGGGATCTGTCTGGAGCGCTCGCTCGACATGGTCGTCGCGGTGCTCGCCGTCCTGAAGGCGGGCGGTGCCTACGTGCCGGTCGACCCGAAGCTGCCCAAGGACCGCATGGCGTTCATGATCGAGGACGCAAGCCTTCCCGTACTGATCACCCAGAGCTCGGTGGTGCCGGACCTGCCGGAGTGCGCGGCTACGACGCTGTGCGTGGACGAGCTGCGCGAGGAACTCGCCGCCGAGTCCACCGAGGTCCTCGGCGAGCCGGTCGACGGCGCCGACCTCGCCTACGTCATCTACACATCAGGGTCGACCGGCCGCCCCAAGGGGGTCCAACTGCCGCACCGCGCGCTGCGCAACCTCTTCTGGGCGATGAAGCAGTGGCCGGGCATCGACGCCGACGACAGCCTGATCGCGGTCACCACCCTGTCGTTCGACATCGCAACCCTCGAGCTGCTCCTTCCGCTCGTCGAGGGCGCCCGCGTGGTGCTCGCCACCCGCGAAGTGGCCACCGACGGAAGGCTGTTGGCGGAAGAGATGGTCGCCACCGGCGCGACCATGATGCAGGCCACTCCGTCCACCTGGCGGATGCTGCTCGATGCTGGCTGGCCGGGCCGCCCGGGCCTGCGCGGCCTCATATGCGGCGAGGCCCTGCCCCCCGACCTGGCGCGGCGCCTGCTGGCCAAGGGCGTGGACCTGTGGAACATGTACGGCCCGAGCGAGACCACGATCTACTCCCTGGGCACCCGAATCGTGGACGACGCGATCACCATCGGCCGGCCGATCGCCAACACCGAGGTCCACATACTCGACCCTGAGGGCCGGCCCGTGCCGCCGGGCGTGCCCGGTGAACTGTGCATCGGAGGCAGCGGACTTGCCCGCGGCTACATCAACCGGCCGGAGCTGACGGAGCAGCAGTTCATCCCCAACCCGTTCGCGTCCGGCCTCGCCGACCGCCTGTACCGCACCGGTGACCTGGTGCGGCGCCGCGTCGACGACACCATCGACTACCTGGGCCGGCTCGACCACCAGGTCAAGCTGCGCGGCTACCGCATCGAACTCGGCGAGATCGAGTCGGTGTTGATGCGCCAGGACTCCGTCAAGGACTCGGTCGTCGTGACCCGCGAGGACCAGCCGGGCGACCAGCGCCTTGTCGGCTACGTGGTGCCGGACCCGGTGGTCGGCGGACCCGACGAGCTGCGCCGTCGGCTGCGGGCCGCCCTTGCCGAGAAGCTCCCCGACTACATGGTCCCGTCCGCGTTCGTGTTCCTCGAGGCGCTGCCGTTGACCCCCAGCGGCAAGACCGACCGCGGCGCGCTGCCCGCGCCCGATGGGCAGGAGACCCGCACGGCGGCATACGTCGCGCCCCGCGACGCTTGGGAGCAGGCCCTGTGCGACCTGTTCGCCCAGGTCCTGAAGGTGCCTCAAGTGGGCATCGACGACGGCTTCTTCGCCCTCGGCGGGCACTCGCTCCTCGCAACCCGCCTGGTGGCGCGGATCCGCGGTGCGCTCGACGTCGAGGTGCCGGTGCGCGCCCTGTTCGAGAAGCAGACCGTGGCCGAGCTGGCCGAACTGCTGCGGCAGGGCGGCGGCGAGGTACGGCCCGCGCTGAGCCCGATGACCAGGCCCGACCCGCTGCCGCTGTCGTTCGCCCAGCGGCGCCTGTGGTTCCTGCACCAGGTGGAAGGCCCTTCGCCCACCTACAACCTGCCGGTGGTGCTGCGCCTGACCGGTGCCCTCGACGTGGACTGCCTGCGGGCCGCCCTCGCCGATGTCGTCGCCCGGCACGAGGCGCTGCGGACCGTGTTCCCGGACACGGGCTCGGTGCCCTGCCAGCAGATACTCGCCCCCGAACAGGCGCGTCCCGCCCTGCCGGTCACCGAGGTCGACGAGGCCGGACTGGACGACGCGGTGACAGCGGTGGTCCGGTATGCGTTCGACCTGACCCGGGAGATCCCGCTGCATGCGGAGCTGTTCTCGGTCGGCGCCGACGAGCACGTCCTGGCCGTCGTCGTCCACCACATCGCGGCGGACGGCTGGTCCCTCGCCCCGCTGCGGCTCGACCTGGCGGTCGCCTATCGGGCCCGCCTGGCGGGGCACGCTCCCGACTGGTCGCCGCTGCCCGTGCAGTACGCCGACTACGCCCTGTGGCAGCGGCAGTACCTCGGTACGCAGGACGAGGCCGGCAGCACCTGGTCGCGCCAACTCGACTACTGGCGCGGCGCTTTGGACGCTCTGCCCGAGCGGATCTCCTTGCCGGTCGACCGCCCGCACCCGGCCGAGGCCTCCCACGACGGCGACACGCTCACCTTCCAGTGGGACGCGGAGCTGCACGAGGGCCTGGCCCGACTGGCCCGCGGCTGCGATGTCAGCATGTTCATGGTGCTCGACGCGGCCATGGCGGTGCTGCTCAGCCGCCTTGGCGCCGGCACGGATATCCCGATCGGCGTGGCCACCGCGGGCCGTGACGACCAGGCCACCGAGAACCTGATCGGCTTCTTTGCCAACACCCTTGTGCTGCGTACGCGGATCGAGGAACGGCAGACGTTCCGGGAGCTGCTCGCCGCGGTGCGGGAACGCACCCTCGACGCGCTCGCGCACCGGGACATCCCGTTCGAGTCCCTCGTGGACAGCCTGCGCCCGACCCGGTCGATGTCCCACCACCCGCTCGTCCAGGTCATGCTGTCCTGGCAGAGCGTGACCGACGGCGAGACCCTGGACCTGCCCGGTGTCGAGGCGGTGCCTGTGGTGCGGAGCACCGGCACGGCGCGCATGGACCTCGTTCTGCTCCTGCACGAGCACCTCGCGGGCAACGGCGCACCGCGCGGCATCGACGGCGGCATCGAGTACAACGCCGACGTCTTCGACCCGGACACCGTACGCACCATGCTGCGCAGGCTGCGCCAGGTGGTCCTGGCGATGGTCGCCGACCCGGACCAGGCGGTCGGCGACGTCGACTTGCTCACCCCGGCCGAGCGGCATCGCGTACTGGAGGAATGGAACGGCACGGGCGGCCAGCAGCCGGTGGCCGGGCTGCCCGAGCTGTTCGAGGCGCAGGCGGCCCGCACCCCGGACGCCGTCGCGGTCAGCTGCGGCGACGAGCGGCTCACCTACCGCGAACTCTCCACCACCGCCGACCGGCTCGCCGCGCGGCTGCGTGCCCTGGGGATCGGCGCCGGCGGTGCCGAGGACGCGGTGTGCCTGCTGATGGAGCGCTCGGTGCGGGTGCCCGCGGCGATCCTGGCCGTGCTCAAGGCCGGCGGTGTGTATGTGCCGCTCGACCTCCGCTACCCCGACTCCCGTATGCGTCTGATCATGGCCGAGACCGGGGCGAGCGTGCTCCTCGTGGACGGCGACGGGCCGGCGCACCCCACCGTCGACGGGGTCCGCGTACTCGATGTGACGGCCGAACTGTCCGCCACGGACGGCGAGTCGGGTGGCCTCCCCGTCCCCCGGACCGAGGACGGGCCCGACCGGGCGGCGTACGTCATGTACACCTCCGGCTCCACCGGGCAGCCCAAGGGCGTGACGGTCACCCACCGCAACGTGGCGAGCCTCGCCGCCGACCACGTGTGGCGCGGCGAGAACCACACCCGGGTGCTGATGCACGCCCCGGCCGCGTTCGACGCCTCCACCTACGAGCTGTGGGTGCCGCTGCTCTCCGGCGGCGAGGTGGTGGTCGCACCGGCCGGTGAGCTCGACCCGGGCCTGCTGGTGCGCACCATCCGCGAGCGCGGTGTGACCTCGGCGTTCTTCACGGCCGCCCTCTTCAATCTGCTGGTCGAACGCGACGCCGAGGCCCTGGCCGGGATGCGCGAGGTGCTCGCCGGCGGCGAGGCGCTCTCGCCGCCTGTGGTCGCCAAGGCGCTGGCCGCATGGCCCAAAACCGTCCTCACCAACGGATACGGTCCGACGGAGACGACGACGTTCGCCGTGCTGCACAGTACCCGCGAGGTGGTCGACGGCACCGTGCCGATCGGCACACCGATGGACGACACCCGCGCCTGCGTCCTCGACGAGCGGCTGCGCCCGGTGCCGGTCGGCGTGCCCGGCGAGCTCTACCTCGCCGGAGCGGGCCTGGCCCGCGGCTACTTCGACAAGCCGGGCCTGACCGCCCAGCGATTCGTCGCCTGCCCGTACGGCGCTCCGGGTGAACGCATGTACCGCACCGGCGACTTGGTGCGCTGGCGCGCCGACGGCACGATCGAGTACCTCGGCCGCACCGACGACCAGGTCAAGATCCGCGGCTTCCGCATCGAACCCGGCGAGATCGAGAACGCGCTCGGCACCCATCCGGCCGTAGCGGACGCCGCCGTCGTGGTGCACCAGAAGCCCACCGGCGGCAAGGACCTCGTCGGCCATGTCGTCCTCGCCGACGGCGCGCACGCCGAGCCCGTCGAGCTGCGGTCGTACGTGGGCGAACGGCTGCCGCAGTACATGGTGCCCGTCGTCGTGATGGTCCTCGACGCCTTCCCGATGACCGGCAACGGCAAGCTCGACCGCCGCGCGCTGCCCACCCCCCTCCTCGGTGCGGGCACCGAGTCCCGGGCCGCACGGACGCCGGTCGAGCAGACCTTGTGCGCTGTGTTCGCCGAGGTGCTCGGGCTGCCGGAAGTCGGCGCCGAGGTCGGCTTCTTCGACCTGGGCGGGGACAGCATCCAGGCCACCCAACTGGTCGCGCAGTCCCGCACGGCGGGCCTGGTGTTCACCGTCCGCGATGTGTTCGCCCAGCAGACGGTGGCGGGCATCGCCCGGGTGGCCAAGGCCGCCGACGCGGACGCCACGGCGAGCGTCACGGACATCGGCATCGGCGAGATCCGCCTGTTGCCCGTCATGGAACGCCAGCGGCACATGGGTGGCTCGGTGGCCGGCTTCGACCTGTCCGCGACCGTCGGCCTTCCGGCCGGCGTGGACGAGGCCCGTCTGGTCACCACGCTCCAGGCGGTGGTCGACCAACACGACGCCCTGCGTACGCGATTGGAGACCGGGCCCGACGGGAAGTGGTCGCTGCACGCGGACGAGCCGGGCACGGTCCGGGTCG
This sequence comes from Streptomyces sp. NPDC044033, assembly GCF_056434425.1. Classification (NCBI taxonomy): domain Bacteria; kingdom Bacillati; phylum Actinomycetota; class Actinomycetes; order Kitasatosporales; family Streptomycetaceae; genus Streptomyces; species Streptomyces sp. NPDC044033. The sequence continues at coordinate 38,194 of NZ_JBWKFF010000035.1, read as the reverse complement.
CTGACATCCTGCGCCGCGTGGACACCAGCGGGCTCGCCGACGCCGACGCGCGGACGCTGATCGCCGAGGAGACGGCCGCGGCCAAGCGACGGCTCGACCCGGCCGAGGGCGTGATGCTGCAGCCGGTGTGGTTCGACGCCGGGGCAGACCGCCCGGGCAGGCTGCTGCTCGCTGTGCACCACTTCGCCGTCGACGGCGTGTCGTGGCGGATCCTGCTGTCCGACATCTCCGTCGCCTGGGACATGGTGGCCGCGGGCCGCGAGCCGGTCCTCGCGCCGGTGGCGACGTCACTGCGCGGCTGGGCCGACCGGGTGGCCGGCGGTGAGGGCATCGCCCGGCACCGCGCCGAACTGCCGGTGTGGCAGGACGTCCTGCGCAAGGCCGAGCCGCTGGTGGCCGGGAAGCTGGACGCGGACCGCGATGTCACCGGCACCGAGGGACGCCTTTCGCTGACCCTGTCGGCCGAGGACACCGCGCCGCTGGTCGGGCAGGTGCCTGCGGTATTCCGGCGCGGCATCCAGGACATACTCCTGACCGCCTTCGGGCTCGCCGTCGGACGGTGGCGCGCCGGCCGGTCCGGCCAGGGAGGTGCCCCGGTGGTGCTCGACGTGGAGAGCCACGGCAGGCACGAGCACCTGGTCGACGGCGTCGATCTGTCCCGCACGGTGGGCTGGTTCACCAGTGTCCACCCGGTCCGCCTCGACTGCGGCGCGCTGCCGTGGGAGGACGTGGCCGGTGCGGGCGGCGAGCTGGCGGCCGCGGTCGTCCGCACCGGCAAGCAGCTACGGGCGATACCGAAGAACGGCCTGGGCTACGGCCTCCTGCGCCACTTGGACCCGGAGACCGCGCCGCTGCTCGCGGCACTGCCCGAGCCGCAGGTGCTGTTCAACTACCTCGGCCGTGTGCCCGTCACCGACGAGGAGACGCCCTGGCTGCCGCTGCGGGACGACACCGCGCCCGGCACCACCGGAACCCGGCCCCTGTCCCACCCGCTCGAGGTCAACGCCGTCACCCAGGACGGGCCCGACGGCCCGCAGCTAGTGGCCAACTGGAGCTGGGCCGGCTCGCTGCTCACCGAGGACGAGGTCCACGAACTCGCGGACGCCTGGTTCGACGCGCTGCGCGCCGTCGCCCGCTGCGCGGTCGCCGTCGAGAACGGCACGGTCGCGTTGACCCGCGACGACCACGAGCACACCGTGACCGCCGGCGCGGCCGACCCGCTGACCGCCCCGATCCCCACGGCCGACCGCAGCGACGGCGCCGGACTGTCCTTCGGGCAACTGGAGTTCCTGCTCCAGCCGGTCGGCCCCAACCACGCGCACCACGCCGTCATCACCGCGTTCCGGTTGAGCGGCGCACTCGACACCCTCGCCCTGCGCCGCGCCCTGGACGACCTGGTGCGCCGCCACGACATCCTGCGCACGCGCTACGTCCAGCGCGGCTCGGCCACTTCGCAGTTCGCCGACGGCCGTCCCGAGTGGCCGATCGAGACGGTCGACCTGCGCATGTACCAGGGGGAGGCACAGCGTGAGCGGCTGCGCGAGCTGCTCACCAAGGAGACCAAGAGCACGTTCCGCATCGAGGACGGCAACCTGGTCCGCGGCCAGCTCGTACAACTCTCCGACCGTGAACACGCGCTGGTCCTCGTGGCGCACCACATCCTGATGGACCACTGGGGCCTCGTCGTGGTCACCGACGAGCTCTCGGAGCTGTACGCGGCGCACACGGCGGAGCGCCGGCCGCGGCTGCCCGACGTCATGGTCCAGCACCTGGACTACGCGGCGTGGGAGCAGGGGCTGCTTGCCAGCGGCGCACTCGACGAGCACGTCGAGCACTGGCGTACGGAGCTGGCGGGCGCGGCGCGCAGGCTCGACTTCGAGGCGCCCGAGCACCAGCTCGACGATTTCATCGAGGGCTTCAGCCACGGCGTGGTGGTCGGCGCCGAGGTCATGTCGGCGGTGAAGGAGGCCGCACGCCGCGAGGGCGTGACCCTGTTCATGATGCTGATGTCGGCGTTCCATGTGCTCCTGTACAGCTACTCGGGCGCGACGGACATCGCGGTCAGCCACCCGCTGGCCGGCCGCGAACGACCGGAGACCAAGTCGATGGTCGGCCCGTTCATCAACATCATCCTCAACCGCTCGCGGATGGCGGACGACCCGACCGTCCACGAACTGGTCCAGCAGGTCCTGCAGAGCGAACTCGACGCATACTCACACCAGAACGTGCCGGTGCGCGCCCTGGTGCACGATGGCATCGTCGGGGACGGCAACCAGCTGCCGCTGCGCGTGATACTCAACCTGCTCGGTGTGCCGGCCAAGCCGCTGGCCCTGGACGGGCTCGAGGTGGCGCCCCTGGACGTGCGCATCGGCGACGAGACCCCGCTCCCGGGGCTGATCACCGCCATCGAGCCGCACAACCTCGACCTCTACCTGGTGGCCCGTGACGTCGAGGGCGAGCTGCGCGGCCTGTGGGTGTACGACCCGGACTCCATCGAGCCGCCGGTCATGGGCGCGCTGGTACGCCAATGGCCGCGGGTCCTCGAACTCGTCGCACGCCACCCGGAGCTGACCATCTCGCAGCTACGCGACCTGGTACGGGCCGGGCAGGACGCCGACACGGCCGCACAGGACCACACCACGGACGACCGACGCGACCGCTGACCGCCGTCCCGATCAGAGCGCATCCACCACCAGACCAGCCGTTGTCCCGATCGACGGCGGAATGCAGAGAACATGACCGACACCACCACAGCCATCACCAATGGCCTGCCGACGCTCCGGGAACGGCCGTTCGACCCGCCCGGGCCGCTGCGCGCCGGGGGTGAGATCCGCCGGATGACCTTCCCCGACGGCTACCAGGGCTGGCTCGTCACCGGGTACCAGCAGGGCCGGCAGATCCTGTCCGACACACGCTTCAGCTCGCATGCCTCGCACAAGCACCTGGCGTTCCCCTCCAACCGCCCGTCGGACCTCGAGGCGGACATCCCGGGCCTGTTCGAGCATTTGGACCCGCCGGACCACACCCGCTTCCGGAAGCGGCTGGCCGGCCAGTTCACCCTGCGCCGGATGCGTCTGCTCGCCACCCGCATCGAGGAGATCACCGCGCAGCACGCCGACGCGATGCTGCGCAAGGGACCGCCCGCGGACCTGGTCACGGACTACTCGGTGCCGGTGTCCTCGCAGGTGATCTGCGATCTGCTCGGGGTGCCGGTCGCCGAGCGCGACCGGTTCGTGGGCAACTCGGAGAACCTCCTTCGCCTGGACATCGATCCGCAGGAGGTGCAGGCCTCTTTGAAGGACCTCGTCGACCTCATCGGCGAGCTCCTCAGGCGCAAGAAGTCCGACCCCGCGGACGACGTACTGAGCGTCCTGGTGACCGGCGACGACATCACGATGGAGGAGTCCGTCGGCGCCACCTTGCTGCTCCTGGTCGCCGGGCACGAGACCACGGCCAATATGCTCTCGCTCGGTACGTACGCACTCCTGAACAACCCCGACCAGATGGCGCTGTTGCGCGCGAACGAGGCACTGATCGAGAGCGCGGTCGAGGAACTGCTTCGCTTCCTGACCATCGTGCACGTGGGCGTACAGCGCACCCCCACCGAGGACGTCGAGATCGACGGCGTGACCCTGGGCAAGGGGGAGACGGTGCTGGTCCACCTCCCCACCGCGAACCGCGACCCCGAGCAGTTCACCGACCCGGACCGGCTCGACATCACCCGAGGCGGACACAGCCACCTCACCTTCAGCCACGGCATCCACCAGTGCCTCGGGCAGCAACTGGCCCGCCTGGAGCTGCGCATCGGCTACACCGCGCTGCTGCGCCGCTTCCCGGACCTGCGCATCGCCGGGAACCCGGACGAGATTCCGATGCGCTCCGACATGACCGTCTACGGCGTGCACCGGCTGCCGGTGACGTGGTGACCGGCAGCGGCGACAAGGAGAGCACGATGGCGCATCCCTTCGACGACCCCGACGGCGTCTACCAGGTTCTCGTCAGCGAGGAACAGCAGCACAGCCTTTGGCCGCGCGACATCCGCGTGCCCGCCGGCTGGTCGCTGGTGTTCGGCCCGGACAGGCGGGACGCCTGCGTCGACTACGTCGAGTCCCACTGGCTCGACCTGCGCCCGGCCTCGACGCGGGCGACTCGGTGACGACCGCGGCGGCGGTGCGGTCACCCCTGCGCAGCCCGCAGTTCCGCAGGGTCATCGCCTCGGAGTTCACCTCGTCCGTCGGCACCCAGATGACCACGCTCGCGCTGCCCTGGTTCGTCCTGACGACCACCGGCTCACCGGCCCGCATGGGCCTGGTGTTCCTCATCCAAATCCTGCCGGTGCCGCTGCTCAGCATGCCCGCCGGGCTGCTCGTGGCCCGCTGGGGCGCCCGCCGCGTCACGATTGTCGGAGACCTGTGCAACGCGGCCCTGGCCGCGACCATACCCATCCTGTATGTCGCGGGCATGCTGCAAATCTGGATGCTTTTGGTGATCGTGGCCGGCATCGGCTGTGTCACGTCGGCCTATCTGTCCGCGCAACGGGTGCTGCTCACCGAGACCATCGACCTGGACGAGGGTGTCGTCGTCGCGGGCAACGCCCTGTTCGAAACGGCGACTTCGACCGCGCGCCTGGTCGGCCCGGCCCTCGCCGGCTTCCTCATCGCCCAGTTCGGCGCGCTCAATGTGCTGTGGATCGACGCGGCGTCGTTCGCGGTGTCGGCCGCACTCCTGACCGGGCTGCCGCGCCGTGCGCCGACACCGGAGGCGGCGTCGGCGCACAACATGATCGAAGGCGTGCGCTACCTGTTCAAGGACCCGGTGCTGCGCACGATGTCACTCGCCGCGCTCGGGTACGGCACGCTCATGCCGGTTGTGCTGCTCGCGCTGCCCGTCATCGCCAAGAGCCGCTACGACGCCGACCCCCATGTGGCCGGCTGGCTCTTGGCCGCGTGGGGCGGCGGCACCGCGCTGGGCACCGTCGTGGTCGCCCGGCTCGCCCGCAAGATCTCACCGGCCCGGCTGGCGGCGATGGGCGGTGCCGGCGCCGCGGTCGTGCTGTGGCTGCTGCCCTGGGACCAACCGGTCATGACGCTGGGGCTGGCCGTGGCGGCCAGCTGCATGTTCCTGCCCGGGGTGACCGCGCCCGCCGTCTCGTTGATGATGCTGCGCCCACCGGAGCACCTGCGGCCGCATGTGTTTCCGGTGTTCGGTGCCGCCGTCTTCGTCGCGAGCCCGATCGCTTTCGGGGTGGCGGGCGTACTGTTCGAGCACCTCTCGGTCGGCACGGTGCTCACGGCGGTCGCCGTGGGGGCGAGCCTGTGCGCGCTGGTGCTGCTGAACCTGGTGCGCCGCCCGGACCGGCCCTGAGAATCGATCCGGCTGCCCGGACCGGTCCCCAACTGATCTAGCCGGGCCCATGGCCCGGGGTTGCTTCACGAGAGCGGGCCTGGGCGAACCAGGCGAAGGCCGATCGGGGCGAGGGGGGCTGGGCGGGCGTCGTCAAGTGAGCGGTGCAGCTAGCGAGTTGCGGGCGCACGGAGGGTGCGGATGGCCCTGGGCCGTCACCTCGGCCGGCCGGTGGCGGGCATGCCGGTGACGGTCTTCCAGGTGCGCAAGCGCCCGGCCGTCTCGGTGCGGTAGGCACTGGACGTTGCCGTCCTGGTCCACCGCCCGCCACAGGTGCCGCGTCGTCCCGTTGACCGTGACGAAGACCTCGTCGAGATCCCACGTGTCCCCGGGCCTCGGCTGCCGTCGGCGCGGTTCTTCGGCAGAGGCGGGGCCGGAGGCGGCACACCAGGCCCGGATGGTCTCGTATGTCACGGTGACGCCGCGCTCGCACAGGAGCTCCTCGGCCTCCCGGCACGAGACCGGCATACGCTCAACTGCCCGAAGTGGACGGTTGAACAGTCGGCCCGGGCCTGGCCGACTGTTTGCGACGGACTACCGGGCCTGGCGCGGTACAGCGGCTGTCATTGTCTGGTTGCGCCATTCTCGAACAGCCGTGCATGCTCATCACGGGCGAGCAGAACCATCGGCGCACCAAGCATCCGCATATCGCGCCCACGCCGGTCGACGCCCCTTTCCCAGCGCATTTGAGACCTCGCGCACGAGCGGTCCACGCCACCGCCCAGCATCCCGTACGACAGCCGAGGAATTAGCCGAGGAATTAGCCGAGGAAGAGGCAATGCACGCAGACCATGTGACCCAGGATCCGGCCCGGCTCCTCGCTGTCGTCGGTATGGCGGGGCGTTTCCCGGGAGCCGACGACATCGGCGCCTTCTGGCAGCGGCTGCTGGACGGGCACGATGCCATTGGGCCGGTGCCCACCGAACGCTGGGACAGCGGGGCCCAGTTGGACCCCCACAAGCAAATCCAGTCCGTGGGCGGCTTCCTCTCCGGCATCGACCAGTTCGACGCCACCTTCTTCGGGATCTCCCCCCGCGAGGCCGAGGCGCTGGACCCTCAGCAGCGGCTGATGCTGGAGACGACCTGGCAGGCTCTGGAGGACGCCGGAACACCGGCCGACTCGCTGGCGGGTTCGCGGACCGGTGTCTACGTCGGAGCGCAGTGGCACGACTACGAGACCCTGCGCAGGGACCGCGGGGCCGGGGCCACCCAGCACAGCGCGGTCGGCGCCGCCCTCGACGTCATCGCCGCGCGGGTCTCCTACTTCCTTGGACTCACCGGCCCGAGCATGGCCGTCGAAACCGCCTGCTCATCCTCCCTGGTGGCGCTGCACCTGGCTGGACAGGCCCTGCGGCAGGGGGAGATCGACGCAGCCGTCGTGGGCGGAGTCAACGTGATGCTGACCCCCGACGTCATGATCGGCCTGACGCACTTCGGCGGGCTGTCCCCCGACGGCCGCTGCCAGACCTTCTCCGCCTCCGCGAACGGATTCGTCCGCGGCGAGGGCGTGGTGGCTCTGTATGTGAAGACCCTCGCCCGCGCTCTGGAGGACGGCGACCGCATCCACGGCGTCATCGCGGGGACGGCGGTCAACAACGACGGCGGCGGGGAGAGTCTGGTCACCCCGAACCCGGCCGGCCAGGAAGACCTGCTGCGCAGTGTGTACGGCCGACTGGGCATCTCCGTCGACGAGGTCGCTTACCTGGAGGCCCACGGCACCGGCACCAAGCGCGGCGACCCCATCGAGGCTGGGGTCATCGGCCACATCCTGGCGCAGTCGCGCAGTCGCGCCATGGGGCCGCTGCCCATCGGGTCGGTCAAGACCAACATCGGGCACCTGGAAGCCTGTGCGGGCATGGCGGGCCTGGTCAAGGCGATGCTCGTGCTCAAGCACCGCACGGTGCCGCCAAGCCTGCACTCCGAGGTCCTCAACCCCGACATCCCCTTCGACGAGCTGAATCTGCACGTGGTGCGCGAGAGGCTCCCGCTGCCCGCCGACGGGCGGCTCTTCGCGGGGGTCAGCTCCTTTGGATGGGGCGGCACCAACGCGCATGTCTGCGTGATGAGCCCACCGCCCACCGAGCGGGGCGAACCGCGCTCCGGGACGGCGGGAGAACACCTGGTGCTGCCGCTGTCCGCGCACTCGCAGGCGGCGCTGGAGCAGCGGGCGCTGGGGGTGGCCGAGGCCCTCGCCCAGGGTGCCGCGTCGCTGCCCGCCCTGGCGGGCACTCTGGCCTGGCAGCGCGACCACTTCCCCTTCCGGGCGGCCTTCACCGGCACCGGCCCCGAAGAGCTTCGCGACCGGCTCACCCGCTACGCCGCCGAGCCCGATGAGGAAATTCCCGATGTGGTCAGCGGCCGGGCCGCTGAGGAAGTGGGCCGTGTCGCCTTCGTCTTTCCCGGACAGGGATCGCAGTGGCCGGAGATGGGCCGCCAACTGCTCGCCGCCGACCCGGTCTTCGCCGCGGTGATCCACCGCTGTGCCAAGGCGCTTGAGCCGCACTTCCCCTGGGACCTCGTCAAGATCGTGGCCGGCGAGGCCGGTGAGGAGTGGCTCTCGCGCATCGACATGCTCCAGCCGACCCTGTGGGCCGTCTCCGTGGGCCTGGCCGAGGTGTGGCGGGCAGCAGGCGTCGAGCCGGACGTGGTCATCGGGCACAGCCAGGGCGAGGTCACCGCCGCCACGGTGGCCGGCGCGCTGTCCTACGAGGACGCCGCGCTGGTGATGGCCCGGCGCAGCGCGATAGCCCGCCGTACGTCCGGCAAGGGCCTGATGCTCGCCGTGGATCTGGACGTCGAAAGCGCCCGGGCGGCCATCAAGGGTTTCGAGCACGGGGTGTCGCTGGCGGTGAACAACGGCCCCAGTTCCTGCGTGCTGTCCGGCGACAGCGAGCTGATTCAGGTCCTGAAGGAAATCCTGGAGGCGGAGGGCACGTTCTGCCGCCTGGTCAACGTGGACTACGCCTCGCACAGCCCGCAGATGGACGAACTGGAGGAGGACCTGCTGGCCGCACTGGGCCCGGTGGCCCCCCGCCAGGGCACGATCGAGTTGTTGTCGACGGTGCGGCTGACGACGCTGGGCGGTGGTGAGCTCGACGCCCGCTACTGGGTGGACAACCTGCGTCGCCCGGTGATGTTCGCCGACGCACTGGACAAGGTCTTCGACGACGGCGTCACCCATGTCGTCGAGATCAGCCCGCACCCCGTACTCACCCCGGCCATTGAGCAGTTGGCGGCACAGCGCACCTCTCCCCCGCGGGTACTGTCCACCCTTCGGCGCGACAGCGGATCGCCGCGGCATCTGCGCGAGTCCTTCGCCCGTGCCTATGTGGCGGGACTCGCACCGTTTGACTCCCTGCCGCGCAAGGCATGGGCCCCGGCGCCCGGCTACCCCTGGCAGCGCACCGCCCACTGGGTCCGGCTCGGCCGCCGCGGGGCCCGGCAGTCCGGCCTGGAGATCGTGCTGGCCCCGTCCGTGACCGAACAGGACCGCTGGACGGGAACCTTGGAGGTGGCGCTGGAGGACCAGCCCTGGCTGCGCGACCATCGGGTGCACGACGCCGTCGTCCTGCCCGGCGCCGCGATGCTGGCGTTCGCCGTACGCACGGCACTTGCCCACACCGGAGACCTCCCCGGCGCGCTCGCTGACATCGTGTTCCGCAGCGACCTCACCCTGAGCGAGGACGTGGCCAGGGTCAGCGTCCAGTGGCGTGACGAGCCCGCCCAAGGCGGGTCCTTCACACTCGCCTCCCTGCCGCCGGGAGCCACGGCCTGGACCGAACACGCCGTCGCCCGGGCTCTGCCGCCCGAGCTCACCCATGAGGTGGTGGCGCCGCAGTTCCCCGAACACCTGCTGGCGGCCTCCCTGATGGAGGCCGAGGAGTTCTACGCCTCCTGCGCCGCCAAGGGCCTGAACTACGGGCCGGCGTTCCGTGGGGTCAACGGCGTGCGCCGGGGCGAGGGCGAGACGCTGGCCGAGGTGCACCTGAGCGAACAGTGCCTGGCCGGCGCCCGGGCCCGCGATCTGCACCCGGCCCTGTGGGACGGTGCGATGCAGGTGTCGCTGCCTCTCGCCGAGGAGAGGGACGCCGTGGTGCCGACCAGAGTGCGCCGGGTTCACCTGCTCCAGGATCTCGCCGAGCCGGCCGTGCGGGTGTGGTCGCACGCGGTACGCCGCGGCCACCTGCTGTTCGACGTGTACTTCTACGACGCCGACCGTCGGCCCCTGCTCGTGATGGAAGGGCTGCGCCTGACGCCGCTGGCCGTCACCGCCCAGGTGGCGGGCGCCGAGACGGACCGTATCCATCGCCTGGTCTTCACCCCCCGGCCGCGTGCCGTCACGGAGCCGCGGGGCACCGTGCCCGGTGCGTGGGCGGTGTGCGCACCCGGCGGCGGTACCGATGCGGCCGGTGCTCTGGCCGGCGCGCTGGGTGCGCTCGGCGCCCGCACGACCACGGCCGTGGTCAGCGGGGACGACGCGGTGAACGAGGCGGTGTGGGCCGAACGTCTCGGTGCTGCCGGTGAGCTGGCGGGCGTCGCCTTCCTCGCGCCACGGGCCGACGACGGCCCGGAGGCACAGCGCGAGGGGCTGCTCGAATTGGTCGCACTGGTGCGTGCCTGTCTGAAGCTGCCCACGCCGCCGCGCGTGGCCGTGGTCACCGCCGGCGCGCAGGCGGCGCTCGCCGCCGACCTGCCCGACGCGGGCTCCGCCCTGTACTGGGGCTTCGGCCGGGTACTGCGCCGCGAGCACGCGGAGCTGCGGCCGCTGCTGCTCGACCTTGGCCCGGGCGAGGCGGGATGGGCGGCGGACTGCGCTGCCGAACTGCTTGCCGGGGAGGAGGAGGACCAGGTCGCGCTGCGCGGCCCGGACCGCTTCGCCGGACGGCTGCTGCGTGGCCCGGACGGCTCCGCCGATCCGCGGTCGGCGCCCGCCTGGCACACCCCGCCGCAGCCGTTCCGGCTGGCCGCTGCCCGCCTGAGCGCTCCGGAGCCGCTGGAGTGCCGGCCGCTGGGGCGGCGGGCGCCGGCCCCCGGCGAGATCGAGATCGCCGTGCGCGCCGCGGCGGTGGCCACCACCGATGTCCCGCGTTTCACCGAAAGCTCCGGCGAGATCTACGGCCTGGATGCGACAGGTGTGGTGACCCGTGTCGGCGAAGGCGTGACCGGCTTCGCGGAGGGCGACCGCGTGGTCGGGTGCGCGCCCGGTGCGCTTGCCTCGCACCAGATCCTCCGCGCCGACCACATACGTCCGCTGCCTGGACACCTGGACGAGACCGCTGCCGTGGCACTGCCCTCCGCGCTGACGGCCGCCTGGTACGCGCTGCACGAGGTGGCCGGGCTGGACGCGGGAAGGACCGTACTGATCCACGAGGCGGCGAGCGGGCCGGGCCTGGCGGCGGTCCAGGTGGCACGGGTGCTAGGTGCCGAGGTCATCGCCACTGCCTCGGGCGCGGAGCAGCGGGATCATCTCACCCGGCTGGGTATCGAGCGCGTCTTCGACTCCCGTGACCTGTCGTGGGTCCATGGTGTGCGCGAGGCGACCGGAGGCCGGGGAGTGGACGCCGTCCTCAACTCCCTCACCGGCGCGGCCCTGGAGCGCGGCCTGGATGCGCTGGCAGAGGACGGGCACTTCCTCGACGTCGGCATGCGGGATGGGCAGGAGAAGCACTCGGTGAGCCTGGCTGCGTTCCGCAAGGGCATCAGCTTCGTCTCCGTGGACCTGGCCGGACTCATCGTGCGCAGGCCCGAGCGGTTCGCGCGGCTGCTGGCCGAGGTCTGGGCGCTGGTAGCGGAAGGACGGCTGGCTCCGCCGCCGGTGACGACGTACTCCTTCGGCGACGCGCCGCAGGCATGGCGCGCGCTGTCGGAAGGCGGCCGCATCGGTACGGCCGTGCTCGTCGAACCGGACTCCGCGGGCCCGGTGGCGCCGGAGCCGATGCCGGGCGGCCGCTTCCGTGCCGACGGCACGTACCTGATCAGCGGTGGTCTGGGGGCGCTCGGCCTGTCCCTGGCCGAGTTCCTGGCCGGGCGGGGAGCCGGTGCGCTGGCGCTGGTCGGCCGCTCCGCGCCGGGCCCCGAGGCCGTCGCGCGCATAGAGGCGCTGCGGACTGGCGGGGTACGCGTGGACACCTTCCAGGCCGATGCCGCCGACGAGGAGGCGCTCAAACGGGTGCGTGCCCAACTGCCGCCGCTGCGCGGAGTGGTGCACGCCGCCGGTCTGCTGGATGACGCCACGATCCAGAAGCTGCGGCCCGAGCAGCTGCGACGGGTATTGGCGCCCAAGGCCGCCGGTGCCCGCAACCTCGACGCCGTCACGGCAGGCGACCCGCTGGACTTCTTCGTGCTGTTCTCCTCGGCCGCCGCCCTGTTCGGCAACGCGGGCCAGGCGGCGTATGCGGCGGGCAACGCCTTCATGGACGCACTGGCCGTATCCCGCCGCCGGCGTGGACTGCCCGGTTTGAGCGTGCAGTGGGGACCGTTCTCCGACGCCGGGCTCGCCGCGCAGGACGCCAACCGCGGCGCGCGGCTGGCGGAACGCGGCATGGACGGCATCACCACGCACGAGGCGTGGCAGGCGCTGGAGCGCTTCTTGACCAGCGAGGAGCAGGTCGTCTCCTATGTACCGCTCAATGTGCGCCAGTGGTTCGAGGCGTATCCGGACACCGCCGCCCTGCCGAGCTGGAGTGCACTGCGGGAGGCGGCCAAGGACGTACCGGGCGCGGATGGTTCCGGCCGTGCCTTCCTGGCCGAACTGCGCGCGACCACGCCCGAGCGCCGGGCCGAGCTGCTGGAGACCACGGTGCGGGAGCTGGCGGGCCGGGTGCTGCGCCTGGAGACCGGGGCCATCGACCGGGACACCCCCTTCAAGGCGCTGGGCCTGGACTCGCTGATGGGCCTTGAGCTGCGCAACCGGCTCGAGGCGGCGTTCGGCCTCAAGCTCTCGCCCACGCTGCTGTGGACCTACGGCAGTACACGCGCTCTCTCCGGTGTCCTGGCGGAGCAGCTGTCCGCCGCCCCGGCCGCCGAGGACGACAAGGACTGATGGATATGGACGTCACGCCCGACACCGCCGCCCCCACCCCGCTGAGCAGGGCGCTGGACACGGTCAAGAAGCTGCGGGGCCAACTGGAGGAGGCCGGTGGCAGCCAGCCGCTGGCCATCGTCGGCACGGGGCTGCGGTTCCCCGGCGGCATCGATGACCTCGACTCGTACTGGCAGGCACTGGCCGAGGGCCGTGACCTGGTGCAGCCGCTGCCCGAACAGCGCAAGGGACCCTTCGCCGCGGAGTGGGACCGGCTCGGGTCCCGTGGCGGATTCCTCGACGAGGTCATGGACTTCGACGCCGCGTTCTTCGGCATGGGTGCCGAGGAGGCCGCGGCCCTGGACCCGCAGCACCGGCTGCTGCTGGAGGTCGCCTGGGAGGCGCTGGAGTCCGCCGCGCTGCCCGTCGACCGCCTCGACGGCGCCCGTACCGGCCTGTTCGTCGGCATCATGAACCACGACTGGTGGCACTGGCTGGACGGCGACCCCGACCGCCACTGGACGACCGGCAACGGGCACTACTTCGCGGCCGGCCGGCTCGCGTACGAGCTGGGGCTGGGAGGGCCCGCCATCGCGGTGGACACCGCCTGCTCCTCGTCACTGGTCTCCGTCCACCTCGCCCGGCAGGCGCTCGCCCGCAAGGAGTGCGACGTGGCTCTGGCCGGCGGTGTCAACCTCGCGCTGTCCCCCCACATGACCAAGCAGCTTGACGCGCTGGGTTCGCTGGCACCGGACGCCAAGTGCAAGGCGTTCGACGCCCGGGCCAACGGCTTCGCCCGCGGTGAGGGTTGCGGAGTGATCGTCCTCAAGCGCCTGGCGGACGCCCGGCGTGACGGGGACCGCGTCCTGGGCGTACTCAAAGGCTCGGCGGTCAACCAGTACGGCCGCTCGACCGGATTCACCGCGCCCAATGTGCTTTCGCTGATCAGTCTGATGGAGGCGGCGCTGGCGGACGCGGGGCTGGCCCCGGCCGACATCGGCCTGGTGGAGGCGCACGGCACCGGCACGTCGCTGGGCGACACCATCGAGATGGAGGCCATCGTCTCCGCGCTGGGCCGCAAGAACGTCGGCGCCCCACTGCCCGTGGGCACCGTCAAGGCGAACATGGGCCACCTGGAGTCGGCGGCCGGCATCGCCGCGCTACTCAAGGCAGTTGCGTGCCTGCAGCACGGTGCGGTGCCGCCACTGGCGCACTTCTCCACCCTCAACCCGCTCATCGACCTCGACGGCACCGGCGTGACCCTGCCGACCGAGCTCACCCCCTGGCCACGGGATGCGCACGGCCGCCATGTCGCGGTCAGCGCCTTCAGCATGGGCGGCACCAACGCCCATCTCATCCTCGGCCCGGCCGAGGACACCGGGCCGACGGCACCGGCCGGCACCACACCGGTGGAGGGGTTCGAGCTGTCGGCCAAGACACCGCAGGCCGTACGTGATCTGGCGGAGCGGCTGCACCACCGCCTGACCGGACTGCCCGCGGACAGCTATCCGGCGTTCGCGTACTCCGTCACCTTCGGGCGCGCCCGGCACAAGTGGCGCGCCCGGGTGAGCGCCCCGGACCGCGAGCTGGCACTCGACGCGCTCAAGGCGCTGGCAGCCGGCGCGACCACGGACGCCGTGCTGGTGCAGGAACAGGATCCCGCAGGAGACCTCGATGGTGCCGGGCCCGCGGAGCTTCCCCGCGTCGTGACCGATCTTCCGGCCTACCCGTGGGAGCGCCGGCGCTACGCCCCCCAGCCCGCGGACCGTACGGCCGCCGCGGTGAACGCCGCCCCGGCGGCCGGTGTGACCGGTGTGCAGCCGAACCGGCCCGAGGCGGGCGGTAAAAGCGATGACGCCGAGCACTTGCACGAGGTGCACTGGCAGAAGGCCGATGACACCGGCACGGCGCGTGCGGCGGGTCCCGGGTGGTGGCTGCTGTTCGCCGACCGCACCGGAATGGGGGACACGCTGGCCGGTGAACTGGCCGCCCGTTCCGGCCGTTGCGTGACGGTACGGGCGGGGGAGCGCTACCGGCGGCTGGACGCCGCCCACTTCGAGATCGACCCGCTACGGCGCGAGGACCTCGCTGCTCTCTTCGAGGAGCTGCGCACCCAGGATGCGGAGCCCTGTGCGGGCGTTGTGCACGCCTGGAGCCTGGACGACTTCCCGCTCGGCTCCGACGAGCCCCGCCGACTCCCGTCAGGTCAGCATCCGTTGCCGGGTACCTCCTCGGCACTTGGCCTCATCCGGGCGCTCGCCCGGGGCGGGGTGGACGGCGCGCCCCGGCTGGTGCTGCTGACCCGTGGTGCGCAACAGGTGGCTGGACAGGACGCGCCTTCCCCGGGCGCCCCGGCCCCCTTGTGGGCGCTCGCCGGGGCGGCCGCGGCCGAGCACGCTGCCCCGCTCCCCGCGTTCATCGACCTGGACCCGCTGCCCGCCGATGACGAGGCCGCCCGTCTCCTCGACGAACTGCTGCGCACCCGCGACCGCGGCGAGGAGCACGTGGTGCTGCGCGGCGAAGGCCGTCGCACGCCTGTCCTCGTCCCGCACCGCTCCGGCGATCCGGCCGAAAAGGAAGTGTGGCGGCGGCCGTTCGAGGCGGGGCAGGATGACAACCACCGCGTCCTGGCGCTGCAGCCCGGAATCCTGGACAGCCTGGAGCCGACCGTGTGGCGGCGCACTCCTCCCGGCCCCGGGCAAGTCGAGATCGAGGTCACCGCGGCCGGGCTGAACTTCAGCGATGTTCTCAAGGCGATGGGTGCATACCCCGGTGCCCACGGGTCGGTTCCGCTCGGCATTGAGTGCGCCGGCCGCGTCACTGCGGTGGGCGAAGGGGTTGAGGGCCGCCACGTCGGGGACCCGGTCATGGCGGTGGCGACCTCCGGCCTGGCGGCGTACGTCACGACCGAGGCACGCCTGGTGGCGTCACGGCCGGCGGGCCTGACCGACCAGCAGGCGGCCGCCACCCCTGTGGCCTTCCTCACCGCCGTGTACGGGCTGGAGTACTTGGCCCGGCTGCGCAAGGGCGAGAAGGTGCTGATCCACTCCGCCACCGGTGGAGTGGGCCTGGCCGCACTGATGGTGGCACGGCGGTGCGGTGCGGAGGTCTTCGCTACGGCCGGCACCGAGGAGAAACGGCGGATGCTGCACGAACTGGGCGTCAGCCCCGATCATGTGATGGACTCGCGGTCCCTGGATTTCGCCGCCGGGATCCGCCGCCTGACCGGCGGCTACGGCGTCGATGTGGTGCTCAACTCCGTCACCGGCCAGGCGCTGGTGCACAGCCTGGGGCTGCTGGCGCCGGGCGGGCGATTCGTCGAGATCGGCAAGCGGGACATCTACGACGACAGCCCCATCGGGCTGGGGTTCTTCAAAGACAACCGCTCACTGTTCGCCGTCGACCTGGAAAAGACACTGTGGGAACAGCCGCAGATCGTCGACGAGCTGTTCGACATGGTGCGACACGGCTTCGCAAGCGGGCAGTTCGAGGCGCTTCCGATCACGTCCTTTCCCTACGCCGAGGCGGGGGCGGCCTTCGCCCGCATGGCACAGGCCCGGCACGTCGGAAAGCTGGTGCTCACTCCGCTTGGCGACGAGACGGTCACGCTGGTGCCCGGCCACACTCCTGTCAGTGCCGCCGGCACCTACCTCATCGCCGGCGAGCCCGGCACTTCGGGCCTTGAGGCCGCCCGCCGGCTGGCCGACGAAGGCGCCCGGCACCTGGCGCTCGTGGGCCACGGCGTGGCGGACGGCGACGACGCCGCGTGGGAGGAGCTGCGCTCCCGACGCGTCCAGGTCGAAGTGCTGGCCGCCGATGCGGTCACGCCCCAGGATGCGGCCGCCGCACTGGACCAAGTGGCGGATTTCATGCCGCCGCTGGCGGGGGCCGTGCATGTCGCCGGCTCCCCGGAGGGCCGGTCCGGGTTGCCGACCCCGGCAGCCTGGCAGCTGCAACAGGCTGCCGCTGAACTGCGGTTGGACTTCTTCGTGTGGTGCCGCACGGCCACCGCACAGCGCGGTGGCGCCGTCCCCACGAGCACCGCCGGCGCGGACGGGGACGAGATCCGCCGCCGGCTGCTGGAGGTCGAGCCAGGCCGTCGGCGCCGGCACGTGCTCGTCACGCATGTCACACGGCTGGCCGCCGAGGTGCTGGACGCACAGGGTGCGCCCATCGATGCGGCGGCGCCGCTGGCCGGCCTGGGATTCGACTCCATGCGGACGCTGGAGCTGCGTGCCCGGTTGCAGACGTCGCTGAGTATCAAGCTCCCGGCCACGATCGGCTGGCGGTATCCGACCATCGAGGCGCTGGTGCCGTTCCTCGCCGAACGCATGGAGATCGCGCTGGAAGCCGGCCCGGCGACCGGGTCCGTGACCGCGCCCGGGGCCGGCGCGAGGCCCGTAGCGCCACGGGCCCAACCCCCCACCGAACCGCCCGTCCGGAACGGGGAGAGCGATCTGGAGGCGCTGTCCGACAGCGAGATCGCGGCACTCCTCTTTGCCAAGGCAGAGCAGCTCGACGAAGGACATCAAGAATGATCCTTGGTCAACGCCCTTTGAAAACCAGGGTACTCGCAGGATGCGATGCGGTATTCCGCGAGACGGCCGAGTCAGGATATGAGTCAGCACACGGAGGGAAGCAACATGTCTGGAACCAATTCTGGAATCAAGGTTGTTCTGGTCGGCGGCCCCGCCTACTTCCCCGACGAGCAGCGCGTGCAGTACGCGACCTCGCTCACCGAGACATTCAAGAAGCGATTCCGCAACGGCTATGAGCACTTCGTCCACCAGGACGCCTTCCACATCCTGGACGGCGAGGAGATCCCGGTCCTTCAGTGGACGGCCTGCACGGCCATCGCCGAGTAGAGGGGGCACCTCGCGCCGGCGGTGTGCGAAGTACTCTCTGACAGCGTGATCGAAGTCGCGCACCACACAGAGACGGGGATACCCGTGGATCAATTCGCCCCGTACACACTGCCGTCGGACACCACCGCCGATGCGGGCGAGCGCCAGGCCACGGTGGCGCTCCTGCCCGTCGGCAGCCACGAACAGCACGGCCCGTACCTGCCGCTGGCCACCGACACCCTCATCGCCTGCGCCATCGCCGACCGGATCGCCGCCGCGTATCGAGTCCAGCTCCTCCCGCCCGTCACCATCTCCTGCTCGCACGAACACGAGCGCTGGCCCGGAACGGTCAGCATCTCGGCGCCCACGCTGCACGCGATGATTCGCGACATCGCCGCCGGCCTCGGCCGCTCGGGCGTCACCGCGCTCGTCGTCGTCAACGGCCACGGCGGCAATTACGTGCTGCGCAACGCCGTCCAGGAGAGCAACGCCCAGGGGCGGCCGATGGCGCTCTTCCCCAGCGGCGCCGACTGGGAGGCCGCGGCCGCCCGCGCCGGGCTGGCCACGCTCCTGCGCAGCGACATGCACGCCGGGGAGCTGGAGACCTCCGTCCTTTTGCACGCCCGCCCCCAAGTGGTGCGACCCGGCTACGAGTCGGCGGACCACCTGTGCGACGACCGCCCCCGCCTGCTCACCCTCGGCATCGGCGGCTACACCTCCTCCGGCGTCATCGGCCGCCCCTCACTGGCCTCGGCCGACAAGGGACGGCTCGTCCTGGACCAGCTGACGGACTCCTTCACCGCCGTGCTGGACGCGCTCAAGGAGGTCAGTTCCCGATGACGCGGCCGCCGCTGGAGACCGCGGGCGCCTGGGAGCGGCTGCTGACCCTTCGCACCCGCGCCCAGGCCGAGGCCGCCGGCCTCGTTCGCCTGCCGGACGGCACCTGGCAGTGGCGCCGGCGCGCCGATGAGGAGGCCCGCCGCCTCGCCGCGCTCTACGCCCCCCTGTGCCTGGCCGGGCCACGCCTGGCGTTCGCCCAGCTCGGCCAGAGCCTGGACGGATTCATCGCCACCCGCACCGGCCACTCCAACTACGTCACCGGAGAAGCGGACCGCCTGCATCTGCACCGGCTGCGGGCCCTGGCCGACGCGGTGGTCGTCGGCGCCGGCACCGTCGTCGCGGACGACCCCCAGCTGACGGTGCGCGCCTGCCCGGGACCCAACCCGGTGCGGGTGGTGCTCGACCCCCGGGGCCGCGCGCTGCACTCCGCGCCCGGCGCCCGGCTGTTCACCGACAACCACGCCAGGACGCTGCGCGTGGTGGGCGATGGCGGGCAGGGCGACACCGACGCCGATGGCGGCGTTGATGCTGATGTGCTTCAGATGCCGTACCGCGGCGGCGGATTCGACCCCCGGGAACTGCTCGCCGCCCTCGCCGCCCGCGGCCTGCGGCGGGTCCTTGTCGAGGGCGGCGGCCGCACCGTCTCCCGCTTCGTGCACTGCGGGGTGCTCGACCGGCTCTATGTCACCGTCGCACCCGTCCTCATCGGTGACGGTGTGCCCGGATTGCGCTTTTGCGGGCCAAACCGCATGGACGACGCGCTACGCCCGGCGGTCCGCTCGTTCCCGCTCGGCGACGACACGCTCTTCGCACTTGAGCCGGCCGCCCGCGCCGTGCCGGGCGGCCAGTGAGCGCAAGAGCAGCACACCGGCGCCCGGCAGGCTGGAGACCAGGGTGAGCGCCCCGTACACCACGGAGACCGACAGCCCCTGCCGGGCCCCCAGCCCGGCAGCGCCGAACGCCAGCGCGCACACGCCCTCCCTCGGGCCCCACCCGCCGGCGTTCACCGGCAGCGCCATCGCCAGCAGGGCGAGCAGCAGCAGCGGCACCAGCGTCGCCAGTGGCGCCGAAGAACCGGCCACCCGCGCCGCGTTCAAAAACAGCCCCAGATGGCAGGCCAGCGTCAGTACCGACAGGAGCAGCACGCCCGGCCACACGTCGGGGGCGAACAGGCCGGCGCGTACATCCGCCACCGCCGCGGTCAGCGTCCGCCGCCAGCGCGCGGTGCGGCGCCCCCGCCACAGCCCCAGCGCGACCACGACCAGCAGCGCGCACAGCACCGCCCCGGCGACCTCCAGCGGGGCCCGTACGGCGTCGATGACCGGGGTGAGGGCCGGTCCGGTCAGCAGCACCAGCACCCCGGCGGCCACCAGGACCACCTGTCCCGCACTGCGCTCCAGCACTACCGCGCGCACCCCGCGCCCCAGCGCCCCGGAGTCCTTGCCGTGCCGCACCCCGCGGTGCACATCGCCGAGCACGCCCCCGGGCAGTACGGCGTTGAGGAACAGCGCGCGGTAGTAGTCCGCGACGGCCGTCCGCAGCGACAGGTCCAGGCCCAGCCGACGGGCCACCAGGCACCACCGCCAGGCACTGAAGACCGTCGCCGGAACCGTCAGCGCGAAGGTGCCCAGTACCGCGAGGGCATTGATACTGCCCAGCGCCTGAAGGAACGCCGAGGTGCCCACCTGGTAGACGACGGCCGCCAGCACCACCAGCGCGGCCGGCACCCGCAGCCGCCCCCACAGAGCGCGTGGCATACGGGGACTCATACCGGTGTACCCCCCGCCGTGCCCGGCAGCACCAGCAGATCGCGGTGCCCGACCGTGACACGCAGCGCGCCCGCCCGGCACGCCTTGATGCGCCGCTCCAGATAGGCGTCGGCGTGCGCCGCCAGCTCCGGCCGCTGCGTCAGGGCCGCGGCGACCCAGCCGCGCAGCCAGTCCTCGGCCAGCGGCGCCTCCTTCGCGCCCAGCCGCCACGGGCTCGCATACGAGGACACCACCGCGCCGCACCGCTCGAACTCGGCCGTGGCCACGGCGACGGCGTCTGGGCCCAGCAGGTACCGGCCGCCGTCGGCACGCCGCTGATGGGCGTTGAAGGCGGCCGCGAACTCCGCGTCCAGCGGGTCGGCCGGATCGAGGGCGACCTGCCCGACGACGGACAGCGCCAACAGCGCCGGGCAGCCGGCCTCGGTGCACACCGCCGCGAGGCGGCGCACGTCGTCGTGCGTGAGAAGGTCCAGCAGCGCCGAGGCGGTCACCAGCGAAGTGCCCGCCAGATCGGCGGAGTTCAGGCGGGTGACGTCCCGCCGCTCGGCCCGGGCCGTCACCGGGCGGCCGTCGGCACCGGTGCGCGGCAGGCCGGATGCGGCCAGGGCCAGCAGCTCTTCGTCGCGGTCGCACACCATCCAGTGCTGCGGCCCGTCGAGCCGGGGGGCGAGCCAGCGGCCCATCGAGCCGGTGCCGCAGCCCAGATCACGGACGAGAAGAGGGGTGCCGACCGGCCGTATCCGCTCCAGATACGTGCGCAGCGGCTCCAGCGGCGCGACGGACCGTGCCGCGGCGTCGGCGCTCTCGCGCAACGCCAGCCACCGCGAGGGGAACCGGGGGGAACCGACGGGGGAGTCAACGGGCGAATCGGCGGAAGAGTCAGGGGTGTTCAAGAAGCCCTCCGGGGCTCGTACGCAAGTTTTCCGAGTGCCCCCGCAAGCTCTCGTGTGGTCTCCTGCCATCCTTCCAGCCCGGCCCGGCGGCTGTGCGCACGGGACCTCAGGCGGTCACGCAGCGCGGCGTCGGTGAGCCAGCGGCGCAGCGCGTCCGCCAGGGCGCGCGGGTCTTCTGGCGGCACCAGGAGGCCCGGCACCCCGCCGTCGGGGGCCCGGCCGAGTGTGTCGGGAACCGCGCCAACGGCCGTGGCCAGCACGGGTATTCCGCGCGCCAGGGCCTCGGTCACCACCATGCCGTAGGTCTCGGCCCGGGACGCCAGGACGAACAGATCGGCGGCGGCGTACGTCTCGGCCAGCGCCTGCCCTGTGTGCGCCCCGGCCAGGCGGACCCGCTCGCCAAGGCCGTGCCGCTCGATCCGCTCGCGCAGCCGCGCGGTGTACGCCGGGTCCAGGTGCAGCGGCCCCACGAAATCGCAGCTCGGCCGCGGTTCGGCGAGGGAGGCCAGAGCCTCGACGAGGAGGTCTTGCCCCTTGCGGGGGGTGACCGAGGCGACACACAGCAGCCGTGCGGCGCCGTCGGTGCCGGGTGCGGGCGGCGCGGGGTCCGTACCCGGCGCGGCGACGTGCACCCGCCCGGCGTCCAGGCCGTGCCGCCCGGCCAGTTGCCGTGCCGCCCACCAGCTCGTCGCCACGACCGCGCCCGCGGCCCGCAGCACCTCTCCCTCGCGCCGCTCCAACTCGGCCGCCACGTGCGGCGTGGGCCCCGTCTCGTCGGCCAGCGGCAGATGCACCAGTACCGCCAGCCGCAGCCGACGTGCGTGCGGCACCACGGCCTCGGGCAGGCCGCACGCCACCAGCCCGTCCAGCAGGGCGAGCGAGCCGTCGGGCAACTGGCCCAGCAAGTGCTCCAGCTGGGCGGATACCGCCGCGCCTGGCCGGGGCCAGGCCCCCGCGACGGGCAGCTCGCGTACCTTGAAGCCCGCCGCCGCCAGGCCCTGGCACACCCGGCGGTCGTACGCGTTGCCGCCGCTGGGCGCCGCCGGGTCGTCGACGCCGCCCGGCAGCACCACATGGACGATGCCGTCGGCCGCCGGGGGCATCGCGGCCAGGCTCACAGGGCGCGCTCGTAGGTCGCCCAGGCGACGTGCGATTCGTGCAGCGCCACCGAGATGGCGTCCAGGCCGAGCGCGTCGTCGCCCAGCGCGCCCACCCGCACCCGGTCCGCCATCCGGTCGGCGACGACCTTCGCCAGGAACTCCGTTGTGGTGTTCACCCCGGCGAAGGCGGGATCGTCGTCCAGATTGCGGTAGTTGAGTTCGTCGAGCACGGTGCCCAGCTCGACGGTGGCCCGCCCGATGTCGACGACGATGTTGTCGGCGTCCAGCTCGGCGCGGCGGAACGTCACATCCACCATGAACGTCGCGCCGTGCAGCCGCTGCGCGGGTCCGAAGGTGTCGCCGCGGAAGCTGTGGGCGACCATCATATGGTCGCGAACGGTGATGCTGAACAAGGTCACTCTCCGGAACTCGCGGCCGCCGGCGCCTTCTCGCCCGCGGCGGGGCCGTACGTGATGCGATGACACAGGGCGGGCAGATCACCGCTGGTGATACGGGGCATGACACCGGGCAGCTCCTCGAAGCCGGACTCGCCGGTGATCAGGGCGTCGAACGCCGGGTCGGCGAGCAGGTCCAGGGCCAGCGCGAGCCGGTCCGCGACCGTGCGCCGGGTCTGCCGCGCGGGCGCCACCGCCCCGACCTGGCTGCTGCGCAGCACCAGCCGCCGGGAGTGGAACGCCTCGCCCAGCGGCAGGCTGACCTTCCGGTCGCCGTACCAGCTCAGCTCGACGAGCTCCCCTTCGGGGGCGAGCAGTTCGAGGGACCGGACGAGCCCGGCCTCGGTGGAGCTGGCGTGCACGATCAGATCACAGTCGCCCGCCGCCTCGCCGGGGGTGGCGAATTCCACGCCGAACGCCTCGGCGACGGCGGCCCGCGCCGGATCGGCGTCCACCAGCTGCAGGCGGACGCCGGGGAAGCGGGCGAGCAGGGCGGCGACACTGCAGCCGACCATACCGGCACCCACCACCGCGATCCGGTCACCGATCAGCGGTGCCGCGTCCCACAGTGCGTTCACCGCCGTCTCCACCGTCCCGGCCAGCACCGCCCGCCCCGGCGGTACCGCGCTGGGCACGGGGGTCACGGCGTGGGCCGGGACGACGAAGCGGGTCTGGTGCGGATACAGGCAGAAGACCGTGTGCCCCAGCAGTGCGGGCGGCCCCATCTCCACCACTCCGACATTGAGGTATCCGTACTTCAACGGCCCGGGAAACTCGCCCTCCTGAAAGGGCGCCCGCATCGCCGTACGCTGACTGCCGGGCACCCGGCCGCCGAAGACGAGTGTTTCGGTACCCCGGCTCACACCGGAATACAGCGTGCGAATCATCAACTCGTCCGCACCGGGCGGCGAAAGAGGAACCGGCCGGATCTCTCCGTGGCCGGGCGAGCACAGCCAAAAGGCGCGAGCCGCGCGCTCCATATTCGGGGTCCTCCACAACTTCGGGCTCAACACGGGCTGAGCAGTCGGACATTGAGTTACCGGACGACGGACCGCTGACGGACGGACCGCCGGCCGATGACTCTTTCATTGGCAGCCACACGTACCATAAGCAGTTCTATGAGGCTCCGCACTGCCATGGGAGGCCAGGTGGTCACGCAAGAAAAGCGCGGCACAGGCACGTTGGACCGGCAGGTGACAGCGGGCATGGCCGGCCAGCTCGCCCTGCTGGCCGTGCTGTGGGCCACCGCGGGCCTGGGGCCCGTGGGCTGGCTGGCCGGGACGGCCTCGGGTGTGGTCGTCTGGGCCGTGCCGCGGCACGCACTGCGCCGGTCCGGGGCCCGCTCGCTGGGCCCCGCCGACCGCGTCACCGCCCTGCGGGCCACCCTCGCCGCAGGCGTGACGGCGCTGGTGGCGGACGCCGGGCCGCAGGCGCCCGCCGCCGCCGTCGTGGCCCTGGCCGCCCCGGCACTGATCCTGGACGCCGTCGACGGCCAGGTCGCCCGCCGCACCGGCACGGCCTCCTCGCTCGGAGCGCGCTTCGACATGGAGATCGACGCGTTCCTCATCCTCGTCCTGAGCGTGTACGTCGCCTCCTTCCACGGCGCGTGGGTGCTGGCCATCGGCCTCATGCGTTACCTGTTCGCCGCGCTGAGCTGGTGGCTGACCTGGCTGCGTGCGCCGCTGCCCGCGAGCTACGCCCGCAAGACCGTGGCCGCCGTGCAGGGAATCGTTTTGGTGGCCGCCGGGTCCGGGGTCTTTCCGCGTACGGTCGCGGCCGTCGCCGTTGCCGTGTCCCTGGCCCTGCTGGTGTGGTCCTTCGGGCGCGACAGCGGGTGGCTGTGGCGCGCACGGCCCGCCGCGCGCCAAGACGACGGCGCTGCGAGCCGGGTCCGGGCGGGCCGGCAGCCGCGGCGGACGGCGGCGACACCGTGCCGCACCGAATCCGACGCCGCCCACTGAAGCGGCCCGAGAAGGCGGATGCGCCGAAGCCCGCGCTGGGCAGCACTACTTCGCCGGCGGCCGCGGAAGCCACTGCGGTGACCAGTGCGAGCCCCGCGCGCACCGCCCGCTGTTGAGCGCCTGGGCGCGGCCCGGCAAACACGGACACAGTGGTGAATGGCCACCTGCGCGGTACGATCAGGCGCATGGCAGACCAAGATCTCGCATTAAACGCCGCCTCTCAAAAGCCCCTGGTTGAGAGAGTGGTGGACGTCCGACTGCCCACTGAATACGGAGATTTTCTGGCCGTTGGCTATCTGGACCACCAGTCCGGGCATGAGCAAATCGCACTGGTCCATGGCGCTGTGACGGAGAGCGCCATGCTGACCCGGGTGCATTCGGAGTGCCTGACCGGCGACGTCTTCGCGTCCAAGCACTGCGAGTGCGGCGACCAGCTATCGGCGGCACTTCGGGCCATCGTCGCCGAAGGGGCCGGAATTCTCGTCTACATTCAGGGCCACGAAGGGCGCGGGATCGGTCTGCTCGCGAAACTGAAGGCGCTGAAACTCCAGACCGAGGGGCTCGACACCGTCGAGGCGAACCTGGCACTGGGACTTCCCGTCGACGCCCGCGACTTCGGCCTCGCCGCCGAAATCCTGCACGATCTTGGCGTACATTCCGTCCGGCTGCTGTCCAACAACCCCAGAAAGTGGGCCGCGTTGGAGGAGAACGGCATCACCATCACCGCACGGGTACCGCTGCTGGCGACTCCCAACGAGGAGAACCTCCGCTACCTGCTGGCCAAGCGTGAGCGCCTGGACCACCACCTGCCGCACCTGGACGGCCTGGTCAGCTGACGGACGCTCCGGAAAGCCGCCCCGGCACCGCGCTCACCGCGCCCTCATCCCGTCCGCGGTGACGTGACCCCCGGCACCTCCCCATCGTCATCGGAGTTCGGAAACCGCCGGCTGCAGTGCCAGTTCAGCCCCAGCCAGGGCCCCGGAATGGGCCGTTCCGAGGATATCGGCCTGGAGTCGCTGCAGATCGGCCGAAGGCTCCAGGCCCAGCTCCCGCTTGAGGATGCTGTAAAGGTATTGATACGCCTGCAGCGCCTCGCTCCGGCGGCCCGAACGGTGCAGCGCCACGATGAGCTGACCGTGAAACCACTCGTGAAGCGGGTAGTCCGCGACCAGTGTGCGCAGCTCCGGAAGGCATTCCTGATACCTGCCGAGCCGGTTCATGATCTCGATCCGCAGCTCCAGCGCGCGGATCCGCCATTCCTCCACCCGGCCGATCCGCCCGGCGAGCACACTGCCGGCCGGAACATTGCTCAAAATCGGCCCGCGCCACAACTCCAGGGCACGGCCGATCAGTTCAGCGGCCTCATCGAGCGCCCCCGCGGTGAACTCCCGCTGAGCCCGCTGCACCAGCCGCTCCAGATCCATCACATCGACCTCGTCGTCCGCCACCTCAACGCGGTAGCCGGGCGGATCGGTCACCACAATGCGCCGGTCATCGGCCGTTATCCGCTCATCGTTGAACATCTTGCGCGCGTGATACACATGCGTCTGCAATGTCCGCAGCGCGCCCCCTGCCGGGCTCTCTCCCCACAGTTCCCGGATGATCGTGTCCGTCGCCACCGCCTCCCGGGGCCTGAGCGCCAGCAAAGCGACCAGTTGCGAGATCTTCGGCGCTTTGGGCGCGTATCTCCGGCCGTCATCCGTGATGATCTCGAATGGCCCGATCAGATTGAACCGCACTGCACATGCTCCCGTTCTGGCGGGGAAATGAGCGTCAATTACCGGACGATGGCCGCTCGCCACCTGACCCACGACGGGCGCCCCCGCCCGGCCCGCGAGCAAGCCGTCGCCGCCGCCGTCCGCCTGGCCCACAGGGAACGCACGGCCGCCGCCTTCGCCGCCGAACGCGCAGCCGACGACCCCTTCGTACGGGCCGAACTGCGCACCACCGGTGAGGCCTTCGGCGGCACCGTCACCGCGATCGACCCCGAGCGCATCGTCCACGGCCCCACCGGTCGCGCACGATGGCGACCCCGGTTCACCCTGTCCACCACAGACCCCGTACACATGGAACCCGGCCAGCTCCTGGCCTCACACCTGCACCGCAACGCCCGTTACAGGCTCTGCGAGGTCACCTACGAAGACGACGCCACGCTCGTCGAACTCGAGATCACGGCCGGCATGGGCCGCGTCATCAGTCCCACCCATGCCGTCCTGTCCACAGCAGGCGACTTCCTCGTCCTCACCCAGGCGCAAGACCACTACCAGATGCCGGAACTGCCTGCGCGAGAGCACACGCCCTGGACCCATGGAGGGCCGCCGCGCGACCACACGGACGACCGCGGCGAAGACGAGGCCGGACAGTGACATCCCTTCACCGGCCGTCGCCGCAGGAGCAGACGGAGCAGGCCACCCGCGCCATCCTGAACGAACTGCACGCGCTCACCCCACCGCGGACTCGTCGTGGACGCCCCGCCCGGCGCCGGGAAAATCCACCCTGGTCGTCCAGGCCGCCGGCACGCTCGCGCAATCCGGCACCCCCTGCGTCGTCATGGCCCAGACCAACAGCCAGGTGGACCACCTGGTCCGGCGCTTCACCCGCGACCGCCCCGGCCTGAAAATCGGCCGGTTCACCTCGGCGGAACACACCCTCTCCGCCGACCTGCAGGCACACCCCGACGTCCGTACAGGCACCCGTATCCAGGACCTCGAAAAGTCAGCTCACGTCATCGTGGGGACCGCCATGAAATGGGCCACGGTCACAGGCCGCAGGTGGCCCTGGGCGGTCATCGACGAGGCCTACCAGATGCGCTCCGACGTGCTCCTGCGGACCGCTCACCTCGCCGACCAGATCCTCTTCGTCGGAGACCCCGGGCAACTCGACCCCTTCTCCACGGCCGACCTCCCTCGCTCGAAAGGGCCCCACGACCCCCTGGACAGCGCGGCCACCGTCCTGCTCGACAACAACCCGGACCTACCCGTCCACTGCCTGCCCGTGTCCTGGCGGCTGCCGGCCGCGGCCGTCCCCCTGATCAGCGACGCCTTCTACTCCACCCCCTTCCGGGCCGGAAGCGGCGAAGCCGACAGGACGCTCAGGTTCTCGGCCACCGGCATGGGCACTCCCATCGACGAAGTCGTCGAAACGGCAGCCCGGACCGGATGGGCACTGTTCGAGCTGCCGGCCCGCATCACCCACCGGGTCGACACCGAAGCCCTCCACTCCGTCCTCGCTATCGCCGAGCGGCTGCTGGTCCGGCGCACCGTCACCACGTGCGAAAGGGCCCCCGACGGTCACGTCCTTCAGCCCCACGACATCGCCATCGGAACCGCTCACCGCATCCAGGCCCACCGGATCCGCGCGCTTTTGGCACGCGAGTACCCCGAACTCCAGGGCATCACGGTCGACACCGCCAACCGGCTTCAAGGGTCCGAATTCCGCATCACCATCGTCCTGCACCCGCTCTCCGGCCGCGGGGACGCCTCAGCCTTCCACCTGGAAGCCGGCCGTCTTTGCGTCCTCACCTCACGGCACCGGCACGCCTGCATCGTCGTCGCCCGCGCCGGAATCCCCGAACTCCTCGACGCCCACCCCGCCAACGACCCCGTGCACCTCGGCGTCACCTCGAAGGCCCCCGAAGGCTGGGAGGCCCACCAGTCAGTCCTCGCCCACCTGGCCCGGCATGCCGTCCACGCCCAGGCGACCTCCCGTCCCCGGCGCGCATGACCGGTCCGCGGCCACGCGCCCGCAGCGTGTGCGCCGGACGGGCGGCAAACGACGGGCACCGGTTCCGGCCTGGCGGGCACGCTCTCAATGAGTCGCCTCGGAACGGCTGTTGGCGGGACGCGCGGCCTCCAAGGGGCCGCCAACCTCACAAAATAGTTCACAGGTTCTATTATTGGTTTGGCGGCTCCACGACGGCAGTCAAATGATTGGATGCCGGTGTCCGGTGAGACGACACGTCGTTGGGGGATGCAGCGGCGCCGAACGGGCCGCCGGGGTGAAGCGCGGTTCGAGGGGGTGGAGGGCCGTCCAGTGAGCGACCGCAGCGCGATCGAGTGGACCGAGGCGACGTGGAACCCGACGACGGGCTGCGACCGTGTCTCCGTCGGATGCGATCACTGCTACGCGCTGACGCTGGCGAAGCGGCTGAAGGCGATGGGCTCGCCCAAGTACCAAGCCGACGGCGACCCGCGCACGTCAGGGCCGGGCTTCGGGCTGACCGTGCACCCTCAGGCCCTGCGGGTGCCCTACGGGTGGAGGAGCCCGCGCACGGTGTTCGTGAACTCGATGAGCGACCTGTTCCACGCCCGGGTCCCGCTGGACTACGTGCGACAAGTCTTCGAGGTGATCCACGAGACGCCGCAGCACACCTACCAGGTCCTCACCAAACGGGCCCGGCGCCTGCGCCAGATCGCCGACCGGCTGGAATGGCCGCCGAACCTGTGGATGGGGGTCTCGGTGGAGAGCGCGAAGGAACTGCCCCGGATCGATGACCTGCGCCAAGTACCGGCCGCGGTGCGGTTCTTGTCGTGCGAGCCCCTGCTCGGCCCGCTCGACGGCCTGGACCCGACGGGTATCGACTGGGTGATCGTGGGCGGCGAATCCGGGCCGGGGGCCCGCCCGATGGACCTGGTCTGGGCTATGGACGTGGTGGCCAGGTCCCGGCAGTGTGGGTGCGCCCCGTTCGTGAAGCAGCTCGGGTCCTGCTGGGGCAAGCAGTACAAGGAGATCGCACAGTTCCCCGCAGCGCTGCAGGTGCGTGAATACCCCGAGCATCGCGTCCGCGTGTGATCTGCGCCTGAACAGCCAGGGCAGCGGGGGAGGGGCGTCGCTTCAGGCAGGCAGGCCGACCTGACTCTTGGTCGTGAGTCTCCCGCTCGAGAGCTGGGTCACCCGGCCCTTCTGCCGCATCTCCCGTATGGCCTGCAGCGCATGCTTGGGCAGCCAGCGCGCGGTCTCGGCCAGCAGCCACTCGCCGATCGTCTCCACCGCGGCCGGCCCCATCGACAGGCGCTGCGCGACCAGTTCCAGAAGCTCTTCGTCGGCAAGCCCCAACCCTTGGAACAGATCGATTTGGCCGTCGGGGACGGCCCCGCGCGTACGCGGATCGCGGAAGCTTTCGCCGTCCCGGTCGTCGACCTTCCACATGGCGTCCTTCATCGCCCGCAGCCCGGCCGTGCTGCCGGTCCCGAAGACGAGGTAAAGGGGCTGTCCGGTGCGCGGAACGAGCTTGAACTGCAGCTGGTAGGGGAAGCCGGACCGGCGCAGAGCATCCCGGTAGGTCGACAGCCACACGCGCCACCGCTCGTCGGAGCGCAGTTCGGCGTCGGCGGGCGTCCAGAACGCCCGGCCGCCGAAGACCGTGTCGAGGACGTCCGGGTTGAGGTTCTCGCGGCGGCTGAACCAGTTGGGACCGAAGGTGGTGACGACCTCGCTGGAAGGATTGCGGGCGATGCGCCGCATCGCGGTCAGCGGAACATTGACGCTGCCCCAGCTGTCGAATATGCCGAGGATGGGGTGGCCCCAGGCGCCCAGCCGGGTCAGCAGGGGCAGGCTGTCGGTCCCGGCCTCGCCCCGCTGGACCTCCACGTGGACCGGCAGGGAGCGCAACGGGCCGAAATGATCCTGGAGTTCGCCCAGCAGGTGCCTGTGCCGGGCGGGGTCCTTCTCGATGAAGACAAGGTGGACGCGCTGGGGGCTGAGGTGCATGCGGTCGACCGCGCTGTGGTTCAGCAGACGCTCGAGGATGAAGACGGGCGAGCCGGGTTCGCCGTCCTGGTAGCGGCCGGGACCGGCGAAAGCGTCCGGGAGTGTGACGCGGGGGCGGGCGTAACCGGTGCGCTGGGACGTCTGCAGCAGGATGGGCCACCAGGCGTCCAAGTAGCGTTCGTACAGGCGGTGTTTGGCGGCTGTTGCCGATTCCAGCGTCCACAACACACCCATCCTGGCCCCCTCCAGGTCGACAGGCGGGCGTCCGCCGACCGCCCCTGGGCCTGATGGTGAGAGCACTCCGGGTTTGCTGTAAAGAGCATGTACGGGCCGCCGGCTGTCCCGTCAGTTCACTGCAGCCACGACAACAACGCCCGCCCCCTGGGCCGTCATACGGATTCGCGCAGGCACCTGCATCGAGCCAGCAAGAACGCCAGCCACGGCCTCGCTCCCGCGTTGCGTTGCTGAACAATCCATGTTGGGTTTGCTCAGACACAACGGCGGAAGGATGCCGACATGACCAAGCCGAAGACCTTCACCTCGTGGTTGAAGACCCACGCCGAACAGCGCAATGCCATCGGAGATCTTGCGCGGGATGCATCTTCTGATCCCAACTGGCCCTCGCGCAGGGGGCTCCAGGGGCAGCTTGACTACCTTGAGGAGCGCGGCGCCATCCCGGCAGCAATTGAGACGCTCGACCGTGCCTGGGATCAGTACGAGGAGTATCGGGCGACCCAAAGGGACACCTGAGGGGGCGGGAATCTGAAGGACAGCGACCGCGAGGGATGACGCGACGGAGACTGCATCACCAGTCGTCCTCAGGGATGCGCTGCCGAACCGCCACCGCACCTCCACGCGGGAGCGCTTACGCTTGGTCACGTGTCTGCACCGACACTTCACCACTATGTGCCGCAGAGCTACCTGGCACGATTCGGGCGAGACGGCATGGTGAGGATGAAGCGCCGGTGCCCGCCGAAGAAGCACCTCGCCAACGTCAAGAACGTCGCAGCCGAGACCGGTTTCTACACGACCACGGACGAGAACGGCGTGCCCTCCACGGCCATCGAGCTCGAACTCAGTGGCCTGGAAGAGCAGGGACTCGCGGCCCTGCGCCGAATCGACGTGACAGGAATGTCTCCGGCCGTCGGAGCCGCCTGCTGCCCACCACAGTCCAGCACGGCCAACTGACCTTCCCCGACACCCTGATGGCCGTCTACGACCTGAGCAACCTCCCCTACAGCGAGCAACTGCGCTGGCGCACCCAGCGCTGCCCCGCACACGCCGCCGCCCCCGGCGCCGCCGATCTCGCCCCCGCAGCATGGCACCCCTTCGACCCCCTCCTGCACGCGGAACACATCCGCACCCGCCTTCCCCACCCACCAGCCCACCACCCCCACAACGGGTGACAATGCCGCACCACGCCCTGGAAATCGCGCTGACCCGGCCCCTGAAGACGGCCGAACTCCACCATGCCGCCCGAGCCTGGCCACTTGCGGCCAACAGCAACGCCACCCGCCTGATGACCATCGTGGACGCCAAGACCCCCGGCCGAGCCGTGCGCCGCCCGTGCCACCGCCTTCCCGCCCACCTGCCCATCGACGTCATCACCACCCACTACCCCGACGCGAGCGGCCAGGTCCTGCTCAACCTGGCCCTGGCACCCCACACCTACACCGCCCTGAAGGCCCACGCCCGTCACGCGGACCAGTCCCCGGAACACTTCGTGCAGCTGGCCCTCCACCGTGCCCTGGCCGAACGCGCCGACCAGCAGGCCGACCGCCTCGACCGTGCCGTACGCCACCTGCTCGCCCACACCACCCCCGCGCACCTGCTGTCCGCCGTCGGGCACGCACTCACCCGACTCCCCGAGGAACCGATGCCATGAAGCCGACCGACGAACAGACGGCAGCAGCCGATGCCTTCCACGCTGGCGACCACCTCACCCTCCAAGCAGGCGCGGGCACAGGCAAGACCACCACCCTCGCCCTGCTCGCCCACTCCACCCAACGCCGCGGCCGCTACCTCGCCTACAACCGGGCCATCGCCCGCGACGCCGCCACCCGCTTCCCCACCACCGTCACCTGCAAAACCGCCCACGCCCTGGCCTTCGCCGCCATCGGCCACCGCTACACCAGCCGACTGAACGCCCCACGCCGCCCCGCCTGGCAGACCGGACAAGACCTCGATATCACCAAACCCATCCGCATCGGCGAACGCGACGTATCACAACGCACCCTGTCCAACGCCGCCCTGCGCACCGTCACCCGCTTCTGCCACTCCGCCGACCCCACCATCAACCGCCACCACGTCCCCCATCTCCGCGGCCTCGAAGACCCATCCCTGCACAAACAACTTGCCGAACTCATCACGCCGTTCGCCTGCAAAGCATGGGCCGACCTCCAGCACCCCGACGACGGCAAGGTCCGCTTCGAACACGACCACTACCTCAAAATCTGGTCCCTTACGAACCCGAAGATCGCAGCCGACTTCCTCCTCCTGGACGAGGCCCAGGACACCAACCCCGTCGTCGAGCAGATCTTCAACAACCAGCGCTCCCACGCCCAACTGGTCATGGTCGGCGACTCCGCCCAGGCCATCTACCAATGGCGCGGCGCCAAAGACGTCATGACCGGCTTCGACGGTACCGCCCTGGCCCTGTCGAAGTCCTTCCGCTTCGGCCCCCGCCTCGCACACGAAGCCAACCGCTGGCTCTCCATCGCCGACGCACCGATCCGCCTGCAAGGCAGCGACCAAGTCCTCACCGAACTCGGCCTCGTCCCACGGACCGACGCGGTGCTGTGCCGCACCAACGTCGGCGCCATCACCGAAGTCGTCCAACTCCTGGCTGCCGACCACAGTGTCGCCTTGGTCGGGGGAGGGGAGAGCCTCCGAGCTCTGGCCCTGGCAGCCCGCGATCTCAAGGAAGGCCGCCGCACCCACCACCCTGAACTCGTCCTCTTCACCTCCTGGGGCGACCTGCAGGACTACGCCGGCCATGACCCGGCAGGCCGCGATCTGCAACCACTGGTCGACCTCGTCGACAAACACGGCACGGACGCCATCCTCGCCGCGGTCAACCAACTCACCCACGAAGATCAAGCCCAGGTCACCGTCTCCACCGCACACAAGGCCAAAGGCCGCGAATGGCCCAGTGTGCGGATCTCAGGCGACTTCCCACCGCCCCGCGACAGCGACCAACAGGACGACTCCGGACAGCCCATTCCGGGCCCGATTGACGACGCCGAAGCCCGGCTCGCCTACGTCGCCGTCACCCGGACCCGCAACCGCCTCGACATCGGCGGCCTCTCCTGGATCGACCAACACCCCGACGGAATCCTTGCGGCCAGCCCACCTGCCCCGAACCTTTGATGCCTGGTGTCGGCGCACAACAGCCGTCCACCCGAAGACCATGCGCTTCCCGTCGAACTTCGCACCGGCCGCATAGATCGACGACGAGTGTCCCGTACAAGTGAACGGGGATGGGTGAAGAAGCACCAGAAGCAGCACGAGCTGAGCTGGCGTGGTTGGCCTGCCTCCCACCAGTGCTGAGTGCCGGGTTCAGGAGCAGGACCGTCTCGATGCGGCGTGTTTCTGCCGCAAGCCTCCGCCGTCACACCGTCGCACCGTTCCACCGATTACTCCCCGCTTTGTACGCCGCTGCCCTTCGCCGCAGTCGTTCCTCGCCCCGCACCCAGCCGCGTGCCGACGGCAGCGGCACCCGCTCGGCCCGGCGATGCCGGCGCTTCGTATGATCGCAGTGCGGGGAACCGGAAGCCGACCACCTTCGGAGGCGAACGACCATGTCCAAGCAGCGTGTTGTCCTGGTGACGGGCGGGGGAACGGGAATCGGGGCCGCCACCGCCCGGCTGCTGCGCACCGCCGGGCACCAGGTCGTGATCTCCGGGCGGCGGCCCGAGCCCCTGCGCCGGGTGGCCGAGGAGACCGGGGCACTGGCCCACCCTTCCGACGCCGCCGACCCCGAGGCCGTGCGCGAGCTCGTCGAGACGACGGTGACGGCCTACGGGAGACTCGACGGTGTGGTGCTCAACGCCGGAATCGGGCGGGCCGGCGCGGTCGGCGACATCGCGGTCGAGGACTGGGAAGAGCTGATACGGACCAACCTCACCGGCCCGTTCCTGCTGCTGCGTGCCGCGCTGCCGCATCTGCTGGCGGCCCGCGGGGCGGTGGTCGCGGTCGCCTCGGTCGCCGCGCTCCTCAACAGCGTCGGCAACGCTGGCTATGCGACGTCCAAGGCGGGTCTGCTCCACCTCTGCCGCTCCCTCGCCGTCGACTACGGGCCGCAGGGGCTGCGGGCGAACGCGGTGTGCCCGGGTTGGGTGCGTACGGAGATGGCCGACCGGCGGATGGCGCGGTTCGCGGCGGAGGCGGGGCTGGCGGGCGGCGTCGAGGCGGCGTACGAGGAGGCGACCCGGCTGTCTCCCGCCGAGCGGCCGGGGGATCCGGAGGAGGTCGCCGAGGCGATCAACTGGCTGCTGTCGCCCGCCGCGTCCTACGTCAACGGGGCCGTCCTCACCGTCGACGGCGGGGTGACCACAGCCAGCGTCAGCGGCGCCGCCTTCGAATACCGGATCGAGGCGCGCACCCCGCGCCTGTAACGGACTACCGGACAGGCCCGTTCCACAGGGCTGGCGGGGCCCTGGCCCCACAAAGAGGCTGGGCCGGGACGGAGCCCCAGCGGCAGCCGTGCTCGGCGCCGGGGATTTCGATGCCGGCGGCGTGGCCCCCCATTGTCAACGGCTTCTTGGGGCGCCCTGCTTGTGAGGTCCGGGGAGATGCTCCGGAGTCGATCTGCGTCATGTCGCCCCACCACAACACGTCGGGCGCGACGGCGTCGAACGTGCGCCGCAGGACAGGAGCCGCTTTCCGCTTGCCCGGATGGGTCAGTGAACGGCGTCGGCGAGGCGGCGTGCGGCCCTGCAGGCCGAGCTCGGCCATGATGTCGACGACGGTGTTCTGCGACACCTGCCAGCTCTCCTCGCACAAGTCCAGCGTGATCCTCGGCGAGCCGTACGTCTGGCTCGAGTAGTCGAAGAAACAGCGGACCCGCTCGGCCAGGCCGACCCGCCTGATCTCGCGTTGCGTCGGCTGGAACGGACGGCGCCGCCACGTGTAGAACCAGGCTTCCGACCCCCCGAGCGCCCGGCAGGAGGTGCGGTACGGAACACGGTGCACGGTCTTCTGGCCGCTGATCACCCGACGAGAGCCGCCGGGTCCGCCCCAGCTACTTCACCCAGTGGACGATGCAACGTTTGAGCACGTCACGCTCCATGGCCAGCTACTTGTTGTCCTTCTTCAGCTGGGCGTTCTCCCCTCGCAACCGCGCGAGCTCCCCGCTCTCGCTGGCCGCCCCGGCCCCGCTGGCCCTGTGGGCACGGGACACCCAGCTGGCCAGCGTCCTGTCCTTGATCCCCAGGTCCTTCGCGACCTGCGCGATCGGCTTGCCGGTCTCGGCGACGAGTCCGCACGGCTCCCTCACGGAACTCCGTGTCAAACTTCCGCCTCTTGCCCGCCATGACTCCCGCAGTCGCTCCAGTGATCAAGATAGTGGTCATGAATATTCACTTCCTGTCGGATGTGTTCGGATGGATCGCGAAGTTCCGGGCTGGGGCCGAAGCGTAAGCTCGCGCCACGTCCAGGAGGAATGCCTTCTCGCTATCGAGGTCACCTTTGTCGAAGTTGACGAGACTGCCGACGGACTGCTGCTGAGGCAGGCGGGCGAGCTTGGCGCTGCGTGCCCCTGTCATTACACACGCGAGCACCGTCGCATCGACTTTGGCGTGAGCGACACCCACAGCGGCCACATCGCGGCGCGCGCGAGCCCACGTACCAGCGGCTGCATAGTCGTTGAGGACGAGAATGGCATCCCGGGTCTCGATGATTTTGCGGTAGGCCAGCAGCTGCCAGGATGCGTGCGGCCACACGATCTCGAGTAGTCGGTGGCGGGGTTTGAGAAACACGACGTGCGGCACGGCCTGTACCAGGTCGCGCCACAGCGGCCACAGGTGCCAGATGGTGCAGATCTCCGTTGCGGCGCCCCGCATTGCCCAGAGCGAGGGCAGTAGGAGGGCGATCGCGCGTAGCAGACCGTGCAAGTCCATGACGTACGGGAGGTACGGCAGCAGCCGATCGGTGTGGAATAGCAGGCTGATGAGCTGGCAGGACCAGAATAAGAAGGTGAGCGCGCTGCCGATCCCGAACATCCGTAAGCTTGCCTTGAGGACGGGGTTGGCCGTGCGTCTGCTGTACTGGTGGCACAGGGAAACGCATGAGATGTCCGCGGTGAGATGGACCAGAACCAAGACGAGCCAATAGGCAGTGGAGGGAGTCGGCGCACTGTGGCCCGTTACGGCGTGTTCCTGGTGTGGTGGAGCCAAGAAATCCAGGACCAGCAGGGACGCCATAGCCAGGCCCATCACGTACCACACGCTCAGACGTAAGCGGACGCCGACGACCGCCGAGACGAAGTGCAGCACTGCACCCGACGCGAGCACTCCGATCAGGTTCCGTGGCAGGGCAATGGCATGGACCCCTCCAGTGGCCTGGAGAGCGAGCTGGGTCACGGCAGGGAGCGTGAGCATCATGGCCACCGCAGCGGTAGCCACGGCCAACCACAGTCCGCGCTGCTCAGGGGTGCGTAGTGCGATGGAGGCACGTAGTGCCAGAGC
This sequence comes from Streptomyces sp. NPDC044033, assembly GCF_056434425.1. Classification (NCBI taxonomy): domain Bacteria; kingdom Bacillati; phylum Actinomycetota; class Actinomycetes; order Kitasatosporales; family Streptomycetaceae; genus Streptomyces; species Streptomyces sp. NPDC044033. The sequence continues at coordinate 1,513 of NZ_JBWKFF010000035.1, read as the reverse complement.
CAGCCATAGGCAGCCCACACAGATGTAGTTGAACCAGTACAGTAAGCTAGAGGGGTCAGCGTTCATCTGCGGTACACGTCCCCAACGCAGCTTCCAGTCGGCCCAGCACGCTGTGCGGAGTTCTGGCGGCGGTCGGTGAAGCGCGGATGCGCAGCAGGCTGGCAAGCATCTCCGCCTCCCGTTCCTGGCGGTTGGTGTAACTGGTGCGGCCGAGCAGCCGTTGCGCCAACTGCGAGCTCAGGTCGGGAAGAAGGGCCTGAGAAGCCTCGCCGCGGCTCAGGCCCGCGCCACAGTGGTCAAACAGCATGTGCCAGATTTCGTGCAGCAGGATGTGTTCCTGGTGCACGCGGCTGGTGCGCTGCTCGAAAAAGATGTGGTCGTCGGTCTCGGTGGTGAGCCACATGCCGCAGATGTTGTTCCGGGCGGCCTGTTGCGGCAACGGATGCAGATGCAACGGACGTCTTCGCTGGGCGGAAAGTTCCTGGCACAAAGTATCGATGGCAAAGGGGTGTGGCACACTGAATTTGTCCAGAACCGACTGGCAACGCTGATGTAATCGAGCGTACTTTTTCGACATGCGTCTCCAATAGCCTGCTGTAGAGAAGACTGGTTGCTTTCGGGCCGCGTGCGAGCCGGTATGCCAGTGGCATACCAATGGACCCGGCCCACCGGGTATTCCGATGGGAACGCTTCCTCAGTCATGGGATCCGGCTGCGGGGGGATTCGGGTGGTTCACCGCCGAGAGGTGTTGCAGTTTGCGGGCCTCGTCGACCATAGTGAGTAGGGCGTCCAGGCTGGCAGGTGAGAGTCCTTCGGCGCGCAGCGCCAGACTGCGGATCTTGGTGTCGCGCAGCGCGGTGGCCAGCATTAGCTGGGCATTGACCCGTTCCGATACCTCCTCGTTGAGGAAATATTCGGGTGGCACCCCGAAGAACTGCGCTAGAATGTCCAGCTGTTCCAGCGTGAGGTTGCGTTTCTTTCCGGTGGCCAGTTCCCAGAGGTAGGTGGCGGAGATAGTGCCTCCGATCGTCTCGCTGATTTCCTTGGCGAGCCGCGCGTAACCGGGACGGGTGCGTTCGTCGGGATAGAGTGTCTCGATCAGCCTGTTGAGGCGCTGCTCAAGTTGCAGGAGCAGCGGACGGTCTTCCTTGCTGCGTGCCGATCCGTTACTGCGCATCTCTTGCCCTTCCCAGCAGAGGTCTCCCAACGGAGGCAGGAGCCAACCCGGCGTCTGCCAGGAGGGAGAAAGTCTAGTCCGGCCAATGACGTTGCCCCAAGGGAACTACTCTGGCGCATTGGTCACCTCCCGGCGGGGGTGTGCGGCCGCCGTGGTAGTGGGGTGGGCAGACGTCAGAGCCAGCAGGCAGGAGGCTGACAGGACGGCCAGAAACGCTTGGTAGAGCGCCACCAGCCATAGCGAGCCGTGCCCCACCGTTACCAGGGCCTGGGCCAGGGCCGGCGCCGTGCCCCCGAACACCACGCCGGCCAGTTGCTGGGCTAAGGAGATCGCGGT